>LNFB01000055.1 GCA_001464385.1 Deltaproteobacteria bacterium Ga0077550 | reverse complement strand
CGGGGCCGAGGGCCTCGAGCACCGCGCGGACCGTGGATGGCCCGCGATCCCACAGGACCCCGAGGATCTCGGTCTCGGCCGGGGTGGGTCGCGGCGTCGCGTCGGACATGGTGCCCCGAATATTACGAAGCTCGTCGTAGATGTCAACGAAGAGTTTCGTAGACGAGCGGCCTGCCCGTGTGCGCGACTGTGCGCGCAACCATGCGCCGAGAACTTCGTCATCCTCAGGAGTCTTGCGACAATCCCCTTCGACGATGATCCGCAGCCGGAGCCAGGGGCGTGCATGCGTGGTCGCGCTGGCGATCGGGGTCTCGACCGGCGCGTGCTTCGCCCCCGCCGCGGCCACCCGCGGTCTGTGCAGCTACGGCGTGTGCGGTGGTCCGACGCGCTGCGAGGCCGGCGCGGGCGTCGGCGAGTACTGCTTCACCGTCGACGCGCGCGAGTTCACGGTGACCCCGGGCATCGACGCCCTCGCCGTCGGCACCATCGATCCCGGTCCGTTGCCCGACATCGTCGTGGGCAACGGCGCCGCGCAGACCCTGGCCCTGCTGCGCAACGTCGGCGAAGGCGAGTTCGCCGACGCGGCGATCTCGGCGCCCATGGGCTTCGCCGCGCGCGAGCTCGCGATCCGGTCGACGGCGCGGGGTGGAGCGACGTCGTGGCCACCACCGAGGGCGCGGTGGCGTTGGTGCCGATCGTCCCCGGCGACGGCGGTTCCGGTGGCTTCGCGGACGCGCTGGTTCTCGCCGACGGCCTCGCCGGCGCCGCGCGCCCGCAGATCGGGCAGTTCGTCGACGACGCCAGCGGCCTCGCCGACGTCGCGGTGCTCGTCGACGATGGGTTCGACGTGGTGCCGCAGCGGGAGCCCTCCATGTTCGGCGATCCCGTCCACACGGCGCTGCAGGCCGCCACCGACCTCCGCACGCTCGGCGTCGACGCGAGTCGGGTGTACGTCGCGTCGGGCAGCGGTGACGCGGTGGTCGGTCACTCGCGCACGGCCACCGGCGCCTTCGCGGCGACGACGACCATCGGCGTCGGCCCGAGCCCCAGCCGCTTCGCGCTCGCGGATCTCGACGGCGACGCCTTCGGCGACGTCCTCACGGCGGGGTCCGATGGCACGCTGTGGCTCACCACCGGACGCGACCCGAGCTTCGCCGACCCGCGCTCGCCGGTGCAGGTCTACGACCTCGGCTGGGGGCCGTCGACGCTCGCGGCGATCGATCTCGACGACGATCCCGAGCCGGAGTTCCTGGTCTCGGGCCAGGCCCCGGGCGGTCGTCGCGACGTGTTCCTGTTCGACAACGACGGCGAGGGCCGGCCGATCTACGGCGGCAGCCTGGGGATCGACGATGCCTCCGCGGTCGTGCTCGCCGATCTCGATCTCGACGGCATCACCGAGATCGTCGTCGCGTCGCAGGACGACGGGACGATCCGGGTCGCGCGACGGGCCGTGGCCCCGCCGCCCGGCGACGACGGCACCTCGGGCGGAACCACCGGCGCACCGGGCGACAGCGGCACCGATGCGAGCAGCGCCGAGGATCCGACGGTCGATCCCACGCTGCCGACGGATCCGACGACGCCGGTCGACACCGGCGGCGAGGACCCATGCGAGGAGGCCGTGCCGATCGGGCCGTACTGCTATGCCGTGGTCCAGGACATCCTGGTCTTCGGCGGCACCGTCACCGAGATGGCCACCGGTCGCATCGACCCCGACGCGCCCGAGGTCCTCGTCGCGGTCACCTCCGACGGGGCGGTGTGGGAGCACCCCGGCGATCTCGGTGGCGTGTTCGCGCCGGTGATGGCGCCGAGCTACTTCGCCGCGGGCAACCCCAACGGCCTCGCGGTGGGCACGATGTCCCTCGGCTCGGGCTTCGACGAGGCCGTCATCGCCGTCACCCACGACGGCGGCGTCTCGGCCTTCTCGCCGGTGACCGACGGCCTCGCGTTCGGGGAGCAGCCGATCGAAGGTGGGGCCTCCGCGCCGTTGATCGGCCCGATGATCTACGACCCGGACACCGGGACGGTCGCCTCGGCGCTCGCGTTCGCGGCGGGCGGGGGGCTGCGGCTCGCGACGGCCTCCGCGCTCCTGGACGGACAGCCGCTGCTGGAGGCGTCGGGCGCCGTGCTCGACGTCGACGGCGTGCCGTTGTCCGAGCAGACCGCCCTGATGGCGGCGGCGGGCGGGCAGCTCGACGTGTACGCGCCCTCCGCCACAGACCTCGCCGCACTGGGCCCGCTGGTCGAGCTCCCGGCCGAGTACGGTGCCGTGTTGCGCGGATCGAGCTACGTCGAGTTCGTCGTCGCCGGCGGCGGGGCCATCTCGCGGATCCTCTTCGACGACAACGATGTGCCGGTGGTCTATCCGGTCGATCAGGTCGAGGTCATCGCCGACTTCGTCGTCGGCGAGTTCGACGGCGCGGACGGCGAGGATCTGGCCGTGCTGGTCGACGAGGGGGGCGTCCGGTTCCTCCGCATCTACGGCTCCAGCGCCGACGGAAGTCTCGCGTTGCTCGCGGTGCTCCCGGTCGAGCATGCGACCGCGATCGCGGTGTATGATTACTGGATGCCGTCGGACCTGCTCATCGCCTACGACGATCCGGACAAGGGTCCGTACCTGTTGCACCTCGGGACGGCGGTGGCCGGGTGAGCGTCTCGATCCGCATCGCCGCGCTTGCGTGCGTCGTCGCGGTGTCGACGTCGAGCGTCGCGTGGGCCGAGGCCCCGGCGTCGGCGGCCGCGGACCCTGGCGCCGATCCGGCCTCCGACCCCGCGCTCGCCGAGGCCCAAGCGTTGTACGCCGACGGCCTCACCGACTACGAGACCTTCGACTACGACCTCGCGATCGAGAAGTGGAAGGAGGCGCTCGGTCGCCTCCGCGAGGCGCGGCCGCAGACCGCCGAGCAGGAATCCAGCGTCGCCGCGGCGCGCAACGCCATCGTCTACAACATCGCGAGCGCCCAGGAGAAGGCCTACGCCCAGGACAAGGACGTCGCGCGGCTGAAGAAGGCCCGCGGCCTGCTCGAGCGCTACGTCGAGGAGTACGTCGCAGCCGGGGGCAACGACGCCGACGAGCTGTCGCGCGCCCGCGCGCGCATCGACGAGCTCGGGGCCCGCATCGACGACGCCGAGCGACAGTCGGCGGCCGCCCGCGATCGACGGACCACGACCACGCCGACGGACACCGGGTCGACGACGCGCAGCCGCGCCGGTCGCGGCCTCACCATCGGCGGTTCGGTCGCGCTGGTCGCCGGCATCGGCCTGGTCGCCGGTGGTGTGACCGCGGGGGTCTTGATGACCAAGGGCGCCGAGGACGAGATCCCGAAGCTCGACGAGCTCGCCGACGAGGACGCGCGCCAGGATCAGCTCGACCGCGGCCGCCGCGGCGACATCATCACGATCGCATGCGCCGTGTCGGGCGGTGCGCTGGCGCTCGCGGGCATCGGCATGATCGCGGCCGGTGCGGTGAAGTCGAAGAAGGCCTCGCGCCGCGCGGCGGTGCCGATGATCGGGCCGGGGTTCGCGGGCCTGCTGCTGCGCACGCGGTTCTGACGATGGCCGCCGAGCACCGCGCGACGTGCAGCTGCGGTCGCCTCGTCGCGACCTGTGCGGGCGACCCCGTCCGCGTCTCGGTGTGCCACTGCCTCGCGTGTCAGCGCCGCACCGGCAGCGTCTTCGCCGTGCAGGCCCGGTGGCCGCGTGAGCGAGTGCGCATCGAGGGCGAGTCGAGGCGCTGGGAGCGTGTCGGCGACGAGGGCGGCGTGGCGACGTTCCACTTCTGCCCGGTGTGCGGCGCGACGGTGTACTGGACGATGGACCGTCAGCCCGACGTCGTCGCGATCGCGGTCGGGGCCCTCGCGGATCCGTCGTTCGTGGCGCCGAGCGTGTCGGTGTACGGCGAGCGCAAGCACGCGTGGGTGACGTTGCCCGACGACGCCGAGCAGTTCGACTGAGTCTCGGCGCCTGCCGTCGTCATGCCCGCGGCGCGCGGGCCCGCATCGATCGCAGCCACCGATCGAAGTCGTCGTCCGTCGTCTGCAGCAGCTCGCCCGAGTCCCGCAGCGTCGCGAGCACCTCGCGGACCTCCTGCTTGCCCCGACGCAGGCGACTGCGCACGGTGCCGTGGGGGATCTCGAGGATCACCGCCAGCTCGGCCGACGTCAGATCTTCCCAGTAGTACAGCTCGAGCAGCACCTGGAGCTCGAGGGGGATGCGTCGCAGCGCCCGCAGCAGGGCGCGCTGCTCGGCGTGCTCGCACAGCAGCGTCGCGGGCCCGGCGTCGAGGGCCGCGAGCCGCTGCTCCTCGAGCTCGTCGGGGCTGCCGGCGCGGGCGAATCGTTCGCGGTGCTTCAGCAGTCGGTGCCGGGCGATCGCGAAGAGGAAGGTGCGGAAGCTGCTGTCGGCGCGGAAGTTGTCGCGGCTGCGCACGCACTCGAGCAGGGTCTCTTGCACGAGGTCGTCCACGTCGGGGCCGACCTTGTTGCAGAAGAAGCGGAACAGCCGATCGAAGTAGCGCTCGAAGAGCTGCTTGCCCGCGGCCACCTCACCGGCGCGCCAGCGGTCGAGCAGCCCGAGATCGTCGTCCTCGCCCACGGGCACACGGTACCCCAGGCCGATCGGTCGACGCGGCCCCAGCGAGGGCGGGCGGTGCGCGGACGATCGTGTCGTCCTGGTCACTTCGCGGGGTTTTGACCCTGTCGCGGCCGCGCTCCACGTGTACAGCCCGCAGGCTCCCACGTAGTATCGCGCGGCGATGGCCGACAACGACAAGCCTGGGTCCCCGAACGCCGGCAAGGTCGCGGAGGCCGGGCGCGGCGCGGCCGAGTCCGCGGCGCGCGACGCCGCCAGCGGAGCCCCGGCCGATGCGGTCGCGGGCAACGCGGCGAGCAGCGCTGCGGGCGTGGCCGAGGCCGCGGCGCCAGCGGACGCGGCCGCCACCGTGCGCGCCGTGACGGCGACCGCGGGCGCGGGGCAGTCGATGGCGCAGGCCGCCCAGTCCGGCGATCCGGCGAGCGCGATCGGTGCGGTCGGCGGCGCCGCGGGCATGGCCGGCGCTGTCGCGGGCGTCGCCGGCAACTCGCCCGCCGCCCAGACGATCGCGCAGGTCGGATCGACCACGGCCCAGGTCGCCGGCGCCGCGCAGACCGTCGCCGGCCTCGCCCAACGGGCCCCTGCGTCGAGTCCGGCGGGCGCGGGTCCCCAGGGCCTGCTCGCGCGCGCGACCGAGGCCGTCCGCGACGCGATGGTCGGCGCGGGGCGCCACCTCGAGGACGTCCACTTCGAGTTCGCGCTGACGCAGGGCCCGGACATCGCGTGGCACGTCCGCCGCTTCACGATCACCTCCGAGCTGTCGCGCATCTACGAGATCCACCTCGAGCTGGTGTGCCACGACACCGCAGCGCCCATCGACGAGATGCTCGGGGCGCCGTGCGAGCTGCTCGTCGAGCGCGGCGATCTGCTGCACTCCTTCTACGGCATCGTCGACGAGATCGACGACGTCGGCCCCGAGCAGGGCCGCCTGCACGCGGCGATCCGGGTGATCCCGGCGTTCGGGCTGCTCGCCGATCAGATCGACACCCGCATCTTCCAGGGCCAGACCGTCATCGAGATCCTCAGCGAGGTGCTGCAGGCCGCGCTCGAGCCCTACGGCCGCGAGCTCGACGCCGAGACGTACATCAAGCGCACGTACCTGAAGCGCGACTACTGCACGCAGTTCCGCGAGTCGACGTTCGCGTTCTGCTGTCGGCTGATGGAGGAGGAGGGCATCGCGTTCCACTTCCTCGCCGACGAGGACGGGCGGCGCGAGCGGCTCGTGCTCGTCGACAACAACAACGACTACCCCGAGGTCGAGCTCGCCGGGTACACCGAGGTGCCGATCATCGAGAGCAGCCCCGAGGAGGCCGACCGCGAGTCGGTCCGCGGCGCCCTGTGGCGCGCGCGTCGGCAGCTCAACAAGGTCAGCGGGCGCGCGTACAACTTCAAGGCCGCCAACGGCTTCGAGGAGGGCGATGCGTCGGTCCAGGAGACCCACAACCACCACGACCAGGAGCTGTACCTCCACGATCTGCGGCGCCAGATCACCGACGACCCCGTCGACGATCCCGCGGCGACGTCGTTCGACGGCACCGCGCTCGATCAGCGCGGCGCCATGGTGGTGCAGGTGCTCGAGGAGCACCGCGCGCAGAGCAAGGTCGCCCACGGCACCGGCAACGTCACCGGCTTCCGCGCCGGGACGCGCTTCACGCTGGCGAGCCACCACCGCGCCGATCTCGAGGGCGCGCAGCTGCTGCTCGTGCGCGTGCAACACAGCGGCGAGGCCAACACCTCGGATGCGGGCGCGACGGCGACGTACGCCAACGAGTTCACCGCGATCCCGATCGCCCACGAGTTCCGGCCGCCGCAGCGGCACCGCCGGGCCAAGGTCTACGGCCCGCAGCTCGGCCGCGTCGTCGGCGAGGCCGGCAGCGACGACGAGATCCACACCGACTCGTACGGCCGCATCAAGGTCCTGTTCCACCACGACAGGCTCGCGCCGGCGGACACCAGCGCGTCGGCGTGGATCCGCGTGATCCAGCCCTGGGCCGGCCCGCGCTGGGGCACGATGTTCATCCCCCGCGTCGGGATGGAGGTCGTCGTGCAGTTCGTCGACGGCAACCCCGACAACCCGGTGGTCACCGGCTCGGTCTACAACTCCGACAACATGCCGCCGTTCGCCCTGCCGGACGAGAAGACCAAGAGCACGATCAAGACCTCGTCCAGCGTGGGCGGCGACGGCTACAACGAGCTGACGTTCGAGGACGCCGCGGGCCAGGAGCAGATCATCGTCCACGCCCAGAAGGACTTCAACAAGACGGTCCTCAACAACCAGTCGCGGTCGGTCGGGGCCAACGATTCGACGAGCGTCGGCGGTGATCAGTCGCTGTCGGTCACGGGCGATCGCACCCACTCGGTCAGCGGCAGCGAGACGATCACGATCACCGGCTCGCAGAAGATCACGATCACCGGCTCGGGCACCGGCGATGGGCAGACGGTCACCGGCGGGCAGCTCGACATCACCGGCAAGTACAAGCTCGACGCCTCGCAGTCGATCTCGGTCCAGGCGCCCGACTTCATCCTGCTCACCGTCGGCAGCACGTTCCTCAAGATCGAGCCCGACAAGATCACGATGCAGGCCAAGGACGGCGCCCGCGTGGTCCTGGCGCCGGCGTCGGCGCTGATGGCCTCGAAGGAGAACTCGCAGGTGGTGCTCACCGCCGACGCGCACATGCAGGCCAACACCGGCGGCGATCTGCTGCTGACCGCCAACGCGCAGCTGTCGGGGGCGGGTGCGCAGGTGCTGCTCAACGGCGAGGCCCTGATGAAGGCCAAGGCCGGCGGCGAGGTCAAGCTCAACGCGGACGCCAAGATGTCCGGGGCCAACGCGACGGTCGACGCGACCACCGCGTCGACGGTGTCGGCGGGCGGCACCGCGACGCTCACGGCCGGCGGCAGCACGGTGAAGACCGCCTCGGGCGCGGTCGACGTCTCGGGCCCGCAGGCCAACATCGCGGGCTCCGGCGCGGTGAACATCACCGGCGGCATTATCAAGCTCAACTAGCGCGGACGGTGCAGCCATGCGTCGACTCGCCGAGTTCCGTGCCCACACCGAGGAGTTCATCTGGCAGCCGGACGACCACGTCCTGCTGGTCAGCGGTGTCGATGGCGACATCCCGTACGTGCTCAAGATCCTCGAGCAGGTCGAGGGCAGCGACGAGGCCTCGCTGTACGCGATGTTCGCCGACGCGTACCTCGACGCCGACACCTACGCGCGCACCGTCGCGGGGCGGTGCGTGCAGCTCTACGCGGTCGCCAGCGACGAGTGTGTGGCGCGGGGCGAGCCCGCGCTCGAGCCGTTCCCGGTGGCGCTCACCGAGGCCGTGATGTCGCCGCGCGAGCGGATCGTGATGGCGATCGAGCACCTCGGCAAGCGCCTGCCCAACGCCGAGGATCACCGGGTCGTGTTCGCGATGCTGCCGATCGAGATCCACGACTGGGCCGACTGGGCGGCGTTCGTCGCCGAGTTCGCCCACCTGCCTCCGCCGGCCCCGGCGCGCGACGAGGCCTGGCCGACCTACACGCGGGTGTTCCTCCGCGACCAGCGCGACCACCCGATCGGCGGCGCGCTGCTGCGTCGCGGCGCCCGTGGCGTTCTCAACATCGACGTCGAGATGTCGACCGACGCGCTCGCGG
>LNFB01000054.1 GCA_001464385.1 Deltaproteobacteria bacterium Ga0077550 | reverse complement strand
ACCGCCCAGACCTCGGCATGCGCGAGGCGCAGGACCGCATCGGGTGCGGCCAGGACACGGTCCTGGCCCACGTCGACGCACGCCGAGACGAGCCCGGTGTCCCCGATGCGGACGAGGCCTGCGGCCAACCGCACCCATGTCGCGCCGTCGTGGCCGCGCACCACGGCGCAGCCCACCGGGTCGACATCGCGCTCGACCCACTGGATCGGGCGGTCCGCGCGGACGCCCACGACCCAGCGATCGAAGCGGTGGCCGTCGGCGACCAGCAGCACCACGACGCCCTGGGCGGCGGCCGCATCGACCAGCCGCACGCCCGCGAGGCCGTACCCGCCGACGTCGATGGTCTGCAGGCGCAGGCAGCCGAGGCGTCGGCTGGTCGCGCAGCCCGACCACAGCGTCGAGCCGGCGGCGGGGCTGCGGCCGAGGGGGCGCACGCTGGCCCAGGGCGTGCCGGCCGGGGCGCGCAGCTCGAGCACCCCGACGCGATCGCCCTGGCGCACCGCGATCGCCCCGCCGTCGACGCGGATCGCCGAGACCTTCGCCCGCAGGTCGACGGCGCGGCCGGTGGCGGGATCGTGCAGGCGCAGCGCCCCGTCGTCGCCGTGGCAGAGCATCGCCACGTCCGGGGATCCGGGGACGCGCACGAGCCCGACGGCGTCGCTCGGCGTCGGGCCGACCACCCGACCGCCGGCGTCCGCGTGGCCGAACCCCACGTGGGCGTCGGTCCACCACCACGTCGGCGCGCCGTGGAGCACGCCGCGGATCGCCGCGCCGTCGGAGCTCGCGATGCAGGCCGCGTCACGGCGCGGGGTCGCCCGCGCGGCGGTCCGCGTGCGCGTCGCGACGGCGAGCGGCGCGGGCCCACGGTGCCGGTGCGCGAACGTCTCGGTGAAGTGGCGCAGGAGCGCGGGCGGCAGCGCCTTCGGATCCTCGCCGACCGGGGGCACGCGCACCGCGGGATCGAGCACGCTGACGCCCGCGGCCATCCGCGCCTCGAGGCCGACCACGCTCGGGTGGGTCCCGCGGTAGGGGTGCACGCCGACGAGCAGCTCGAAGCTCAGCACCGCGAAGGCGAACCAATCGCTGGCCGCACCGTAGCGCCCGGCCGCGAGCGGGTCGGCGATCTGCGGCGTGATCGCGGTCGCGGGGAAGCCCGGGGCCTGCGCGCTGTCGAGATCGATCAGGTACGGCAGGCGTCGCCGCGCGTCGACCAGGACATTGCCGGCGCTCAGGTCGACGAGCGCGATCCCGCGGGCGTGCACGGACGCCACCAGGGCCTGCAGCCGCGCGCACACCTCGAGCGCTGCGTCGCGGTCGATCCCCAGCCGTTGTCTCGCGGCGCGCGGCACGAGCTGCATCCACGGCACCACGCGCTCGACCCGAGCCATCGCGTGCCCGATGGGCGCCGCCCCCGGCGCGCTGCGGATCGATGCCTGCGGCCGGATGACGGCTTCGGCGGTGATGGTGGCGAGCAGCGCGAGCTTGGCCGGATCGAGCGCCGCCGCCGGATCGAACGCGATCTTGTACGCGCGCGGGCCGTGGGCGTACACGCGGCCCTGGCCGCCCTCGGCCAGCAGCGCCGTCTCCTCGAGGTCCACCCAGCCCTCGTCGTCGACCCAGACCCGCATCACGCGTCCTCCCAGGCGAGCACCGCCACGGCGAGGTCGTCGTCGGGGCGTGCGTCGCCGAACGGGCCCTCGGCCTGGCCGAGCCGCGAGAGTCGGCGGCGCACGAAGCAGCCCGTCGTCGACGGTGCGTCGAGCAAGCGAGCGGCGACCCACACCGGATCCACGGGCGCGCCCTCGCGATCGCGCAGGCTCGCGAGCCCGTCACTGGCCACGAGCACGCGATCGTAGCGGTCCCTCGGGAAGTGACCGACCCACGCGTGCCCGCGCTCGGGGATCGTCGGGCCGCGCGAGGGCGCCGCGCCGTCGCCGGACGAGCTCCACCGCTCGGTCCACGCCCGCGGCCCCGGGCGGTCCCGCCACGCTGCGCGTCGCTCCGGGTCGAGCACGACGCTCGGGTAGTCGGGCGTCTCGTCGAGACAGCGACGCATCGTCAGCTCGATCGCGCCGTCGCTGCGCCGTCGACCGGCGACGACGCCGTCACCGCGGATGAGTCCGACGACGGCGTCGCCGTGGACCGCCGCGGCGACCAGCGTCGCGTCGAGGCAGAACGCCGACAGGCCGAGGCGCTCGGCGACCGCGGCGGCCTCGCGCACGATCGAGATCGACCCCGGGAGCCGTCCCCGCTGCAGCGCGGCCGCGGCGGCGTGGGCGAGCAGGCGCGCGCCGACGTCGGTCTCGGGCGACGACGAGCAGCCGTCGCACACCACCGCCCAGGCCCCGCGCGCGCCCGTTCCCCAGAGGGCGTAGTCCTGACACACGGCGTGGCCGCGGCCGCGCTCGAAGTGGGCGTCGGCGAGCATCAGAACCCCACCGTGTGCCCGGCGGCGCCGGTGCCCAGCGCCCGCGACTGCACCGCGATGCTGCGCGACACGAACGCCGCGAGCTTGGCGAGCGTGGCGGCGTCGGCCCGCGCGAGCTCGACGTACTGCGCGAAGCCGGCGTCGCGCTGCAGGGCGGCCAGGGCCGCGCCCGTGCTGGCATCGTCGACGCCGACCCCGACGAGGATCGCCGTCAGCGACTCGAGCCGACCCCGGCTGCGCGCGGCGGCCAGCGCCGCTCCGATGCTGTCGCGCGAGGTCTTCGACGCGTTGTCGAGGCCATCGGTCACCACGAACACGATCGCGTTGACGGCGAAGTCGTGCGCCACGAGCTCGTCGGCGTAGCCCGACACCGCCGCGATCGCGTTGTGGGCCGCGTCGTAGAGCGCCGTCGTCCCGCCGTTGGCGATCGTGCCGCGGTAGTCGCGGGCACTGCACGCGGCCAGCGGCGCGAAGCCGTGGATCTCGGTGAGCGTGTCGTCGAAGACACATACCGGGAGCACGAGGTTGTCGGCGCGCGGGCTGAGCTGCGCCGACGCGACGATCTGCCCGATGGTCCGCTCGATCTCGGCGGCGTGCGGCGAGACGCTGCCGCTCTTGTCGGCCGCGATCGCGACCAGGGTGTACTCGGCGGCGCCGAGATCGCGGATGCGCGTCGCGGAGAAGCCGTAGGGGGTGCCGGCGATCCGGCGCTGCTCGAACAGGGGCTTGGCGGTGGTGGTCATGCGGTCCTCGGGTCAGGCGGCGAACGCCGTGGTGGTGGTCATGTGCATGCCGCGGGCGGTCATCTCGCGGACGAACGCGTCGCCCTGGGCCTCGAAGCCGGGCACGTTGTGGCTGGCGTCGGTGAGCAGGTGCAGCTTGCCGAGGCCCGCAGGGCCGAAGCGATCGGCGATGTCGCGCACCGTGTTGGCGAGGCAGTGCGACAGCGCCTCGCCGGCGAGCAGGATCACATCGGCGTCCTCGAGGGTGTCGATGAACTCGGTGTTGATCTGCGTGCCGGGATCGTCGGGGTCGGGGACCTCGGCCTGCACCGCCGAGAAGTGCTCGGTGAACGGGTTGCTGCCCTTGGTGATGAAGTCCACGGTCGCGAAGCGCTGCTCCCACTCGTGCAGCGCGACGGCGAGCGGCGCCGCGACGTTGTGGCCCGCGTCGCCGATGAGGCAGTGGTAGGGCCAGATCGTGTGGGGGTAGCGGCCGGTGGCCTCGAGCGCCTGCAGGTACGCCAGCGACCGCGGCCGCAGATCGCCGCGGGCCGTGGTCCACCGGCCGGCGACGACGTCGGCGGCGCGGATCTGGGTGAACGGCGCCGGCTCGCGGCCGTTCGCGTCGCGCCACCACATCGGATGGCTGATGTCGACCTTGCGGTGCGAGTCGAGCGTGACGTGGATGTCGGCGATGCGGCCGCGAAGGCGATCGACCAGGGCGGCCAACCGGGTGATGTCTGCGTCGGCGCCGGGGACGAACAGCGCGCCCCCGGGCGTGCAGAAGTCGTTCTGGGGATCGATGACCACGAGGTGGAGCTTCATGATCTCCAGCGTGGATCACAATAAGGGTCGTGCAACCCTAAAATTAGGTATGTCGACCATTAATAGGGCCACGCGTTGCCAGCCGCGCCGCAGGTCGTTCGCGTCAGTGCGCTGCGGCCAGGAGCTTGTCGACGCTGAGGCGGTACTCGTGCTCGTTCATGCCCAGCGCGGCGGCGAGCGTGGACAGCACGCGGTCCTCTTCGTCGAGCACGAAGCCGTCGGCCAGCGCGACCGTGAACGCAGCTGCGAACAGGCGCTGCTTCCCGTCGTCGTCGAGCTCGCGGGCGAGGGCCTGGGCGGCGTCGAGCCAGGTGCCCTCGCTGCGCGCCGCGGCGCGTCCGGCCTCGACGTCGGCGTCCGTCAGCGCGCGGCCCGTGAGGTCGGCGTAGGCGGTGCGCACCGAGGCGAGCCCCTCGTCGGCGTCGTCGTCGGCGTCGAGCTCGTCGGCGGCGACGACACCGAACAGCACCCGGAGCAGGGCCCCGTCGTCGTCGCTGCGCAAGGCGGACATCTCGATCGGTCTTACCACAGCTTTCAGGGCACCCGCAGCTCGAGGCCCACGGTGGCGCGGACGCCGATGCGTCCCGGCTGGTGCAGGAGCATGCCGGCGACATCGAAGCGTGGCCGCGACAGCGCGACGATGCCGTCGACCCCGGCGAGCAGGGCGATGAACGGTCGCGGCGAGACGCCGAACCCGCCGCCGAACGAGAACAGGCCGAAGCCGCGGCGATCGTCGCGGTTGTCCGTGACGTTGCCGAGCGGCCGCGCGGTCATCTGCCCGCCCTCGAAGCCGGCGCACAGTGGGAACTCGACGATGCGGACCACCGGCACCCCGCAACCGCGGGCGCGCAGCGACCACGCGCCGATCGCCGCGCCCGCCGTGTTGGTGTCGTCGATGAACACCGGTCGCGGCACCAGCACGATCGCGCCGAGCTCGACGCGCCACTGCGGCCCGATGAGGCCCGCGGTGATCACCGGACCGAGCCCGAGCTTGGGCAGCATGCCGTGCTCGAGCAGGCCGTCGGCCCGCAGCGCGAAGCGAGCGAGCCGCAGGCGCCCGCGCGGCAGGGCGTCGTCGTCGTCGTCGGGCGGCGTGCGGGTGACGGTGACCTCGTCGGGGGGCAGCTCGGGTTCCTCGGTCTCCGAGGCGTCGAGCGAGCGATCGACCGCGAGTGGATCGGCCGCGACGGCGGCGACCAGCGCCGCGCCGTCGGCCAGCGCCCGACAGTCCGGGGAGCTGAGGGCGTGGGTGCTGAGGCCGCTCGCGGTCTCGGTCCGCATCTGCAGCGCGAACGTCCCGTCCTTGCGCGACACCGTGGCCTCGAGCCGCACGAACGGGGCCCCGGCCTCGCGATCGCCGAGCAGCGCGTCGAGGCGCGCGCGCACCTCCTGCTCGGTCGGACAGCCCTCGGGCGCCTGCCAGGTCAGCGCGACGCCCTCGTTCGGCGGCGCCGCGGCCGGCCCATCGACGGGTTCGGGCGCGGACGCGGCGAGCCACACGGCGAACAGCACGGGGCGCGATGGTATCACCCGCGATCCCAGTGAGCCCGGCGGGATTCGAACCCGCGACCCGCGGATTAAAAGTCCGCTGCTCTACCAAGCTGAGCTACAGGCCCGGCCGCGGGATCGGTGCGGCGGAGTGCTCGTCCGGTCGCCGAGGCGACCCCAATGGGATTCGAACCCATGTTACCGGCGTGAAAGGCCAGCGTCCTAGGCCTCTGGACGATGGGGTCAAGAAGGGCGACCGGACGAGCAGGGCAGGGTGTAACGCAAGGCTGGAGGCGGCGCAAGCCTGACGCTCGGGTGCGGCGGCGGGGTCGCGTGGTCA
Organism: Deltaproteobacteria bacterium Ga0077550; assembly: GCA_001464385.1. GTDB lineage: Bacteria > Myxococcota_A > Polyangia > Nannocystales > Nannocystaceae > Xiheibacterium > Xiheibacterium aquaticum. The sequence goes on along the minus strand of LNFB01000054.1, from coordinate 2,276 downwards.
CCGGCGAACCACGCGAGAACGCCCCCGCTCGCGGTGGAGTGGGGGCGTTCGCGCAGGCGGACCTGCGTGCGTCGGGCCGCCCGAGCGGCGCGCGACTACGACGGCTTCTTCACCAGCAGCGACTTCGCCGACGCGGTGAACGTGGGCTTCAGCGCCGCGAACTCACCGGGGCGGGTCTGGTACACGAGCGTGAAGAAGTTGGCGTGGCGACGACGCACCGCGATGTACAGCACGCTCGCGGGCTGGCCGCCCGCGGCCGGGTACTCGACGGAGATGTCGAACTCGTCGTTCGTCTCGACGATCGGCGTGCCCTTGGTCCCGCCGGTGTAGCCGCCCTTGGTGAGGTAGTCGGCGATGAACTCCTCGCCGAACACCTTGGCGCTCTTCTTCTTGTCGTTCTCGAAGACCAGCAGCGTCATGCGATCGACGGTGGCCTCGCAGGCCGACACGAACCCGCCGGAGACCACGCCCACCGCCATGGTGGGGTTCTCTTCGTTGAGCTCGACGTTGATCGGCGGGCGGATGAGGACCTGCTCGCCGAACAGCGCCGTCGGGGCGTCGGCGACCTTGGCCTCGCAGTTCTTGACCGGGGCCGGCTTGTCGCCGCCGTCGGTGTCGCCGCCGCCGGTGTCGCCGCCCGTGGCCCCCGTGTCGCCGCCGGAGCCGGCATCGCTGCCGCCGGTCGCCGCGGTGTCACCACCGGTGGTGGGCGGGGTGGTGCCTTCCGGCTTGGTCTTGTTGCAGCCGCCCATGCCGAGGGACAGCGCGAGCACGAGGGTCGAAGCGGTTACGGTGCGCACGAAGTTCACGGGATCGCTGCTCCTTGGAATCGGCCGGAAGGTATCACACTTCGGCGGGCACGCGGGCGGGCGCGTCCGCGGGTTTTTCGCGTGGGAGCGCAGACACGGATCCCCGTCGTCGGCGCGCTGCTGCGGTTCATGGCGGCGAGTGGCACGGCGGCAGGCGCCGCGGAGTTCCCCCCGCCCGATGCACGGATGCGGTTTGCACTGCGCCGAGGGCCGAACGCGCTGGCCGGCGCCCCTTCGCCACAGGCCGCTAGCCCCAGGCGATCGCGCCGCCCGGCAGCGCGTACAGCAGCAGCATGCGCCCCCCGGTCACTGTCGGCACGTGGCGCGATCCCTCCGGCATGACCACCCAACCCGGCGGGTGGCCGTCGAAGCGCGCGTCCGCATCGGCCGCGCCCGCCGGCATGGCCAGCGTGATCTCTCCGCGGGGGTGGCCGTGCTCGGTGGCCGCGGCTGCGAGGCTCACGAGGTCGATCGAGCAGTCGAGGGTCGCCGGCGAGGGCTTGGCGATCCGCGAGAAGCGGGCGTGGGGCTCCCCGCGATCGCACAGCCACCCGGCCTCGACCCCGCGGCGCAGCGCCTCCTGCAGCGCGGCGATCGTGGGCGACGACAGGGGCCAGCGCCCGTCGAGCGTCGCGGCGAGGCCTTCGGCGGCGGCGGGCGAGGTGATCGGCGTGCGGCCGACGCCCTCGACGATCGACGCGAGCACCGGGGCGAACAGGGCGACGAGCTCGAGGCGGGGGTCTTCGCTCATGGCGCGAGGGTAGCATCGAGGCCGTCGGCATCGATGCGGACGAGGTGCGTCGCGGTGTCGCTGGCGCCCGCGTCGAGGCCGAGCAGTCCGGTCTCGCGGACGGCGATGCGCACGGCCGCGGGCGCGAGGTCGAAGACGTGCTGGCGCAGCGTCGTGCCGGCGGTCGGCGCGACCGGCCGATCCCAGGCCGCGAGCACGCGGCGCGCGGCGCCCTCGGGGCAGAGCACCACCACGTCGGGTCGCACCACGACGTCGTAGGCGAAGCGCGTGCGGTCGCGCGGCGTCGCGATCACGACGCCGCCGGTGTCTTGGATCTCGAAGTCGTCGAGCGCGGCGACGAGGTGCTCGACCGGGCACGTCAACGGTGCTGCCCAGACCCGCGCGCCCACGCCGGCGCCGACGCGGGCGACCTGCACCGCCGCGAGGCCCCCCGTCGCGACGCCGAGTGACGCGAGGCTGCGGCGCACCAGCGGCACCTCCCAGCGCCATTGGCCGAGCGCGAACGCGGTCGGCACCGACAGGCCTGTCGAGGGGCCGCGCACGTGCTGCTCGAGCTGCGCGAGCGCGGCGTCGAGGACCGCCGCGTCACCGTCGAGCACGGCGAGCACCGACGCGTCGGCCGGCAGCGCGGCCGCGTCGACGAAGCGATCGTCGGCGTCGCCGCACGCGGGCGGGGCATCCCTCGGCGGCGCCTCGGACGTGGAGTTCGCGGTGGT
>LNFB01000053.1 GCA_001464385.1 Deltaproteobacteria bacterium Ga0077550 | reverse complement strand
CAGCGCCATGGGGATGAGCCCGAGCACGGTGGTGAGGGTCGTCATCAGGATCGGTCGCAGGCGCACGGCGCCGGCGATCTCGAGCGCCTCCTCGGTGCCGTGGCCGCGCTCCTTGAGCTGCCCGACGTAGTCGACGAGCACGATCGCGTTGTTCACCACGATCCCGGCCAGGAGGATCGCGCCCAGGAACACGACGATGGACAGGGGCAGGTCGAGGACGAGCAGCGCGCCGATGACCCCGACCAACGCCAGGGGGATCGTGAAGAGGATGATGAAGGGGTAGATCAGGCTCTCGAACTGCGCCGCCATGATCACGTAGACCAGGAAGATCGACAGGCCGAGCGCCAGCCACAGCGAGCCGGCGGAGGTCTCCCACTCCTGGCTCTGGCCGGTGATCGCCGTGTCGACGCCCGCGGGCAGCGGCAGCTCCGCCAGCGCCGCGGCGATGCGATCGCTGATCGCCCCGAGGCCCGCGCCCTCGACGTTCGCCGTGACGAGGCCGACGCGCTGCTGGCCGACGCGGCGGATCTCGTTGGGGCCGCGGCCGACGTCGATCTGCGCCACCGCCGACAGCGGGATCGGGTGCGCGCCGCCGGGGTTGACGACCAGGTCGCGCAGCTCGTCGACCGAGGCCTCGCGGATGCCGGACAGGCGCACCCGGATCGGCACCTTGCGATCGCTGCGGCGCAGCGACGTCGACTCGCTGCCCTGCACCTTGTCGCGGACCAGCTCGGCCACGGTGCGGATGTCGAGCCCCGCGCGGGTGAGCTTGTCGCGGTCGTAGACGATGTGGACCTCGGGGCTGCCCGGGTAGATCGACGACTCGACGTCCCGCAGGCCGTCCATCGTCGCCAGGCGGGCCGCGACCGCCTCGGTCGCGCGGCGCAGGTCGTCGAGATCGAGGCCACGGACCTCGACCTCGACGGGGGCCTTGAACGAGAACAGCGCCGGCCGGGTGATGTTCACCCGCACGTCGGGCACGCCGTCCAGCACCTCGCGCACGGCGTCGCGCGCCGCCGCCTCGACCTGCTCGGCCTGGGCCGTGGCGCCGCCCTGCACGATCGCCTCGAGCATCGTCGGGGGCGTGCCGGTGTCGAGGTCGACCCGCAGTCGCGCCGTGTGCTCGCCCCGCTCGTCGGAATCGGTCGCGTCGCGCTCGCTGCCGATCGTCGCGGTCAGCGAGCGGAGCTTGGGCACGCGCTCGGACAGCGCGCGCTCGAGGGGCTCGACGTCCGCGTCCGTCTCGCGCAGCGGCGTCCCGATGGGCAGGCCGAGCTCGACCGTGAACTCCCCCTGGTGCAGCTCGGGCACGAGCTCGGTGTCGAGGCGGCCCGCGCCCCAGACCATGAACACCATCGAGCCGAGGAAGCCGACGTAGACGATGGCCCGGTTGCGCAGGCACCACCGGATGAGCCGCGGGTAGCCGCGCTCGATGCTGGTGATCCCCAGGCCGAAGGCCCAGAGCACCGGGCGCGCGATCAGCATCGCGACCCGCAGCACCGCGAAGGCGACCCCCGCGATCGCGGCGGTGCCGAGCACGACCACGAGCAGCAGCAGCTTGCCGACCAGCTCGAACACGAGGTGGATGGCGAAGCGGACCAGCGCGTACGGCAGGAACACCGCCGTGAGCGGGCGGCGACGGATGCGGCCCAGCGCCTCGCCGAGCTCGCGCACGCAGTTCCAGGTGCGCAGCGACCGGCCGAGGCCCCGCAGGACGCCCGCGGTGTCGCCCACCCCAGCCCCGGCCGCGATCTCGTCGAGCCGCCGCCGCGACGCCAGCATCGGGATGAGGAACAGCGCGACCGTGAGCGACGCCAGCAGGCTGAACACGACCGCCATGCCGAGGTCGCCGAACATCTGCCCCGCGATGCCCTCGACGAACACCATCGGGAAGAACACCGCGACGGTCGTCAGGGTCGACGCCACCACCGCGCCGCCGACCTCGGCCGTGCCGCGGACGGTCGCCCGCACCAGGTCGTCGCCCTCTTGGCGGCACCGGTCGATCGACTCGAGCACGACGATCGAGTTGTCGACAAGCATGCCGACACCCAGCGCGAGGCCGCCCAGCGACATGATGTTCAGCGAGATGCCGAACAGGTTGAGCGGCGCGAAGGTCATGAGGACGCTGACCGGGATCGAGATGCCGACCACCAGCGTCGCCCGCAGGTCGCGGAGGAACAGGAACAGGATCAGCACCGCAAGCCCGCCGCCCACGATGGCGGTGTCGCGGACCTCGTCGATGCTGGACTCGATGAAGCGCGAGCGATCCGCCGCCACCGTCACCGACGCGCCGTAGTCGTCCTCGAGCTTCGGCGCGAGCTTGACGTCGATGCGCTCGCGGACCCGCGAGGCCATGTCGACGATGTTGGCATCGGCCTCCTTGTAGACCTCGATCTCGACCGCCTCGCGGCCGTCGACGCGGGTCACGACGTCGCGATCGCGATAGCCCGAGCGCACCACGGCCAGATCACCGAGCCGCACGTCGCGATCGTCGCGGCGGACGATGACGATCTCGCGGATGTCGTCGAGCTCGCGGAACTCGTTGACGGTCCGCACGAGGTAGCGGGTCCGACCGTCGCGCATGGTCCCGCCGGCGAGGTTGATGTTCTCGGCAGCCAGGCGATCGGTGATGGTCTTGACGCCGATCCCGGTGCGGCGCAGCTGCCCCTCGTCGAGCTCGACCTGGATCTCCTCCTCGAGCCCGCCCTTGACCTTGACCGCGGCGACGCCCTCGACCGGCTCGAGCAGCCGCCGGACCTCGCGGTCGGCGATGCGCCGCAGCAGCTTGAGGCCCGCCTCGCCGGCGTAGCGCTCGCCCTCGCCGGTGAGCGACAGGGTCAGCACTGGGTCGAGCGTCGGGTCGTAGCGCAGGATCAGCGGCTGCTCGACGCCGTCGGGCAGGTTCGGCCGGGCGACGTCGAGCTTCTCGAGGACGTCCTGCGACGCCTCGTCCATGTCGGTGTCCCACGCGAACTCGAGCACGACGTCGCTGGCGCCCGCCCGCGAGATGCTCTCGATGCGGGTGAGGCCGGTGACCACGCCGAGGAGCTCCTCGAGCGGGCGCGAGACGTTGTCCTCGACCTCGGCCGGGGCGGCGCCGGGGTACTCGGTGCGGACGGTCAGCTTCGGGTAGCTGATGTCCGGCATGAGGTTGAGCGGCAGCA
>LNFB01000052.1 GCA_001464385.1 Deltaproteobacteria bacterium Ga0077550 | reverse complement strand
CGCGCGGTGGTGACCCGGTAGAAGTCCATCTTGCGGGCGAGCGCCGCCACGTCGATGCCCGCGACCGGCGTCGACGACCGCGGGGTCTCGCCGTCGCTCATGCGCCCTCGGGGGTCTTCGCCCCATCGCTGCGCACGACGCCCGCGGTGGTGCCCTCGGGCGTCGCCTCGAGCGGCTTGCCGCTGGCATCGACGCGCTCGACCAGCGCGCCGTCCTTGAGCCCCGCGTGACCCGACTCGACGATCTCGGCGCCGACCTCGACGCCGCGCGCGATCTCGGCGTTGACGTCGTCGACCAGGCCGAGCTCGACGCGCGTGCGACGGGCGCGGAGCCCCGCCGGATCGGTGTCGTCGAGGACGAACACGAAGACCTCGTCGTCGTCGCGCACCAGGGCCTGCTTGGGCACCAACGTCGCGCCTGCGCGGGACTCGGTGGTCAGCGTCACCTCGGCGTACATGCCGGGCAGGAAGCCCTTGACGCCCGCGAGCTCGCGCGGCAGCGAGATGGTGACCTTGACCGTGCCGGTCGTCGCGTCGACGACCGGGGCGATGCGGCTGACCTTGCCGGTGCCGTGGCGGCCGAGCGCCGCCTTGCCGATGATCTCCGCCGGCCGTCCGACCGCGACGCGATCGAGCTCGCGCTCGGGCACGTACACGCGCGCGACCAGGGAGCCGAAGTCGACGATGGTCGCGATCTGGGCGCCGCTGGCGACGAAGCCGCCCTCGCTCGCGGAGCGCACCGTGATCGTGCCGCCGAGCGGGGCGACGATCTTGGTGTTGCGGACGTCGCGCTTGCGATCCGAGACGTCGATCGTCGCCGTCTTGTAGGCGAGGCGCGCCGACTCGAGCTCCTGCTTCGAGAGGACCTTCTGCGCGAACAGGGACTCCGCGGTGTCGAGGTCGGCCTTGGCCTTCGCCAAGGAGGTCGACGCGCGGTCGAGCCCGCTGCTCTGGAGATCCGAGCGGATGCGACCGAGGACCTTCCCGGCCTCGACGATGTCCCCCTCCTCGAAGGCGAGGTCGACGAGGCGACCGGTGGACTCGGCGTGGACCGTGACCATGCGCTCGGCCTCGATCGTCGACGCCGCCGACAGCTCGGCGTCGATCGAGCCCGACTTCACCGTGGTCGTGACCACCGCGACGGCGCGCTCGGCCGCGTCCTCCTCGGGCGTGCCCTTCGCCATGGCCCCCGAGGGGCCGCCGCAGGCGGGGGCCAGGACCAACGCGGAGGCGAGCGGGAGGAACCAGGCGAGCAGCGGCGATGGGAACGGAGAGCGCATCGAGGATCGGGGGGCGCGGGTCGGGGCGCCGACGGGCGTGCGCGCGCGGCGATGGTAGCAAGCCGGGGCGGGCTCGCCACGCGTGAGACACGGGGACGGCCGCGGGGGTTTGCGGGCGCGTGCAAAGTTTCGTGAAGCCGCCCTCGTGGCCGAACGCTCGACGCCGTCGCCAGCGGTGACCGGGACCACCGATTGGGCCCGGGTGCATGCAGGCGGGGACTGCGCTCGGCCCCCGAACGGCGCCGCGGCTGCGCCTGCGGTCCGTCCGGTCGGCCGCTACGGCTGGGCCCCGAGCAGCAGTCGCGCGAGCTCGAGGAAGCCCTCGGACTCCGTCGACTCGGTCACGAACTCGGGCATCGCCGGCATGACGGCGCGCTGGCGGAGCACGTCCGCGGTGCCGATCGTCGCGCCGAAGCGGCCCGCGACGAACAGGCCCGCGTCGTTGGGCGCGTCGCCGATCGTCGCGATCTCGTGACCGTCGACCCCGGCCGCCGAGAGCAGCGCGGCCCCCTTGTCGGGCGAGATCGTCGTGAAGTGGATGTGCACGTTGGACCAGGTGAGGAAGAGGTCGCGCGCGCGCGTGGCCGGGATCAGTGCCGCGAGCGCAGCGTCGCTCGCCCCGTCGCGCTCGAACGCGACGTCACCGACGCGGAAGCGATCGTCGGCGGTGATCCGGAGCTCGAGCCCCGCGTCCGCGCCGATCTCGAGGGCGAGGGCGTGGATCGCCGGACGATCGGAGGCCTCGGCGAGCCAGCGCACGGGGCGATCGGGCACGACCTCGACCTGACCGTTCTCCGCGATGCCCCGCCGCACGCCCGGCAGGTAGCGCACCAGGCCCTGGACCTCGCCGGCCGGTCGCCCCGAGACGGGCACGACCTCGATGCCGCGCGCGCACAGCCGAGCGATCTGCGCGACGACCTCGGGATCGAGCCCGTTGCCCTTCGTCAGCGTGCCGTCGACGTCGGTGGCGAGGAGGCGGATCGCGCCGAATCGGCGGGCACGCTCGGGTGCGCTCAGCTGGTGCAGCGGCGTCGGGTCCATGGGCCCCGAGCCTTATCACAGGCACGGGGCGCGAGGTCCCTCTCGGGGCCCGCCGACGCCGCAAGGCCGCCGGACCCGCGTCCCGGCGCGACGTGGTACGTTGACCCAACGCCCCATGCCGCTCGACCTCGAGCCCGGTGATGTCTACGCGGGCACCATACGAATCGTACGCGTCATCGGCGTCGGCTCCTTCGCGCGGGTGTACGAGGTCGAGGTGCCGGGGCACGATCACCGGCTCGCGCTCAAGCTGACGCGCGAACCGGTGACCGCGGGCGATCAGGCGCAGCGGGCCCTCCGCGAGATCACGATCCTCCGGACGCTGACCAACCCGCACGTCGTGCGGACCTTCGACTGCGGGCTGCGGCCGGACGGACACATCTATCTCCTGATGGATCTGCTGCAGGGCAGCAGCCTCGACGTGTGGCACGACTTCGACGCGCCGCTGCACCCGGCCCAGGCGGTGACGATCGTCCACCAGGCGTGCCTCGGGCTCGCCGAGGCCCACGCGATGGGCATCGTGCACCGCGACGTGAAGCCCGAGAACGTCTTCGTCGAGACCGACGGGCAGATCAAGATGCTGGACTTCGGCCTGGCGCGATCGTTCGACGGCACGCCCGTGGTCGGCGTCAACGCCAGCGACGCGCACCTCGTGGTCGGCACGCCGCACTACAGCCAGCCCGAGCAGCTGAAGACCCGCGTGCTGACCCCGGCGTCGGACGTCTACAGCCTGGCGATGATCCTCTACGAGCTGCTGTCGGCCCGCGCGCCGTTCTTCACGGATCGATCCCTCGGCCAGGTGAAGTACGACCTGCGCAACGAGCCGGCGCAGTGGCTGCGCGCCCACGCGAACGCGCCGGTCGTGCCGCTCGATCGGCAGCCCGGCTGCGAGGCCCTGCCCGACGCGCTCGTCCGCGGCATCGCCCGCGCCCTCGACAAGGATCCGAGCCGGCGGCCGCCCAACGCCGGGGCGCTGGCCAACATCCTCGGCCTCGTCCTGCACCGCGACATGGGCATCCCCGTCGCGGCGACGCTCCGCGTGCTCCACCCCGACGCGACGCTCGACGATCGGTTGTTCCTGCCCGGCTCGTACCGCATCGGCTCGGGCGCCCGCTGCGAGATCAAGCTCCGCGACGATCGCGTGCCGGGGATCCACGCGGTGCTCGAGTGGAGCGGCGTCCCCAACCGGCCGCACCTGCGCCCGCTCGGCGACGACCAGACCGTGCGGGTCAACGATCACCCGATCGATCGCCCGGTCGAGCTCGGCGAGAACGACGAATTCAGCGTGGGGCTCACGCGGCTCGCGGTCGTGATCTGACGGCGTCGACATCCGTGGGGCGTGCCCGCACGCGTCGCCTCGTTCCGACGCCGCCTGTGCAACGCGTGCGCTCGCCGGCGCGGCAGCTCGACGACAGGCTGGAGGGACGCATCCCGAACGGAGGTCCGCCATGAAGCTCGCCGAGACGAACTACGACAACTCCGAGACCCACTGCTGCGCGCGCCTGGATCCCGCGGTCTGGGACGACAAGGTCTTCGAGTGGCGGGACAAGCCGTTCTTGAAGGACCACATGCGGGCCTTCTTGCACATCCCGCTGAACTTCGGATCGGTCATCAGCCGCGATCACGCGGCGATCGAAGAGGCGGCCGCGTACCCGGAGCAACCGTTGTGGCTCACCGAGGAGGTCTCCCCGTGGGGCTCGGACGTCTACGTCGCCGTCGACCGCGAGGTCCCGGGCACGACCACGGTGCGGCTGTCGGGCCGGTTCGTGACCAAGCTGTTCGAGGGCCCCTACCGCGACCTCGGGCGGTGGACGACCGAGATGTATCGCCACGTCGAGGCGATGGGCCACCGCGTCGAGAAGGCCTACTTCTTCTACGCGACGTGCCCGAAGTGCGCGAAGCACTTCGGCAAGAACCAGGTCGTCGTGTTCGCGCAGATCGAACCCGCCGCGAGCACCGCGGCCTGACCGCGGGCAGGATCTGCGACCCGCGCGTCGGTGATACGATGCGCGCCCACGATGACCGATCCCGTTCGCACGATCCGCTGGGCCCGGGCGAGTCATGGCGAGTTCGTCGGCGATGGGCCGTTCGCGCTGTCGGCCGACGGCGTCGACCTCGTCGCGGTGCGGACGTCGGGCGGCCTGCGCGTGTACGAGGGCCGCTGCCCGCACCAGGGCGCGCTGCTCGGCGAGGGGGAGCTCGACGGCGATGCGCTGGTGTGCCGCAACCACCGCTGGCGCTTCGACGCGGCGACGGGCCGACGCGAGGGTGGGTCGCACTGCCTGCGGGCGTGTCCGTCCGAGCGCCGGGACGAGGGCCTCTTCGTCGACGTCGCGCCGCTCGCCGAGGTGCGCGGGGCGGCGACGCGGACGATCGCCGAGCTGCCCGGGCCCGAGGGGCTGCCCTGGATCGGCAGCGCGCTCGAGCTCGAGGTCCCGCGCCTGCACCTCGCGCTCGAGGACTGGGCACGGACGTACGGGCCGGTCTATCGCCTCCGCGCCGGCCCGAGGGCGTTCGTCGTGGTCTCCGACCCGACGATGATCGAGCAGGCGCTGCGCGATCGACCCGAGACCTTCCGCCGCGACGCGCAGGTCGAGCCGGTGTTCGCGGAGCTCGGGGTCGCGGGGGTGTTCAGCGTCGAGGGGTCGGCCTGGCGACCGCAGCGACGGCTCGCGATGGAGGCCCTCTCGCAGCGGCACCTGCGGGGCTTCTACGCGACGCTGGCCAAGGTCGCCGCGCGCCTGCACGCCCGCTGGGCCCGCGCCGCGGCGACGCGACAGATCGTCGACATGCCCGACGACCTCATGCGCTTCACCGTCGACGTCACCACGGCGCTGGCCTTCGGCTGCGATCTCAACACGCTCGAGGGCGGCGAAGACGTCATCCAGCGCGAGCTCAGCCTCGTGTTCCCGACGTTCGCTCGCCGGCTCAATTCGATGTTCCCCTACTGGCGATGGATCCGCCTGCCCGCCGATCGGCGGGTCGATCGCGCCATCGCGGCGCTGCGGGTCTGGATCGCCGAGCTCGTCGCCGAGGCGCGCCGCAAGCTCGCGGCCGATCCGACGCGCAAGCCCGAGAACTTCCTCGAGTCGATGGTCGCCGGCCGCGACGAGCACGGCGAGCCCTTCGCGGACGAGATCCTCTTCGGCAACGCGATGACGATGCTCCTCGCCGGCGAGGACACCACCGCGAACAGCGTCGCGTGGGCGATCCACCTGCTGTGCGACCACCCGACGGAGGTCACCGCGCTGCGGGCCCAGCTCGACGAGCAGCTCGGGTCGGACGTGGTGCCGCGCGACCTCGACGTCGCCAACCGCCTCGACCGCGCGACGGCGATCGCCCACGAGGCGATGCGCCTGCGGCCGGTCGCCCCGGTCAACTTCGTCCAGGCCAACCGCGACACGACGCTCGGCGACCTCCACATCCCGACCGACACGCCGATCGTCCTGCTCGGCCGCATCGCCGCCACCGACGCGGAGCACTTCGACGCGCCGCTCGAGTTCCTCCCCTCCCGCTGGATCGAGCGCTCCGATCGGGTGCACGACGCCGCCGCGTCGATGCCCTTCGGATCGGGCCCGCGGATCTGCCCGGGTCGGTCCCTCGCCCTCGTCGAGATGCGCGTGCTGCTCGCGACGCTGTACCGGAGCTTCGACGTCGAGCGGGTGGGCAGCGCCGAGGAGGTCCGCGAGGTCTACGCGTTCACGGTCGGGCCGTCGGAGCTGAACGTGCGCCTCCGGGCGCGGTGACGCCACCGCGTCAGTGCGCGTTGGGCTCGCCGGGGGTCGGCGTGCAGTTCGGCTCCCAGTCGCCGAACGGGCCGTCGGGCACCCGGCAGTACGACACCGCGGCCTCGTCGGCGCCGTACTCGATGAAGTCGACGACGGCGCCCTCGGCATCGAGCAGGGCGACCGCATCGCCGCCGGCCCCGAGCCCGAAGGGGTGCATCGGCGGGTCACCGGCGAGGATCACGAGGAACTCGCCGCCGCCGATCGTCGCGCCGGGCGCGAACTCGAGGCGGTTGGCGTCGGTGTCCGGATCGTACGGATCGCGCGGCGACGACAGATCGTCGGTGAGGGTCCAGCCCGCGAGATCGACGGTGGTCCCGCCAGCGTTGTACAGCTCGATCGCGTCGTCTCCGTCGGAGGACAGCTCGTTGATCGCGACCGCGCCGCGCGTCGCGAGCGGCGTGCAGCTCGAGGTGTCCCACGTGCAGTCGTCGCCGCAGGCCAGACGGCCGCCGGCGAACTCGCCGAGATCGAGGCACGACACGTCGCCGAGATCGTCGCCGTCGCAGTCTTCGTCGCCGCCCCGCACACCGTCGCCGCACACCGGATCGCCGCCCGTGCTCGACGTCCCGTCGTCGGGTTGGTTCGGCGCGCCGAAGCTCCGCGCGCACGCCTGCCACGCGTCCGCGCCGTCGGGCAGGCGACACCACGAGACCAGCGCATCGGCGCCGGAGAACGCGACCTCGTCGAGGACCGATCCGTTCGGGTCGCCGAGGACGATCGACTCGGGGTCGCTGTCGCTGATGCCGAAGGTGTACTCGCCCTCGCCGGTGACATCGTCGCGCTTCGTGACGACCACGAACGCACCCGCCGCGAGCACGAGGCCCGGCGGGAACACGTAGGTCTTGTCGTCCGCGAAGCCGGCGTCGTCGGAGAGCCGCAGACCGGACAGATCCGCCGGCGCCATCCCGGCGTTGTAAAGCTCGACCGCGTCACCCGCCCCGGCGTAGGCGCCCTCGACGATCTCGGTGGAGGTGACCTCGTTGATCCGCACCACGGCCGCGAGGGGATCCGCCGTGCACGCCGAGACGTCGAAGGCGCTGCAATCGGCGAGGCACGCCAGCACACCGGCGTCGAAGCCGGGGAGGTCCGCGCAGTCGACCCCCGCGAGGTCGGGTCCGTCGCAGGGTTCGTCGCCGTCGGCGATCGCGTCGCCGCAGACCACGTCGCCGCCCGTCGTGGTCTTGTCCGGCCCGTCGGCGCTGGTGGTGGCGCCGCTGCACGCGGCGCACATCGAGACGAGGACGACGGCGACGACGGCGACGAGGGTGGAGCGGGTCATGGGCGTGCCTCCGTGGACGTGAGTCGGCCGGGCCCGATCCGGGCGAGGCCGCGCAGCTCGAGCTGCAGCAGGAATCGATGGGCGTCCTGGGCCGTGGTCGCCCCCGGCAGCGGGGCAGCCGCGCGGCCGTAGCCCTCGTACTGGTAGCCGGCGTAGACGCGCACGCGTCGGCGGTTGCGATCGACGTGCTCGAACACGTCGGAGAACACCGCGCCGCCGACGACGTGGATGGCGCTGTCCTTCGCGCCGAGGTCGAAGACCACGCGGTCGTACTTGGCCATGGCGCCGAGCCACCGCGGCAGGATCCGCCCCGAGACCCACGCGCCCAGGGCGTTCGCGCGGAGGTCCCCGCGGCCGCCGTAGCCCAGGGCATGGACGTACTCCACGCCGCCGTAGACCCATGGCGAGGCGAAGCTCACCGCCGCGGCGCCGCGGCGATCCGCGATGCTGGCGACGCCGAGCGAGCCGTCGCGGAACCCACCGTGCAGCGCGAGCACGATGGGGCCGGACGCGTGCTCGCGCAGGACCGGCCGCACCGTGAGCATCGCGGTCGTGTTCTTGCCGCGGTTGCGCTCGCGCTGCGCCCGGCCCTCGCCGTTGACGACCTCGAGGTCGATGTCGACGCGGGAGTCCCAGCCGCTGACGACGACGCTCGCGCCGATGTCCGCGCGATCGAACATGCGCACGCGATCGGAGGCCAGCGCGTCGAAGCCCCGGGTGTCGTAGCCCTTCTCGACCTGCTCGATCCACCGCTCGGGGATCAGACCCGCGCGCAGGCCGACGTCGATGGGGCCGAAGTGCGCGGCGGCGTGCCCGTAGGCCTCGAGCAGACGCACGACGAGGCTGTCGCCGTCGATCCCCGTGACGCTCTGCGGGCCCGCCGAACGGATCGACTCCATCGCGACGATGCCCCCGGTCTCGAGGCGCGTCGCGGGCTTCCACAGCAGACCCGTCGCCGCCTCGGCGCGATCGAGGCGGAACTCGCCCTGCTGGGCGCCGCCGATGGTCCCGACCCGCGCGCCCGTGAAGACGTCGGCGCGGACCAAGAGGCACCACGGGGCGTCGACGGGATCGAGGCCGCAGACCTGCCGCGTCGGCCAGGCGTTGGGCACCCAGGGGCCGGATGCGGCCCAACGGGGCTTCGGCGCGGCCTTCGGCCCTGGCGGCGTCGGTGGCTCGGTCGGCTCCGGTGGCGCCGGGGCTTGAATCGGCCCTTGCCCCGACGGCGCGACCGCGGGCGGCGGCTCCGGGCTCACGTCGAGCGCGAGCAGCAACGCGACGAGCATCATCGGTACCCCAGGGTGGGCCCGTGCATCGCGAGCAGCTCGACGAGGCGCGCGTGGTCGTCGAGCACGGTGGGCCCGTAGTCGAGCACGAACGCGGTGATGGTCTCGACCAGCAAGGTCCCGTCGGTGACCGCCTCGGCGATCGCCGCGGCCGCGATGGTTCCGTTGGACCGGCGCGCGCGCGCGTGGCTGCGGGCGAGGATGCGCCCGCAGATCGTCGCGAACCCGACCACGTCCTCGGGCGTCCAGATCCCCTCGGCGAGGGCGGGTGCGAGGTCATCCACCGCGAAGCCCCGCTGGTAGCCGGTCCGCTCGCGGATGCGGAAGTCGACCGCCCCCTCGTCGCCGAACGCCAGCCACGGGTCGTCGTCGACGAAGCCCTGCAGCTCCCGCTGCAGCCCGACGACGCGGGGGCCGTTGCCGTCGAACGGCGCGTCGATCGGACGCCGAGCGCCGGGCAGCACCACGGCATCGCGGAGCTCCTTGACCTCGAGCAGGACGTCGTCGTCGACGGCCGCAGTGGGTCCATCGACGAGCACATACCAGCGCGCCAGGGGATAGCTCGAGACGCCGGCGCCGAGGCGCACGGTGGCGCCGAGGACGGCGCCGGCATCGAGGCGGTCGTCGACGCGGGTCGCGGCCGACGCCGCGATCAACCGCCGCAGACGCGCGAGCGTCGGGGCATCGACCGCGCGGACCGAGTCCTCGTACACGAGCTGCGCGTGCGGCCCCTCGGCGACCAGGCGCGCCGGTGCGACGTCGCCGACGAACGGGGTGCGAGCGTCGTCCTCGATGCGCGTGTACTCGGCGAGCGACTTGCCGGCGTCGCCGTCCTCGCGGGCCTCGGCGAGCAGGTCGGCGAGGATCACCCCGGGCGGGGCATCCTCGCGGACGATGATCGCCGCCGTCGGGTCGACGGCGATCGCCGCGACCTCGTCGGCATACCCGCGGGGGACGGCGGTGGTCACCGCCCCACAGCTCCGCAGCACCGATGCATCCTCCGCTTGGTCCTCGAGGAGCGCGCGGGCCTGCTCGCACGCGATCCACAGGCCGAGGGCGAGGCGTCGGACGTCGAACTCGAACGGGCCGTAGGTCGCCGCGTCGAAGTCGTCGAAGTCGACCGTGAGCTCGCCGCTGCCGCGGCGGAAGGTGCCGACGTTCTCGGGGTGCGCGTCGCCCACGAGCGCCACGTCGTCGGGCCCGGATTCGACGAAGGCCCAGCGATGCAGTCCGGCGCCGCCCGGCTCGAAGACGTCGCGCGCGAACTGGCCGGCGCTGCCGCGGAGGAACGCGAACGGCGACTCCGACATCTTCGCGAACTTGCCGGCGGTCAGCGCCGGCTCGCGCTCCAGCAGATCCTGGTTGTCGAGCACCAGCGTGTGCCGCAACCACGCCTCGCGATCGGTCTCCACCGGCGCGCACGCCCCGAGGACGAACGCGACGCCGAGACCCAGTCCGGAGCACGGCGCGGCACGAAGCGGGGACGCGAAGGGGCGGGGCACGGCGGGCGAGACCCTCCATGGCTACGCTCGGCATGTCACGGCCAGGTGACTCGACGTCGTCGACCCGGACACGGCGAACGGAAGGGGAAGTGCTACCGTCGGGCCGTGGCCGACGTCGACTGGCACGGCTTCCTCGCCGGCTTCGCCCCCGCGTACCGCGTGCTCGCGGTGAAGTCGTACCGCGTCGACCTCGGGGCGTCGCTGTCGATCCCGCTGTTGCCGTGCCTCGATCACGAGGCCACGCTGCACGCCTCGAGCGACGCGCACGTCTCGGTGTACGTGCAGGGCGACGACGCGGCCCGAGGCATCCACGAGGTCGCGCTGCATGGCCCGCGCAGGCTCGTGCTCGACGAGGTGTCGACCGCGGGTGAGCACACGCGGGCAGCAGCAGAGGACCTGCGCGCCCACCTCGCGCGCCGCTACCCCGGCCTGGCCATCCAGGTGCACCGCGCGTCGCGGCTGCGCGGAGATCCCCGCGCGATCGAGGCGAGCCGCGCCCAGGTCACGCTGCGCGAGGTCCTGTCCGGCCCCTCGAGCAGCGCATCGCCGCGCTCGCCCGGCAGGTCCACCTCGTCGGCCACTCGTACGGCGGGCTGCTCGCGCTGACGCTCGCGCGCCGACACCCCGAGCGCGTGCGATCGCTGGCCGTGTACGATCCGGTCGCGTTCGGAGTGCTGTACGCGGCCGACGATCGCGAGGGCCTCGCCGATCTCGCGCGGGCCGAGCGGGATCCCGTGTTCACCGATCCCGTGCGCGGCGGCGACGCGGCGTGGTTCGAGGCGTTCATCGACTACTGGAACGGACCCGGCGGCTGGCGCGGGTTGTCCCCGCAGGCGCAAGAGACATGGCGCTGATGGGCGAGCGCACCCCCGCCGCGGCGTACGCGGGGATCGCCGCGCCGACGCTCCTGCTCGCGGGCGGGC
>LNFB01000051.1 GCA_001464385.1 Deltaproteobacteria bacterium Ga0077550 | reverse complement strand
GGCCACATGGGCCCGCTGACGCACGCCGAGCGCGTCAACGCGGCGATCGTGGCGCACGTCGACGCCGCCGACGCCGAGGCGTGACGCGACGAGCGCACGCCCCCCTCACGCAGCGCCACGCCGTGGACTAGACTCCCGGGACATGGAACTCGCCGACGCCCTCCACCCCCACCGCTTCGCACGGGGTGTGCGCGCGGCGTTCGGGCAGCTGGGCAAGCTCGCGCCGGACGCCGCCGCCGAGGCGAGCGTGCGCAGCATCGCCGAGGTGGTGATCCGCGAGTCCGATCGCGAGCTCGTCGGCCTGCGACCGCGGCGGTTGTTGCTCACCGCGCTCGAGCGGATCGACGCCGTCACGCGCCTCACCGAGGTCCTGGGCGCGCCGCGGATCGTCGTGCAGCGGGCCGAGCTCGCCGCGCTCGAGCTCCTCGCGCCCCTGGTCGCGCTCACGCGACAGGCGAGCACCGACGCCCTCGCGTGCTTCGAGGCCGAGCCGACCACGCGCGCGGTCGTCGACGGCGTGGCGCTGCGCTACCTCGACTTCTGGAGCGCCGCCGCGATCGACGACGTCCGCCCGCTCGAGGTCGATCTCTCGCGTCCCCTGCTCGCCCGACTCGCCGACGACCCCGAGCTGTGGGCGCAGCAGGTCGAGGTGCTGCGCGCGGGGGCCGACGTCGCGTGGGGCAGCATCGCCACCGCGATCGAGGGCGAGTACGCGGTCGTGCCCGAGCTCGGCCCGCTCACCCCCGCCGCCCTGCTCGCGCTGCACGACGGCATCGACGACGGCAGCATCGACTGGCGGTGGTGCGGCGCCCGCGAGACGCCGTTCGTGTTCGGTCGCCTCGCGCACCTGCTCGGCCCGGCCCCCGCCACCGACGGCCCGTCCCTCGCCCTCGAGCTCGTCGTCGACGGCACGACCGGCACCGCGCGGGCCCACGACACCGACGGCGACGGCATGCCGGTGCTCGCGGTGCACGGCCTGTCACGCACGCAGGCCGAGCGCGTCGTCGCGATGTTGTTCGCGTCGACGCAGTGCGCCGACGTGGAGACCGAGGGCTACCACGACGGCTGCGGCGTGCACTTCCGCCTCGGCGTCCGCGCCGGCCGACTGTTCGCCGAGGCCGAAGCCGCGGCGGCGCCGGCGTGGCATGTGGAGCGGTAGCAGCGTTCGGAAGAACGCTGCTCCGTGCCCGTGCCCGTGCCCGTGCCCGCCCCGTCACCGCGGAGAAAACAACCAAACGTCGTCGTAGGCGATCTCACACCCGCCCTCGACCCCCGTGTTCAAGCGGTACGGTCCCGCCGAGAGCCGGATCTCGTCGTACCCCGCGTCGGGGATCTGCGGTCCCGCCGGCGCGTCGATCGCCTCCGCACCGTCGAACGCGACGAAGATGTTCGGCGTAGCCAGCGCGGCGAGCCCGTCGAAATCGAGTCGGAGCCGATGCCACTGCCCCGGAGTGAGGGCGGGCAGGTCGAGCCCGTTCGGAGCCCCTTGGTTCTCCGACGTGTTGAACTGCAGCGCGATGCCCTCGTCCCCGCCGACGAGCACGCTCACTTGATAGTCGAGCGCGGAGCCGTCGAGCAGAGACACCGCGAATGCCCGCGTCGACGCGTCCAAGCAACCGTCCGTGATCCGGAAGCGAAACGACACCGAGACCGGCCCCTCGGACACCAAGGCGAACTCGGGCTCCGTGTTCAGCATCGTGTAGCCATCGCCGGTGATGGCCGCCGGGAAGCTCTGCTCGCCGCAGTACGCGGCCTCGATCGAGGGCGCCGCATCGGGTGAGTCGGAGCCCGACTGGAGCGTCCAGCCGGCAGGGATGCCCGCCCCCTCGAAGCCCTCGCAGACCACCGCGCCGACCGGGCACTCGCAGTCGAGCGGCGCCTCGCCGGTCGAGCTGCTGCCCTCCTCCGCCGACGACGACGACTCCATGGGCGCCGACGACTCCGAGCCGCTCGAGGAGGACGAGCCGCCCGTGACATCGGCCTGCGTCGTCGTCGTGAGCGGTCCACCGGAGCTCGAGCCGACCGAGGCCGTGTCCGCGCCCGTGCCATCGCTGCTCGTTCCGGCCGGGGCGACGTCCCCCGCCTCGGAGAAGCAACCGACGAGGGCGGCCGTCGCCGCCGCCCCCAACCTCCAACGCACGACCCGCAGAAGACGCATGCCGAGGATCGTCGCCGCAATCCCGGGCCGGGGCAAGGAGTCGGCGCCGCGTCGCCGAGCGCTCGGCGACCGCGTGCCACCGGGAACACCAGCCCAGTGGCGATTCGATCGCAAACCCAGGATCGCGGCCCAGATCGGGGCGCTCGCAGACCGGATCCCACGCGGGGAACGTGCCCGCTGGGCGAGCCGAGTCGCTGCCGCTCCGCTGGCGCGCCACCACGACCTCAGGCGGCGTCGTCACGCGATCTGGCACCGTGCTTCGCCTTGCCACGCCCGATCGCCGAGCGGTAGTGCCGAGCGAGGAGGTCGACGGCGACGAACTCCTGCTCGCGCGGCATCGACCGCAGTATCCGGTTGACGTGCAGGTGCGAGACGCGATCGGCGAGGTCGAGCAGCGGCCGCGCCAACACCCCCGCGCGCTCCAGCTCGCGCAGCTGCGCGAACACGGGCACCAGTGCGTCGTCCCGTCGACGCATCGCCAGCTCGCCCGCGGGCCACGGCGACGGCGCCTCGAGCACGCGTTCGAGGTTCGCGCGCACCCGTCGGAACCGCGTGCTGAGCTGGTGCTCCTGACGGTCTCCGACGCCGAACTCGCGGGCAAACCCGGCGCGGCAGCGCAGGGCCAGATCGAGCCGCGCTCGGGTGTCGAGCCCCAGCCCTCGCCACAGTCCGTCGACGCCGCGGAGCGCGAGCTGCCACCGCGCCTCGGCCAGCGCGGCCGGATCGTCGCCGTACGCCTCGAGGATCGCGAGCACGGCCTCGCTGTCGATCGCGAGGACGTCCTCGCCCAGCTGCACACCCTCGGGCCCGCCCCAGTGCTCGACCTCGCGGTGATACGTGTCGACCTGCATCCGCCACACCCGCCGATCCTCGAGCAGCGGGCCGACGAGCTCGCGGATCTGCGAGAGCACCTCGGGTGGCATCTCCCCCGCGGTGGACTCGAGGCGCAGGCGCAGATGCCAGCCGATGGTGTCGCCCATGCGCAGGAAGAACCATCGCCGCACGTCGCCGCGATCGACCAGCGCGCGCAGGAGCGGCGCGAGCTCCAGCAGCGCCGCGTCGCACGACCGCGGACTGGCGTAGAGCTTCACGTACAACCACCGCGAGCCCGGGAGGAACAGCCGCTGCACCGGGGTCGAAGACGCCGGGCGCAGCCACGGGGCCGGTTCGGTCACCCGCGCGGCCGCCGGGGCCACACGCGCGATCGGAATGATCATCTCGTGGGTCAGCGCGCCCTCGGGACTCTGCAACCACGCCTCGCCGGGCTCGGGGAACATCTCGACCAGGTTCGCCGCCGGCCGTGTCCGCAGGAGCTGCACCGCACTCTCGACCGACAGTGGATTGTCGAGATCGACGGACAGCAGATTGTCCGCGTCGGCGACGCAGACCCGCCGCGGGAGCAGCAACGACGCCCGCAGCCGTTGCATCGCGTCCCACCGGCCCTCCCGCGTCCGGGCGTCGAGCGGAGCGAGGTGCCGCGGCTTGAGGGCCCAACGGGCGAGCGACAGCACGACCCGCCCCATCGTCACGCGCGGCAGGAACGTCGAGCGGGCATCGAGCGCGCCCCAGCTCCACGACGTCCGCGGCGAGCGGCCGCCGGACTGCAACGCGCCGAGGAATCGATAGACCCCGAGGTTGGTCGGCGACGAATGGGCGTGGGCGCTCGACAGCCGCGGGATCACCTCGCGCTGCAGCCGCTTCGACTTGAGCACGATGCGGCCGTCCCACACCGTGACCACCAGATCCTCGGGCAAGATCTGGTGGTCCTGCGCGGCGCCCGATCGTCCGAGGTAGGGGATCTCGTAGCGGCGCAGCGTGGGCCGCAGCAGCACGTTGCCGAGTCGGCCCTGGGGCAGATGCACGATCTCGGCGAACACCGCGTCGGGACGCAGGGCCTCCTCGCGGCGCAGCGACTCCTCGACCTGTCGGCGGAGCGCCGGATCGGCGTGGCAGAAGCGCCCGAGCCAGTTGGCCCCCGACGGCCCGTCGACGAGGTGCAGCAGCGCCCGGTACTCGCCGCGCGCCATCGCATCGGCATCGGCGGCGGCGAAGGTCACGTTGAGCGCGCACGCATCCGGGAGGTCCACGGCGCGCTGCGGGAGCCCGGCGAGGTCGGCGGGCTCGAGTCGGATCTCCCGCGCCGCGGGCTCGCGCGCCTCGAGCTTGTGCAGCAGCATCTCCTCGAAGGCGCCCCACGTGCGTCCGTGGGCCTCACCGCGCGGCGCCGGCAGGTGAATTCCCGCCAGCATCGCCTCGGGGTCGTTGCCCTCGGCGCGCAGCTTGCCGAAGCCGATCCCGCAGTCCTCGTCGAGCGCCTCGAGCAGCGGGACCTCGCGCCGCTCGTAGCGGGCCTCGAAATCCTGGGCGAACCGGCGCAGCAATTGCTCCTCGGGCTCGGGACAGCACCGCGCGACGAGAGCGGCCGCCTCGACGAGCTCGTCGATCACCCGACGATCGAGCGTGGCGTGCTCGAGGCCGAGCTGCATGTCGACCTGGAAGAGGCGCTTGGGATCGATGGCCTCGCCGAGCGCCGCGATCCGCTGCGCGACCTCGACGTACTGCTCGGCCTGCGGGCGGAACGGCAGCTCGGCGTCGACGCGCCCGAGGGTGCGCTCGACGTCCGCCAGCGTCCGGACGACCTCGGGCGCCACGAGGGCGCGCTCGAGCTCGGCGATCATGCCGTGGATCGGCTCGGTGCCCGTGACCGCGGGCTCGAGCTCCGACACCAGGACGTGGCTGTCGATGAGGCTGCCGACGAACGCGAGCGCCTCCTCGGGCGTGACCTCGGGATCGCGCTCGACCAGATCGGCGACGAGCTCGAGGGCGGTCGCGCCGCCCTTGGCGCGGGCCAGGCACGCGGACACGTACTCGTTGCCCTCGACCGTGACCAGGTCGTACGTGCGCCCGCCTTCGGCGTGCTGCGGCTCGACGTAGCGAAACCGGCCTGCGACCTCGTAGAGGCTCGAGTTCGGGCGCAGCCGCAGGTGCGGGCGGATCGCGGGCGACGCCGTGAGCCGGCGGCCGAGGCGATCGAGCACGTCGTTGTCGAGCCGCGTGCGACGCGAGTGCCCTGCGATCCCGGCGACGCGGATGTCCGTGCGATCGCCGACGGTTCCGAGGCCACACCCCGCGAAGAGGCCGAACGGTGTCGGCCGCGTCGCCATCCGCGAGAGGTAGCGAACCAGGGCGCGCTCGACCTTCTGCCCGCTCTCCGAGCCCGGATCGCGGATCCACACAGGCAAGCCGTCGAGCAGCGACGGCGAGGCCACCGCGATCGCCTCGCGCACCTCCGCCCGCTCGACCTGGGCGCGGACGAACGCCCGCAGCGCGGCGAGGTCTTGCCCGTCGCTCCACGCCGCCCAGCGATCGACCGACAGCAGCGGCGCGCGCAGCACGAAGAACCCGCATGCCTCGAATCGTGGATCCACCGTGTTCATGCCACCACCCTCGCGCGCGCAGACGGCCCCGGGGCCAGATCGGACAACAACATCGCGTCCCACAGCGGCGCCCGCTCCGCGCTCGCGGACAACAACGCCAGCGCGATGCCGGCCTGGCCCTCGAGCACGCTCGCGCGCTTCGCCACGAGCGGCGCGCCGGACCCGGGCACGCCGTCCCAGCGGCCGGCCGCGAGCAGCCCCAGCGTGGTCTCGGCCCATCGCGCCGCGGCGTCGCGGAGCTGGGCCTCGCCGCTGGCCTGGTACAGGCGGTTGAACACGTGCACGAGGCCCGCCGCGCCGTGGCACACGCTCGCGTCGAGCACGTGCGTGGTCTCGGTGGGACGTCGCGCGGCGACCAGCGCGACGTCGACGGCCGCGGCCTCCCAATCGCGGCGATCGGCGGCCGACGCCGCGGCCATCAACGCGAGCGCGACCCCCGGATCGCCATAGCACCAGGCCGCCCGCGCGGGGCCGTCGGGGCCCGCGGGGGTGCAATACGTCGGGAAGCACGAGGGCCCCGCCGCCAGCCGCTGCGCGAGGATCCAGCGGACCGCCCCCTCGAGCAGCGCGTGGGTCCGGCGCGGCGAGACGCCCCGCGAGAGCGCCCGCGCGAGGAACCCGACCACCCCGGGCACGCCGTGGGCGAGCCCGAGGTTGAAACAGCTCACGACGTGATCCGGCCCGAGCACGGTCGCGCCCCACCACGCGATTCCGTCCTCGAGATACTCCGCCGATTCTTCGAGTCGATAGACGATCGCCTCCAGGTACGCCGACACCTGCGGGCTGCTCGGGCGCGACAGGAAGTACACGCCGGCGCCGACGAGGCCGGACACCAGATCGAAGTAGCCGACGCCCGGCCACGGGTCGCGTTGGGCCAGCGCCGCCACGGCGGCGTCCAGGCCAGCGTCGTCGTCGTCGGGGCCGGTCGGATCCGCCGAGTCCTGCATCAGCTCGAAGAGCCACCCAACCCCCACGAATCCCTTGATGAACCTCGCCTCCATGGTCGCGGACGCGCCCAGCGCAGCGGCCCGATCGGCGAACGCCTCGGCCGCCGTGTGATGGCGGGGATCCCCCGTGAGGCGCCCGTGCTCCCAGGCCACGAGTGCACATTGCGCCGCCGACCACGGGTCCGGGATGTCGTCCGGCGGGGTTCGGAGCAGGTCATCGACGAGCGTGCGCGCGGCCGATTCGGCCGCGGCGCGCAACGGGGAGCTGAGGACGGCTTGCCACATGATTGTCTACCCTCGGAGAACGGATTCTACTGCCGAAGAAATGATTCGACCTCGATCGCGCCGTCGCGACGCCATACCAATCGGTCCCCGACGCCCCAAGCGCCCGCCCGCGTCCGGGGCAGCGTCTCGCAGCCGATGCTCGCGACCATCGCGGACTCCGGCAAATAGCCGTCGACGAGGGGCGATCCGCTCCCCGGGGCGTGCCACCAATGCGCATACGGGAAGAAGTGGCGCGCCTTCGTGGCGCGCAGGACCTCGCGGACGCCCGCGGGCCCCAGCGTGATGTTCGCGCCGTCCGGCCAGCAGCCCGGATCCTCGAGGCGGTCGATCGGGAAGCAGAACAGGAACCTTCCGGAGCCGTCGATCTGGCCCGGGTGCCACGGGAACACCCGCAGGTTGCTCATCACCAGGTCGAGTTCCCCGTGCTCGTGGGCCACGCGCTCGGCGACGTCGATCATCGAGCCGCCGTGCTCGACGCCGGCGTCGATCAGGATCCACGTCTTGTGGCCGTCGACGTCGAACACGTAGGTGTTGCCGGCGTTGCGCAGGCCCGGCACCGGCGCGGAGAAGCCCACCCACGGCTGCTCGCCGTAGAACGGATAGACCGAGATCTCGATGTCGCCGACGCGCACGCGCGAGCCCCACGGCGCCTCGACGACCGACGCGAAGCCGGCGTGGCGCAGCAGCGCGGCCATGTCATCGCTCAGCATCGATCCGCGCTCCACCACGGGGACGATGATCGTCGTGTCGCGCGGGAACTGCATCAGACTGGCGAGCGAGAAGTGATCGCCGTGGCTGTGCGAGACCACGACCGCGTCGACCCGCGGCAGGCTCCCCGCCCACAGCCAATCATCGGTGAACACCGGGTCCGTGATCACGGTCGTCGTCTCGCTGCGAAAGAGCAGCGACGCGTGCTGCAGGCGATGGATCCCCGGGCGTGTGCATTCGACGGGCGGGGTCTCGTCGGGCGCGAGTAGCCCGGCGTCCTCGAGCTCCGCGAACGTGTCGGCGGCGCGCTCGTCGTCGAGCTCGCCGGCCACCGCCGCGCGGAGGCCCGCGAGGGTCTCCGCGTCCTCGACCCGCACGCGGATGGTCTCGGCGCGGCCCGAGGTGCCGAGCGCCAGATCGAAGGGGAACACCTCCGGCGCGAACAGGACGTCGTCCGGGAGGACGAGCCCGTTGTCGGCGGTGCGCGCCCGATCGAACGCGGCGCGCCCGGCATCGTTCCCGTCGAGGCGGCGCAGCACCTCGAACGCCGGGCCGGGTGCAGCGCGCATGGCCGCGGCGAAGGCCTCGCGATAGCCGTAGAGGAATCGGCTCGGCGCCTGCCAAGGGCTCGCGCCGTGGTGCGTCGGATGCGAACGGAGCTGCGCCATCGGTCTCACGGATGGAGTCGCCGATCGTCGGTTGTGACGTCGCGGCGTCACAAAATCGCGCGAGCCGGTCTGTCCGTCGCGCATGCATCCACCACGCGAGGTCGCGCCCTTCGTCGGCACGTTCACCACCGCCGCGCAGGCGTGGGACGCCATCCAGTCCGAGCGCGCCCGCGAGGTGCCGGTTCGACTGTGGCGACGCGCAGCGCTCTGCGGCATCGACAACCTGGCCCGAGAGGTGCGCGCGCGGGCGAGGCTCGGCGACGTCCTCGATCATGTGGCCGGTCGCGCCGCGATGTTCGAGGACGACGAGGACGACGAGGACGTGTCGATCTGGGCGGCCGCCGAGGAGATCGCGCCCGGCGTCCTCCCGTTGATCCCGGTACCGCGAGAGCTGCCCGGGCCGCACGTCTCGCAGATCTGGATCGGCGGCCGGGGCCAGCGCACGACCCTCCACGAGGACGCATTCCCCAACTACAACTTCCAGCTCCACGGACGCAAGCGATTCATCGTCTTCTCCCCGACAGAGGCGGTGCACCTCGATCGTTGCCCGGTCCGCGCGGGGGAGTTCCGCGCCGACCCCGGGGGCGCGGGCGTCGTCGGCCATCCGGCCCTCGCACAGACGCGCCCCCGCATCTTCACCCTCGAGCCGGGGCAGTTCATTCATATCCCCGCGTGGTGGCCCCATCAGGTGATCTACCTGAGTCCGCTCGCCGCGAATATTAATCATTGGGGCATGTCACAATCGCGCGATTTCGACTCCACCGGACATGCGAAAGAAGAAACTCATCCTCACCAAGGAGACCGTCAAGAACCTCACCCTCGGTGATGAGGAACTCGGCGCGGTCGTCGGCGGTGCGGGCGGTGTCAGCATCAGCGTCAACCCGGGGACGACCGTCATGTACACGACGACGGCGAACACCGGCGCGACGTGCCACTCGTGTGGCGCCAGCTGCCTGGCGTGTCCCGGGACCGGCAACTTCACCTCGGTGATCAACCCCCAACCCTAGCCCGCTCGATCCTTCGGCGGAGCCCCGAAAGGGGCTCCGTCCACTCTGCGACCACAGGACACGTCCCCATGACCGGACTCAGACGGCTCGGAATCCTCGACTTCGGCGGTAGGCGCTGGGGTCGGCCCTCGTGGACCGCGATCAACGAGACATTGCGCGCGACGCAG
This sequence comes from Deltaproteobacteria bacterium Ga0077550, assembly GCA_001464385.1. Taxonomy (GTDB): domain Bacteria; phylum Myxococcota_A; class Polyangia; order Nannocystales; family Nannocystaceae; genus Xiheibacterium; species Xiheibacterium aquaticum. The sequence continues at coordinate 8,634 of LNFB01000051.1, read as the reverse complement.
TCTGCTGAGGCGTGGGGATATTCGCGCTACTGGCTCGGCGAGCACCAATCGTTGGGGGACTCGTGGGGCACGGCGACGCTGATGATCGGCCACCTCGCGGCGAACACGTCGCGCATCCGGGTGGGCTCGGCGGGCGTCCTGGTCGGCCACCACGATCCATTCGACGTCGCCTCGGACTATCGAATGCTGGCGGCGCTCCACCCGGACCGCATCGATCTCGGCATCGCCGGCGGTGGCCCCACGATGACGGCGCTGCGCAATCGCACCGCGGGCCGCGACGCCACCGCGAGCATGCTCGAGCTGCTGGACTTCGTCCGACGCCGCCCCGAGCACCTGACGCCGGGGGAGGATCCGCTGATCCCCCTGCCGGCCGACGTCACGATCGATCGGCCATGGCTGCTGGGCGCGAGCTCCCGCAGCCGCGACGCCGCGGTCCTGCACCGCACGGCGTTCTGCTACAGCCTCTTCCACACCCCGCGGGTCGACCCCGACGTCGTCGCCGGCTACCTCGACGGATTCACCGACGGCGAGCCGACCGCGGCGATCTGCGCGATGGTCATCTGCGCGGACACCGAGCGCGAGGCCCAGGAGATCCACGCCCGCCAGCGCGCGGCGATCGACCTGCGCGGCGCGACGCTCAACGTCCTCGGCTCGGCGGCGCAGTGCGCCGAGCAGCTGCAGGAGCTCGCGCACCGGTACCGCGTCGACGAGATCATCATCCACGACGTCGGCCGCACGGTGCCCGAGCGGATGCGCTGCTACGAGCTGTTGGCCGCCGCGCTGCTTTCGGCGCAGCCGCAGATGCCGTCACGGATGCCGCCTCGGATCGGAGGCGTGTCACGGACCGCCTGAACACGCCGCCTGGGCCCGTGCTCGCCGTGTCCTGCCCCCCGCGGGTGCTGGACGCCCTGCGCGACGCGTTCTGGCTGCGCACGGTCGACGGCGGCGATGCGGCGATCCAAGAGCTGCCCGACGCGCGTGTGCTCGTGCTCGGCGCGCGGCTCGGCGCGGACGCCCTCCGGACCCTCGTCGCGCACGCGGGGACCCCTGCGCCGAGCGTCGTCGTGCTGACCACGCACGCGGGCGCGCCGGCGCACGACGACACGTTCTTCAGCGTCACACAGGACGTCGCCCCCGCGGATCTCCGGGCGCTGATCGACGCCGCGCTCGCGCGCAGCTCCGGCCTGGCGGCCGCGGCCGAGGTGCCGCCGCCGCTTGCACAGGCCACCACCGCCGAGGCCGCCCACGATCTGCACCGGGTCCTCACCGCGGCGCGCGGGCTGGCGGCCCAGGCCGATCTGGGCCACGCGGCCGCGCACGTGGGGATGGCGGTGCGCGAGCTCGCCGGGGGCGACCGGGCCGATTGCTGGTTCTACGACGCCGGCCTCGGCGAGCTGTGGCGCCACGGCGAGGCCTGCCCCGAGGCCGAGGCGCGCGCGAACCGTGGGCTCGTCGGATTCGTCGCCCGGACCGCGCGCTCGGTCTGCGTCTGGAACACCGGATCCGATCCACGCTTCTGCGCGGCCGTCGACGATCCTGCGGGCCGCGGCGCCGAGCGCCTCCTCGCCGTGCCGGTGGTCGGCCCGGACCGCGAGGTGCACGCCGTGCTCGTCGCGGTGCGCCGCCGAACCGCGGCGCCCTTCGACGACGGCGAGCGCGACCGACTCTGCGCCCTCGCCAGCGCATGCGGCCCGGCGATCCACCAGCTCGCGCTCCAGCTCGAGAACGCCGCCGGGCTCGCGGCGGAGGCCGACGCCCCCCTCTTCCGACCCGAGGCGCTCGAGGGCCACGCGCGTCGGCACGTCAGCGGCGACGTCCTCCGCATCGTCCCGGGCTGGGTCCGCGCGGCGTACGTCTCCGTGCTGCTGTTCGTCCTCGTGGCTGCGCTCTACGCCGGCTTCGGCCGGATCGAGCACTACAGCACCGGCCCCGCGATCGTGCGGATCGTCGGCCGCACCGAGCTCACGGCGGGCCGCCCCGGCACCATCGCCGAGGTCATGGTGCGCGCCGGCGATCGCGTCGAGGCCGGCGCGATCCTGGCGCGACTCCACGATCCCGAGCCCGCGAGCTCCCGCCTGCAGCGCGAGTTCGACGGGGCCCTGCGCGACCACCTTCGCGACGAGGACGACGCCGCCGCCAGCCAGGCGCTCCGCGGCGTACGGAGTCAGCTCGACGAGGCCGAGGACCGCCGCGAGTCGCTGCTGGTCCGGGCGCCGCACCCCGCGGTGGTCGGCGACCTGCGCGTCCGCGTCGGTCAGGCCGTCGCCCCGGGTGACATCGTGGCGTCGCTCGTCGAGGCGGCCGACGAGCTGCAGCTCGTCGCCATCCTGCCAGGCAGCGACCGGCCGATGCTCGCGCGCGGCATGCCGCTTCGTCTGGAGATCGCCGGCTTCCCCCACGCCTACGACGACCTCGTGATCGACACCGTCGGCGAGGAGATCATCGGCCCCGCGGAGCTGCACCGCACGCTGGGGCCGGTCGCGGAGGGCCTCGGCGACATCGGCCCGGCGGTGGTCGTGCGCGCCCGCCTGGTGTCGACCCACTTCGTCGCGGACCGCGTGCGCTTCGCCTACCACGACGGCATGCTCGCGACGGCGCACGTCCGCCTCCGTCGCCAGCGGGTGCTCGACGTGCTGATCCCCGGCTTCGACGATCGAGGGGACCCGTGATGAGCGAGGCGACGATCGTGCAGCGGCTCGGGTCCGATCCCCGGCGTCGCCGCGTGCCCCACGTCCAGGCCCACCAGACCACCGACTGCGGCGCGGCGTGCCTGGCCATGGTGCTGCGTCTGCACGGGCGTACCGAGCGCCTCGACGACGTGCGTGCGGCGGTCGGCGTCGGACGCGACGGGGCGACGGCGCAGGCGATCCTGCAGGCCGCCGACGGCTTCGGGCTCCGGGGGCGCGGGCTCCGGCTCGAGCCGGCCGATCTGCGCTTCGTTCGCCCGGGGACGATCCTCCACTGGGAGTTCAACCACTTCGTCGTGTTCGAGCGGTCCGGTCGCGACGGCGTCACGATCGTCGATCCGACCCACGGGCGCCGCGTCGTGGATCCGGTGCGATTCCGGCGCTCGTTCACCGGCGTCGCGATCGAGCTCGAGCCGTCGGAGGCGTTCGTCCCCCGCCCGGCGGGTCGCAGCCCGGTGTGGAACTACCTGAGGCAGCTGCTCGCGCTGCGGCGCGTCGTCGCGCCGATCCTCGTGACCTCGGTGGCGCTGCGAATCCTCGCGCTGGGCCTCCCGGTGCTGACCGCCGTCATCGTCGATCGCGTGGTCCCACGCGCCGATCGACACCTGCTGTGGGCGACGTGCGCGGGCCTGCTGGTCGCCGCGCTGTTCCAGGCCCTGTCGCAGCTCATCCGCGCGCACCTGGTCCTGCAGCTGCGGACCAACCTCGACGTGAAGCTGAGCCTCGGCTTCCTCACGCACCTGGTGTCGCTGCCGTTCGACTTCTTCCAGCGGCGCTCGACCGGCGATCTGCTGATGCGGGTCGCGAGCAACTCGACGATCCGCGAGATGCTGACCTCGACCACGCTGTCGGCCCTGCTCGACGGCGCGATGGTCAGCGTGTACCTGCTGCTCATCGCGGTCGCGTCGCCGATGATGGCGCTGCTGGTGCTGGCGCTGGGCGCCGTGCAGATCGCGATCTTCCTCGTCGCCCGGGGCCGCTACGCGGAGCTGATGACCAAGGACCTCGAGGCCCAGGCCCGGGCCCAGGGCTACCTCGTGCAGCTCGTCGCGGGGATCGAGACGCTGAAGGTCGCGGGCGCCGAGCCGCGCGCGGTCGAGCGCTGGTCGAACCTGTTCGTCGACGAGCTGAACGTCGCGCTCGAGCGTGGGCGCCTCGGCGCGGGCGTCGAGTCGATCATGGATCTCATGCGCCAGGTGTCGCCGCTGGCGGTGATGGTCCTCGGCGCGACGATGGTGCTCGACGGGGCCATGTCGCTGGGCATGATGCTCGCGCTGGGGACCCTGGCCGGCGGGTTCCTGGCGCCGTTGGCCCAGGTCGTCGCGAGCGGCCTGCAGCTGCAGCTGATGGGCAGCTACGTCGAGCGCATCGACGATGTCCTGCGGGCCGAGCCCGAGCAGGACCCCTCGAGGGTCGGCCCGACGCCGCGCCTGCGCGGCGAGATCACGCTGCGCGATGTCTCGTTCCGCTACTCACCGCGCTCGCCGCTGGCCATGCGCGGGGTATCCCTGGTGGTCGAGCCGGGGTCCTGCGTCGCGATCGTCGGATCCTCGGGCGCGGGCAAGTCGACGCTGGCGAAGCTGCTGGTGGGGCTGCACCGGCCCACCGACGGCAGTATCCGCTTCGACGGCGCGGACCTCGAGGAGCTCGAGCTGCGCTCGCTGCGGCGGCAGATCGGCGTGGTCCCGCAGCACCCGTTCATCTTCGGCGCGTCGATCCGCGACAACATCACCATGGGCGACGATCGGATCCCGCTCGATCGGGTGATCGAGGCCGCGAGCGCGGCGTGTCTCCACGACGACATCCGCGCGATGCCGATGGGCTACGAGACGATCGTCGCGGATGGGGGCGCGAGCCTGTCGGGCGGCCAGCGCCAGCGCCTGGCCTTGGCGCGGGCCCTGGCGCTGCGGCCGTCGATCCTGCTGCTCGACGAGGCCACGAGCGCGCTCGATGCCCAGACCGAGCGCGCCGTCACGGAGAACCTCCGCGCGCTCCGATGCACGCGGATCGTGATCGCCCACCGCCTGAGCACGATCGCGAGCGCCGAGAAGATCGTCGTTCTCGACGACGGGCGGATCGTCGAGGTCGGGACCCATGACGCGCTGATGGGCACGCCGGGACCGTATCGATCGCTGGTGCGCACGCAGATCGACGGGGGCGCCGGTGCGTAGCCGCAGCGTGCGTGCGGCGCTCGGGTCGGCCGTGGGGTGGGTCGTCGGCCTCGCAGGGTGCATCGCCGAGGCCGAGCTGCCCGCGCCCTCGCACGCGGCCCCGCCCGAGCAGGCCGTGGCGACCGCGGCGATCGATCCCGGCCATGTGGGCGTCGTGCTCGCGGGCGCCGCGGTGGACGTCGCGCCCGCGAGCGCCGGCGAGGTGCTCGCGGTGCACGTGCGCGTCGGCGATCCGGTGCGCGCGGGCCAGGTCCTCGCGACGCTCGACGAGCGCGACGCACGGGACGCGCTGCGGATGGCCCAGGCGCGACTGGACGCGATGCAATCGGAGCTCGCCGTCTCCGAGCTCGAGGTCGCCGAGGCTGCGCGCCGCGTCGCGTCGGAGCGACGCCTCGCCGCAGCCGGTGCGTCGAGCCAGGACGGGCTGGACGCCGCCGCGTTCGGGGCCACACGCACCCTCGCGGAGCGCCGGGCGGCGCGCGCAGCCCTCCTCGAGCAGCGCGCCGTGGTCGAGCAGCGCCGACGGGAGCTCACCGAGACGTCGGTCGCCGCGCCGTTCGACGGCAGCGTCGCGCGGCTGCACCGCGAAGCCGGAGCGAGCGTCGGCCCGAGCCTCCCGATCGTGCGGATCGTGGGGACGACGGGGGTGCGCGTGCGATTCGCGGTGCCGCCCGCCGCCGCGCGGGCCCTCGCGATCGACGACGCGTTGCGCGTCGAGGTGGAGACCATGGAGCGACCGATCGCCGCGCGCGTGCGGCGGATCGCGGCGCACGTCGACGCGGCCTCGGGGTTGGTCATCGTCGAGGCGGAGATCGACGCGGCCGCCGCGGTGCCCCCCGGGCTCGCGGCGCGGGTCTGGGTGGAGACGACCGCGCGATGACCCTCCGGACCGGCGGCACGGCCACGCGCGATCAGTCGCGGGTGGGCGCGCCGAACCACTGCGCCGGCGCGTCGCGCAGGTCATCGAAGTCGGGGGGCCTGCGGCAGGATCGAGGTGTGGATGAACGCGAAGCGTTCACCAGTCGTGGAGCGCCTGGGCGCAGCTGAGCGCGACGTCCTCGCACACGCCATCGTGGCCGCATCGAAGCGGGCACATCTCGTCGAGGTTGCAGGGTTCGCCCGCGGCTCGCGTCGGCACGCACATCGCGGTCTGGTCGTCGCAGTAGGCACCCGCGACGCACGATCGATTGCGGCCGATCCAACCGACATCCTCGGCGTACGGATCGCAGGGCGCACCGACCTGCGCCCGCGCGCGGCACTCGAACCGCTCGTGGCAATACGAGGTCTCGTCGCACGGGTAGTTCACCGGGGGGCCGAACTCGGTGTCCTCCGGCCAGCGGCAGACCTCGCCTGGGCCCGCGGGCACGACACATGTGCCCGCCGAGCAGCGCAGGCCAGGCGCGCACGGGTCGAGATCGGGATCCTGGAGCGAGAGGTAGTCGCCCAGATCGCAGGGTTCCCCTGCGCTCTTCGTGCCGACGAACAGATCGCAGCTCGACAGGCGCTCCTTCTCCTCGATGTGCGTCGGCGTCACCGCCTCGCAACCCACCGAGGTGTAGTAGTCGAGGAGCGCCGACGCGCACTCGGCATCGAAGGAGAGACCGAGGCCGAGCGCGACGTCGACACGCGCTTGGAAGTTCGCGTACCAGATGTCGACGCAGCTCTCGAGCGGCGCCGCACCCGAACAACCCCCGCAGGTCGCGTCGGCCTCGCACAGCGCCGACGCCATGCGCAGCGCCACGCTCGCGGGGCTGAGCGGCCCACCCGGATCCGCCGGCGCCGGCTCGATCACCCCCGCCGAGGTCGACGCCTCGGAGTCGTCACCGTCTGCGAGTCCGCGATTGCTGCACGCCACGGTGACGCCGAGGAGGGACGCGAGGAGCAGTGGCGGGGTGCGTCGCATGGAGACTCCTTGGGTGGGGCCGATGGGACGGCCCACGTGCGATTCTCAACGCGTGCGCGGGGTGTTGCTTTCATGGGGTTTGGGTGCGAAACCCGGGCAGACGTCGGCGTCGGCGTTTTCCGGGACGGATCGCCGCGGCAGCGGCATCTACGGGCACGGCGTGAACGCTCCTCGCCCGTCACAGCATGAAGCACTCCAACTCGATCTCCGCGTTGCCGACACTCGTCGCATCGGTCCTCCTGGTCGGCTGCCCCGACCGCGGGGAAACCCCCTCGAATGCCGACTCGACCACGGGCGAGTCGGGCTCGGATTCCGACTCGACCCCGCTGAGCGCATCGAGCTCCGTCAGCGTGACGGACACGAACCCGACGACGGACACGAGCCCGGACTCGAGCGGCGTGGACACGGATTCGAGCGGCATGGGCATGGACACGGGTACGGGTACGACGACGGATCCGGACACCACCCACGGCGGCACGACCGACGGCAACACGGGGATCGCATGTATCGACGTCGAGGCCGACGCGGGCTGCGTCGACGCGGACAGCGAAACCTGCGTCTGCCAGGCGTGCGTGGACGACGGCATGTGCAGCGCCGACGAGGATTGCACGTGCAGCGGCTGCGAGACCGACGAGTTCTGCGAGCTGAGCTGCGACGCCGACGGCCTCTGCAATCCCATCGTCGAGAGCTGCGCGTGCGTGGACTGCTTCTCCCACGTCCTGTGTGGCACCCCGCCGCTCTGCGGCAACGACGTGATCGAGCCGTCCGAGGACTGCGAGGGCGCCGACCTCGATGATGCAACCTGCGGCAGCCTCGGCTACGAGGGCGGGGTCCTCGCCTGCGCCGACGACTGCAGCTACGACGTCACGGCGTGCGAGGGCCCGACGGGCTGGCTTTGTGACCTCGACTACTACGGCGCGGGCGACGGCTGCGACTGCGGCTGTGGCGTGACCGACCCGGACTGCATCGACGCCACGTTGGACTCGTGCGACTACTGCAGCCTCCCGGGATCGTGCACGGACGTGCTCTGCGACGCGATGCCGCCGATCGATCCCGAGAACAACGCGGTCTGTCTCTGAGCCTGCTTCGTCGACGACGGCGGTCGGGCGAACTCACCGCAGGTCACCCGCGCGCGGCATCGGCCACCAGATCGCGCGCGCCCGGCCCACGAGTGCATCGAGGCGCACTGGCCCGAAATTGCGGCTGTCGTCGGACTCCCGGCGGTTGTCGCCGAGCACGAACATCGTCCTCTCTGGCACCTCGAACGCCGCGAGCGGCCTCGAGTCGTCGATGACCTGCCCGGGCGACCCGGACATGCGCACGACGTAGCCGACCCCTTCGGGGGTTCGCTCGAGGAAGTACCGCGCCTTGTCGCCATCGTGCATGTGCGTGGGCGTGGCGACCTCTTCGCGCACCAGCGGGACGCCGTCGATCTCGATACGACCGTCCGCACGGATTGCGACAGTCTCACCCGGGAGCCCGATCAGGCGCTTGACGAACTTCGCGCGAGGGTCGTCGGGGTGCTCGAACACGACGATATCCCCGCGCTGCGGGTTCCGATCGCGCGACGTGAGCTTCGTGACCATGAAATGATCCCCCCGATCGAGCGTCGGCGCGAACGAGGCCGAGGGTGTCTTGAATGATTCGACGACGAACCTCTCGCGCAGATCGCTCGGCACCACGACGAAGAGCAAGAACAGCAGGATGTACCTCAGATACGCGAGTCCCCGATTGCAGGGCCGGAGCTCGTAGGCCTCGCCGTAGCGCTTCGCCCGACGGTACGCGTCTGCCCCGAGTCCGAGCTGCGCAGAGATGCCGATCGCGACGCTGAAGCCGACCGTGAGCAACGGATCGCGATCGATCCACACCGCGG
>LNFB01000050.1 GCA_001464385.1 Deltaproteobacteria bacterium Ga0077550 | reverse complement strand
GACGCGCGGGGCGACGTTGTCCCAGATGAACACGGCGCGACGACCGAGGATGTCGCGCATGTCCTGGAGCTCCCAGCGGACGCCGGCGCTCACGAACAGGTTGGACAAGATGGCCCACTTGTCCTGCAGGAACATCGCGTAGTTCTGCGTGGTGACGCGGGCCTTGTACGCGTCGACGCGGACGCCGGCGCCGAGCGGGCTGGCGATGGCGCGCAGCTCGCCCTGCTCCTCGCGGACGCGGCCGTAGCCGACCGCGGTGCGGGCATCCGGGTTGTCGGTGTCGACGAACACGAACCGGTGGTTGTTGACCCGGTTCGACGTGTCGATGTCGTACCTGTCCGCGCCCTTGTCGTAGCAGTACTCGCCGCCACCGGCCTGGCCGGCGCAGTTGTCATAGAAGTCCGAGTCGTTGCGACCGGAGTACCGCGCGTCGGTGATGTCGACCTGGTGGTCGACCTGCGCGCCGTACTTGAGCTGGTGCGCGCCCGCGGCGTTGAAGAAGTGGGTCAGGGCGAAGTTGCCGTTGATGCGGCGGGTCTTGCCCTGGCTGTACTGGCCGAGACCGCCGGACAGCCACTGGCGCACCGGACAGGTGAGACCGGGCAGGTTCGGATCGTTGCAGGCGTCCTCGACGCCCGGCACGAGGTCGAGGCGGTTGTCGCGGTCGAGCAGCGAGAAGAGGTTCGCGCCCTGGCTGTCCGACTCCTGCGTCGCGACCTGGTTGAGGATCTCGGGGTTGTCGACCTTCCACGCCTCGACGGTGCGGAACTGCGAGAAGCTGAAGTTCGCGTCGATCTCGACCTTGTCGTCGGCGACGCGACCGTTGTAGTCGATGGTCGCGGTGGTCGCGTTGTCGCGGTCCCAGCCGAAGTGCTCGTTGACGACGCCGTTGGCGATGCGCGAGCCGCCGCCCAGCGGATCGGCCGACGGGCTGGTGCCGAACGAGCTCGGGTCGAGGCTGGCACCGACCGGCCGGCGGTAGGTGCGGCGCTGGAACCCGGGGTTCGAGATGACGCTGAAGCGGATGCGGTGCTTGGGGTTGATCGCCCAGTCGAGGCCGCCGATGAACTGGAGGTTCACGTTGCCGGTCTTGAACTTCTGCTCCGCGAACTTCTCGGTGGCGATGTAGTCACCGCCGTCGACGCAGTCGTACGCGCCGTTCTCGTAGGGGCACTCCTCGTAGCCACCCGAGCCGTCCTTGTCGATGCGCTTGTGGAACGACTGGATGAGCGAGGCGCGGCCGCCGTCGGTCGCGATGCCGCCGGTCCAGAACAGCCGATCCTTCACGATCGGGCCGCTCATGATGACGACGCCCTGCATGAAGTAGTCGGGGACCTCGACCGCACGCAGGGCGTTGTCGGTCGCGATGATGAAGCGGGGCTTCGCGAGGCGCGGGGTGTAGGTGAAGCGCGCGACGCCGCGGAGCTTGTTGTTGCCCGAGACGCGGCGGGCCGAGACCTGGCCGCCGGAGGCGTCGCCGAACTCGGCCTCGTACCCAGCCTCCTGGATCTCGACCTCCTCGATGAACTCCTGGACGATCGAGGCGCCCACGGTGCCGAACCGCGGGTTGTTCACGTTGGCGCCCTCGACGGTGTACTTGCTCTCGGCACCCGTGGTGCCAGCGAGCGAGATGCCGGCCGAGTCACGCGACGCGGTCGCGGACGACTCGACCACCGAGGTGAAGTCGCGGTTCGTGGAGTTGCCGACCGGGATGTTGCGGAACTCCTCCATGTTGACCTCGCGGCCAACGGCGGTGCCCTGCTTCACCGGCGTCGACTTGACGCGGACGACGCGGCGGAACTCGTTGTTGGGGTCGACCGAGAAGTTCGCGCGGAACTTCGCCGAACGCGGCAGCGTCGCGACCTTCGACACGTCGGCCTGCCCAGCGAGCACCTGGATGGTGTAGGTGCCGGGCGGCAGGTTGCCGAAGGAGTACAGACCACTGTCGTTGGTCGTCGTCTCGCGCGTGCCTTGGAGGCAGGTGCACTGCAGCACCACCAACGCACCCTTCACCTTCTCCTTGGTCTTGGAGTTGGTGACGGCGCCGTTGATCGACCCATCGTCGTCCGCCAAGGCGGACTGGGGCGCGAGCATCGTCGCGATGGGCGTGATCACGCCTGCGGCGACGAGCCCCACGTGCAGCGGGAGCGAGAGCGAGAAACTTCGAAAAGAGCGGGCGCGGATCACTTTCGTGAGCTCCTGCAGCGTGGGGCTGGGCCATGTTCGACATGACCGCGGGCGCCATCGGATGCGGTCGCGGGTATATCACAGAGATTTTCCGCTGCGCACGGCCGCGGGACGGGTCGATGCGGTGTCCCGTGGCCCCGCGGACGGCGCGACCACGAACGCGCCACAAGGGTCGTCTGGGACACCATTCGCGGGCCAACGGCGGCCCTTGGGGCCGCTTACAGCCGAGCCATCACCGCGTGGGCGGAGGCGCGGTCGTTGAGCAACCGCACGACTGCGAGGGACCGCGGCGCGATCCGTCGCGCAGGGGTCCGCACCAATGTCCTTGACGCCGCGCGGGGTTTCGACTCGGCCCGCCGCGAAGCGGCCGACAGGGCTAGAACCGACCGTGCAGGACAAAGCCGTTGCCGGCCCGGCCCCCGAAGCTCGGCGCGATCTGGACCCGGGCCTGACGGCCACCACGGGCCACGCGGTTGCCCTGCGCGAACACGACGGCGCCGGCGATCAACGCCGCCAGCCCGATGCCGCCGATCACCGCGAAGCCGACGATCGCCACCGCGTTGGCCTTCTTGCCGTTGATGCGGGTCTGCGCGAGATCGGCGAGCTCCTGCGCGGCGGGGCGGCAATCGGCGTTCATGATGCCCGCCGCGCCGGTGCCGTCGTTCGCGGCGTCGAGCGCCTCGGTCGCGACGCTCTTGTCCTCGACGCAACGATCGACCCGCTCCTTCGACAGCATCAACGCCGGGTCCTGGAGCACCGCGGTCACGGCGGCCCGGTCGCTGCGGACCTGGTCGGTGAACTCCTTGCTCTTCACCAGGTAGAGCGTGCCGACGGTGGCTCCCGCCAGGAACACTCCGCCGCCGACGCCCATCGTCACCGCGCCGGCGAGGCGCAGCTTCTTGGACCGCTTCTCCTCCGCAGCGCGCCTCGCCTGTTCGTCGGCGAACGCCTTGTCCTGGGGAGACGGCCCGGCCGCCGCCTGCTTCTCCTCCTCGGCGGCGATCTCCGCGACGAACTCCGCGTGCCGAGCACGCGCGTCGGCCAGCTCGCCCTGGAGCGCCGGGTCGGCCTCGGCCACGGTGACGAAGCTGCGCATCACGGTCTCGGCCTGGCGCAGATCCTTGATGTCGTCGGTGATGCCGAACAGCCCGCGGTACGCGAGCGCGATGTTGTAGAGCAGCAGCGGGTTGCCGTTGGAGAGGTCATAGGACTTCTCCCAGGCCACCACGGCGTCCTTGAACTTCCCCAGCCGGTACGCCGTACGACCCTGATCGTAGAGCTCCTCCGCGGTGGGCTCGAACGCCGCGGCGGCGAACGCAGGGCGGGACACGCTCGGGACCGCCAGGGCCACCGTGAGCGCCGCAGCGAGCAGTCGTCTGATCACCGCGTGAGCGTAACACGCCCGCGCGCCGCCTCCCAAGCACCCGCGCGGGCGCGCCCGAGCGCGGCGCGGTCGATCACAGATCGACGAGTTCGACGCCCTCGGCCGACAGCGGCATGCCGAGGAAGCCCGAGCCGACCCGCGCGAAGCGTTCGCGGCCGTCGGTGGCCAACATGACGCAATCGGCAGCAATCGCCCCGGAGGAGGCCGCGACCGACGCGAGCAACCCATGCGCTGCGAGCTGCTCCGCCACCGCGACCGCGGTGGTCTCGGCCGAGTCGACGATCGCCAGCGCCGGCCCGACGACCCGGCGGATCGCTCCGGCCAGCAGCGGGAAGTGGGTACAACCCAGGACCAGCGCGTCGACGTCGGCCACCAAGGTCGCGAGGTACTCGCGTGCGACGGCCTCCGGGATCGGTCCGTCGAGCCAGCCCTCCTCGGCCAGGGCCACGAACAGGGGGCACGCGCGGCCCGAGACCACGGCGTCGCCGCGCAGGGCCGCGATCGCCCGGCTGTACGCGCCGCCGCGGATCGTGCTCTCGGTGCCGATCACCGCGATGCGACCGCTGACCGACGCGCGCGCAGCCGCGGCCGCGCCCGGCTCGACCACGCCGACCACCGGGAGGCCCGGGAACGCCGCGCGGAGATCGTCGATCGCCACCGCGCTCGCGGTGTTGCACGCGACGACGAGCAGCTTGATCCCCCGCTGCACCAGCAGCCCCGCGGCCTGCAACGCGTAGCGCGAGATGGTGCCGGGGCTCTTGGTGCCGTAGGGCAGCCGCGCGGTGTCGCCGAGGTAGACGAACGACTCGTGCGGCAGCGCGGCCCGCAGCGCCCGCAGCACCGTGAGCCCGCCGACCCCGGAGTCGAACACGCCGATGGGCAGCCCGCGGCTCATCCGTTGCGCACGAGGAGGTTCTTGGCGATGACCATCCGCTGGATCTGCGAGGTGCCCTCGTAGATCTGCATGAGCTTGGCGTCGCGCATGAGCTTCTCGACCGGATACTCCTTGGTGTAGCCGTAGCCGCCGAAGACCTGCACCGCGTCGGTGGTGCACTTCATCGCCAGATCGGCCCCCATCGCCTTGGCGATCGCGGAGGTGCTGGTGCGGCGGATGCCGTTGTCGACCTCCCACGCCGCCTTCATGTACAGCAGGCGCACCGACTCGTACGCCATCGCCATCTCCGCGATCATGAACTGGATCGCCTGGTGCTGCGCGATCGGGACGCCGAAGGTCTTGCGCTCCTTCGCGTAGGCGACCGACTCGTCCATCGCGCGGCGAATCATGCCGGCGCACTGCGCCGCGATCATCGGCCGCGACTTGTCGAAGGTCTCCATCGCCACCGCGAAGCCGCCGCCGGGCTCGCCGAGCAGGTGCTCGGGCCCGAGCTTCACGTCCTCGAAGATCACGTCGACGGTGTTCGAGCACCGCTGACCGAGCTTGTTCTCCTTGTGGCCGATCGACACGCCCGGCAGATCGCGGGGGATGACGAACGCGGTGATGCCCTTGTGCCGCGCCGCCGGATCGATCGTCGCGAAGCCGGTGAAGAAGCGCGCGTAGCCGCCGTTGGTGATCCACCGCTTCTGGCCGGTCAGCACCCAGCCGTCGCCGGACTTGGTCAGCCGCGTGCGCATGGCCGCGACGTCCGAGCCGGCCTCGGGCTCGCTGCAGCAGTAGCTGACGAAGCCGAACTCCGACGTCAGGCCACCCAGCCACTCCTGCTTCTGCGCCTCGGTGCCGGCGATCATCAGCGGCAACGCGCCGAGGTGGTTGCACATGATGCTGGTCGCGACGCCGGCACAGCCGTAGGCGAGCTCCTCGGCGATGAGGCAGCCCTCGAGCGTGTGCAGGCCGAGGCCGCCGTAGGCCTCGGGGATCTCGACGTTCATCAGGCCGACGTCGAAGGCGGCGCGGAACACCGGCAGCGGCATCTCGCCCTTCTCGTCGTACTCCCCGGCGACGGGGATGATGCGCTCGGCGGCAAACTTGCGGGCCGCGGTGGTGAAGGCTTCTTGTTCGTCGGTCAGGCGCAGATCGAACATGGCCGGGGTGATACCACGGGCAACGCTACTCGGGCGCGTCCGCCGACGACTTGGGGGCACGGCGCGCCGCGCGGGCACGATCCCGCGCGTCTCGGTCGGCGCTCGCGGTGACGGCGGCACGGCCCCCGAGCACATAGCCGATGACCATCCCGACCAGCAGGATCCCGGGGATGTACACGAAGTGCGCGAGCGTCATGGCGGCTACGCCTCGTCGATGCGCCGGCGGAGCTCGGCGAGGTCCTGGCGCTGGGCGACGGCGCGGCGCCACAGCAGCACGCCGTACCCCGCGAACAGCGACCACAGCACACCGTACGCCCAGACCACGTGCTCGTAGTCCGACGCGGTCTTCGCCGCGGCCTCGGCCTCGCAGGCGCGCACGCATTGCACGGTCTCCTGATCGCGACCGGTGACCGGCTCGTAGGCGTCGTCCTTGTCGGGCTTGGCGGTCGCGGCCGCGGGAGCATCTTCTCGTCTCATGGGGCACCTCCAAGCGTCAGCGCGCGCCCTCGGTCGTCCAGGGCGATCCACGCGTCGTCGAGTTCAGCGGCGTCCTGCTCTTGCCGGATCCGGACCAGCAGCACGCCCACGGTCAGACACACCAGCGCCCCCAGGGCCGGCCACAGCGAGTTCCACATCTGCGCCGGCAGCGAGCCGACCACGTCGGTGGTCGGGTGCGTGGTCTTCCAGATCTTCACCGCGTAGTAGATGACCGGCACGTCGACCGCGCCGAACACCGCGAGCGCGGCGGCGAGGCGCTCGGAGCCCGCCGCACCATAGCGGCGCAGCAGCACGAACGCGGCGAACACCAGCCACAAGAGGCCGGTCGAGACCTGGCGGGCGTCCCACGTCCACGCGCGGCCCCACGTCGCGTGCCCCCAGATGGGCCCGGTGATGAGGACGCCGAGGCCCGTGACCAGCACCAGCTCGCCGGCGGCGATCGACAGCGACTCGGCCATGCGCGAGCGGCCGGTGGCGGCCTTGCGCAGCTGGATCGCCGCCGCGACGCCGCACGTGATGCCCAGCGCCATCATGATCCACGCCAGGGGCACGTGGAAGTAGAAGATCTTCTGCACCGTGCCCATCTTCTTCTCGATGCCGGTGTGCAGGAAGATCCGCTGCACGCTGTACGGGGTCGCCAGCGCGGCGACGGCGAAGAACAGCAGGGGGAGGCGATGCTTGATCATGGCGTCCTCTTCGCGCGCGCCGACGGGCGGCGCTCGGCGGGCCTCGCGTTGCTGCCGAGCAGCACGGGCTCGAACAACCAGCTGGCGACTGCCACCAGCACGGCGTCGAGCGCGGCGAGCTGGCCGAGATACGTGTGGAACTGCGCGTGGCCCTCGAGCAGCGCGCGGGTCGACACCAGCGCGAAGATCAGCGCCGGCGACGTGAGCGGGTACAGGATGACGGACAGCAGCACGTTCTTGCCGCTCGCCGTGGCGAGGCCCGCGGCGAACAGGGCCCCGACCGCGGCGTAGGCGAGGCAGCCGAGCACGAGCAGCGCGGCGGCGTCGAGCGGTCGCTGCCAGAACACCTCGGCGGCGGGGAACAGGAGGCCGAGCGCGGGCATCAGCAGCGCGCCGCAGCCGGTGATCACGAGCAGCGTCACGCCGAGCTTGCTGAAGTAGATCGCGACCCGATCGACCGGCCACGTCAGCACCGCGCGCAGCGTGTCCGCCTCGCGCTCGCGATCGAAGATCCGGGTGAGCGTCAGCGCGCCGACGAAGGCCACCGCCAGCCACAGCATCCCCGGGACCGCGAGGGTCTGATCGGCGGCGGGGAGGGCCGCGAACGCCAGGGCGAACATGACCAGCACGACCAGCGTGAAGAACGCTGCCGTCAGGACCAGCTCGAGATCACGCAGCTCCTGGCGCAGGTCGTTCTTCGCGAGCAACCATGCCTGGCGGGCCAGGGGCACCACGGGTGCGGTTGTATCACAGGGGGGCGCCGCGAGGACGGCCGCGTCAAGCATCGGCGCCTCCGTGGGTGGCCCCGGTGCGCGGCTGCGACGGCGCAACATCGACGCCGAGCCTGCGGATCCGGACCGCGAAGGCGTCGACGGCCTCGTCGCCCCGCCGCGTCGCCGCCGCGAGGATGCGCCCGTCAGCGAGGAGCACCGCACGATCGGCGACCTCGGCCACCGCCTCGAGGTCGTGCGACGACAGCAGGATCGCGGCCCCGCGCGCGCGCTCCTCGAGCAGGATGCGGGCCAACGTCGCGCGGCCGGCGAAGTCGAGCGCGGTGAACGGCTCGTCGAGCAGCAGCAGCTCGGGCCGACCCACGAGGGCCCGCGCGATCGCGAGGCGCTGCTGCATGCCCCGCGAGAAGGTGCCGGCCAGGCGCGTGATGGCGTCGCCGAGGCCCACCCGCTCGAGCAGCGGATCCAGCACCGCGGCGTCGACCGAATCGCCGCGCAGCGACGCGAGCAGCTGGAGGTTCTCGCGCGCGGACAGGCGCCCGTAGATCTGCGTCGAGTGGGCGACGAAGGCGAGGCTGCGCCGGGCGGCAACGTCGAGCTCGTCCTGGGTCGGGCCGCCCCACGTGCAGCTGCCCCCGGAGCTCGGCAGGAGCCCGGCGGCGATCGACAGCAGCGTGGTCTTGCCGCAGCCGTTGGCGCCGAGCAGCGCCACGGCCTCGCCCGCGCCGACCTCGAGGTCGATGCCGCGCAGCACCGCGAGCCGACCGAAGCGCTTGCTCAGCTCGCGCAGCTGCAGCGGGACGATCGCCACGGCGTCACGCGCTCCACCGCAGGGACGCCGCGATCATGCGACCGGGACCTTGGGCTGGGGCGCCGATGGCCGGGGCTCGCCGAGCACGTCGAGCTCACGCCACACCCGATCGAGCGCCGCGATCACGCGCTCGCGCCGGTCCTTCTGCGCCGCCGGGATCCCGTCGAGCTCGGCGAGGAGCTCGTCGCGGCGCGCCACCAGCCGCGTGCGCAGGTCGACGCGCGGGCGCAGGGCGACCCCGGCGACGGTGGCCAGGAGCAGCGCGAGGCCGCCGAACAGGCCGATGGTCCGGTACAGCGGGTTGCGCGTGACCAGTCCACCGATGGCGAACTCGAGCTTGGCGCCGGGCGCCCGCGGGCCCATCACCCACAGGGTCTTGTCGGGGATCGGCGAGGGGTGCTCGGACTTCTTCGCCCCGGCCGCGTTCAGCGTCTGGTTGGCGCCCACCATCACGCTGGTCTCGAGCGAGTCGAGCGCCGTGGAGAAGTCGATCTCGACGGTGCCGTCGTGCTCGATCACGTAGGCCATCGCCAGCCGCGTCAGCTCGCCCGGCGGGATCGGGCCCGCGAGCTTGGCGTACGGCGCCTTCTCGTCGTGCGCGAGCCACTCCTCGGACATCGGCAGCACGGTGACGCTCTTGGCCCCGTCGGCGGGCACGATGCGCAGGCCGTCCTTGGGCCAGTACGCCTCGTCACCGGTGACCATCACGTCCTGGAGCTGGACGACGCGGGCCAGATCGTTCTCGAGCTCGTCGATGTCGAACTGCACGACGGAGCGGACCTTCGACACGTCGTCGGTGACCGCGAACACCCGCATGTCGATCGCGATGCCGCCGCGCTTGTCGACCTGGAACATCGCGCTGGTGTAGGGCCCGCCGTCGTAGCGCGCCTCGACCATGTAGATCGCGTCGGACTGCACGGTGACCGGCACCTCGCCGTTGCCGTCGGGCCCGGTCGTGCCCGCGAAGCGGACATCGTTGCCGGTCTGGTCCTTCTTCACGATCTCGAAGCCGAGGCCGGGCACCGGGACGTCGCCGCCGTCGACGATGCGGACGCGCACGGTCCCGTTGGGCAACGAGGGCACGACCCGTGGGCCGGGGAGCTGGGCGCGGCCGCCGGCGGCAGCGGCCTGCGGCGCCGCGTTGAACTCGCCGTTCGCGAGCACCACCGCCATGCCGACCTTCGCGTCCATCGTGAAGCGCGTCGACGTCTTCGGTGCCTGACCCGCGCCGAGCGTGGCCGAGACCTCGAGCTGGGTGCCCGCGGCGACGTCGGGCGGGAGCAGCTTGTCGAACGCGACCTTGCCCCGCGCGTCGCTGATCGCCTTGCGGGTCTGCACCTCGCCGCCCGGCGCCGTGATCGTCAACGTCACCTCGACGTTGCCGATCGGCTTGCGGGCGTCGAGATCGAACGTGCCGACGACGAGCTCGCCGGCGGGCGTGCCGTCGAGGACGAACGCGGTGCCGGGCTGCGGCACCTCGGGGCCACCCGCCTCGCCGTGCTTGGGCGCGCCCGTCGAGCCCGCGCCCGCGGTGGCGCCGGCCTTCGCGGCGACGAGCATCACGCGCGAGCCCGCCTCCGCGAACAGCTGGATCGGCTGCGAGCTCATCGCCTCGCCGCCGCGCGTGGCCTTCGCGACCGCCGTGCCGCCGATGAACGCCGACAGATCGGCCACGGTAGCGCGGCCCTGCGCGTCGGTCTTGGCGGTGCGCGTCTCGGTCTTGCCGTCGGCCCCGGTCACCTCGACGGTGACCTCGACGTCGGTCGCGGGGGCATCGAAGCCGCCGTCGAGGACGCGGATGGTGATCGTGCCCGCGGGCAGCTGCGGATCGGCGCGCGGGATCCCGGACATCGCCCGCGGATCGATCGGTGGTCCGCCGGGCGGCGGCCCCGCGACGGAGCTCCCGCCGACGAGCGCGGCCCCCGACAGGGCCACGGCGGCGACGATGGTGCGAAGCGTCCTCATGCGGCGAGTTCCTTCCCGCAGTGCTTGCAGAAGCGGGCGTCTGCGTCGTTGATGGCGTCGCACGTCGAGCAGGTCCGGGAGGTGGCGTCGTCCTCGGCGAGGACGCTCGGGTCCGCGGGCGTCGACGCGTCTGCGGCCTCCGGCGCCTCCTCGGGGTCGGCCTTGGTCACCACGATCGGATCTGCCCCGGGCTCTGCGACTGGCTCCGCGACCGCGTCGGGCGCCGGCGAACCTGGCTGGGGCGCCACGACGCCGAGCCGCGCCGCGAGCTCCGGGTGCAGCGACGCGCCGCCCTCGAGCTGCCGCATCACCTCGATCGCGCGCAGCTCGTAGCCCTGCCGCACCGCCTCGTAGTCGACCTGCGAGAGCTTGCCCATCTCGTGGTCGAAGCGCAGCTCGTTGATCGCCCGCAGCAGGCGTCGCCGCTCCTCGCGGAGCTCGCGTTGCGACGCGCCGCCGTACTCGCTGGCGGTGTCCACCACGACCGCGAGGTCGTCGCGCACCAGCGCACCGACGATGCGATGCAGCGCCCGCAGGCAGGCGACGAGCGCGAGGCCCACGAGCAGGAGCCCGAGCGTCGGCACCTCGGGGCGCGCCCCCGCGACGACGACGAGGAAGAGCCCGAGCAGGACGACGCCGCCGGCGACGACCCACAGCGTGCGCAGGCCGGCGCGCGTGCCGACGGAGGCGGCCGACGACGAAGGCATCACCTCAGCCACCGCCCTCGGCCTCCTCGCGCTTCGCACCGATGCAGACGAGGCCACCGCCGAGGAGCAGCGCGAACCCGACCCACACCCAGTTCACCAGCGGGTTGTAGTAGAGGTTCAGCCGCGTCCAGCCGGTGGTCATGTCGACATCCGCGATCGATGCGTAGACGTCACCTCCGGGCCGCATCAGCCGCGAGACCTCGGTCGTGGGCTGGTCGGGCAGCTGGTAGTACCACCACTTCGCCGGCCGCAGGTCGCCGGCGTGCCCACCGTCGCGCCGCACCGACAGCTCGACGGTGATCATGTCCTTCTGCCAGTCCTGGGTCGCGGCCGCGCCCATGTACTCGATCTCGTAGTCGCCCAGCGTGATGACCTCGCCGGGGTAGATGCCGAGCTTGCGCTCGAGCTTGTACGAGTTGCCGGCCCAGCCGAAGAACATCAGCACGATGCCGAGGTGGACGATGTAGCCGCCGTAGCGACGCCGCGCGCGGACGACCAGGCCGATGAGCGCATCGACCACGCTCTGCGGGCGGTTGCGTCGGCGCACCGCGACGCCGCGGTAGAACTCCTGGACGATCGTCCAGAACACGAACCCGCAGAGGCCGAAGCAGGTGAGGCCCCACCCCGACAGCACCTCGAAGCCGCCCTCGGTGCGGACCAGCGGGATGCCGAAGGCGGCGATGAGCACTGCGACCACGCCGGCGACCAGGGGGAACTTGAACTGGTCGACGAGCGACTCGGTGCTGGTCTTGCGCCACGCCACCAGCGGACCGACGCCGGTGAGGAACAGCAGCGCGACCCCGAGCGGCGTCATGTAGTGGTTGAAGAACGCGGGGCCGATGGTGACGCGCCCCCACGGCGGCGGCCGGCCCTCGAGCGCCGCGTTGAGCCACGCGGCCTCGTCGTAGATCCCGAGCGAGAACATCGTCTCGCGGTACCACTCGTAGTTCTCCGCGAGGTAGCCCGACCACTGCGTGAACGTCGGGTACATCGTCGCCCCGGCGACGAACAGCGCGCAGATCAGGAACATCCAGTTGTTGAGCAGGAACGCGAACTCGCGGCTGATGACGCTCTCGAGCTCGTGGCGCGAGCGCAGCAGCTTGCGCCGCCAGAACAGCAGGCCGAACGAGCCGACGAGGATCACGACCATGAAGCCGCCGAACGTCCACGCCAGCGCAGGGTCCTCGCCGAAGGCGTGGACGCTCTGGACCACGCCGCTGCGGGTGAGGAACGTGCCGAAGATCGTCAGGAAGAACGAGATGATCACCAGCACCAGGTTCCACACCTTGAGCATGCCCCGGCGCTCCTGGACCATGATCGAGTGCAGGAACGCGGTGCAGGTCAGCCACGGGAGCAGGCCGGCGTTCTCGACCGGATCCCACGCCCAGTACCCGCCCCAGCCCAGCTCTTCGTACGCCCAGAGCCCGCCGAGCACGAGGCCGACGCCGAGGAACAGCCACGCGAACAGCGTCCAGCGCCGCACGCTGCGCTGCCACGCCTCGTCGACCTGCCCGGTGATGAGCGCGGCCATGCCGAACGCGTACGGCACCGCGAGCGACACCATGCCGAGGTAGAGGCTCGGCGGGTGGCAGACCATGTATGGGTTCTGCAGCAGCGGGTTCAGCCCCTTCGGCTGCACCGGCGCCTGGTCGGGCAGGAGCCACGGCTCGAAGGGGTTCTTCATGAACACCAAGAGCGCGGCGAAGAACGCCAGGATCGTGGCGAGGATCGCGACCGCGTGGGGGATGAGCACCCGGTGACGCGTGCGATTGGCCCGCACCGCCAGCGACGAGAACAGGCTCAGCAGCAGCACCCAGAACAACAGGCTGCCGTCGAGCGAGCCCCAGAAGGCGGTGATCTTGTACAGCACCGGCATCGCCGGATGGCTGTTGTGGTGCACGTACTGGATGCTGGTCTCGCCGGCGAGGAACGCGTACTCGAGCAGCATCGAGCCGAGCACCGCGACGCCGAGGATCCCGTGGATGCCCTGCACCGCGCCCTCGATCATCCGCTCGGACTTGCGCGCCGCGCCGACCACCGCGAGGGCGACGGTGGCGACCGACAGCAGGAACAGCACCAGCATCGAGACGGTGCCGAAGGTGGAGATCGACATGCTTCAGCCCCCCTTCCCGAGCTCGGACATCGCGGCCTTGCCGGCCTCTTCTTCGTACTTCGACGGGCACTTCGCCGACATCTCGTCGGACTCGAAGACGCCATCGACGAGCTTGCCGGTGAGCACGACCTCGCCCTCCTCCTGGAAGGTGTCGGGCGGGATGTTGGTGTAGTGCACCGGCAGCCGCTGGCCGTTGTACTCGACCACGAACCGCAGGTCGCCCGTGGTGCCCTTCTTCCGCTCGATCGACTTGGCCACGACGAGGCCGTGGACCTTGAGCGTGCGGTGCTCGTACTTCTGGACGTCGCCCATCAGCTGGTCGACGTACATGTACTCGAGCACGCCCTCGCCCGTGTCCGACAGCACGAGATAGCCGAGTGCCGCAGCGAGGACGACACCGATTCCGATCTTGGTTCCGACGGGGAGTGCCATGGTCTCATCCTCCGATGCTGATCATTGCCTTGCGGGGGCCGCCGGTACCATCGGGTTGAAACCCGTGTCCGTCACGCTTGGTTCCGAGGACGGTGCGAACGACCCGGTCGAGGGCCGGCTGGCCGTCCTCACCGCGGAGCGCCGCGCCGCGCAGCGCCGCGCGCAGATCGCCGGCGTCGTCGTGGGCCAGGCAGCCGTGGAGCTGCCCGGTCGCGGAGATGCGCAGGCGATTGCAGCCCGCGCAGAAGTTCTCGGTCATCGCGCCGATGGTGCCGAGGACGCGGCCGGCCCATCGGCCACCGACGACCGCGTGGTAGGTCGCGGGCCCTGCCCCGCGCGCCGTGCCGCCGTCGACGGGCCGCAGCGCGCCGTCGAGGCCCTGCGCGATGGCAGCCCGGACCTCGGCGGCGGGCATGAGCGTGCCGGGCACGAACAGCTCGCCCCCGGACATCGGCATCAGCTCGATGAAGCGCGGCACGACGTCGCGCGCCCACGCGTACTCGGCGATCGCCGAGAGCTCGTCGTCGTTGAAGCCGCGGACCGCCACCGTGTTGAGCTTGACCGACGCGAAGCCGGCGGCACGCGCCGCCTCGATCCCGGCGAGCACCCGATCGAGGTGCCCGCGGCGGGTGATCGCGGCGAAGCGCGCGGGGTCGAGGCTGTCGAGGCTGACGGTCACCGCGTGCAGGCCCGCCGCCGCGAGGGGCTGCGCGAGGCCCTCGAGGCGCTCGCCGTTCGTGGTCATGACGACCTCGAGCCGACCATCGCGCGTCGGGAGCTGCGACAGGCGGGCGACCAGCTCGACGAGCCCGCGGCGCAGCGTCGGCTCGCCGCCGGTGAGGCGCACCCGCTCGACCCCGCCGCGGGCGAAGGCCGCCACGACCTGCTCGACCTCCTCGAGGCGGAGCAGCTCGGCGCGCGGGCCGTAGTCCGGGGCCTGCTCCGGCATGCAGTACGTGCAGCGGTAGTTGCAGCGGTCGGTCAGCGAGACGCGGAGGTACCGGACGCGCCGCGCCGAACGGTCGACGAGCTCGAGGGGGGCCCCCGAGGCGCACGTGACGGCCGGGCCGGGCCGGTCGGATCTCAGCTGGACGAGACTGGACAACGCGAAACCTGCCGTAGCGGAAGCTTGCCACACGCGTTCACCGACCGCACCGCAGCGGGCGGTCAATCGCGGCTCGAGGCCCGCGGTGCGGTCGCCAACCCCCCACGTGCCCGGGCGCTCGATGCCCATACGGCGCGAGGCCGATGACGCCTGGGGCGTCTCGGCCTCGATTCCCGCGTCGAACGACGTGCCCACGTGGTGGGTCCGCGCCGGGTGCGGCGCGTTACGGCTTCGCGGGCGCGACGGCCTTCGCGTCGGCCGGGGCCTTCGCCGCGTCCTTCGCGGCCTCGGCGGCGGCCTTGGCCTCGGCCTCGACCTGACCCTTGTTCGTGCGCTGGGCCTCGTTCCAGTCCCCCGCTTGGTTCACGCGGAAGAACGTCCCCTGCTCCTCGTTCAACCGCGCGCGGCTGTTGAGATCGAAGATCGGGAAGAGGAAGAAGATCGCGACGAAGATGATCGTGCTGAGGAAGACGAACCCGTGATAGCGGTCGTCGTACTTCAGGTGCATGAAGAACATCGCCACGAGCGTCGCCTTGCCGAAGGCGACGATCATGGCGACCCAGAGGCTCGCGGGCCCGAGATCGGCGAAGGACACCGCGTAGGTGAGGCCGGTCAGGACGAACAGCGACAGGAGCACCTTCACGTACAGCGACACCGGCGACACGTGCTCGTGACACTCGATGACGTCGTCGATGGGCTTGCCGTGGAGGAAGGTCTTCGTGGTCATGGGTGGCTCGCTTCGGCTTCGGCCCAGGTCACTTGACGAGGTACAGCAGGGGGAAGAGGAAGATCCAGACGAGGTCGACGATGTGCCAGTACAGGCCAACGTTCTCGACCGGGCTGTAGTACTGGGGCCCGAAGTGGCCCTTCTTCGCGCGGAGCATGATCCACACCAGCACGCCGATGCCGACGGCCACGTGGACGCCGTGCAGGCCGGTCATCGTGAAGTAGATGCCGAAGAAGATGTGCGGCATCCCGACCAGCTCGTGGCCGTGCTCGGCGGCGTAGGCGGCGGCGCGCCCGTAGTCGAAGTACTTGCCGGGGAAGATGCCGTGGGCGAACTTCCCGGTGTACTCGAAGTACTTCACGACCATGAAGATGCAGGCGCATCCGATGGTCATGATGAGGTTGCGGATGATGCCGGGGGTGTCGCCCACCTGCGCCGACCGGACCGCCATCGCCATCGTGAAGCTCGAGAAGAGCAGCACGACGGTGTTGACGCCGCCCATGGTCTTCGACAGCAGCTCGTGGGAGCCGAGGACCATCTCTGGGTAGAGGATGCGGATGATGAAGTAGGCGAGGAACAGCCCACTGAACATCAGGATCTCCGTCGCGAGGAAGACCCACATGCCCAGCTTGGCCGCACCGGCCTGCTGCTCGACCGTGTTGTAGTGGTGCTGGAAGAAGGCGTGCGGCGCCTTCGGCCCCTGACCGTGTGCACTACTCATGGCTAGTGATGGTCCATTCCGCCCGAGCGGTCGATCTGCGGGAAGTTGTAGGGGTCGGTGTCGACCCGCGGTTGGCCGTGGAAGTTGTGCTCGATCGGCGGGCTCTGCGTCTGCCACTCGAGCGAGGCACCCGCGTACGGGTTGTCACTCGCCTGCGCCCCGGTCTTGAGCGACCGGAGCAGGTAGAACGCCGTCCACAGCAGGCCGAGACCCAGGATGTACGAGCCGATCGTCGACAGCACGTGCTGCTGCTGGAACTGCGGGACGTACGTCGCGTAGCGCCGCGGCATGCCCTGCTGGCCGACGATGAACTGGTTGAAGAACGTCATGTTGAAGCCGATGAACACGAGCAGACAGCCCCAGCGGCCGTGCGCCTCGTTGAACATCCGCCCGGTCATCTTGCCCCACCAGTGGTGGATGCCGCCGATGAACGCGATGATGGTTCCGCCCATCATGACGTAGTGGAAGTGCGCGACGACGAAGTACGTGTCGTGCAGGTGGACGTCGACCGACAGCGCGCCGAGGAAGATGCCCGTCAAGCCACCGATGGTGAACGTGAACAGGAACGCCAGCGCGTAGAGCATCGGCGTGTTGAACTCGATGCTGCCCTTGTAGAGGGTCGCGACCCACGAGAACACCTTGATGGCCGTGGGCACCGCGACCGCGAACGTCAGGAACGAGAACACCACGCCGGCGAGCTCGGACTGGCCCGACACGAACATGTGGTGGCCCCAGACCAGGAACGAGATGATCGCGATTGCGATCGAGCTGAGCGCGATGGCCTTGTAGCCGAAGATGTGCTTGCGGGAGTGGACCGCGATGAGCTCGCTGATGATGCCGAAGCCCGGCAGGATCATGATGTAGACGGCGGGGTGGCTGTAGAACCAGAAGAAGTGCTGGTACAGCACCGGGTCGCCGCCCATCGCCGGGTCGAAGATGCCGATGTTCAGCGTCCGCTCGATCATGAGCAGCATCAGCGTGATCGCGAGGACCGGCGTCGCGAGGATCTGGATGACCGCCGTCGAGTAGATGGCCCAGACGAAGAGCGGCAGGCGGTTCCAGGTCAAGCCCGGCGCCCGCATCTTGTGCACCGTGACGATGAAGTTCAGCCCCGTGAGGATCGACGAGAACCCGAGGATGAAGGCCCCGAAGGTCGCCGTGACGACCGCCGTGCCGCTGGATGTCGAGTACGGGGTGTAGAACGTCCACCCCGTGTCGAGCGACCCGTTGACCAGGGTGATCAGGAAGAACACCGCGCCGAGGGAGTAGATCCAGAACGACAGCAGGTTCAGCCGCGGGAACGCGACGTCCTTGGCCCCGAGCATCAGCGGCAACAGGAAGTTGCCGAGGGCGCCGGGCACCGACGGGATGATGACGAGGAACACCATCACGGCGCCGTGGATGGTGAACAGCTTGTTGTAGGTGGTGGCGCTGACGAGGTCCTGCTCGGGGGTGAGCAGCTCCGTCCGCAACGTCAGGGCAGCGATGCCACCGACGAGGAAGAAGACCATCGTGCCGACCAGGTACATCATCCCCAGTCGTTTGTGGTCGAGCGTGACCAGCCAGGACTTCAGGCCGGTCTTGGCCGCGTAGAAGCTGACTTCGCGGGCGTGATCGCCACCGTGGGCGCTACTGGTGTCTGCGGTTGCCATGACGTCGTCTCGGCCTCGCTCACTTCTGCTGCTTGATGAAGTCGATGATCGCAGTGATCTGCTTGTCGTCGAGCTGCCCTTGGTACGAGGGCATGTTCGCGCCGGTGAAGCCGGCCACGATCTTTGCCTGCGGCTGCAGGATCGACTCTTTGATGTAGTTGTCGTCGACCGTGAGGGTCGTCCCGTCGGCGAGCGTCTCCGACTTGCCGTACAGGCCCTTCCACGTCGGGCCCGTCGCCGGGTCGCCGTTGAGGGTGTGGCAGGCGTTGCAGCCGCGGCGGGTGTAGATGCGGCCACCAAAGTCGGCGACCGACTCGGTCGGCTTCTGCTCGAGCTTCGCCGCCTCGCGCAGCGCGGCCTCGAAGCTCGCGGGCTCGAGCACCTTGATCACGCCGGCCATCGAGGAGTGGCGGTCGCCGCAGTACTCGGTGCAGAAGATGTTGAACTCGCCGACGCGCGTCGCCTCGAACCAGAGCGTCGTGTAGCGCCCCGGCACCACGTCCTTCTTGACCCGGAACGCCGGGACATAGAACGAGTGCAGGACGTCCTCCGAGGTCATGATCAGCCGCACCGGTCGGCCCTTGGGCACGATCATGGTGATGAGCGGCTCCTCGGTGCTCGAGGTCAGCGAGACGCCCGGGTAGTCCGGGTAGTCGACCTGCCAGAACCACTGACGACCGGTCACCCGGATGTCGATGGCGTCCGCCGGCGGCGTCGTCTGCTTGATGAAGTCGATCTCGGCCCAGGCGAAGATGACCACCAGGAGGACCGCCGGGATGGCGCTCCAGAGGAACTCGATCTTGCCGTTGTGGGTGATCGAGCTGGTCTTCTGATCCGGGCTGCGGCGCTTGTACTTCCACATGAAGTACCCCATCGCCGCGAGGATCAGGACGAAGAAGAACGCGTCGAGGAAGACGATGAAGAGGTACAGGTTGTCTGTACTCTCCGCGAACGTCGACGCCTGCGTGGGCATCGCCCAGGAGTGCAGGGTCTCGAGCGGCGGCAACTTCGGCGCCGGTGGGGCCGGTGGGGCCGCTGCGGCCACGTTGCCGACGGCCGCCTTCGCGGCTTCCTTGGTTTCGGGGGCCAGGAACATGCTCAGCATCACGATACCGCCTCCGCGCGGTGTTCGTCGTTCGATGCGGTGTCGCGACGCTTGCGTCGCTCGTACCGCCAGAAGATCGCGAGGGTTGTCGCGAGGATGAAGAAGGACACCGTGGCGCCGATGCGCATGAAGCCAAAGGCCCACGGTCCGTAGCGGCCGATCGTGTGGTCGTAGGTGAAGCAGCTCTGGTAGAGCTTCTCCATGGGGGAACCGATGCGCCCCTGGCCGGACTCGATCAGCGCGAACTTGATGTCGCGGGGCTGATAGGTGAGTCCGTACAGGTACTGCGCGATGGTCCCGTCGGGCATGAGGAACACCGCCACCGCGGGGTGGGCGAACTGATCCTGCTCTGCGTCGTAGGCGAACGAGATGCCGAGCTGGGCGGCGAGGGTCTGGATCGCGAGCGCGTCGCCGCGCAGGAACTGCCAGTCGACGTCGGGTCCCTTCCCGAGTTGGTCGAGGATCTGGTCGCGCTTGAAGGCCGCGTCCTTGGCGGTCTCGCGGGCGTCGAGGCTGACGGTGACGACCCGGAAGTGCTCGTCACCCGGGGTCCAGTCGAGCTCGGC
Source organism: Deltaproteobacteria bacterium Ga0077550 (assembly GCA_001464385.1). Lineage (GTDB taxonomy): Bacteria > Myxococcota_A > Polyangia > Nannocystales > Nannocystaceae > Xiheibacterium > Xiheibacterium aquaticum. The sequence continues at coordinate 6,873 of LNFB01000050.1, read as the reverse complement.
GAGCGCATCGGCGAGGCCGCCGAGCTGCACGCTGCACACGACGCGGCAGTGGAAGTAGTTCAGCGTCAGCAGCACGGGCCGCTGGCCGTCGAACCAGTCGGCGGCGCGCACGAGCTCGCCGTTGGCGTCGGTGAAGGTGAGCGCCGGATCGATCTTGTCGTTGCGGCGCTCGTCGACGTCGATCGCCCGCATCTCGGGCGACAGCGGCAGGCTCTCGGCCGACTCGAAAGCCGGAGCAGCCGCCCGCGCGAGCGCAGGCGCGAGAACCCCGAGCGCCGCGGATGCGGCGAGGATTCGAGCGACCTGACGGGTGCGGGCGGTCATGGGTCCTTCACGGTGTCGGGGCGTCGGGCGCCTTGGCGTCGGGGGCGTCCGTCGGTTCGGCGGGCGGGGCCGGCTTCTTGGGCGCCTTGGGGGCCTTCGGGGCCTTCGCCTCGGGCTCGCCCTCGGCAGGCTTCGCGCCGTCGGCAGGCTTCGCGCCCTCCGCAGGCTTCGCGCCGTCCGCAGGCGTCGCGCCCTCGGCAGGCTTCGCGCCCTCCGCAGGCTTCGCGCCGTCCGGCTCGGCAGGCTTCGCACCGTCCGTCGGCGTTGGCGTCGGCGCTGGCGTCGGCGCTGGCGTCGGCGCAGGCGCGGCGGCGCCACCGGGTGCGGGCGCCTGGCCCATGCCCGCGGGCACGGGCCCGCCGGGCGTCGGCGCGGCCGGTGCCTGATCGTCGGAGCTCTTCCAGCCGGGGTACTTGCCGAAGGCCTTGAGGCGCGCCGGATCGTCGAGGACGGCCTTGCGCGCGTTCGCCAGCGGCATGTAGTAGCGCGTGTTGACCGTCGCCTTGTCGTCGAGCTCGCTGACCTCGAACTTCCCCGAGCCGGCCTTGATCTGCTGCATTTCCTCGGCGTAGGCCGCGAGGCGGTACGAGCCCTGGCGGGCGCGCGAGTCCTCGAGCGCCTCGACCTGGATGTTGAACAGCTGGACGACGCCGATGCCTGCGACCAGCGTCAGCGCGGAGAGCCCGAACAGCAGGTTGAACAGGCGCGCGTTGGGCATGCGGTCGATCTCGTGACCGCCGCCGTCGTCGTGCCCGTGACCGTGCCCCTCGTCATGGGAGGGGGCGTGACCGTGATCGTCGTGCTTGTCGCTCATGACCGATCCTCAGAAGTTCTCGTGGTTCAGCGACTCTTCGAGCCGGGGGTCGCGCAGCGGGACGAGGGCGTGGCGCCCGAGGCCCCAGGTGAACACGGCGAGCAGGATGCCGGCGACGCCCGCCCACGTGGCGATGTCGAACAGATCCGGACGGATGTGCTCGGCGTTGCGCGAGTGGGCCAGGGACGGCTGCACCAGCCAGTACATGTCGAGGAACTCGGCGACGATGATCCACACCGCCCAGAACCCGAGGGTCCGGGGGTTGCGCTTGATCTTCCGCGACATCAGGCCGACGAACGGCAGGGCGAAGCGCGTGAAGATGAGGATCAGGCTGAGGGTCAGCCAGTCACCGTGGCCGCGGTAGGAGAACCAGAAGGTCTCCTCCGGGATGCTCGCGTACCAGATGAGGAAGAACTGGGAGAACCCGATGTAGCCCCAGAACACCGAGAACGCGAACATCATCTTGCCGAGGTCGTGGAAGTGCTCGGTCGTGACGACGCCGCGAAGGTATCCCGATCGGTGGAGCAAGATGGTCGTCAACGCGATCGTCGAGGCGACGATCGAGACGCATCCGGCGAAGTAGTACACGCCGAAGATGGTCGAGAACCAGTGCGGGTCGAGCGACATCAGCCAGTCGAACGCGCCGAACGTCAGCGTCATCGCGAAGACGAGGATGCCGATCGTCGACCAGTACCGCATGCGGTGGGCGTAGGGCGCCGGGTCGGCCGCCGTGTCCTGCTTGGTCGACCAGGTGTAGAACGCCAGCGCCAGCAGCGACCACAGCCCGATGTAGACGAACGCGCGGGTCCGGAACGCGCCCTCGTTGAGGTACGGCTCCTTCGCCTGCAGCACCTCGTCGTGGGCGAGCGCCTCGGCGTGGGTCCAGTGGAAGAGGTCGTGCGCGCCGAAGATGAGCGCCGGCAGGGCCAGCAGCGCGACGACCGGCAGCGTGAGCATGAGGTTCTCGGCGATGCGCCGGACGACGATCGACCAGCCGGCACGCACCGCGTGCTGCACCAGCGTGAACCAGAGGCCGCCGAGCCCGAACGCGAGGCCCCACATGATCGCCGTGAGGTACGACGAGTAGAACTTCGCCGGGTCGTTGCCCTTGAACGCGAAGCCGATGGCGAGACCAGCGACGCCGATCGCCCCGAAGAGCAGCGGCGCCTTCTTCCACGGCGAGTCGTCGGCGATGTGGACTTGTTCGTGCCGCACCAGCGGCCCGTGACGATCGTGCGCGCTCATGGCGTGGCTCCCTTCGGGGCGCCGGCGTTGCCGCCGGGGGCCGGTGCCGCAGCCGGGACGTCGCCGGGCTTGGCGTCGTGGCTGACCTGCAGCGTGCGTACCCAGGCCGAGATCGCCCAGCGATCCTCGACCGGGATCTGGGCCTTGTAGGACCGCATCTTGCCCTTGCCGTTGCTGATGACGTTGTAGAAGTAGCCCAGCGGCTCGGGGCGGAGGCGGGCGAGGTGGAGGTTGGCCGGCGGCGGCTGCATGCCTCCGCCGCGGCGCGTGACCGGACCGTCGCCGCGGCCGACCTGGCCGTGGCACGGCGCGCAGTAGATGTTGTAGCGGGTCTCGCCGCGGGTCAGCAGCTTGTCGTCGAGCTTGATCGACGGCGGCAGCGCGTCGGCGAGCGTGCCGTCGAGGTTGCGACCGCGGTAGAGGTGGTCGTCATCCTTGAGCAGGCCGACGGCGACGGTGCCCTCGGGCGGCTTGCGCATGACCCGACCGTCCGCGAAAAAGCCGTTGAACTCCTGCGGGTCGCCCCGCTCCTGGAAGTCCATGTTCTGCTGCAGGTGGACCGGCGGGTCCTCCGACCGGGTCCCACGGCAGGCGGGGAGCGAGCCCAGGGCGACCACGACGAGGGCGGCCAGGCGTCGAGCTTGGGTGTCCATCAGTCCTCGACCTCCTCGACCGCCGTCGCGCCCGTGGACTCGAGCAGCTTGCGCGTGCGCTCGCCGTCGTACTTGGGGTCGCGGGCCTCGATCGAGATGAAGAACCGGTCGTCCGAGAAGCGGGCGAAGCGGTGCGAGTTGAACAGCGAGTGGTAGAGCTGCGGGAGCTTGTTGACCCCGAGCATGCCGAACACGGCCCCGAAGGCGCCGAGGAGGATGCCGAGCTCGAACGTCACCGGCACGAAGGCCGGATAGCTGTTGTAGGGCTTGGCCGAGATGATGAGCGGGTACGCCACCGTGCTCGACCAGAACTGCAGGAGGAAGCCGAGGCCTGCGCCCGTGAAGCCCATCACGCACACGATGTACGGGATGATCGAGGAGCGGAGCCCCATGGCCTTCTCGAGGCCGTGCACCGGGTACGGGGTGTGGGCATCCCAGGCCGCGTAGCCAGCGTCCCGGACCTTCTCACACGCGTGATAGAGGTCCGCCGCGGTCTCGTACTCGGCGAGCATGCCGAAGTGTTTGGGTCGCTTCGCCATGGTTCAGTCCTTCGCTCCGGAGCCGTCGGCGCCCGAGTTGTTGTCGTCCCGCGGCGGCGGCGGGGCGAACAGGAAGTCGGTGTCGACGGGCTTGTCGCCGGCGGGCTTCTCGTCGGCGTCGGCCTTCGCGGCGGCGTCCGCCTTCGCGGCGGCTTCGGCCTTCGCGGCGGCTTCGGCCTTCGCGGCGGCTTCGGCCTTCGCGGCGGCTTCTTTCTCGGCAGCCTCCGCCTTCGCGGCAGCCTCCGCCTTCGCGGCAGCCTCCGCCTTCGCGGCGGCCTCCGCCTTCGCCTCGGCCTCCGCCTTTGCGGCAGCCTCCTTCTCGGCGGCCTCCGCCTTCGCGGCGGCGGCGACGTCGACGCGGGTCGGGACGTCGGCCTCTTCTTCGCGTACTCGGGCCGCCGGCGCGGCACCGGAGGTGACGACCACCTTCGCGGAGCCCGAGAGCGACTGCTCGGCGGGCACGGCGTCGTCGTCGTGCGACGAGTCGACCTGGCCGCTGCGACCGTGACCGCCGCTCGTCCCGTGGCCACCGCGGGCCTTGCCCCAGTCGAAGTGCGGGCTCGCCTGCGGCATCACGCTCTTCACCTCGGCCATGGCGATCATCGGCATGTACCGGGCGAAGAGGCAGAACAGGGTGAAGAACAGCCCGAAGCTGCCGATGAGCGTCGCCCAGTCCCACGGGGTCGGCGTGAAGTAGTCCCACGACGACGGCAGGAAGTCGTGGTGCAGCGACGTCACGGTGATGACGAAGCGCTCGAACCACATGCCGATGTTGACGAAGATGGACAGGACGAACAGCACCGCCGGGTTGCGCCGCATCGTCTTGGACCAGAAGAACTGCGGCGTGATGACGTTGCAGCTCACCATGATCCAGTACGCCCACCAGTAGTCACCGAAGGCGCGGTTGATGAAGACGAACGTCTCGAGCGGGTTGCCCGAGTACCAGGCGATGAAGAACTCCAGCGCGTACGCGTAGCCGACCATCGTGCCCGTGAGCAGGATGATCTTCGCCATGTTCTCGAGGTGCTTGATGGTGATCATCTGCTCGAGCCCGAACCACACGCGGCACGGGATGAGCAGGGTCAGCACCATGGCGAACCCGGAGAAGATGGCGCCCGCGACGAAGTACGGCGGGAAGATCGTGGTGTGCCAGCCTGGAAGCTGCGACACCGCGAAGTCGAAGGACACGATGGAGTGCACCGAGAGGACCAGCGGTGCCGCCATCGCGGCGAGCAGCAGGTACGCCGCCTCGTAGTTCACCCAGTGGCGATGCGAGCCGCGCCACCCGAGCGAGAAGATGCCGTACGCGACCTGCCGGATCTTCGTCTTGGCCCGGTCGCGCATGGTCGCGAGGTCGGGGATGAGGCCGACGTACCAGAACAGCAGCGAAACCGTGAAGTAGGTCGAGACCGCGAAGACGTCCCACAGGAGCGGGCTGCGGAAGTTCGGCCACATCTCCATCTGGTTCGGGATCGGCAGCGCCCAGTAGAGCAGCCACACGCGACCGACGTGGATGGTCGGGAACATGAGCGCGCAGATGACCGCGAAGATCGTCATCGCCTCTGCGGCGCGGTTGATCGACGTGCGCCACTTCTGGCGGAACAGAAAGAGGATCGCGCTGATGAGCGTACCGGCGTGACCGATACCGACCCAGAACACGAAGTTCACGATCGGCCAGGCCCACATCACGGGGTTGTTGTGACCCCAGATGCCGATGCCCTCCCAGAGCAGGTAGCCGACCGAGAGGCCGAACAATCCCAGGAGGCTGAGCGACGCGAGAAACGCGATCCACCAGGCCTTGTGGGGATTGTCGATGCGCGCGACGACCGTGTCGGTCACGTCGCGGAACGACATCCCGCCCTGCACGAGAGCCGTGCGGCCCTCGAGCGGATCCTGGTCATGCTCGTGCTGCGGTTGGATGTAGTGGCTCATTTGCCGTGGCCCTTGGTGTCATGGGCGGCACCGGCCCCGTGATCCGCAGCCTTCTTCGGGGCGGGCGGGGGCGCGAGGTCAGGATGCGGATTGCGGATGCGCGCGAGGTAGCTCGTGCGCGGGTGGTTGTTGAGATCGCGCAGCACCTGGTAATCGCGCGGCGATCGCTTCGCCTTGCTCACCTTGCTGTCGGGATCGCGGATGTCGCCGAACGCGATGGCCTGCGTCGGACACACCTGCTGGCACGCGGTGACGATGCGCCCGTCCTCGACGAGGTCGCGACCGGCGACGTGCGCCTCGATCTTCGCCTCGCTGATGCGCTGCACGCAGTACGTGCACTTTTCCATCACGCCGCGGAAGCGAACCGTGACGTCCGGGTTCTTCTGCAGCTGGGCGAGCCACGCACCGCGCGGATCGTTCGTCCACATCGAGCCCGGTCGGACGTCGAGGTTGAAGTTGAGGAAGTTGAACCGCCGCACCTTGTACGGGCAGTTGTTGCTGCAGTAGCGAGTGCCGATGCAGCGGTTGTAGGTCATGTCGTTGAGGCCGTCGGGCGAGTGCGAGGTCGCGGCGACCGGGCACACCGTCTCGCACGGCGCCGCCTCGCAGTGCTGGCACGCCATCGGCTGCACCACTGCGGTCGGGTTGTCCTCGTCGCCGCGGAAGTAGCGATCGATGCGCATCCAGTGCATCTCGCGACCGCGCAGCACCTGCTTCTTGCCGACGACGGGGATGTTGTTCTCGGCCTGACACGCGATGACGCAGGCGTTGCAGCCCGTGCACGTGTTGAGGTCGATGCTCATGCCCCACTGCTGCTTGCCGGTGAGCTTGGGCGGATCCCAAAGATGCTGCAGCCGCGTGCGCGGCATGAGGTTCGCGGCTTCGACGAAGTTCGGATCCGCCGTGAACTCGGCCCGGGTGTGCTCGAGCACGATGGGCCGCTCTTCGAACTCGAAGCCGTAGTCCTGCGTCGACGCGAGCTCGTACTTGCCGCTCGCCGCCGCGATCGAGCCCGCGGCGAACCAGGGGCTGGCCGCGGTGCGGATCGGATTCACGTCGAAGCCCGCGCCCTCGCACACCGGCGCGCCCTTGCGACCGTGACCGAGCGACACCGAGACGGTCTCGTCGGCCTGACCGGGCGCGATCCAGACCGGCAGCTCGACGCTGCGGCCCTCGACCGACAGCGACACCATCGCGCCGTTGCCGACGCCGAGCCGATCGGCGGTCGCCTTGCTGAGGTACGCCGCGTTGTCCCACGTGAGCTTCGTGACCGGATGCGGCAGCTCCTGCAGCCATCCGTTCGCCGCCATGCGGCCGTCGAGCACCTTCGGATCGATGTGGAAATCGATCTCGACGCCGTCGATCG
>LNFB01000049.1 GCA_001464385.1 Deltaproteobacteria bacterium Ga0077550 | reverse complement strand
GCTCTTCGACGCACGCCTGCGCGTCGGGGCCGGCCAGCGGTCCGAGCCGCGCGCCACTCGGACAGGCCTGGTCGGGATAGGCGCATCGTCGCGCCTCGGCGTCGCACCAGCCGCCCGGCGTGAGGTCGCAGGCATTCGCATCGAGGCACTCGAACTGCGGAGCACTGCAACCAAGCGGCCCGACGAGCAGCGGCAGCGCGGCCGCCGTGGATCGGCCACGACGTGCGCGCGCCAGTCCGAGCAGCGCGAGCCCCAGCACGGCACACGCCGATCCTCCGAGGCCCAGGCCGACGTAGCGTCGGTGGTGCGCCATCATCATGGTCTCGGTCGTTGCTCGCTCGACGGCGGCGGCTTCGATGCTCGCCGCGACGCCGAGTCCGACGCCGAGCACGATCGCGATCGCGCCCCGTCCGCCCGACGACACCGAGGTTGGCGGACCAACCCCGACTGTGCGCTCGTCGAGGTCGTCGAGTCGCGGTGGCGTCGAGGGTCCGAAGATGCGTCGCAGCTCGCCGGCGACCACGGCGTGGCCATGCTCGATCCCCGCGGTAGCTGCGAACGCGACCAAGTCGCGGCGGAAGGCCTCGGCAGTGGCGTAGCGATCCTCGGGCTCGAACGCGAGCGCTCGCCCGATGATCTCTGCCAACGCTTTTGGATACTCGGCGTCGCGCACCGATGGCGACCGGACCTCGCCGGACAACACGCTGTTCATGATCGCCGCGAAGTTGTCGCCCTCGAAGACGCGCTGCGCCGTGCTCAGCTCGTAGGCCAGGACGCCGAGCTGGAAGATGTCGCTGCGTCGGTCGATCGGGTCCTGCCGCAGCTGCTCGGGCGACATGTACCCGATCTTCCCCTTGAGGACGCCGACCTGGGTCGCGATGGTCTGCGCCGAGATCCGTGCGATGCCGAAATCGATCAGCTTGATCCCGCCGTCGAACCGCACCATGACGTTCTCGGGCGAGATGTCGCGATGCACCAGGCCAAGCGGCGAGCCGTCGTCCGCGGTCAGCTCGTGCACGTACTGCAGCGCGGCCGCGGCTTCGATGATGATCGACAGCGCGGCGCCCAGCGATAGCCTGGCCCCGGTGGGCTGGGTCCGCAGAATGTCGCGGGCGCTGCGGCCGTGCACGTACTCCATCACCAGGCAGTGCTCACCATCGAGCTCGACCACGTCGAGGACCTGGGCGATCCCGCTGTGATCGAGGCGCAATGCGAGGCTGGCCTCGCGCAAGAACATCGCGCGCACGTCGGCGTCGTCCATGTGCTCGGAGCGCATGCGCTTGAGCGCGACGAGCTTGTGGCCGCCGGCGACGTGCAGCCGCGCCAGGTAGACCTCGCCCATGCCGCCGCGTGCGAGGCCGCGGACGATCTGGTAGCGACTGATCTGGGTTCCCGGCTGCAGGGCAAAGCGAGCCGGAGTGAGCGGTGTCGTCCCTAGGGTTGGCGCGGTGCGACGGCTCATGGCGGTTGCACGAGCGCACAGGTCCAGCGTTCGAGTTCCGACTCGGTGAGTGCCTGCGCCGGAGCGCCGAGCTCGGCGACACGCGCGGCCAGTCGCGCGCGAGCCCGCGACAGCCGCGTCGTCACGGTGCTCGGAGGCACGCGCAAGACCACCGCGATTTCCGACGAGGTCATCGCCTCCCAGTAATGCATCTCGAGGGCGATGCGCAGATCGACGGGCAGGGTCTCGAGCGCGCGCAGCACCAGCCATTGGATCTCGTGGCGCGCAACGATCCCGCTGGGCGTGATGCCTGCGCCGCCCGGTCGAGTCTCGTAGGGATGCAGACGGGCTTCCTCGCGGCCCGCCGATCGCAGGTGCCGGAGCAACTCGTTGCGCGCGACGCCGAACAGGAACGCACGGAAGCTCTCGGGCTGCGCGAGGCGGGGCAACAGCTCGATGCAGGCCAAGAACGTCTGCTGGGTGAGATCGCGGGCCGCCCGCGGCACCTTCACCGAGAAGAAGCGCTCGACGCTCGCGTAGTGGCGCTCGAACAGCGCGGCGCGGGCGGCATCGTCGCCCGCGTTCCAACGCCCAACGAGCTCTGCGTCGCACGCCTCGAGCATTGTCCGACGCAGTATAGCGGCGAAGCGCTGAGCGGGCGCGGCTCGCCTACGTCGTCCACTCGCACCAGGTCACGCGAGGTTTCTCGACGGCCCGCAGCAATGTGCACCGCTTCCACGCGCGCACACCGCGCCGGGCGGCTGCGAGAGCACCGCCTCGTACGTGTTGCCGCCGCCGCGGCCGACCGTGCCGCCACGACCGTGGAAGAGCGTCAGCGCCACGTCGTGCTCGCGCGCGACCGCGACGATCGCCTCCTGCGCGCGGTACAGGCTCCACGCCGCCGCGAGGCGACCGGCGCGCTTGGCCGAGTCGGAGTAGCCGATCATGACCTCCTGCTTGCCGCCGATCATCGCGCGGTACTCGGGGATCGAGAGGAGCGCGCGGATGGCCTCGCCGCCGCCGTCGAGATCCTCGACCGTCTCGAACAGCGGCACGACGCGCTGCGGCGATCGGTTGCCGGCCTCGCGCTGCAAGAGCTCGACCGCCAGCACGTCGGACGGCGCGCTCGCCATCGAGATGACATACGCGCCGAGGCTGGACGGTGGTGCGGCCGCCGCGACCGCGAAGGTGTCGAGGACCTCGCGCACCGCGGGGCTCGGCGCGAAGTCCCGGGGCAAGAGCGGACGTCGACCGTCGATCTCGCGCAGCAGGAACGCCTGCCGCTCGACCTCGGCCCACGCCGCGTAGCTGCCCAGGCCCAGCGCGGTCGTGATCTCGGCGAGGGCCTCGGTGTGGCGGGCCGCGTCCTGGCGAAGATCGAGCTTCACCAGCGTCACGCCGAAGCACGCGACGCGGCGCATCGTGTCGAGCAGTCGAGCGTCGGCGATCTCGCCGAGGCCACAGCGGTGCAGCGAAAGGTGGCACAGCCGCAGCGCAGCCGCGAGCTCGTCGGCGTCGACGTAGACCTCGGCGGGCGGCGTCAGGCCCTCGAGCCCGGCGTCGAGCCCGGCCTCGGCCCAAGTCCGCGTGGCCCGCAGCCGCCGCTCGACCCCGTGCAGCAGCGCGCGGTACGGCTCCCACGCGTCGCCGACCACCGCGCGTAGCTCGTCGTCGGCGCAGTTCATCGACAGCTCCTCGGCGAGCTCGGCGATCTCGCGCAGGTAGAGATCCGCGGCCATCCATCGCGCCAGCAGGATCACGCGCCGGGTCGAGACCGCCGTGACGTTGGGGTTGCCGTCGCGATCGCCACCCATCCACGAGCCGAAGCGGATCGGCGCGATCTCGGCGGGCAGGCGCTCGCCGGTGTGCGCGACGACATGGGCGTCGAGCTCGCGCACGATCGCCGGGATCGCGTCCCACAGCACGTGCTCGATCACCGCGAAGCCGCCGCGCGCCTCGTGCTCGGGCGTGGGTCGCTTGGGGCGGAACTCGTCGGTCGCCCACACCGCCGCGATCTCGCGGCGCAGCGCGGCGGCCAGCGCCTCGCGCTCGCCGGCGTCGAGCCCGGCCCGGTCGTGCTCGGTCAGCAGCGCCTCGATGCGCCGCTCCTTGATCAGCATCGTGCGCCGCATGACCTCGGTCGGGTGGGCGGTGAACACCAGGTCTATGTCGAGCCCGATCACCGCCTCGCGCAGTGCGTGGGGGGAGATCCCTTCGCCGAGCAAGAGCGGCAGCACGGCCGCGAGCGAGCCGCGCTGGCCCTCGCTGCGGTGCGCGAGCCGACGCCGCCCGCGGTGGTGTTGCTCAGCGAGGTTCGCCAGCGCCAGGAACTGCGCGAACGCCCGCGCCACCGCGGTCGCGCGCTCGGCCGGCAGCGACGTCAGCACCGCATCGAGCGCGCGCCACGACGTCGACTCGGGATCGTCCGACGCGCGGGCGTCCTTCGCCAGCGCCCGGATCTGCTCGACGCTCTCGAACACCGCGTCGCCCGCGAGCGTGCGCAGCTGCTCCCCGAGGAGTCGACCGAGCAGGCGCACGTCGTCGCGCAGCGGCGCGTGGGGGTCGTCGTTCATGCGGCCCATCCTGCGCCGGGCGGACCGCGACGTCGAGGCCGCGCCCCTACTGCGCGGCGACCGAGACCACATCCATCTGGATGAACTGCCCGTAGAACGGATCCGGGAACGGCGGGATCTCCGGCACCACGTAGGGATCCGCGGAGCCGCTCGCGCCGCCGGGGTTCGCGATCGCCACATCGTTGGGGTCGAGCATCTTCATCGTGACGGTGGCGCCGCCGCGGATCGGGATCGTCACCGTGTAGTCCATCACGAACACGAAGTGGTTGTGCGGCGTCTCGTGGCGGTTCACCGTGTACGACTGCGCCGGATCGGTGACGTCGATGCCGTAGATGTTGTAGTCGTCCACGGTCGGCGTGCCGCCGATCTGGAAGTGCTCCTGCTGCACCTCGCCGTCGGTGAAGTTCTTCGGCTCGGCGAGCCCGCGGATCCGGATCGTCACGTCGTACACGGTCGCCGGGTCGCCGCCGAAGGCCACCTGCAGCTCGCGGTGCAGCGTGTACGCGGGATCCTCGATCGCCCCCTCGAGCACCGCCGGATCCCACGGGCACGTGTCGCGCGCCGAAGGGTCCGCGCACGGCAGCTCCCAGCGGTACCCGTTCATCGCCCCGGCGTACTCGACCGGATCCTCGGCCCCGGTGCTGCTGTCGACCGACCCGGTGTCGGTGGACGCGGTGTCGGTCGTGGGATCGGCGGTGTCGGTGACGGTCGTCGACGGCGCGCCCGACGACTCGGTGCCCACGGGTGCGGTCGTCTCCGGCGCGGTGGTGGGCGACGTGCCGCTGGTCGATCCGGTGCCGACGTCGGTCGTCGCGTCGCCGTTCGAAGGATCGCCGCAGCCGACGGCGAGGGCGACGACGCAGGCGAAGGTCATCGCGGGAGGGTGGATCGATCGGCTGCGGGGCGCGTCGTCGCGGAGCATCATGGAGTGAGAGAGTATCGCCGCGCCGCGCGGCGCACCCGTGCCGAGTTCGGAGGCAGCAACACCCGCGCGGCACCGATCGTCCCACGGTTCTTGATCCCGAACCCCGCATGTCGCACGCTCGTCGCCATGCTGGTGTCGAGGATGACCCTCATCGCGCTGCTCACAACCGCCGCGTGCGACCCCGCGGACGCCGACGACGGTGGCTCCGAGTCCACCGGCGCCGAGGTCCCGACGGGCGGCAACTTCCCCGACACCGCGCTCGCGCTGTGCGGACCGCTGCCCAACGGCGTCGTCGCGATCGACGATCTCGCGAGCGCCCACGCGGCCACCGGTCCGCGGCCGAGCGGATCGAACGCCGACGCGACCGCGGTCCGCCTGCGCCTCTCGTCGTGGGGCGTCGACGCGGACCAGGGCTTCCCCTCGCGCTCGCCGAGCGATCCCGCGTGCACGCCCGGCTGGGCCGTTGCGTTCGATCTCTCCGCCGCGCCCGCCGTCGGCACCCTCGACATCGCGACGATCGCCGGCGAGTGGGAGACCGACGAGATCGACGCCGGCGTCGACGGCAAGTGCTTCTCCGGCGGCGGTGAGGTCGGCGGCGACGGCCAGCTCGAGGTCGCCGGCACGCTCGAGATCTTCGCGGTGACCGACACGTGCATCGTCGGTGAGCTCAGCGGCATCGCCCCCGGCACCGCGGGGCTGCACGACGGTGGTTTCGCGGCGGTGCGGGCGGAGTTGCCGTGCGTCCCGACGAACCGCGATTGCGGGTAGCCGACCCCGCTCACGGCGCGAGGCAGACCCCGACCCACTCGTAGCCGGGCGGGCTCTGGCCGGGCGCGTACCACGGGACGCACGCGGTCCCGGGCGCCCCCGCAGCGCACCCCTCGCTCGCCTCGGGATCCGAGACATCGCAGAACGCCGCGCAACAATCGTCGGCGCACGACGGCACCGCGCCCGCGGGCGCGCAGACCGATCCCGGATCACACGCGTCGGACGTCACGCACGGTTCGCCGATCGCCCCGCCGTCGCCGGAGTCATCCGGCTCGCACTCGAAGCGATCGTCGACGGGATAGCAAGCTTCCCCGTCGGCGCAGTCCTGCAGCAGCGGATCGCAGGTGAGCAAACACAGGGCGAGGATGCCATCGCCGGTGATGTTGCACGTCCCGCCCTCGGGGCACATCGGGTCCGCGTTCGAGCCCGTGCAGAACCCGACGCATTCACCCATGCCCGCCCCGTCGAGGAACAGACACATCGAATGCATCGCGCAATCGTCGATCCCGCTCGCGCCGCCGTCCTCGGCCGTGCACGGCTCGCCCACCTGCGCCGGATCGGGGGCGATGGGCGAGCAACGGTAGGCGTCGAACACGTTGCCGCGCCCCGCGATCCACGGCATGCACTTCATCCCGCGTGGGCAGTCCTCTTCCCACACATCGCACTCGTCCGCGCCGCCGTCGGGCGACGGGACGAACGGCACGCCCTCCGACGATGTGTCCGCGTCGCCGGTGGTCGAGTCCGCAGCGCTGGTCGTGGGCTCGGAGGTCGCCGCGGCGCCGGTGCCCGTGGCGTCGGTGCCCGGGGCGCCAGCGCTGGAGTTCCCTGCGCTGGTCTCGTCGGACCCCGCCGCGGGTTCGACGACCGGACCGCAACCCACCACCGACACCAAGACGAAGACCCAGCCCCGCACCGCCGTGATCCTAGCACTGGACTCCACGATGTGGAGTCCACGGCGAGGCGAGGAACTCTGACGCGTTCGCGGTGGCGACGATGCCCCGGCCGAGCCGCGTCTCAGTTCATCACGCAGATGCTGAGCGCGCCGCCCATGTCGCACGTCCACGGCGCGGGGCAGTCCGCGGGCGACTCGCACGTCTGCGAGCACTGATCGAGGAAGCAGATCTGCGACGCGCAGTCCTCCGGGGCGTGGCACGGCTCGCCGAAGCCCGCGCCCGACGCCCCGCTGCTCGACGCGTCGACGCCCGTCTCACTCCCGGTCGTGCCCGTCGTCGATGCATCCCCCTCGGAGCCGGTGTCGGTGTCGGTGCCCGAGCCGGTGTCGACCGGTGGGCTCGAGTCCCCGGCGCTCGACGCCGCAGCGCCGCCGGTGTCCGCGTTCGTCGCCGCCGTCGTGGCGCCATCGTCCCCCTGCGTATCGTCGGCGTCGTCCGAGCCGCACGCACCCAACACGAGGAGCATCGCCACACCGTAAGGAACCCAAGTCGAGTCGATCATGCGGGGTACATGCCGCCGACGGGGGAATCCGTCCCGAAGATCGCGATCGCCCGGCGAACCTGGACATGTCCGCGGCGTCCGTGGCCCCCGTGTCCATCTTGCGCGTCGAGATCGGGGCCGCTAGCGTGCCCGCATGACGAGAGCAGGTTGGCTCACTGGATTGGGCGTCGGTGTCGCGCTCGGGCTCGGGCTCGCCTGCGAGGTCGACGAGGATTGCGACCCCGGCGCCGAGGGATGTCGATGCGCGGCGGCAGGCGCGTGCCTCACCGGGCTCGTCTGCCTCTCCGACTACTGCGTCGATCCCGATTGGACGCCGACCGGCGGCGCCGAAGACAACGCCGACGGTGCCGACGGCCCCGCAGCGTTCGACAACGTGCGTGCGTGCGACGAGCTCGTCGACGAGCTCTCGTGCGGCAGCGTCGACGTCGGCATGTACGTCGACTGCAGCTTGTACGCCGATCTGCCCTGCGACATCGCCGACTACTTCGATTGCGCGCGGGAGAACATCTCGTGTACCGGCGGCATGCTCGACGCCGCGAAACTCGTCGAATGCGCCATGCTCGCCCTGTGCGAGTAGGAGGTCCCATGCCCCGTCCGAAATCCGTGTCGGTGTTCTTGTGCATCCTCCTGCTCGCCTGCGGCGAAGCGTCGACGGGGGAGCCCGGGAAGGAGACGGGCCCGTGCGTCGATGCGCAGTGCCTCGGCGATGCGCTGGTCTGCCTCTCGGATCTCTGCGTCGATCCCCTCGCGACCCCGACGGGCTCCGAGGGCGGTTCGCAGTCAGGCGCCGACTCCAACGCCGACTCCGGCACCATCGCCAACTCGCGCGAGGTCGACATCCTGTTCGTGATCGACAACACCGGCACGATGGGCGAGGAACAGGGCAGGCTCGCCGCGCGCATCCCCGACTTCATCGGCGCGCTCGACGAGGCCGAGGCCGACTATCGAATCGGCGTGACGACGACCGACATGGGGAATCCGTGGTGTGGCTCGACCTCGCCCGAGGCCGGCAAGCTGCAGCTGTCGAGCTGCCGCTCGCGACTGGGCGAGTTCGTCTTCAACGGCAACCCCCCGGCCGACGCGACCGCGGCCGCCTGCACCGATGTCTGCGAGACCGACTCGCTGAGCATCGCCGACACCACGACCGAGCTCGACGCGACGCCGCGTGCCCGTCCGTGGATCGAGAGCGGCACCGCGGGCACGAACGTCGTTGGCCTCGACGTGGACGAAGCGCTGCAATGCGCGCTCCCGCAAGGGCTCGCGGGGTGCGGATTCGAGTCCCCGCTCGAGGCGATGCACCGCGCCTTGGTGCGCGCCGCGGACCCGGACGACCCGCAGGCCGGGTTCCTCCGGAGCACGGCCATGCTCGCGGTCATCATCGTCACCGACGAGGTCGACTGCTCGGCGGCGGACGACTCCATCTTCCTGCCCCCGGACGAGGGCGGGAACCAGGCGTTCTGGTCCGATCCGGACTCGGGCGCGCCGACCTCCGCAGTGTGTTGGAACGCAGGCGTCGCCTGCGAGGGCAGCGGCACGCCGTACGACAATTGCGCGCCATCGAATCGCGACGTCACCGGGGCCTATGACGTCCCCGACGACGAGGCCGTGCTGCACCCCGTGTCGCGCTACCTCGATCGCCTCGCGAGCATCGAGCAGGAGCGCCAGGCGATCATGCCCGCGCAGGAGGTGTTGGTCGCGCTCATCGACGGGGTTCCGACCGGCCGCGACCTCGTCTACAGCAATTCCCTCGACCCGGTGTTCCAGGGCAACTTCGGCGTCGGGCCTGGGTGTTACCTCGACGACGGCATTTCGAGCACGTTCGCCCTCCCTCCGGTGCGTGAGCGCGTGGTCGCGGAGACCTTCCGCGTGGGCGACACGCCCGAGCTCCACTCGATCTGCGTGGACGACTTTTCCGATGCACTCGACACGATCGCGCTGACGATCACCGGCCAGCTCGGCGCGAGCGGCTGATCTCCACGACCGGCCGTTCGATCGCGCGCGACTCCGCGCGAGCTTCCGATCCTGGACGCCGATCGAAGGGGCGACGTACCCTACGGATCGGAAGGACTCGCACCCGCGCGTCGGGTGTCACGCGTGGCGTCATGGACGAGGCACGGTTCGGCCCGTACGCGGTCAAACGCGAGATCGCTCGCGGAGGAATGGGCGTCGTCTACGAGGCGGAGGATCTCGCGGGGATCCGCGTGGCTCTCAAGGTGCCGCGCGCCGAGTTCGCGGCTGACCATCGCGAGCGCGCGCGCTTCCTCCAAGAGATGCGGCTGACCGCGTCGCTGCACCACCCCAACATCGTGCAGATCCTCCAGGGCGGCGAGGACCACGGCCGGCTCTACCTCGCCATGGAGTACGTCGAGGGAACCACCCTCCAACACGAACTCCAACGTCGAGGACGACTCGCACCGCTCGAGGCGGTGCGTATCGGCGCTCAGATCGCGTGGGGCCTCGCAGCCGCCCACGAGCACGTCCCGTCGGTGGTCCACCGCGATCTGAAGCCGGGCAACGTGCTGCTCCGCAACGACGGTATGGTCAAGGTCGCCGACTTCGGGATCGCGAAGGCGTTCGACGTCGGCGCGGCAGCAACGACCTCACCGATGGGCACGCCGGTGTACATGAGCCCGGAGCAGCTCAATGGTCAGCTCAGCTCGCCGGCGACGGACGTGCACGCGCTCGGTGCGATCCTGTACGAAGCGCTGGTCGGCATGCCGCCATTCGCCCCGTCGCTGGCCGTCGCGCGCCTGATCCATGCCATCTGCTTCGACGCTCCTCCCGCGGTCAGCGTGGCGTCCGGGCAGGGGACCGCCATCCCAGCCGAGCTCGACGCCCTCATCGCCGACTGCCTCGCCAAGCTCCCGGAACGCCGCCCGCGCGCGCGCGACCTCGCGACCCGCCTTCTGGCGATCGAGGCCCGCCTCGTCGAGGGCGCGCAGCCGATTGTTCCCGCCGCCGCACCTCCGCCACCCAGCGCCGCGGCCCACGCTCGCGCGGGGGTCATCGACACGATCGATCTCGTGCACCGATTCGAGCAGCGCCGCTCGGCCGGCCCGGTGATCGCCGCCGTCGCGTGCGTCGGTCTCCTCGGGGTCGGCGGATGGTGGTTCTCGAGTCGCGACGGCACCGGCGACGACCGCCCCCCCGACGACCTCGCCGTCGCCCTCGCCGCGGCGGCGACTGCAGGCACCGCGGCCGAGTGCGTCGATCGGGTCGTGCTCGCGGAGGTCGCTCCGCTGAGGATGATCTGCGTGCGCAGTGGTTCGTTCGTGATGGGCGAGGCACCCGGGCAAGCCGAGGGGCCGCAACACACCGCGTCGGTGGCCGCCTTCTTGCTCGGCGCGACCGAAATCACCCAGGCGCAATGGACCGCCGTGATGGGTGACGCGCCGTTCGACTGCGACGTCGGCTGCGGGCCCGAGATCCCTGCGCAGAACATCACCTGGCACAGGGCCGTCGAGTTCGCGAATCGCCTCTCCGCGCGTGAAGGGCTGTCCCCATGCTACGTCCAGCAAGAGACCTGGACGTGGCCGGTTCGCGATTGCGATGGATACCGCCTGCCGACCGAGACGGAGTGGGAATACGCAGCGAGGGCCGGCAGCACCACTCGTTTCAGCTTCGGCGACGACGCATCCCTGCTCGGCGACCACGCATGGCACGGTCGCAACGCAGCGCAGAGGATCCACCCGGTCGGCACGCTGCGATCCAACGATTGGGGCCTGTTCGACGTGCACGGCAACGTGTGGGAGTGGGTCTGGGACTGGCACGGGGCATACCCCGCGTCCGCCACGGACGAGGGACACGCGGGGCCCGAGACGGGCGAGCACAAGGTCCTTCGGGGCGGCTCGTTCAAGATCATGGCCGGCGGCCCGCGCTCCGCGGCCCGTGCCAAGCTGAAGCCCGGCGGTCGACTCGATGGGCTCGGCCTCCGAATCGCGCGCAGTCCGACGAAGACGAGGTCGTTCGCGAGCATGTTCGTCGCACCTACAGCGCCGGCACCACCGCTCGATCGACCGCCCGAGATCCGCGCGCAACTCTCCGCCGGCGAATGCGAGGCCCACGCCATCGGATGGACCGGGCAATGGGCGTTCGCGACGATTGCCACCGAGGCGACCGTGGGCTCGTGGATCGGGGCAACCGCCCGCTACGACCTCGACATCTCCCGTGACGGTTGCCGCCTGACGGGGACCGGGACGCGCAACCAGGGAGACGTCGAGACGTGGACCCTCACGCTCGAAGGTGTGGTCGACGCCGACGGTCGCGCCGAGATCGACTACGCGTCGACGACGAGCAGCATCCGCGGCAGGTGGGTGCTCGACCCCACCGGCACCGGCACGTTCCGCTCCGACGCGGGCGACGTCTCGGGCACCGTGACAAGCCGACGTCCACTCTGATCTTCGGCCCGAGGTCGGCGCATGGCACCGTCACTTCGCAACGGGCTTCCGCGCCGCTTCCTCCACCACGCGCCCTTCCGTCAGGAACGACACCCCCGCGTTCCCGTCCCGCCCGTGCATGATCGCCTCGACGAGCAGATCCGGCCCGGGCTCGCGGAGCCCCCAGTGCACGAGGAAGTTCGCGCCGCTCCCACCGACGCGATCGGCCCGCGAGACGAAGTACTCTGCGCTCATCAGCGGCCCGAGCTCCGCGGGCGCGTCGAGCATCGCGCGGACCAGCGCGCCGTCGCTGTCGTAGTAGTCGACGGCGGTGAGCACGACGGGGGTCGACTGGCTGACGTTGCGCAGGCTGAGCGTGGCCGCGAGGTCGATCGGCTCGGCGTGATCGGCGAGGTAGAGGCTCGAGTAGATCGGGACGTAGACCACGCGCTCGATCGCCAGGGGACCCGCCTCGGCGAGGACCTTCAGGTTGCGTGGACCGACCAGCTCCGGCGCCCGCACCGGCTCGCTGCAGGCGATCACCGCGGAAGAGAGCAGCAGGACGAGGGGCCAGCGCACGGGTTGCGCAGGGTACCACAGCGCGCCGAGCGACCGGCGTCGGCGCGGCGGTACCCCCGCTGAAGGGCATCGGCGCGCCGCACCATGGAGATCGAGCACGCCTCGGGTCGCCACCGCGCGGAGACGCACGGCCGTCCCACCGGTCATCGCAGCGATGATCCGCATCCGTGCACCGCGGGCCCGCGTTCGCGACTAAGGTTGACCCGATGCGATCGAGATCCCGGACGACGGTGCTGTGCGCGTGGCTCGCCTCGACGAGCGCGTGCGGTGGCGTCGTCTCCCCGGCCGCGTCGACGACGGAGGGCGGCAGCTCGGGCCCGTCCGATCCGACCACCAGCGGCCCGACGCCGAGCCCGGAGACCACCGCCGCGCCCGACCCGAGCACCACGGGCGCGCCCGGATCCAGCAGCTCGGGCAGCGCGCCCGAGGGCGGCGAGAGCATGGGCTTCCTGTTCGACGTCGGCGGCGGCATGGCCACCGGCACGACCGACGGCACCACGGGCGTCGAACCACTCGACTACGACTGCGACGACCTCACCACGCCGTTCATCGCCGAGATGCAGATCGCGGGGGCCAAGGGCTACCACGACGTGTTCTTCGACGATCTCGGGCACATCATCGGCTACGACTTCAACTCGCTCGTGCAGGTCACGTACGACGGCGACGTCTCGGTGTTCCTCCCCGGCGTCAACGGGGCGCAGGGCATGGACGTGCTCGCCAACGGCGACCTGCTCTACCTCAACGACAACGGCGAGCTGCGCCGCGTCACCCCCGATCTGCAGGTGTCGGTCGTCGCCAGCGGGATGTACGGCGGCTACGGCGTCACCGTGGGCCCGGACCAGCTGGCGTACGCCTGCCACAGCGGCGGGGTCACGCGAATCGATCCCGAGTCGGGCGATACGTCGACGTTCCTGACCCTGCCCGGCGCGACGCCGCGCGCCATCGTGTTCAACCTCGACAGCACCGGCGTCTACATGTCGACGCTGCTCGCCCCGGGGTCACCCGTCTATTTCTCCGCCGTCGACGACGACCTCGACCCCGTCGACGATCCGTACGTGTTCGCGAACAACGTCGGCCTCGGCTACCACGACGGCCTCGGCATCGACGCCTGCGGCAATCTTTACGTTCCAGACTATAGCAGCTCGGGCCTGTACCGCGTAGATCCCGAAGGCACGGTGACGACCGTGTACTCCGGCGGCGGTGCAGGCCAACCGCACTATGGCCACGGCCTCGAGTGGGGCAGTGGCATCGGCGGTTGGCAGGATCACGCGATCTACCTCCCCCAACCGTACAACGGCCTCTCCGTCAACGAGGTCCTCCTCGGGGTCCCCTCGGGATCCACGGTCCGCACCTGGCGCTGACGCGCCGCACGAGTCCGCCATGACCCAACCATTGACGCATCGACTCTCGCATCGACTCTCGCATCGACTGACGCCCCGACTCCTGCTGTCCGCGCTCGCCCTCGGCACCGCCTGCGGCGACGACACCAGCGCGACCCCGGACGAGACCACGGGCTCGAGCTCCGCGACCGCCGGCACCGCCGACACCACGGCGAGCTCCGGCCCGAGCACGACGTCCGCCGACACGAGCTCCTCGGGGTCGACCGGCGACTCGCCGTGGGCCTGCGTCGTGACCGAGGGCCTGTCGCAGGACTACTCGCAGCAGCTCGGCTGCAGGGATGACTTCGACGCCCTGGCCTCGCTCCCGCTGGACGCCAGCATCGCCGGCGCGCGATCGATCAAGACGTTCATCGATCGCAGCGGCGACAACGCACTCTACTTCGCCAACAGCCGCTGCTACCCGATCCACTGGAACTTCGCGTCGGCGTTCCTCTCGGGGGACGGGCTGCCGCCGGTGCCCGACCTCGGGACGTTCAACAGCATCGAGTACTACAGCCCCAACCGCCGGTTCCTGCTCGGCGCACTGACGTACTACGAGGGCCCGAACAAGTTCACCTACGAGCTGTCGCCCTACGACACCGCCGACGCCGACATGATCATGCAGGCGTACCGGCAGATCCGCGACGACAGCTACTTCGGCGAAGAGCTCGTCTTCCACCCGACCTCCAGCGCGATCGAAGGCCTCGTCCCCAGCCTCGACGAGGACATCGAGATCATCACCACCGACGAGCTGTTCGCCGGTGTGCAGTACCAGGCCTACAACCTCGGCGAGACCTACGGGCGGCTCGCGTTCTACAACGCCGACGAGGTCGCGGGCACGTACATCCCGTTCCGCGACATCGCGGTGCTCGACGCCGTCCCGATCGACATCTCGATCACCGCTGGCATCATCACCGCCGAGTTCCAGACCCCGCTGGCCCACATCAACGTGCTGTCGGTCAACCGCGGCACGCCGAACATGGGCCTGCGCAACGCCCACGAGGATCCCGAGCTCCTCGCCCTCGAGGGCAAGAACGTCCGCCTGGTCGTCGACGCCTTCGGCTACACCGTCGAGGAGGTCACCCAGGAGGAGGCCGACGCGTGGTGGGAGGAGAACAAGCCCGATCCGCTGGGCGTGCCGCAGCTCGATCTCACCGAGACCGACCTGACCGACATGGAGGACGTCGTCGACGACGCTGCGGACCTCTCCGCGGCGATCGACGAGGGCCTGACCAAGTTCGGATCCAAGGGCACCAACTACGCGGCGCTCTTCGACATGGATCCCGCGGTCATCCCGATGCAGGACGGCTTCGTGATCCCGTTCTACTACTATGACCAGTTCATGAACGACAACGGGTTCTGGGATCAGATCACCGCGCTCGAGGCCGACCCCGAGTGGGCCGATCCGGTGTTCCGCGAGGAGCAGCTGCTGGCGTTCCAGGCCGACCTCCGCGCCGCGCCGATCGACCAGGCGTTCCTCGCCGCGGTGATCACCAAGTTCAACACCAAGTTCCCCGGGCAGCACAAGATCCGCTTCCGCTCGAGCACCAACGCCGAGGACCTGGGCACCTTCACCGGCGCCGGCCTCTACAACTCGCAGACCGGCGACACCGAGGATCCGCCGGGCTCCCAGGGCAGCGTCGAGTGGGCGATCAAGGAGGCGTGGCTCAACATCTGGAACCCGCGCGCCTACGAGGAGCGCGGCTACTACAGCATCGATCAGCACGCCTGCGCGATGGCGCTGCTCACCACGCCCAACTTCCCCGACGAGGAGGCCAACGGCGTCGCGGTGACGAACAACATCTTCGACACCTCGGGGGTCGAGCCGGGCTTCTACGTGAACGTGCAGATCGGCGAGAACGAGGTCGTGCAGCCCGAGCCCGGCGTGCTGCCGGACGCGTATCTGCACTACTTCTACTATCCCGGCCAGCCGGTCACGTACATCACCCACAGCACGCTGATCCCCGCCGGCCAGACGGTGCTGACGAACCAACAGGTGCAGGACCTCGGCGTCGCGCTCGATGCGATCCACACGCGGTTCCTGCCGGTGTACGGCAACGACGGCGAGTGGTACGGCATGGACGTCGAGTTCAAGTTCGACGACAAGCTCGATCCGGGCAACCCGCCGACGCTGTTCATCAAGCAGGCGCGGCCGTTCCCGTGGGATCCGGGCTCGTCGGACATCGGCGGCTCCGGCGAGTGCGACGGCGTTCAGTAGGAATCGGCGAACTCCAGGAGTGTCTCGAGCAACGCGAGGCACTCCTTCGGGGCGGTCGATCGACACACCTCGCGATCGCCCTCGAATACGCACTCGCTGCCCGGCGCGCACGCGTCGTTGGCCCCGCACGGCTGGTTCGGCGCCGGGGCCGACGCGCAGAAGCCCGCCGGGCAGTACCGCGATGCGCACTGCCGGTGGCCGCTGCACGGCTCGCCATCGGCGGCCGGCTCGAAGCACACCCCGTCGTCGCCGCAGGACGCACCGGCGACGCAGCGACCATCGATGCACGGCGCGCCGACGCCCGGCAGCGCCGCGCAGATGCCCCACTCGCTCTCGTCGCTGGCGCACACGAGGTCGTCGCCGCACTGCGAGGAGAACGACTCGCACGGATCGCCCTCGGCGGGCGGCTGCACCGCGCAGGGATCGGCGCACACGCCGCGGTGGCAGCGTAGCCCGCGTCCGCAGTGCTCCTGGGCGAGGCACCCCTGGCCCTCGAGCCGCGGGCCGATGACCGGCGAGCAATACTCGCGACAATCCTCGGGGCCGCTGGCGAAGAACATGTCGCAGTCGACACCGTCGATGCGACGGGCGATCCGCTCCACGCACTGCTCGTCGATCGATGCCGGCAGGGCCTCGTACGAGTCGCCGTCGCCGTATCCGTAGCCGTATCCGTCCCCGTAGTAGTAACCGTCGTCCGGCGTCGGCAGCAGATCGCCCAGCGTCCAGCCCTCGCAGTCGAGCGGCGCCGCAGCGCCGAACGCCGCGAAGGCCTCGCCACACCCGCACTCGACGACCTTCTCGCACAGCGCCTGTTCGAACGGCCGCAGCGAGACGATCTCGCCCTGGCCGTCCGGACCACCGCAAGCCGCGGGGACGATCATCGACGCCCACGCCGCGGCCGCGCAGCCCAGACCGATTCGAACTCCCTGCGCTGCACCAACCACGACGACGAGGCTAGCACGCGGGCCGTCGCCCGATCGAATTCCCGGGTCGGTCGGCTTCGCCGGTTTCTTTGGCCCGGCGCGGACCCTCGATAGCCTGCCGCCCGTGGTACTCGCAGTATGCTTCGCGTGGCAATCGTTCGTCGTCGGCGCGGCCCCGTCCCTGCCACTGCCCGAGGAGCCGGCGGCGACCGAGCCCGCGACGGCGGCTGAGCCCACGCCGGAGCCCACACCGGAGGACGAGCCCGCGACGGCCTCGCCCTTCGACGGACCGACGACCCCCGTCGCCGAGACGCCGCCGCCCTCCGCGGCGCCGGCCCGCGACGACGAGATCGCGCCGCGGGCCGAGGAGCGCGACGACGACGACGACGACGACGATGCCCGCGGCGGTCGGCGGCGCACGGTCCGGCGCGCCGAGCAGGGCGACTGGGGCATGCAGTTCACCTTCGGCGGGCTCGCGCCGCTGTCGATCGCCGGCGTCCGCGATCACGGCGTCAATCGCCTGCTCATGACCGAGCTCGGCTTTCGTCGCCTGACCGAGAACTTCATCATTCCGTTCTCGATCGGCGCCGGGGTGTTCCACCACAACCCGGAGACCGGCAGCTCGCAGAACGACGCCGGCATCGCGGCGAGCGTCGGGCTGCTCAAGCCGTTCCGGGTGTGGCGGCGGATCTCGCCATACGCCGGCGGCATGCTCCACCTGCACTACCTCGATCCCACCGGCGACAACAACTGGCTGGTGAACTTCTCGATCGGCCCGGTCATCGGCACCGAGTTCTACATCGGCGATCGCGTGAGCCTGCTGTTCCAGGGCCAGTTCGACATCGGCGCCAACATCTTCGATGGCCTCACGCAGGTGCGCGCGGCGACCTCGATCGCCGCGGGCGGGCAGACCGGCCTCGTGTTCTACTTCTGATCGGACGCCCCTGGTCGGATGCCCCGGGCGGCCGGCGGCCCCGGGCGTTGGCAGGGTTCCGCCGGCCGGCGGGGTTCGCCCCACGCGATCGGGCACTGCCCTCGGCTGGCACGGCCCTGGCAACGCTGGCTCGCCCCCATGACGCGCCCGCTCGTCCCCTCGACATCCCTCGCGCTGTTCGTCCTCTCTGCGCTGCTCGCCTGCGCCGAGCCGAGCTCACCCGCCGACACCGACGCGGTGACCAGCGACGCGTCGAGTGACGGTGGCGGAGCTCCGACGACCACGGCCTCCGGGACCCAGGGCAGCACCGATCCCGCGGGCACCGACGCGACGCTCACGGGCGCGGACACGCAGGCCCCGGGCAGCTCCGACGGCACCGACGCCGGCGACACCTCGGGGCCCGGCGTCGACGACACGGGCGAGCCGCCGCCACCACCGTCGTGCTACCGCGGCGAGGGCAACCCGGCGATCACCGCGTTGGCCTCGGGCACGTGGCTCGAGGTCGAGGGCTCCGTTTGGCGCGACCACTGCGCGTGCGAGGACGGCTTCCCGGAGGCCTGCGGCAACGGCTACTGCACCGGCGAGTTCGCGTACAGCGGCGCCGCGATGAGCGTCTGTCACGACGCGGTCGTGATGTGGGGTGGCGGCCACAACGATTACTGGGGGAACGAGGTGTACTGGTTGCCGCTCGACACGATGCAATGGGAGCGCCTCACCGACCCGTCGGACCCAGGCAATGGCTGCACCGAGACGTACGCCGACGGCACGCCGGCCTCGCGCCACACCTACGACGGCCTGGCGTTCATCGATCACGCGGGTCGTCTGTTCGCCAACGGCGGCGCGATCGCCTGCGGCGAGGGCGGCGCGGGCGATGGATCGCTGTGGACGTTCGATGTCGGCACGCGGACGTGGCACGACATGGATCCGACGCCCACCAACTTCGACAGCCTCGACGAGATCGCCGGCTACTTCCCGTTCAACTTCGCCGCCGACTACGATCCGAACTCCGGCCTCGTCTACCTCGAGGCGAACTGGGGCCTGTACGCGTACGACTTCGACGCGAACGAGATCACCTTCGTGACGAACACGACCCCGGATCAAGGCGGCGTGTGGAGCGAGCGGACCGCGGTCGTCGTGCCCGATCGGCGGCTGATGCTGAGCATCGGCGGCGGCGCGGTGCGGGCGTATGATCTCGAGGCCGGCACGCTCGAGGTGTGGCAGACCACGGGGCCCGACGCGATCGTCACCAGCGACGCACCCGGCCTCGCCTACGATCCGAGCCACGATCAGGTGGTCGGCTGGAGCCACGGCGACGTGTTCCGCCTCGACCTCGACGCGCGGACGTGGACCGCCGACGGCGCTCCCTCGCCGGTGGGCGGCGCCTTCGATGTGTACGGGCGCTTCGCGTACTCGGCCGTGCACGACGCGTTCATCGCGGTTGCCGACCCCGAGCAGAACGTCGCGATCTACCGGAACTGAACCCCGGTGGGGGGAAGCGGCGGGCCACACGGGGCTTCGCGCGGGTAACGCCCGGGCGTGTCGCCCGCGTGCAGGGAGTGTGGCAGTCTCGATCCCGCAAGGGTGAGCGCCGTGCCCGAGCTGCCCCGCGTGGGCGACGTGGTCGATCGTTACCGCGTGATCGCAGCGGTGGCGACCGGCGGCATGGCGGCCGTCTTCGCCGCGCAGCGCACGTCGCTCGGCGGGTTCGACAAGCTGCTCGCGCTGAAGGTGATCCTGCCGCACCTCGCGGGCGAGCGGTACTTCCTCGACATGTTCCTCGACGAGGCGCGCATCGCCTCGCAGATCCAGCACCCGAACGTCGTCGGCGTGCACGACGTCGTCGAGCACGCGGGCCTGCCGTGCATGGTGATGGAGTACCTCCACGGGCGATCGTTCGCGAGCGTGCTCGCGGCCGACTGCCCGCTGCCGCTGCGCATCGCCGTGCTCGCCGCGGCCGCCGAGGGCCTCGCGGCGGCCCACCGCGCCCGCGGGCGCGACGGCCTGCCGCTGTCGGTCGTGCACCGCGACGTCAGCCCGCAGAACGTCCACGTCGCCTACGACGGCCAGGTGCGCCTGGTCGACTTCGGGATCGCAGCGGCGCGCGGTCGCCTGAGCTCGACCCGCGCCGGCACGGTCAAGGGCAAGCTCGAGTACCTCGCGCCCGAGCAGATCACCGGCAGTCACCCGGTGTCGGCGGCGACCGACGCGTGGAGCTTCGGCGTGATGGCCCATCAGGCGACGAGCGGCCGCTCGTTGTTCGCCGAGGAGCACGACGCCGCGACGATGTGGAACGTCGTCAACCGAGACATCCCGCCGCTGACCGGGATCGACGACGCCGAGGTCACCGCGGTGATCCTGGGCTGCCTCGAGCGTGAGCCGGCGCGACGCACGTCGATGGAGGTGTGCGTGCGCGTGCTCGGCGAGGCCGCGCGACGGCAGCTCGGGGATCCGCGGGCGGCCCTGGCCGCGTTCATGGCCGAGCGCTTCGCCGACGACAAGCTCGCGGACGATCGGGCCCTCGAGCGCACCCTCGGTGGGGCGATGCTGCTCGAGTCGAGCCCAGCCGTCGTCACGGCGACGCGGCGACGCGGCCGCGCGATCGCGGCGTGGGCCGGGGCTGCGGCCGTCGGCGCGGTGTCCATGGTCGCCTTCGCGGCGCGATCGAATCGGCCGGAGCCCGAGGTGCCCGCGGACGTGGGCGCTGCGCCCGACGTGGGCGCTGCGCCCGACGTGAGCGCTGCGCCCGAGTCGATCGCCGCACCGACCACCGCGCCCCCCGTCGACGCGATCGCCACCGTGCACGCGCCCGCCCCCGCGCCGACGCCCGCCGCCGCGCAGGCCAGCCCGCCCGATCGCGCGCCGTCGAACCCCGAGCCTGCGCGACGCCTCCGACGCCAACGCACCCGCGATGACGCGGGCGCGGCCACCCCGAGCAAGCGCCTGTTCGGCAGCCCGTACAAGCCATGACGCCCGTCCTCGCGTGGGTGCTCGCGGCGATCTTCGCCCCCGACCCCGAGCCCAGCGATCTCGACCTGCGCCGCGAGCAGGCGGCGATCGCCTTCGCCGAGGGCTCGGCGGCCTTCGAGCGCGGTGATGCGGCGTCGGCCCTCGTCGCGTTCGAGCGCGCCCACGAGCTGGTCCCGCACGCCAACGTGCTGTCGAACATCGCCCTGTGCCTGGCCGAGCTCGGCCGACACCGCGAGGCGATCGCGGCGCTCGACGCCGCCATCGCCCGCGGCGAGCTCACGGCCGCCGAGCGCGACGTCGCGGCCGAGCACCTCGGGCAATCGCAGCGGGCGCTCGCGATGGTCCAGGTCGTCGCCGACGATGCCGGCACGCACCTGGTCGAGATCGACGATCGCGAGTCGTGCACGACGCCGTGCGCCCTCGCGCTCGACCCGGGACCGCACCGCTTCGTGCTGGTCGAGGGCGGCGCTGCACAGTCGCTGACGCTCGTCTCGGGCACCGCGGCGCGGGTGCGTCTGGTCGTGCCGCCGCACGTGCCTCCGCCGCGCGCCTCGCCCGATCTGCCGGCCCCGGCGACCCGCCGGCCGCCGCACTTCGGCGCCCTGGGCTGGATCGGCGTCGGCCTCGGGGCCGTGGGCAGCGCGGGCGTGCTCGGGTTCGGCCTGCGGGCCAACGCGCTGCACCGCGACTACGAGGCCGATCCGACCGCGGACGGCCGTGCGCGGGGCGTCGCGATGCGCAACCTCGCCAACGCGTCGATCGCCGTCGCGGCGACCGGCGGCGTGCTGCTGATGACCGAGCTCATCCGCCTCGGCGTCGGCCGCCGTCGCGCCCGGACCACGCGGTAGGGGGCCGGCGGATCCCGTCCGCGCGCTCGCGCCGGGCGATCGCGCGGTACAGTGGGCCGTGCCCGAGATCCGGACCCTGCCCAGCCACGTCACCGGTCTACCGGTGCGCAAGCTCCGGGTCGTGGTCGAGCGCGGCCCCGATGCCGGCGCATCGGCCATCTCCGACGGCGAGCACCTCAGCATCGGCTCGGCGCCGGGCAACGGGCTCGTGCTCACCGATCCCAAGGTGTCGCGCTATCACGTCGAGCTCGCGCCCGTGGGCGCGCAGGTCCGCGTCACCGATCAGGGCTCGACCAACGGCACGCGCGTCGGACCGGCGATGGTCCGCGGCGGCGCCGTCGCGGTGTCGTTGGGCACGCGCATCGAGCTCGGCGACACCGAGCTCGTGCTCGAGGACGGCGGCGTCGTCATGCTCGAGCTCCGCGACACCGCCGGGGGCCTGGTCGGCCGCAGCCCGGCGATGCGCCAGCTGATGGCCAAGGTCGAGCGCCTCGCCGCCAGCGACGTCGCGGTGCTCGTGCTCGGCGAGTCCGGCACGGGCAAGGAGCTCATCGCCCGCGCCCTGCACGACCTCGGTCCCCGCGCGAGCGCCCCGTTCGTCACGGTCGACTGCGCCTCGCTGTCGCCGACGCTGGTGGCCAGCGAGCTGTTCGGCCACGAGCGCGGCGCGTTCACGGGGGCCGATCGCACCCACGTCGGCGCGTTCGAGCGCGCCCACGGCGGCACGCTGTTCCTCGACGAGCTCGGCGAGCTGCCCGAGCCACTGCAGGCCGCGCTGCTCGGCGCCCTCGAGCGCCGCCGCTTCCGCCGCGTCGGCGGCTCCAAGGAGATCGACGTCGACGTCCGCATCGTCAGCGCGACCAACAGCGATCTGCGCGCGCGGGTCAACGCCGGCAGCTTCCGCCTCGATCTCTTCTATCGACTCGCGGTGGTGCTGCTCGAGATCCCACCGCTGCGCGAGCGCACCGTCGACGTCCGCCCGCTCATCGAGCACTTCCTCGCGCAGTCCGGCAAGCCGATGCCCGCCGAGGCGCTGTTCACCGGCCCCGACCTGCTCGCGCTCGAGCAGTACGCGTGGCCCGGCAACGTCCGCGAGCTCCGCAACGTGGTGCTGCGCGCCCAGGCCACGGGCGAGGCGCCGCAGCCCGACCCCATGCGCCGGGCAGTGGCCGCGGGCGCAGGCCCCGATCCCGTCGATGCGCTGGTCGACATGCCGTACCGCGAGGCGCGTCGCAGCCTGCTCGATCACTTCGAGGTCCGCTACCTGCAGGCCCTGCTCGCGCGCGTCGGCGGCAACGTGCGCGCCGCGGCCCGCGAGGCGCGGATGGATCGCACCTACCTCACCGAACTCCTGCGCCGGCACGGGTTGGGATGATCCGCGTGGTCGCGATCGCGGCGCTCTGCGCCCACGCCGGGTGTCTGCTCGAGTTCGATGCGCGCCTGCTCGCGACCGACGCCGTGCCGCGGCTGGCGACCGGCGAGGCCCAGAGCTGCGCGCTGTGGATCGACGACGTGCCGTGGTGCTGGGGCAGCAACGACGGCGGCCAGCTCGGCCACGACGGCGGCGACGCGGGCCCGATGCCGATCGAGGGCGTCGCGCTGCGTTCGATCGCGACCGGCGGCTACGAGATCGGCCACAGCTGCGGCATCGACGACGACGGCGCCGTGCTGTGCTGGGGGACCAACGGCGACGCGGAGCTGGGCCAGGGCACCGTCGGCGGTGGCTCGCCGATCCCCTCGAAGGCCGCGCTCGAGCTCGCCGCGACGCGCGTCGCCGTCGGCACGACGGTGAGCGTCGCGCTCGACGAGCGGGGTCGGCTGTGGACGTGGGGCTGGAACGGCGACGGGCGGCTGGGCTTCGGCGCCGACGTCGGCACCCAGAGCACGCCGCGCCTGCTCGAGGATCGACACGTCTGGATCACCCTCGACTACGGCACGCGCCACGGCTGCGCCGTCGACGAGGCCGGCGCGTTGTACTGCTGGGGCGAGGCGGTGTCGGGGAAGCTCGGCCGCGACGACACCGATCCGCGACCGGCGGGCGTGCAGGGCGGCGCCTCTGCATGGCGCTCGGTGTCCGCGGGCGTCGAGCACACCTGCGCCATCGCCCGCGAGGGCTCGCTGTGGTGCTGGGGCGACGACACCAGCGGCCAGGCCGGCGGCCAGGCCGGCGGACAGGCCGGCGGCCAGCCCTCGACGCCGCGCCGCGTCGGCGACGATCGCGATTGGATCGCGATCGCGACCGGCGCCTCGCACAGCTGCGGCCTGCGCGAGGCGGGCACCCTGTGGTGCTGGGGCAGCAACGAGCACGGCCAGCTCGGCGTCGGCATCATCGAGCCCCGCGAAGGCGTGGTCCAGGTCGGCGAGCGCGACGACTGGATCGAGCTGTCGGTCGCGGGCGACCACGGCTGCGCCCGCACCTCGGACGACACGGTCTGGTGCTGGGGTGCGAACGCCGTCGGTCAGGTCGGCGCCGAGGGCTACGCGGATACGCCGTCGCCGGTCGCGATCCTCGAGCCCTGACGGCCGCGCAGCGTCAATCGCAGCCGATACGCTCGGTGGCGACGACCACGTCGTCGACCCAGAAGTTCAGGGGCGAAGGCGGCGGGTTGATGTAGTTGGTGAAGCGCAGCGCGTTCAACCCGTAGTCCGTCCAGGTGCCGCGGAAGTCGACGCCGGTCGTGGCGATCTCTTCGACGCCGTCGATCCACACGTGGGCCTCGCCGTCGGACGCCCCCGGCGTGTTGAGCCGCATGTGGGCCTCGAGGCAGCGGGTCTGCCCGGCACTGTCGGCGCCGAAGATCGTCGAGGGGCCCTGCTCCTGCCAGATGAGCTGCAGCGCGCCGTTCCAGTCGTTGCTGCCGTTGCACGCGAGCGCGCCGTCGAAGATGCACGTCCAGCCGAGCGGCCGCAGCCGGCCGGCCGCATCGCCACGGATCGCGGTCTCCGTCGCGATCGCCCAGTTGGGTCCGTTGGCGGCGATGATCTCGCCGACGTCGCCGATCTCGTAGCCCGGCCAGTCGTCGTCGGTGCGCAGCGAGTAGCGGACCCAGACCTCGTCGAAGTCCTCGCCGGGGGAATCCACACCGGGGCCGTCGGGGCCGTTGCCCCACCGCAGCGACACCCAGCCGCCGAACACCATCGACGGCTGCAGCGTGATGCGCAGCGCCAGATCGGTCGGGTCATCGCCGTCGGGCTCGACGCCGAAGCCGTCGCCCATCTCGTCCCACTGGGCGATCTGGTTGGGCGCGTCGTCGATCGCGTCGAAGTTCTCGCAGCTGATCCACGACGCCGGCGCGTTGCCCGGGCAGCCGTTGGCGTCGGGGCTGCCGGTCGGATCGGTGTCCGTGGTCGACTCGTCGGCGTCGGTCGTCGCGGTGGTCGGCTCGGCGGTCGTCGTGTCGTCCGCCGCCGTCGTCGTGCTCACCGTCGTCGTCGCCGTCGCAGAGGTCGCGTTCGAGGTCGCACCAGCGCTGCTCGATCCGCCCGTCGACGCGCTGGCCGCCGACGACTCCGAAGACGTCCCGCTCGCGGCCCCATCGTCCGCCGGCTCGCCGCACCCGACCATCGCGGCCCACGACACACCCACCATTCGAATCACCGTTCGACGCATGCGGCGGGACTCTACCAGCTCCGGCGGGCGGCACCCTGCCAATGTGCGGGGCGCATCACCCCCGGCGCGCGGCGAAGCGCGTCATGGTTCTGCGCGCGACTCGAGTGGCATCCGGATTGCTCTTGGTCGGCAGGTCATGCCTCGACCTCGCCGTTCGTCCCCCGGTTTGGCGTCCCTCGGTTTCGTGTCCCTCCTCGCGGCGTCGGGCGCGTGTTCGGGCGCGGGCGGTGCGGTCGCAACGGGCAGCGACGACACGGGCACCGCCGAAGCGGCGAGCGACGCGGGTTCCGGTGGCGGGGTGAGCCTCGCGACCGAGACCGGCACGCTCGGGGAGTCGACGGCGGATCCGAGCACGGACCCGACGGGCGATCCCACCGGCGATCCCACCGGCGATCCGCCTCCGCCCGCGGGCAGCTGCGTCGATCGAGCCTGCGCGTTCCCGGGCGCCGAGGGCTTCGGCACCGACACGCCCGGGGGGCGCGGCGGGCAGGTCCTCGTCGTCACGACGCTCGCCGCCGACGGGCCGGGTTCGTTCAAGGAGGCGATGCTGACCGCGGGACCGCGGATCATCGTGTTCGCGGTCTCGGGCGTGATCGACATGGCCGGCGGCAGCATCGAGCTGCAGGCCGAGCACTCCTACGTGACCGTCGCGGGGCAGACCTCGCCCGGCGGGATCACGATCCTGAACGGGACGCTCAGCAACTATCACACCGACTTCCACGACGCGATCCTCCGGTTCCTGCGACTGCGCGGCCCCGAGGCCTACGACAACATCTCGCTGTCGGAGGCCCACCACTTCGTGATCGATCACTGCGACTTCTCGGGCGGCATGGACGAGTGCTTCGACGTGACGTCGGCCCACGATTACACCGTACAGTGGTCGACGATCACCAACAGCGTGGCCGGCGAGGGCTCGCAGAACTACGGCGCGCTGCTGGCGTACAAGCCCACGTCCAACATCTCGCTGCACCACAACCTGAGCGCGCACCACGGCGGCCGCTGCGGCGCGCAGTTCCACTGGGCGGGCGACCTGGCCGAGCCCGACGGCGGCGCGGCGCTCGATCTGCGCAACAACGTCTTCTACAACTGCGGCTTCCAGCAGATCTACCGCGCGGACGAGTCGCCCGGGACCGGCCTGCGCTTCGATCTCGTCGGCAACTACGCCGTCAGCGGGCCGAACACGCCCGCCGACTCGATGCTGTTCGGCCTCGGCGGCGCGCTGTACCTCGACGACAACGTGTACGTCGGGCAGGACACCATCCTCACCCCGTACTTCGAGGGCGAGCTCCTCGAGGCCAGCCACGGCTTCCCGCCGGTGACGACCACCTCGGCCGCGCAGGCGTACGACGACGTGCTCGCGTGGGCGGGCGCGTGGCCCCGCGACGCCATGAACGCGCGCACCGTCGCCGAGATCGAGGCCGGCGCCGGTGGCCTCGGCAAGAACGACGACGCCCTGCTCGAGGGCGGCGACGCGGCCCCCACCGACGGCGACGCCGACGGCATGTCCGACGCGTGGGAGACCGAGCACGGGCTCGACCCCGCCGATCCGAGCGATGGCCCCGCGATCGCCGAGGGTGGCTACTCGAACGTGGAGGTCTACTTGAACGAGCTCGCGACGCTGCGCATCGGGCAGTGATCAGAACCTCAGCCCGCCGCGGCCGAGCTGCACGCGCGCGTGGCCGCGGGCCTTCGCGCGCCGGCGATCGAGCCCCAGCAGCACCGCGCCGACGACGAGCGTCGCGGCCCCGACCCCGAGCAGCGCGTAGCCGGGTGGCTGCGTGTAGACCTCGCGCGTGGGATCGTCGGGCTTGGGGCGCGCCGGCAGCACCGCGAGCACGAGCCCCGCGACGAGGCCGAGGCCGCCGGTGACGACGAGCGCGACGCCGGCCTTGCCCGACGGACGCAGACCGCGATCGGCCGGCAACGACATGATCGAGGGCACCGAGCCCTGCGACGGGACGGACCTCGCCCGGCAGACCTGCGAGACGCTGTCGGACGACTACATCGGCGGCACGCTCGGGTGCCGCCCGCAGTGCGACGCGTTCGACACCTCGCTCTGCGACCTGTGCCGGATGCAGGGTGATGACTGCGACGCGGAGCACCCGTGCTGCGCAGGCCTGCTGTGCGGCGTGGTCACCGGCACCTGCGGACTGCTGTAGCGCGCGCGCGTCAGCTCGGGGGCACGCCGCCGCCGCCGGCGTAGAACAGCCCGGTGCCGGTCATGTCGCTGTACGTGTACGCGGACGTCAACCCGTTGTACGTGTCGACCGCGCCGCTCTCGGGATCCGCCCGGTACGCGTTGTTGCCGGCGAAGCTCACGCCCCAGACGTAGCCCTCGAAGTCGACGCTCACGCCGTGGACGTACTCGGGCAGCGGGACCGAGTTGACCAGCTCGAGCGACTCGATGTCATAGCCGAGCAGCGTGCCGCCCGGGTTGCTGTGCCACAGCGTCGTCTCGCCGTCGGTCATGCAGCCGCCGATGCCACCGCCACCGCCGCCGGTGGAGGTCCAGGTCGAGTCGTCGAGGTTGAAGCGCGAGGCCCCACCGCCGCCGCACACCCACGGGCGCCCCTCCTTGTCGACCGTGATCCCGTAGCCACCGCTCGGCGGCAGCGGGAACGTGAGCATCGAGTAGTCGTTCGCGTCGACGCGATAGATGCTGCTGGCGCCCGTGTTGAGTCCCCAGAAGTTGCCGTCGGCATCCGCCGCGCCACCGTAGACGAAGGCGTTGCCGGCCAGGACGATCGTCTCCTCGATGACGCCGGTCTCGCCGTCGACGAGCAGGGTCTCGTTGTCGCAGACGGTCCACAGCTTGGCGTCCTCGTAGCTGCAGGTCGCCTCGTTGAAGGTGCCGCGGGTCCACGCCGCCGGGCGGTTGGAGTTGCACGCCAGCGGGAGGAACCACGCCAGGCAGTCGTCCTCGCCCCACGGCAGGATGTCGTTGGCGCCCGACGACGTCTGGATCCCCGGCACGCCGTTGTTGTCCTGGCAATCGGCCTCGCGGGCGTAGAACTTCGCGACGCCGCCGTTGCGGTTGGCGACCGCGACGTCGCCGTTGAGGTTCACCGAGGTGCGGGACGGATCACCGGAGGCCGGGCGCGCGGTGTAGCGGCCCTCCTCGACGATGGTCTGGGTGTTGATCTTCGAGATCGTCCCCTGGGCCGAGTTCGCGATCCAGATGTACGAGAGATCGACGCCACCGCCACCGCCGCCACCACCCTCGCCGCCACACACCAGCGGGGGCGCGTCGGGGAGGTTGGCCACGTCGAAGTTGGTCGGCGGATCCCACGGGTTGCCGGCCGACGACGAGCTGTCCGCGGGCGTCGTCGGATCGACGCCCTCGTCGGCACTGCCCGCGGTCGTCGTGCTGCCCCCGGTCGTCGACTCGGCGCCGGTGGTCTGCCCGGTCCCGTCCTGCTCGGCGCCGCCCGTCGCGCCACCGCCATCGCCACCACATCCCGCCATCGCGACGGCGACCCCGGCCACCATCGTGCGCGCAACAAGCCAGTGCTGTGTCATCGAATCCCCTCGGAGCCCTTGAATGGTAAACCCCTGCGAGTCCTTCGCTGGCGGCGCGCGCGGCGGGGCACGGCGCGGAAAAAGTGACGCCGGCCTGTAACGGGGGATGGGGCTCGGGCACACCAAGTCCGTGCTCGCCACCGCCCACTGCTACACGCTCTACGTTGGGGGCATCGGCCACGACGCCGACGTCGGGGCCCTGCGCGCCCTGTTCGAGGACTTCGGGGAGATCGCCGCGGTCCGCGTCGTCTGCGACGGCCGCACCGCGAGGTGCCGCGGCTTCGGCTACGTCAGCTTCGAGGAGCCGCGCGCGGCGATCGACGCCCAGCTGGCCCTCGATGGTCGCTCCCTCGACGGCAAGCGCCTGCGCGTCACACCCGCACTGTGAGCGAGGCCGGGCGCGTCACATCGGCCGTCGTCCGCGCCTCTCGTAGTCGTGAGCCAAGACCGAGACCATGCGTCGAACGCCTATCGAACCCTGTGCGACGGCGGCGTCGTGCTCCTGCCCACCGATGTCGGCTACGGGCTGGTCGCCTGCACCGAGCCGGCGATCGCGAGGATCTACGAGCTGAAGGGCCGCCCCCGCAGCAAGCCGTGCGTGACGGTCGCGAACGCGGCGATCCTCGACGACGTCGCGGTGCTGCCCGACCAGAGGGCACGCTCCTGGCTCGACGGGATCCGCACGCGGACCCCGATCGCCGTGGTCAACCCCGTGCGCCGGCAATCGATGCTGCTCGAGCGGCTGTCCCCCTACGCGCGCGTGCAGGCGACCAGTCACGGTACGATCGCGACCTTCCTCAACGCCGGTGCGCTGGTCTCGGCGATCGCCGAGCTCGCCCTCGCGGACGGACGCCTCGTCCTCGGCTCCTCGGCGAACCTCGCCTTCGCCGGCAACAACTACACCCTCGACGAGGTGCCCGACTCGATCCAGCAGGGCGTCGACCTCGTGATCCCGGGGGGGCCGGTCCGCTACCAGAACCCCGGCCGGCTCGCGACCACGGTGCTCGACATGACGTCGGGCGAGTTCATCCGGGCCGGGATCGAACATGCGATGATCGAGGCCTCGTGGCGGGCGTCCCGCGCGGCCGCGTGAGGCCCCGCGACCGGCGGTGAGCCGTTTGCGCGGGCCCGATCGACGATCGACTGGAACCCCATGCGCGCACTCCCCTGGCTCACCCCCGTCGCCCCCCTGTTCGCCCTGCTGTCGGCCCGCAGCGCCGCGGCGGCCGAGATTCCCGCGGACCCGAGCAACTACGCCGAGCTGCTCGGGACGCTGCAGCCCGGCGACACGCTGGTGCTGGCGCCGGGCACGTACACGCGGCTGACGATCTCCGGGCTGCACGGCACCGCCGATGCGTGGATCACCATCGAGGGCCCGAGCACGGGCGAGCCCGCGGTCATCGTCGGCGAGGATTGCTGCAACACCGTGCAGCTCTACGACGCGGCGTTCGTCGCGATCCGCAACCTCACGATCGACGTCGGTGGCCTGGCCGTCGACGCGGTGAACGCCAAGGACACGCCGTCGCACGACATCCTCATCGAGAACAACCTCATGCAGGGGTTCCCCGCCGGCGAGCAGCAGATCGTCGGCGTCAACACCAAGACGACGGTGTGGAACTGGACGATCCGCGGCAACCGGATCGTCGAGCCCGGGACCGGCATCTACCTCGGCGGGTCCGAGGGCGACACGCCGTTCATCGCCGGCACGATCGAGGGCAACGTGATCGTGAACCCGGTCGGCTATTGCATGCAGATCAAGCACCAGAACGACTACGCGCTGGCGCCCGAGATGCCCGCGGGGCCGAACCGCACCGTCATCCGCGACAACATCTTCCTCAAGGACGATCGCGAGAGCCCCGACGGCGATCGCCCCAACCTGCTGGTCGGCGGGTTCCCGGGCGCGGGCCCGGGTGCGCAGGACGTCTACGAGATCCACGGCAACCTGCTGTTCAGCAACCCCCGCGAGGCGCTGCTGCAGGCGACCGGGCGGGTCTCGATCCACGACAACCTCTTCATCGGCGGGTCGCCCAGCTTCGCGGCGCTGGTGGTCACGGCGCACCAGGGCAAGTCGGTCGCGCTGGGCTACGTCTACAACAACACCGTGTTCGGTGGGGGCACCGGCATCGCGTTCTCCGAGATGGCGAGCGAGGACGACGGCGTGGTCGGCAACCTCGTGTTCGCGGGCACGCCGATCTCGGGGCCGATCGCCGACGCGCGCGACAACATCGTCGGCGCCGAGGCCGACGCGGCGGAGTACTTGAACAACCCCGTGGCGATGCTCGGCGCGATGGACTTCTATCCGCTGCCCGACGCGGTCGAGGGCACGCCGCTGGACCTGGCGAAGTTCGCGGGGGATGCCGCGTGGGATCGCGACTTCAACGGCGCGTCGAAGGGCGAGCTCACGTTCCGCGGGGCGTACGCCGGCGCGGGCGAGAACCCGTGCGGACCGTTGGATGATCAGATCGATGATTGTGGTGGAGGGGACGATGGTGGCGGGAGCAGCGACGACGGCGGGGCCGCCGACGGGACCGCCGGCGACGATGGCTCGGGGGACGCGGGATCGGGGGGCGACGGCGCGAGCGGTGGCGCGACGACGGCCGCGGTGGACGACACCGGCGGGGGAACTGCGGGCAGCGGCGCCGCCGAGGAGGATGATGGTGGTGGGTGTGGTTGTCGGAGTGGGGCGACGGGGTGGAGCGCGGGGTGGGGCGCGGCGATCGGGCTCGTGGTGCTGGTGGGTCGACGACGACGGCGGTGATTCGTGGGCGGCGGGCCGGGGTCTTCGTCTTGGTGCGCTCGCGCGCAGCGTCGATGAGTGAAGCGATCGCGACGCGGACCGTCTCCGGGTCGGAGAACGCGTCCCCGAGCGTCGTGCTCACGTCGGTGCTGGGCGCGACCCGAGATGAGCTCACCTCCCACGCAGCGCGCGGCCGGGCAGATACCACGCGTGGTCGTTGGGCCAGGCGAAGTGCAGCGCGTTCACGCTGATGCTGAAGTCGAGCGCGTCGACCTGGTGCCACCAGCCCGAGGGGATGTAGAGCATCTCGCCGGGCTCGAGCACGAACTCGAGCAGCGGCGTCGGCCCGGCGTCGATGGGCTCGGGGTCTCGCGGATCCCACCACGAGTAGACGCCGCGCGAGCCGTCGAGGAGCGTCACCGCCTCGGGCGGGGCGAGGCGCACGCGCTTGCGGCCGACGACCTGGCACAGCACCGAGTCGTCGAGATCGTGGTGCATCGGCGAGTGCGTGCCCGCCCCGCCGATCCAGAGTCCGAGCCGCCGGGGGACGAGCGCAGGCCCGAAGACATCGGGCGGCAGGACCATGTCGTCGAGCAGCGGCGCGAGCTCGGGGCGACACAACCCGGCGTTCCGGGCGATCATGTAGACGTCGTTGGCGGGGGAGGCCGCGTCGATCCGCGCCAAGAACTCGCGCATCGACACCGTGCGCCGCAGGCTCCGCCACTCGGCGTCGGGGCGGTCGATCGTGCAGCGGCCGACGCAGATCTCGACGTCGACGTCCGCGAACCGCTCGAGGAGGTCGGCGCGACCCCACCGCGTCATTGCTGGCCACGCCGTCACGACGTCGGTGAAGATCGCCGGCGTGCTGGTCTCCCAGTGGCGGGCGACGAACGTCGCGGCGTCTGGCATCCGCGTGCGTTCGATGGTCGTGCGCGCCTGCGGACCCGCCGAGCGATCGAGCCGAAGGCGCAGCACCAGCTCGAGCGCCGCCACGCGGCTGGCCAGCTCGCGCGCGACGGACATCGCAGCGTCGTCGACGAGGGCCGCCACGAGCTCGCGGGCCGCCACCTCCGTCACTCCCGCGGAGACGAGCTCCGCTTCGACCTGCGCCAGCGTCGCGCCACGGGCGAGGTTCTCGGCCGCCCATCGCCGCCATCGCGGGTGGACGACCGCGATCGATTCTCCCGCGGAGATGTCGAGCGGCATGGCTACACCCCCGTGGACGAGCTCGAGCCGCCCTCCGAGCCGGACTCGGTGCCAGTGTCGCCGGTGCTCCCCGTATCGCCGCTGCCCCCGGTACTGCCCGTCTCGCCCTCGGTCCCGCCGCTCGACGAATCGCCGATCGTGGCATTGGGCGCCTCGTCGCCGGTGAGCGTCGCGGCGTCGGCCGTGGCGTTCGGCGCCTCGTCGCCGGTGAACGTCGCGTCGTCGGCCGTGGCGTTCGGCGCCTCGTCGCCGGAGGACGACGTGCCGGAGACACCGTCACCATCGTCCTTGCCGCACGCCAGCGGGCTGAGGGCGAGCATGGAGCCCGCGACCACGCGAATCATGCCAGCGACGCTCGGCAACGGGGTGAGCTTCGATCGTTCAGCCATCTACCAACCTCCATCCAACGATTGCAGGCTAGGAGGGAAGTGCCACCGCGTCAAGTGAACGGGCGTGCGCAACGCCGACGTGCTCGCTCAGAATCGGCCGCGTAGCGTGAACCCGGCACCCGTTCGACCGGGCGCGAGATCCAGCTCGACCCGCCGTCGACGCGCGACGCGTCGCTGACTGACGACGCGAGCGAGCAGCACCGTACCGGCGATCGCAGCGAGACCGCCGACTTCGGCGATCGCTATCTCGCCGGCCCACAGCCGGGTGTACCCGCGGATGTCCGAGGGCGACGCGACGAGCGGTAGCACGTAGGCGGTGACGCCCAACGCCGCGCCAAGGGTCAAGCTCGTCGTGCCCGCGACCACCTGGCGGACCCGCGAACGACGCGAGTCGTGCGCGCGACGACCGAACATGCCGGACGACGCGCCCGCGAAGGCGAGCGCGTGCAGATTCGCGACGGTCTGGAGCACCGCGAAGAACTCGTCCTCGACGTCGCCACAGTCGTCGCCGATCGTCGCATAGGAGGGGCAGCGGGTGGTCCACCAGCGGCGTGCCGCGATGCCGAGCCCGATCGCCCAGGTGCCGGCGGCGAGCCCCGCATAGACCTCGCCGAAGCGACGGCGACGCTCGGGGATGCGAGTGCGCCCCTCGCGGGGAGGGTCCAGCAAACATGGCCGCGACGCCGGCGGTGGTGGGTCGGGCGGAACCGGCGCCGCGACGGCACGTGGCCCGTCGTAGTCGCGATTGCTGGGCGCGGCCGGGCCCGCGCGCGGGGCATCGACGTGCGCCGTTGCGGTCGCGACGTGCGGGCTCGTTGCGAGCATCCACGCGAGCGAGGCGACGAGGACCACGCTGGGTAGTCCCCGCGAACGCGCGCGGGATCCATGCACCGGATGTTCGCCCCACGCCCGTTCGAGACCCACGCGGTCGTTTCGCTGCTACCCTGTCCCGATGTCGGGTGGGATGGCCGCATTCGTTCCGCTTGCGCTCGCCGCGGGAATCGTCGGCCCCCGCGACGCCGATCGCATCCGCATCCAGCGACATCTCGCGCAGGTCGAGGCCGAGCTCCGGGCGGCCGATGTCGACGGCATGGACCCGGCGCTGCGGGAGGCGCGGGCGCGCCACCTGGACGAGCTCCATCGCTACGCCACGCGCGGCACCTTCCCGCGCAATCGTGCCTACGCCGAGCGCGTGCCGATCTTCATCGACGACGAGGGGACAGCGTGCGCGGTCGGACACCTGATGATCGCGTCGGGTGCTCGCGCGACCGCCGAGGCGATCGCGCGCACGCAGAACGCGGCGCGCGTGCCCGCGATCGACGACGCCTCCGCGGCGGAGTGGATTGCCACCAGCGGCCTGTCGGTCGCCGAGCACACGCGCATCCAGCCCAACTACTGCCCGTGCGACGACACCGTCATGCCCGTGTGCGGCACGGATGGGATCACCTACGCGAACGCATGCACCGCCACGGACTGCGCGGGCGTCGGGGTCGCGCACGAGGGCATCTGCGATGCGAACACGGAGGGCAACGCGACCGACTGGCCCGCGCCCGGCACGTCGACGGGTAGCTCGAGCGACACCACCGGCGCGACGACGGGCACCGCGACGACGGGCACGACCTCGGGTGGCAGCACGGGCCCGGCGAGCACCGCCACGGACGGGGGCGTCGACGACCGCACGACGCCGAGCAGCGGCTGCCGCGTGACGTCCAGCCCCACCGCCGCGTGGGCGCTGGTGCTGCTGGTCTTCGGCCGGCCGCGGAGACGTCGATGAGGTCAGCCGCCGCGGCGATCGCCCTGCTCGCGGCGTGCTCGTCCGATCTCGCCGCCCCACCTGCCGCCGACGGCAGCGGATCGACGGACGCACCGACCTCGTCGTCCTCGTCGTCGGATGCGACCGACGGCAGCGGCACCGACTCGACGACGTCGGACGCGCCCGCGTGCAGCGGCGCGTGGGCGCAGGCACCCTTGGTGCGCGCGAGCTCGTGGTCGGCGGTGGACCCGAGACTCTCTACCGGTCGCTCGGTAGCGATCGCGCCCGACGGTGACGTGGTCGCGGCCCACGCCTCGTGGAGCGACCCGACGACCGACGCGGACGTGTTGCTCGTCCGATACGACCCGGGCCTCGCGCCGCGCTGGATCGACGCGTACGCCGGGAGCGGGCTCGGGGATCACCCGCTCGGCGTCGTCGTCGATGCACTCGGACACCCCTACGCGCTCGCGCGCGAGAACCTCTCCGAGGTGCACGCCGAGACCTGGACGTACGTCGACAGCCGCCTCGTGCTGCTCGCGTACGAGGCCGATGGTCGCCATCGCTGGCGTTGGGAGCTCGAGAGCGACCCGGCGGATCCGACGTGGCCCAACGATCAACGTCGCGGTGCGCTCGCGATCGACGACGACGGTCACCTGCACCTGCTCGCGACCGGCGACCTCGGGGTGCAGATGGACGAGCTACAGCTCGTCGAGTTCGACGGGTTCGGCAACGTCCTGCGGCACACGTCGGGTGTCGGCGCCGCGGGGTTCGAGCTGCGCGGCTTCGCGTTGACGTCCGACGGCGAGGCCAGGGTGCTGACGGACGCCTACCCGGGCGTCGGCGAGCAGGGCGGCATGGTGTACGCCATCGCGAGGGACGGTTCGGTCCGCGACTTCGCGGCCGTGCGGGGTGACAGGCCGCGCGTCGAGTCGCTCGCCATCGGCCCGAGCGACGAGGTCGTCGTCGTCGGGCGGGGATCCCAGGCGCCGGGCTTCGTGCGGGCCTTCGGCGCCGATGGCAGCCCGAGCTTCGCCATCGACACGCAGCTCCCCGATCAGATCGGCGGGGTCGTCGTCGCCTGCGACGGGACGATCATCCTCGTCGGCACCAACCTCGATCGGGTCGAGGTGGTGGCCCTCCATCGCGACGGCGAGCGGGCGTGGTCGATCGGCGTCCCCACCGAGGGCGCCATCAACTCGGTCCACGCGCTCGCCATC
>LNFB01000048.1 GCA_001464385.1 Deltaproteobacteria bacterium Ga0077550 | reverse complement strand
CGCTCGGCCCCGCCGCTGCTCGACTCGCTCTCGGTCGAGCTGTCGACCCCGTGCGGCCCCAAGGCCGTCACGCTCACATCGGATCTCGACACCGCGCGCGAGACGACGATGCGAGACAACGGCGCTCCGGTCCAAGCGATGCTCACGCCCAGCGCGCCGGTGCCCGCGAGCCGGGCGTTCTGGACCGACGCGGACGCTGGCGCGGTCACCGTGGGCAAGGCCGCGCTCGCGAACGGCGACAACCGGATCTTCGATCTCGGGTGCGCGGGCACGGCGGCCCCCATCGCGGTCGCAGGACGCGAGCTGGGCCCCGTGCCGGCCTTCGACGAGCGGCCAGGCCTCGACGGCGCACAGGCGGCGGTACTCGCAGGGGGTGTACGCGCGGGCCGGCGCCAACCAGGCCGGCTTCACCAAGCAGCTCGCAGGCGCGCAGATCCACCTGCTGTCGAACCCCGAGGTCCAGCACTTCCTGCGCGCAGCCTCCGGTTCGTCGAACGTCGAGCACGCGTCCTATGAGCTGGTCGTCACGCCCTGCAAGCCGTAGT
The DNA here is from genome assembly GCA_001464385.1 of Deltaproteobacteria bacterium Ga0077550. GTDB lineage: Bacteria > Myxococcota_A > Polyangia > Nannocystales > Nannocystaceae > Xiheibacterium > Xiheibacterium aquaticum. The sequence continues at coordinate 5,944 of LNFB01000048.1, read as the reverse complement.
CGGGCACGGCACCCGACTGCGCTGCCGTGCGCCGATGCGCCGGGCGCGAAGCACCCGCTGCTCCTGGCCCGATCCACCCGAGAGGGGATCAGGTCGACCGGGTCCGGACACTCCGTGGACGATGACCTCCTCGCGAAGGGCCGCCGCGCCCAGTGATGCAGCACCCCTGCGAGTGACGCCGTGACCGAGTTGCACGGCGGCCCGGCGTCGGGCATCGATGGGGCTCGCGGGACCTCCGGCATGAGCGTCGGCGACACAGACGAGCGGGCAGGGGGCCGAGCAACGGAGCCCGGCGCCGAGCTGGTCGCCGACCTCGATCTCGCACGCGTGCGCAATGACGTCCATGCGCGGCTGTTCGGTCGCGCGCCGCACAGCGCGGGTGCTCCGTCGACGATGCAAGGGGACGCCGGGCCGCCGGCGACGATCCTGGCGCGCGGGGCCCGGGTCGGCCGCTACGTGGTTCTCGAGCCGATCGGGCGCGGCGCGACGGCGGTGGTCTATGCCGCCTACGATCCCGAGCTCGATCGAAAAGTCGCGCTGAAGCTGCTGCGCCCGCGCCCGCGGGGCAGCGACGGGGGGGCCGCCGATGCGCGCACGAGGCTGGTCCGTGAGGCCCACGCCCTGGCGAAGCTGAGCCACCCCGCCGTGGTGACCGTCCACGACGCGGGCATCCACGGTGACACCGTGTTCTTGGCGATGGAGCGGGTCGAAGGGCCGACGCTGCGCGCGTGGCTCGACGGGGGCCCGCGGAGCTGGGTCGACGTGCTCCGGGTGTTGATCCTCGCCGGGCGCGGGCTCGCGGCGGCCCATGCTGCGGGGATCCTGCACCGCGACTTCAAGCCGGAGAACGTCATGCTGCGCGCCGCTGCCAGCGGAGATCGAGCCGACGTCGCCTGCGTGACCGACTTCGGCCTGGCGCGCACCACGAACGACGACGCCGCAGAACGCACCGGTGCTGACCAGCCTTCCCAGCCGGCGACACCGCTGCAGCTCGGGTTGACCGAGACCGGCGCGCTGGTCGGCACGCCGGCGTACATGGCCCCCGAGCAGTTCATCGCGAATCGCGTCGATGAGCGCAGCGATCAGTTCGCGTTCTGCGTCACCGTTTGGGAGGCGCTGTTCGGTGCGCGGCCGTTCACCGGTGACTCGTTGCCCGGGTTGGCCGCGGCGGTGGTGCGCGCGACGCCGCCGCGGGCACCCGCGGGTGCTCGCGTGCCGCGGTGGTTGCAGCGCGCGTTGCAGCGCGGTCTCGCCCGACTCCCCGACGATCGTTGGCCCAGCATGGACGCGCTGCTCTCGGCGCTCGAGGTCGGTCGGGCGCGCGCCCGCTCGCGGACGATGCTCGCCGCGGCCGCCGGCGCGGTCGCGGTGCTGGGCGTCGGCTACGGTGCGCTCGCGCTCGAGCGCCGCGCTCGGGTGGTCGCATGCGATCGCACCGGGGACGAGATCGCCGAGGTGTGGAACGACGAGCGGCGAGCGGGGATCCGCGCGCGCTTCGTCGCGCTCGACACTCCGGTGTCTCGGGCGACCGCGGTCCGGCTCGAGCCTTGGCTCGACGAGCACGCCGCGGCATGGGCCGAGGCGCGGCGCGAGTCCTGCGTCGCCGCCGAGGTCGAACGCAGCGTGTCGACCGAGGTGTACGACGCTGCTCGCTGGTGCTTGGCCGAGCGCAAGGTCGAACTCGCGGCCCTGGTCGAGGGCCAGCTCGAGGCCGACGCGAGCACGGTGCTTCTCGCGGTCACCGAGGCCGCGGGCCTCGCTCCGATCGAGCCGTGCCTGGACGCTGCGGCGCTCGCCCGCGTCCCCACCCCGGACGTCGTTCGCCGCGACGCCGTGGCGGCGCTCGCCGGCGAGCTCGCGCGCGTGCGAGTGGACAGCGGCGTGTCCGACGACGACCGCGCCGATCGTCTCGAGGCGCTGTTGCACCGCGCCGAAGCCTTGGACTGGCCGCCATTGACTGCCGCGGTCCGCGTGGCGTGGGCGAGCGCCCTCGTGACGAACGCACGGGCGGACGAGGCCGAGGCCGCCGCGACGGACGCGTTCCACGAGGCGGCGGCGTTCGGTGCGTGGGAGCGCGCGGCCGAGGCCGCGATCCAACGCGCTCGCGTCACCGGAGCCGTGCGACAGCGCCTCGAGGAGGGCTCGGTGTGGATCCGCCTCGCCGAGACCGCGTTGGCCCTGGCGCCGCGGCGCGATGACATCCGCGAGATCGAACGCCTGCTCATGGCCGGCGTGATCCAGGACCTACTGGCGCGCCCGGTCGAGGCCCGGCGCGAGGCCGAGGCGGCGCTCGAGTTGGCCGAGCGCGCCCTCGGGCCGGAGCACCCCACGGTCGCGCAGGTGCTGTGCAGCGTCGGCGTCACCTACCGCGCGCGGTCCGATTATCGCCGCATGCGCGAGCTCTGCGGCCGGGCCCACGGGATCTTCGTGCGGACCCTCGGCGAGCAACACCCCCAGAGCGCGATGGCGTTGCTCGCCGTCGCCGCCACGCACTACGAGACCGGAGACCATGCGGAGGCGCGCGCGCTCTACGAGCGGGCCCGCGCGGTCTACGAGGTCGATCCCGGCCCCATGTCGGCCGAGTTCGCGAACGTCTCGATGCACCTCGGCTTGGTCGCCGAGGGCCTCGGCGAGTGGGACGATGCGCGGGCGAAGTACCTGGAGGCGCTCGCCATCCGCGAGGCCGTGCTCGGCCCGAAGCACCCGCGGGTTGCGGTCACGTTGCGCAACCTCGCCGAGGTCGAGGTCGTCCGCGGCGAGCTCCCGGAAGCGCGAGCGCATGCCGAACGCGCCCTCGTGATGATGACGGAGGCACGCGGGGAGGGCCATGCCGAGCTCACGATGTACCTGCATGCCTTGGCCAGGGTGCGAGAGGCCGAGGGCGCGGTCGACGAGGCGCTGGCGCTGTACGAGCGCGCCCTCGCGCTGTCGACCGCCGACGGCGACGCCCTCGGGGTCGCCGACGAGCGGCTGGCCATGGGCGAGTTCCTCGCCCGGATCGGTGATCGCGTCGGCGCGCGCGACCAACACACGCGTGCGCTCGAGCTTCGCGAGGTCGAGCTCGGTCCCGATCACGCCCTGGTCGCGGAGAGCCTGACCCGACTCGGCGAGCTCGATCTCGCCGAGAAGCGCAGCGTCGACGCACGCGGTCGACTCGAGCGTGCGGCGGCGATCTTCGAGCAGACACCCGGGCTGGGTCAGGACGAGCACGACGCCGACTTCGGGCTGGCGCAGGCGCTGTGGACCGTCGATCCGGCCCGCTCGCGCCGCCTCGCCGCGGATGCGCTCGCCGGCCACCGCGCGGCACCCGGCGATCGCCCGGAGCAGATCGCCGCGATCACGCGTTGGCTGGCACGACACCCGGCGCCGTGACGGCGACGTCGCCGATCGGCCGACCGTCGCCGACGGTTGCGACCACTGCCCGCTGGACGGGCACTGCACCGCTACGCGCGCAGGATCTTCGACATCGCCTTGCCCTTGGCGAGCTCGTCGACGAGCTTGTCGAGGTAGCGGATCTTCTGCATGAGCGGATCGGCGACGTCCTCGACGCGCACGCCACACACGACGCCCTTGATGAGGCCCACGTTGGGGTTCAACCGCGGTGCCTGGGCGAAGAACGCCTCGAAGTCGACCTTCGCGTCGATCACCGCCTGGAGCTGCGCGCGGCTGTAGCCGGTGAGCCAGCCGATGACCTCGTCGACCTCGTCCTGTGTGCGGCCCTTCTTGGTCGCCTTGCTCACGTAGAGCGGGTACACGCTCGCGAACGACGTCGAGAAGATCCGGTGCGGCTTGTCCATGGCGCGCACAGAGTGTCGAACGCGGAACACCACGGGCGCAAGCAGGGTCTCCGCGGTACCTCAGCCCGCTGGAACTCCGCGCGCCGACGCGGGCTCGTTCCGGGCACACTCGCCGGGCGATGTCGGGGACGGCGCGGCGACCTCCAACCCTCCGTCGGGCCACACGACGCGGGGTCGCGTGGTCGCTCGTGTCCGTGCTCGCGTGCCGCCGCCCGCCGGACGACGCATCGCCGCAGGCCGCGGCCGCGCCGACGGTCGCCGCGTCACCGTCACCGTCACCGTCACCGTCACCGTCCCCGCCTCCGGCCGCCATCCCCCCGCCACCGGCGGTCCGTGAGCTCCGGGTCGCCACGTACAACATCCTCGCCGGCAAGCACGGGCTCGACGACGTCGCCGCCGCGATCCGATCGTTCGACGCCGACCTCGTCGCGCTGCAGGAGGTCGACAGCCGCACGCGCCGATCCGGTCGCGTCGACCAGCCGCAGCTGATCGCCCAGGCGCTCGGCATGGAGGTCGGCTTCGTCGAGCACCGTCGCTTCGACGGCGGTCGCATCGGGGTCGCGCTGCTCAGCCGCCACCCCCTCGCGAACGTGGAGCGCGTCGCGTTGCCGGGCGGCGTGCTCGCGGCGCTGCACGCCGACGTGACGATCGCCGGGCGCGTCGTGCCGGTCTTCGTCGTGCACCTGCATCCCACGGATCCGCGCGACTCGCTCGCGCAGCAGCGGTCGATGGACGCCACGCGCCGGCGCGAGGCCGAGGCGGTGCTCCTGCTCGCGACCTCGCAGGACGTCCCGACGATCGTGCTCGGGGACTTCAACGCGCGCAGCAACAGCCCCGAGTACGCGGCGTTCGCCGATCACTTCACGGACGCGTGCCCCGACAGCGGCGCGACCTGGCCGGCGAGCTTTCCGCTGGTGCGCATCGACTACGTGTGGACCTCGGACACGCTCGTCCGCCTCGACTGCCCGCGCTTCGAGCCCTCGACCTCGGATCATCGACCGGTCGTCGCGGATCTCCGCTTCGGCGCGGGCTGGGCCGACGGAGGCCAGCGCCTTGACACCCCGGAGTCGTCCGCTAAACCCCGTCGGTGAAGCTGCCCGCAATCCTCGCCCCCCGGGCCCTGACGTCGCAGTGCGCCGTCGCGCTCGCACTGTGTGTCGCCTGCGGATCCTCCGACGCGACGCCGAGCGACGGCGGTCTCGCCGACAGCACCGGGGCCGATCCGACCGGCACCACGCAGGCCGACGGCGGCGACGCGGACACCACCGGCGCGATCCCGGAGCCCACGGCCGTCGGGCGCTGCGAGTACACGAGCGTCTTCACCGGCGGCGCCGAGTGTCGCGAGTACGTCGGCGACGGCTGGACCGACGCCGATGTCCTCGCGCAGTGCGAGCAGCTCACCGGCACCGCGACCCTCGATGCCGCCTGCGCGGTCGAGGGGCGCCTGGGCGTCTGCGTGCTCGGGGGCGGCACCGATCAAGAGACGCGGATCGTCGTGTACGGCGACGACGCGAGCACGTGCGCGACGCAGCAGAGCGGCTGCGAGGTGTTCGCCCAGGGCGCGTGGGAGCCCGCGGCGGCGTGCGAGGGCGACACCGGCGAACCGGTCGATCCGCCCGCGGGCACGGTGTTCGAGCAGCCCACGCTCGTCTGCGTCGATCCGCTGCCGGGCGAGCCCGAGGGCCTCTCCGAGGGCGGGCAGGTCTGCACGTGGCAGATGATCTCGGCGGCGACCGAGCCGGGGCGCCAGTTCGTCGACTACGCGTCGTGCGACGTCGTCCGCACGCAGCGGCCGTACTACGCCGCGCCGCCGCCGGAGGGCCACGACGAGCCCGATCCGCGCCTCGACGACCCGACGTACGCCGCCGAGCTCGCGTGGGTCCGCGGCGAGGTCGAGGCGTCTGCGTGCGTCTGCTGCCACGCCGAGTCCGAGGCGCCCGACGGGCCGTCGATCTGGTTCGTCGATGCGCCGGGCAACTGGATGAACTCGTTCTACCCCTCGGGCCTCGCGTTCGCCGGTGGCATCGTCGACTCGTCGGCGTTCGGCGCGTACCCGGCCGAGGAGAACAACGGCTTCCACCGCGACACGACGGGCCTGCCGTCGACGGATCCCGATCGCATGCGGGCGTTCTTCCTCGCCGAGCTCG
>LNFB01000047.1 GCA_001464385.1 Deltaproteobacteria bacterium Ga0077550 | reverse complement strand
GACCGGCGGCGACGCGCGCTACGTCTACGTGCTCGAGGCCGACGCGCGCAGCCCCACGGTGCCACCGAACCTCGACATCCCCGAGGGCACGCTGTGGCGCATCGACGTGCCGTCGGACGGCGACCCGGTGCGCTCGGGCGAGGTCGTCTTCGGTGACGTCCCGTCGGGCACCACGCAGCGCGTGCCCGCAGCCGGGGGACCCGCGCCCCTCGTCGCCGGCACGTCGTATTACCTGTACGCGTCGCGCGACGTCCTCGTGCCGGTGACGCGCTGCGTGTTCACGTACTAGGCCGCGTCGAGCGTGGCCGCGTGGGGCGGACGAGTCCGCCCATCGACACGCCGAGGAACGCCTCGAGGCGGCCGATCTCGGCGTCGAGCGCCCGCGTGAACGCGCGCGACCGTGGCCGCTGCGACACGAACCCGAGCTCGACGGCGAGCCGTCCGTCGCGGACGCCCGCATTGCCCCACCCGATCACCCGCTCGTCCCACAGCAGCGGCAGCGCGTAGTAGCCCCGCTCGCGCCGCGGCGCGGGCGTGTACGCCTCGAAGCGGTAGGCCCAGCCCCAGAATGCCTCGAACCGCCGTCGATCCCACACGATCGGATCGAACGGCGCCAGCAGTCGCACGCCCTCGTGCGGCGCGTGCCGGGCCGATCTCGGGTCCTCGTCCGCGGGCCAGTACCAGTCGACGCCGTCGACGCGGGCCCGCGCGAGTCGCCTGCGGGCGTGCTCGAGCAGTCGCTTGCGGTCGGCCCGCCACTGCGGGGTCGCGAAGAGGCACAGCGCGCTCGCGAGGTGGCCCAACGTCGCGCCGGGCAGTGGGGCGTACGTCCGCACGGCGAGATCGAACAGCGCGTCGAGGCGGGCCTGGCCGTGCTCCGCCGCCGGGGGATCGGGCCAGGGCTCGCGCACCGCGTAGACCCGCACGCCAGCGTCGCGTCGCGCGACCCGCAGCATGCCGCGGTAGTGCATGCCGTCGAGGAGCTGCGTGGACGCGTTGCTCGATCCGCCGAACCAGTTGGTGGTCTTGCCGTGGCCGAAGTACGCCGCGACCTCGCGGGGGTGCACCGCGCCGCGCTCGCGCACGAAGTCGAGCACAGCGTCGGCCTGCCGCCGCCGCGCCGCGGGCCACACCGTCCGTGCCGCGCGCGGGTGCATCAACGCCTGGTGCTCGCGACCGAGGAACCCATGGTTGACGAAGAAGTCCTCCTCGATCGGCAGGCGTGGGTAGCGTCGCTCGAGATCGCCGGCGCGGTAGTCGGCGACGCGGTGGCGCAGCGTCAGATCCTGCGCCCGCGCGGGCGCGCGGATCGGATCCGCCTGCACGAAGACCAGCTTCGTGAGGGCGCGGCGCAGCGTGGTCGGCGTGAAGAGGCTCCGCGCGATCGCATGCCGCCGGAGCTCGGCGAGGGTGGGGGGGCGCGGCGAGGTCACCACGGGCGCAGTATGCCCGTCGCACGGGCGGCGGATCGATCGCGGCGTAGCGGCGCTGACGATCACGACGCCGCCGGGACTGCGTAGCGCCGCGAGGCACGGCGCCCGCGCCTTGCGGCGCACGATAGGCTCGTCGCATGGGACGCGACCTCCTGCGCATCGCGGTGCTGGGCACGATCGTCGGCTGCGGCGGCGGCGGATCCGACGACACGACCACCTCCTCCGGCAGCGGCGGCACCTCCGGGCCCATCGCCGACACCGAGGGCTCGGCCGCGACGAGCGGCGATCCGAGCGGCCCGGTCACCGAGACCGCAGGCAGCGGCAGCGTCGGCGAGTCCACGGACACCACCGACACCGCGGACACCGCGGACACCGCGGACACCACCGGCACCACGGACACCGGGGGACCCGTCGCGCCCACGTGTCCGCCGACCGGCCCCGCCGACGTCGGCGTGGTCGACCCCGACGCGCTCGTCGACTCCGAGCGCATCGTCGTGTCGCAAAGCGGCACGGTCATCGAGAACGTCCACGTGCACGGCGACATCGAGATCGTCGACGGCGCGACCGACATCACGATCCGCAACTTCAAGATCACCACCGACGGCTACTGGGGCATCTTCGTCCGCGACGGATCCGGCATCGTGATCGAGGACGGCGAGATCGACGGGCTCGACCAGATCGACGACGCGATCCGAGGGGCCGGCTACACCGCGCGGCGCCTGCACATCCACGACATCGGCGGCGACGCCTTCAAGGCCGACGGCGACAACCTGCTCGAGTGCAACTACATCACGGCGATCGGCCAGGCGCCGGGCGCCCACGGCGACGGCGTGCAGATGATGGGCGACGGCGACATCACGATCGCCGGCAACAACTTCGACCTCACCTCGGGCGAGCTGACCGCGTGCATCTTCCCGTTCGGCCAGGACCCGGTGTCGGGCCCGGTGTGGGCCGAGGGCAACCGCCTCACGGGCGGCGCGTACATCGTGTACTGCCACGAGAACCTGCACATGTCCGACAACGTGTTCGGCGACGACTACGCCTACGGCCCGGTCACCGACGCGTGCGGCACGTGGACGGGCAACGTGTGGGAGTCGTCCGGCGAGCCGATCGAGAACTGACGGCCCGAGCGCTACGCCCGGGAACCTCAGCGCGCGTCCCTCGGGATGGACTCGACCGCGAGCCGAAGCACCCGCGACGGCGTCGTCGAGCGCTCGGCGAGCCCCACCTGGACCGCGACCTCGTCGCTGCCGACCCAGACGATCTGCTCGATGACCTCCTTGCCACGCGTCGTGAACACGCGGCGCTCGCCGCTGCCGAGGCGGAGGATCGCGAGCGTGCGTCGATCGTCGTCGTCGAGCACCGCGACGACGCCACCGCCGAGCCGCGGGGCCGGCAGTCGCCGCGTGCGCAGCGGGCCGAGCTCGGCCGCACCCAGGACGCCGGTCTCGCCGAGCGAGCCGGTCCACAACGACACCGCGCCGAAGCCCCCCGCCGGGTCGGCGGACCGGCCCTCGACCCACACCACACGATCGCCATCGATGGCTGGGATGCCGATCGCGTCGACGCTGCGATCGAGCAGCGGCCGACCCTGGCCGTCGCGCAGGATCCACGGCCGCTCGTCCCCGTACGTGGCCATGTCGACGCCACCCTGCACCCAGCTCGTGCCGCCCCGCCGATCGACCTCGACCCACGCACCGAGGGCGCGGTCGAACCACCGCAGCGGTCCCCCGTTGTCGAGCGCGTACACCCGGCCGCCCGCGGTCGCGAACGACTCCGCGATCGCCTCGGGGTGGTCCTGCCGACGCAGGATCGCGGGGGGCCGGGTCCACGCCGAATCGGGCCCGATCGTGCCCTGGAGGAATGCCCGCGAGGCAGAGCCATCCACGATGTCGAACGCGACCTCGACCACGGCCGCGTCCCCGCCCAGGGCGATGCCGGCGATCGAGCACGCCTCGGTGCGCGGGCCCTCGATGCCAACCCTTGGCGGGGCGTCCCGCGGGCCGACGGCATGGCGCAGACGATCGCCCGACGACGTGCTCACCGCGACGAACACCTCGCCGCGGTGGTGCGTGCCCGTGAGATCGATCCAGCTCCCCCGGTCGGCGCCGCGCAGCGACAGCTCGCGGCAGCCCACCGCCTGCGCCGCGCACGGCTGCCACGGCAGGTCGATCGCGAGCCGCCCAGGATCCGTGGTCACCTCGACGGAGCAGGCGGGATCGACCACGACCTCGGTCCACCCGAAGATGGCGTCGCGCGCTGCGGTGGGGTGGTGCGCGGCGCCACGTCGGTGGTCGGCGGCGCCGCGGCGCACGACAGCGTCAGCGCGAGCACGGCTGCCGCACGCGCGCCCAGGTGCCGACGAGGACGCACGCGCCCGCTCACCCCGGCGGGTTGACGACCAGGTTCAACCCCGATCCGGTCATGTCCGAGTACGTGTACGGGCCCACGAGCCCGGTCACGGTGAGCTCGAGCGCGTAGGTGTCCGGGTCGACCTTGAACGCCGCGCTCGCGCCCATGTCGACGACCCAGACGTAGCCCTCGGCGTCGATGCTCACACCCCACGGCGACGCGCAGCCGGGCAGGGGGACGTTCGTGTTCAGGTAGGACTTGGTCGCGACGTCGAGCTGCACGAGGCGGCACGGATCGCTGCCGGCCCCCCACACGCTGCCGTTGCGATCGACCTGGATGCCGTTGACGCGCGTGCCGCCCGAGCCGGGCAGCACCGTCCACGCGCCGTCGGTGAAGCTGTAGTGGTACACGCCCTCGCCGAAGCACGCGCCGACCCAGATGTCCCCGTTCTGATCGAGACCCATGCCGTACTTGCAGCAGGTGGGGCAGGGGTTGCCGAGATCGGTGAGCGCGAGCGTCTCGGCGTCGATGTGGATCGATGGGTTGGTGTTCAGCCCGGTCGCGACCAGGTCGCCGTCGATGTTGACCGCGCCGCCGTACGGCCCGTAGTCGCCCTGCACGCCCCACGCCCCGTAGTCGACCGTGTCGAGGGTGTTGCCGGTGGCGCCGTCGAGCCGCAGGAACAGGGCGTTGCCGGCCGCCGTCTTGTAGCCGATCCACAGCCGCGGGTTGTCGTCGGCGGTGCACGTGTCCACGTCGAACTTGCCGCCCTCCCACGCAGTCGGCCGCGGGCCCTGGCCGTACCCGGGCGAGTCGATCACCTTGTGCCACAGCACGCACTCGTCGGTGCCCCAGGGCAGGATGTTGGCGGGGCCGTCCGAGGTCTCGATGCCGCCGTTGCCGTTGGCGTCGACGCAGCGCTCGGGCAGCGCGGCGATCTTGGTCACGCCGCCGGGATCGCGGTTGCTCACCGCCACGTCCCCCAGCAGGTTCACCGAGGTCCGCGACGGGTTGCCCGTGCCCTGCATCGGGCTCGAGTAGTAGCGGCCCTCCTCGACCCCGGTCTGGGTGTTGATCTTCGACACCGTGCCCTGGCTCGAGTTCGCGATCCAGATGTACGAGTACTGCGTCGTGCCCATCCCGCCGCCCTTGCCACCGCAGCCGGTGGCGCCGCCGTCGGGGCCGCCGCCGAGATCGAACTTGGTGGCGTCGGTCGTGTCGACCGCGGTGTCGGACACGGTCGCGCCGGCGGTGGTCTCGGCGGACGCGGAGCCCGAGCCCTCGGCCGACTCCGTCGCGCTCGCGCTGCCCATGGTCGCCGAGCCCTGGGTCAGGCTGACGCCGCCCTCCGCCGAGGCGTCGCCGCTGCTCCTGCCTCCACCGCCGCCGCCACACGCGGCCGCGAGCGCCACGCCGATGCCGATGCCGAGTCTTCGCATTGGTCCGATCCCCCATCGATCAGCGTAGCGCCGATGCGCGCGCGGCCGTCGGCGAAATCCGCGGCGTCGCACCGCCGGAGTCGCGAGCCAGGCCGTGGCCTGCGACCCCCAAGCGTCTGGCGGTCGTGTCAGCGCGCCGAGCTCGGCACTGCTGCACGCGGCGCGCTGGGACCGGACGGCACGCTCGGACCCGACGGTACGCTCGGGGCCGACGGCGCGCCCGGGGCCGACGGCATGCCCGGCGACTGCGGCACGCTCGGCGCCTCGGGCAGTCCCTGCGTGTCGAGGCCGTCGGGCAGGCCGGGCTTTTTCTTTTTCTTCTTTTTCTTCTTCTTGCCGTCGGCCTTCGCGGTCCCCGGCACGACGCCCGGCGGGGCGCACTGCACCCCAGCCACCAGCGAGAAGCCCGACGGCGGCGTGGGCCCGCCCGAGGCGAGGCTCCGATCGAGCAGCACGTACATGCACGGGTTCGGGTACACGCGGTTCTCGGGCGCGCGATCGCAGACGACCTCGGGGTGACGCCGTGGGATCTCGTAGCTGGCGAACCACGTGTTGCCCATCGGCTCGCGGAACCACGCGGCCGCGATGAAGTGCGTCGCCTCGGGCTCGACCGGCAGCAGTCGTTGGTCGCGCTGCCCGGGGTAGATCGTCATCTCCTCGACGCTGACGAAGCCCTCGCCGAGGGCCTTGGTGTCCTCGGCCGCCCAGAGGGTCTCGAAGTCGAGCTCGTCGAGGACGAGCTCGCCGCGGACCTGGTACAGCCGCACCACCGTCGGCAGCGCCTGACCGTTGCGATCCGCGTTGATCATCGACGTCGCCTCGATGAGCAGCTGCACGCCCCACTCGACCTCGCTGGGCTTGCAGGTCGGCTCCTCGGGCTTGCACGCGGCGAGGACGAAGGGACACGCGAGGGCGAGGCGGCGCAGGGCAGACATGCGGGGTGCAGGCATCAAGAGAACACCGCGGGATCGAGGCGGAAGCCGCGGCGGCCGAGCTCGTCGTTGCACCGCGGGAGTACGCCCGAGAATTGCCAGGTCCGCGTGCCGGGCACCAGGGTGAAGATGTCCTGGGCCCCGAGCCGGCCGTCGTGCACGAAGGGCTCGGCGATCGACGTGACGCGCGACATGCCGTCGGCGAAGAGCTGCACCGAGACCACGAGGTCGAAGGCCTGGGCGACGAGCGGTTCGATCGTCACGCCTGGCAGCGCGCCGCCGAGCAGCTGCCCGAGCAGCGTGAGGCCGGCCGCGGCGCCGTGCGCCCGCAGGCCCGCGAGCACGCCGACCGAGCGGCTCACCACGGCGAGGGCCCCGACGGCCTCGTCCCACTGCAGGTCGTCGATCGCGACGCGATCGGGCGCGAGCGCGAGCGCGGCATCGATCGCGTCGTGCCGACCGCTGCGCGCCACCGCCACGGTGCCGGGACGGAAGCCGCCGAGCTCGGCGCCGCGGTGGGTGACGACGACTTGCAGCTCCTGCGGAGGCGCGCAGGCCAACAGGGCCGCGAGCGCGCCGCGGCCGCTCGCGCCCGGGGCGGCGCACACGAGGATGCTGTAGCGGGCCATCGCCGCGGTCGCCAGCAGCGTGCCCATGTTCGGTGAGAGCGCGCCCGCGTGCACGAGGCTCTCGAGCGTGGCGCTGCCCTGCAGCACGCTGCGGCGCAGCGAGACCACGACGGCGACGCCCGTGCCCCACACGGCCTCGACCGACCACGCGCCCCAGCTGCCGCGCACAACCGGCGTCGCCGGATCGAAGTGGACCCCGAGGCTGCGCGACACGAAGCAGCGCAACGCGCTCGGGCACGTGAAGGGCGACGGCCCTTCGCTGACGTGGCCGGCCCGCTGCACGCGGACGCGGGTCATGCCGTGCACCAGCACCTCGTTCGGCTCGGCGTCGAGGACCGAACGCAGCGGCCCGTCGCCGACCATCTCGTCCAGCATGCGCGCGCGCAGGGTGTCGCGCTGGGCCTGCAGCGGGCCGCCGACGGCGTGCAGGGCCTCGTCGAGCAGGCGCGCCGCGAGCTCGCGGATCCCCGCGGTGCCGAGCAGGACGTCGTCGGCGACGCGCAGCCACACCGCGGTGAAGACGCGATCGACGAGCTGATCCGCGCTCGCCGGCGCGAACTCGAAGCCCGTCTCGGCCGCGTCGCTTCGCGCGGCGACGAGCGTCGATCCGCGGCGCGCCTCGAAGCGCGGGAACACGGCGGGACGCGGCGGCTCGGAGCCCGGCTTCGCGCGGGGCTGCGGCGTGGGTGTGGCGGCGCGGCCGAGCACGGGGGAGCGGCGCACCGCGAGCTCGGGGGCGTCGTCGTCGTCCCCGCGCGGATGAACGCCGTGGGGGTCGCCGGGCGCGTCGCCGAGCCCGTCGAGGTCGTCCATCATCGGCGGCTGCTCGGGCCACGCGCCGCTGGCGTCCATCATCGTCGCGGGCGCGCCCGCGGCCGCGCGACCGCGTGGCGCCGCCGATCCGTGCACCACATCGCCCAGGCCCGCCGCGCCGTGCAGCGCGAAGCGCAGCACGAAGTCGCCGATCTGGACCTCGTCGCCGTCGCCGAGCACGCGCGGCCCCTGCAGCGGCTCGTCGTTGACGAACGTGCCGTTGGTCGAGTCGAGATCGAGGATGGTCAGCGCCCCGCCGGTGACCAGGACGCGGGCATGGTTGCTGGAGACCCCAGCCTCGGGCAGGACCACGTCGTTCGACGGCAGGCGCCCGATGGAGATCTCGGGCTTGGTGAACTCGGGCGCGCGTTCGGCCTCGCCACCGGGGCTCGTGATGGCCACGCGGATCTGCATCGCGCGGCTAGCATGACCCAAAGCCGCGTTCACGGGTAGGTGCCGGACCCGCAAGTTGCGTGAATACGCACCCCGGCCGCGGAGTAAAGGCTTCCGTGGCAGACGACAACAAAAAACGGTCCTTGCACATCTACACCGCGACCCCCTCGAACGACAACGACCAGACCCGCGTCTGGCAGAAGGACGGGGAGTTTCTGATCCTGAAGGATCACCAGGGCGGGTACTTCACCCACGCGTACCTGGGGTCGCAAGACATGGACGACACGAACGTGCAGGCCGGCATGGGCCGGGGCTTCGTGACCTTCCAGATCGAGGACGGCGGCGACGAGGCCGGCAAGGCGCTCATCGACGAGTGGCGTCAGGGACGCATCGAGATCATCGCGGAGTACCGCGAGTGGAAGCTCGAGAACGGCACCGGCGTCTGGGAGAACAAGAAGTCGGTCGTCGTCTGGGGCTACATCTCCACGGCGCGCCTGGTCCGCGGTGCCTCCTCGATCTCGATCGAGGTGCACGTCTTCCGCAACACCAGCGTCAACGACTCGCTCGGTACGCGGGACTACTCGATCGACTGCGTCACCGGCTCGTCCACCATCAAGGGTGGTACGCTGGGGGCACGTCAGCCCGAGCACATCGCCCCGCCCGGCACCCCGGAGTCCAGCAACTGGGGCGACCCGCTCAACGGTTGAGCGGTCGCGCGACTGGCGGGGGCGAACCTTGCGTGGCCTGATGCACCGGCTCGCCTCGGACGACCCCGCCAAGGGCGCCGGTGTCCTCGAATCGATCGTGGCCAATCTGCAGGCCATCCTCAACACGCACGAGGGCGACGGGTACACGTGTCCGGAGATGGGCGTCGACTTCCTCGACGTCCTGGCCCGGTGGCCGTCGTCGGAATCGGACGTGCTCCGGGCGGTGGCGGCCACGATCGAGCGCTTCGAGCCCCGCCTGCGCAACGTGCGGGTGCGGACCCTGAACCCCGGCGTGATCGTGTCGATCGTGTCGATGGAGATCGTCGCAGAGCTCGCCGGGCATGAGAAGATCCGGTTCCTGACCGAACTCTCGCGCGGCGGCGGCGTCCGGGTGCGTTGACCCCGGGGCTCCTCGTCGCCCATTCCCCGGATGGTCGACCATGAAGTCCCGCTACTACGAAGCCGAGCTCGCCTACCTGCGTGAACAGGGCCGCGAGTTCGCGCGGGCGTACCCCGCGACCGCGGGCCTGCTCGCCGAGCGCAGCGACGATCCCGACGTCGAGCGCCTGCTCGAGGGCTTCGCGTTCCTCAGCTCGCGTGTCCGCGAGCGCATCGACGACAGCATCCCCGAGCTCGCGCAGCAGCTCTCGGGGGTCCTGGTCCCCCAGCTCACGCGGTTCATCCCGCCGACCGCGATCGTCCAGTTCAACCCCGATCGCGCGATGCGGGCGGCGCAGGTCGTGCCGCGGGGCTCGCAGGTCGCCGGCGTCACCTCCCGCGAGGTCCGCTGCCTGTTCCAGACCACGTCGGCGCTCGAGCTGCTGCCGGTGTCGCTGCTCGACGTCCGCAGCGAGCGGCCGAGCAGCCGCACCGAGAAGGTGGTGCTCAAGCTGAGCACGCCCGAGCACGCTGCGGGCGTGGTCGGGGCCCACCGCATCCGCCTGCACTTCCACGGCGAGACTCCGACCTCGATGACGCTGCGGGCGTGGTTCCTGCGCCACTGCACGGAGATCGCGGTCGTCGAGAACGGCGTCGTGCGCGGGCTGATCGCCACCGACGAGCGCTCCCCGGCCATTGCCCCCGTGGGCTTCGATCCCGGCTCGCGCCTGCTGCCCGAGCAGGCCCTCGAGCACGACGCCTTCGCCCACGCGGTCGAGCTCTTCGCGTGCCCGGCGAAGTTCGCCTTCGTCGATCTGCCCGCGCTCGGCCCGCTGATGACGCCGAACTGCGAGCTCCACCTGACCTTCGATCGCCCGCCCAAGCTGCCGCGCGCCCCAGGCAAGGACGATCTGCGGCTGCACTGCGTGCCGGTCGTGAACCTGTTCCCGTGCTCCGCGGATCCGGTGCGCTTCCGACCGCTGCAGCCCGAGGCGATCGTGCGCGCGGCCGAGCACGCGCCCACGGACGTCGAGGTCTACGAGATCCGCAGCGTCACCGGCGTGAACGGGGCCCAGCGCACCCCGTACAGCAACTTCACCGCCTTCCGCAGCGGCAAGGACGCCCACGCCCGCTACTACGTCAGCCGCCGGGTCCCCTCGGTCACCGACGGCGGCACCGACGTGTACCTCTCGCTGGTCTCGCCGCGCGACACCCACCCGATCGCCGAGTCCGAGATCCTGTCGGTCGACCTGCTGTGCAGCAACCGTCAGGTCGCGCCGAGCCTCAAGGTCGGCGAGCTCTCGCGGCCGGTGCGCGGGGCCCCGACGATGGCCCCGTTCACCAACATCACCGCGGTCAGCGGGCCGCTGTACCCCCACGACAACGTCGAGCTGCTCTGGCGGCTCGGGGCCCACCTGGGGCTTTCTCGGGCGGGGCTTCAAGATCCCGCGAACCTGCGGCGTCTACTGGAGGTGTACAACTTCGCGGAGCGCCAGAATCCACAGCTCGGCCGGGTCAACGGCCAGTGGATCGACGCGATTCGCGAGCTGACCTCCCGCAAGGCCGTGCGCCTCGTCCGTGGCGCGCCGGTCACCGGCACCAAGACCATCGTCGTGCTCGACGAGGCGAACTTCTCGGCCACCGGCGAGGTGCTGGTCTTCGGGGATATCCTCAACGAGGTGTTCGCCCGCCGTGTGCACATCAATTCGTTCAACCAACTGACGGTGCAGCTCGCGCCGTCACGCACGGAGTACGCATGGTCGCCGAGATACGGGGACCGCACGATTCTGTGAAGGCGCAGAGCGAGCGGCTCTCGCATGGATCGTCGCGTACCGATCCCGCGAAGGTCGCGGGCGAAGCCGTGCCGCACGCGTCGCTCACGGCGGCCGACGAGGCGAAGCTCCGCGAGCTACTCACGCAGCACCCTCCGCGCACGGACCTCTTCACGGCCGTGCGCCTCATCGAGCGCCTGATGCGGGACCGCCCGCGCCTTGGCGACGACGGCCCGTTCGACGACGAGGGCGTGTTCTTCCGCCACGACCCGTCCTTCGCCTTCCGCCCCGCCGAGCTGAGCGCCATCCACCACGCCGAACACGAGCGCCCCCCCGAGCAGCGCCTGCGCGGCAAACACTCGCGGTTCGAGCTCACCACCTGCGTGCTCGGGCTCTCGGGCGCCGACAGCCCGATGCCGCTGTACCACGCCGCGGATCTCATCCACGATACCGAGAGCGCCGAGGCGATGCGGCTGTTCCTCGACCTGTTCCACAACCGCATGACGGCGCTGATGTACCGCGCGCGGAACAAGTACGACTGGCCGCAGGAGTTCCTCCAGGGCGCGAAGGACGTGATGTCGAGTCGGGTGCTCGCGTTCGCCGGCGTCGACGCCGAGGCCGAGCGGACCGACGCCCTCGACCGCACCGATCTGCTGCGGCTGTCGAGCCTGCTGGCCTTCGGCGGCGGCACGGCGCGCAGCTTCGAGAACGCCCTCACCGAGATGCTCGCCGACACGCTCGACGGCGCGCCGCTGTCGCTCGAGCAGTTCACCGGCGGATGGGTCACCTTCGAGCCGTCGCAGCGGATCTCGCTGGGGCGGGCCAATTCGACGATCGGCGACTCCTTCGTCCTCGGCACGCGGGCGCTGCACCCGGCCCACCGCGCCAAGGTCGTCATCGGCCCGATCTCGCCGGCGCTGGCCAAGGAGTTCTCGCCCGGCGGGGCCCAGTTCGCCCGGGTGCGCCAGCTCGCCGAGCGCTTGAGCGGCGAGCCGATCGGCTTCGAGCTCGAGCTGCTGGTGAGCGAGGACGCGTATCCGCCGTTCGTGATCGGCACCGTCGGTCGCGGCCGCATCGGCGATGGTGTGATGCTGACGGCGCGCAAGGGCTCGGGCCGCGTGGCCCGGCGGAAGTTCGATCTCGAGCGGGCGACCGCGGGAGCGTAGGAAGACCATCATGAGGCGCGTCGACAAGGTGATGTGGGGCGAGGGGATGCTGGTCTGTCCCCAGCACCTGCAGCAGCACGATCTGTTCCTCGAGCAGCTCATCCAGAGCCGCACGTCATGGCCCAACCCGTACTGCTGGGGCCTGACGCGCCTCGACATCGACGAGGCCGCGATCAAGACCGGCAACCTGCGCGTGCGCGGCCTGCAGGGCGTGCTGCCCGGGGGCCTGCCGCTCGAGTTCGCCGACGGCGAGCCGGGCGTGCCCGCGGCGCGCAGCATCGCCGAGTGCTTCCCCGCCACCGCGGCGGTCGCCGAGGTGTTCATCGGCGTGACCAACATGCGCGAGGGCATCGAGAACTACGCGCGCCCCGATGGCGCCGGTCCCTCGGCGCTGCCGCGTTACGACAGCTGGTCGCGCGACGTCGTGGACCTCGTGCGCGCCGAGAGCGAGGCCCAGGTGATCTTCGCCCGGCCGCGCCCGGTGCTGCTGTTCGGCAGCGAGGATCGCCAGGAGTTCGAGACGATCAAGATCGCCGAGATCCGCCGCGACCACGGCGGCGGCTTCGAGCTCTCGACCGACTACGTGCCGCCGTGCCTGCGCGTGTCGGGCTCGTCCGTGCTGCAGCGCTGGTCGCAGGAGCTCCTGGGCCTGATGCTCACCAAGCGCCGCGCATTGCTCGAGTCCCTGCGCCAGGTCGACGCCGCGCGGGTCGAGTTCACGGCCCAGGACGTGACGCGCTACCTGCAGCTCGGGGCGATCAACGCCCACCTTCCCATGGTCCGGCAGCTCACCGAGACCCCGGAGTCGCTGCCGTTCCAGGTCTACGCGACGTGGTCGCAGCTCGCCGGGCAGCTCACCAGCTTCTCCGTCGACATCCTCCCCGAGGAGCTGCCCGTGTACGCCCACGGCGATCTGCGGGCGACCTTCGGCGAGCTGTTCACCAAGCTGCGGGCGCTGCTCGAGCTCGCGATGAAAGAGAACTACATCGAGGTCCCGCTCGAGGCCCGCCGCGATGGCATGTGGATCGGCGTGCTCAAGGACGCGCGCCTGCTCGAGTGCACGACATTCGTGCTCGCGGTCGAGGCCGACTCGGCGCAGCAGGACGTCGCCAACCGCCTCCCGCAGCTGTCGAAGATCGCGTCGTGGAAGCAGATCAGCCGTATCGTGCGCTCGGCGATCCCCGGCGCGCCGTTGATCGCCACCCACCGCCCGCCGCCGCAGATCCCGATCCGCCCCCGCTCGGTGTACTTCACCGTCGACACCGACCACGCGTTCTGGGAGCAGATCACCGACGAGAAGACCATCGCGATCTACCTGCCGCCGCCGTTCGACCCGACCCACGCGAAGATCAAGCTGATGGCGGTCCCGCCGGCGACGAGATGAGCCCGCCATGAACCGCGTCAACGAGGTCACCAAGGACGCCTTCAACGCGCTGATCCAGCTGCGGAACCTGCCCAAGGACGTCGCGGTGCGGCCCGAGCACCTGTACCAGCGGCTGCGCGGCTACCTCGACGAGGCCATCGCGCGCGGCAAGCAGACCGGGATGACCGAGACCGACATCAGCGACGTGATCTACGCGCTGGTGGCCCTCGCCGACGAGACCGCGCAGCGCAAGCCGGGGCCGGTGCGCTCGCACTGGCACCAGCGGCCGCTGCAGCTGCACTACTTCGCCGAGAACGTCGCGGGCGACGGGTTCTTCGAGCGGCTCGAGCGGATCGTCCGCGACCCGCGGCGCATCGAGGCGCTGGTCGTCTACCACCTCTGCCTCGAGCTCGGGTTCCTCGGGCGCTACGCGATCCGCGGCGGCGAGTCGGAGCTCGAGGTCGTCAAGCGTCGGGTCCGCGAGGGCCTCGGCATGCTGCTCAAGGCCGAGCCGGTCTCGCGGCGTCACCTGCCGCGCAAGGAGCCGCTGCACAGCCGGCGCATGGACTTCATCGCCCTGTGGATGGGCCTGTTCGCGCTGCTGTTCGCGCTGTGCTTCATCGTCGCGCTGCGCATCGCGCTGGACCGCATGCGCGGCGATCTCACCGAGCGCAGCACCGACGTGCTCGAGAAGTTCTCCCAGCCCGAGACGCCCGCCAAGCCGGGTGAGAACGCGGAGCGCGGCTGATGTTGAAGTACGTCTTCATCACGTTGCTGGTCGCCGCGGTCTGGGCGGTGGTGTGGTGGCTCGAGCTGCCGTTGTGGATCGCGATCGTGGTCACCGCGCTCGCGGTCGCGCTCATCGTCACGATCGTCGTGGTCAAGACCGTGCGCGCCCGCCGGGCCTCGCGCGAGATCGAGAAGGCGCTGAAGGCCCAGGCCGACAAGCAGGCCCACGCCGCGCGCCCCGATCTCGAGGCGGACATCCGCGCGCTGCAGGGCGAGTTCAACCGCGCGATCGGGGCGCTCAAGTCGTCGCGCCTGGGCTCGCGCGGCGCAGCGTCTGCCCTGTACTCGCTGCCGTGGTACGTCATCGTCGGCCCGCCGGGCGTCGGCAAGAGCACCGCGCTGCGCAACTCGGGGCTGCACTTTCCCTTCCAGTCGTCCAAGGGCGGCGCGAGCGTCAAGGGCGTCGGCGGCACGCGCAACTGCGAGTGGTGGATGACCAGCGAGGCGGTCATCCTCGACACGGCCGGCCGCTACACCACCGAGGACTCCGATCGCGAGGAGTGGTTCGCGTTCCTCGATCTGCTGAAGAAGTACCGCACGCGGCGGCCGATCAACGGCGTGCTCGCGGCGGTCAGCGTGGCCGACCTGATCGAGGCCCACCCCGACGAGGTCGCAGGACTCGCCCGCGAGATCCGGGCCCGCACCGACGAGCTCCAGGACCGCCTCGGCGTGGTCGTGCCCGTCTACCTGGTGTTCACCAAGTGCGACCTGCTGCCCGGCTTCGTCGAGATGTTCGCCGACCTCAAGGAGGCCGAGCGCCACCAGATCTGGGGCTTCACGCTGCCCGCCCACGACCAGATGGATCTGGTCGGCCGGTTCTTCGAGCACTACGACGAGCTCACGGCCGTGCTCGAGAAGCGGGTGCTGCGACGCGTCGCCGAGGAGCGGCGCGGCGAGGGGCGCGAGCGCATCTACGAGCTGCCGCAGTACCTCGCTGCGCTGCGCGAGCCGCTGGGGCGGTTCGTGCACGGCATGATGGCCGAGAACATCTACCACGAGACCCCGATCCTCCGCGGCGTGTACCTGTCGTCGGGCACGCAGGAGGGCCGCCCGCTCGGTCGCATCATGAACGCGATCGCCGAGGGCTTCGGCATCCAGCCCCAGCTCGCCCGCACGGCGGGGCCCACGGTGGAGGCCAAGAGCTACTTCTTGGGCGAGCTGTTCAAGCGCGTCATCTTCCCCGACTACAAGCTCACCCGGCCCAACCGCACCCGGGTGCGGCGGCACAAGCTGCTGTCGGGCATCGCCGGCGCCACGCTGCTGGCCGCGTCGACCGCGATCATGTGGCTGCCCGCGCGCGCGTTCGAGGACAACCGCCGCTTCATCCGCGAGGCCGGCAGCGCCGTGGCCAACGTCGAGGCCCACCTCGCGGAGGACACCGTCGAGGTGATCGAGGTCGGCCGCATCGAGCCGCTGCGCACGGTCGTCGCGACGCTGGCGGAGTACGAGGCCGACGGCGCGCCGTGGGCGATGCGCATGGGCATGTACCAGGGCCAGGTCATCTACCCGCGCCTGCGCGATCTGTACGCCGCCACGGTCCGCAAGGAGATGCTGCTGCCGATCGTCGAGCGCGAGATCGCCGAGCTCGAGCGCTTCACGGCCAAGCACGCCGCAGCCGATCGCGAGGCCTCGGCCGAGGACTACCGGCTCACGTTCGATCGCCTGCGGTTCTACCTCTTGGTCTCGGGCCCGCCGGCGGCCGGCGAGCCCGGGCTCGAGGGCAGCCCCGACGGCGACGAGCGCAAGTGGCTCGCGGCGCACGTCAGCGATCTGTGGGCCAAGCCCATGCGCGAAGCGGGCGATCCGGCGACGCTGACGGCGATCGAGGCGGTGGCCGAGGCCTACCTCGATCTGCTGCAGAAGCAGCCCGAGCTCGCGTTCGAGCGCGACGCCAAGCTGGTCGAGCGGGTGCAGCGGATCCTCAAGCGCTCGGATCGCAGCAAGGCGGTCGCCCAGGCCCTGATCGACGCGGTCGACGGGCCGAGCCTGCGGCTGCGCGACATGGTCGGCGTGACCTCGATCCGCAACCAGGACCGCATCATCCGGCCCGCATTCACCCGCCGTGGCTACGAGGAACAGGTCAAGCCGCGGCTCGCCGGCAACATGGACGACCTGCTCGACGAGCAGTGGGTACTCGGTCGCGGCGGTGAGGACGGCGACAAGCTGCGCTCGGAGGAGATCGACGCGATCAAGACCGAATACTTCCGCCGCTACATCGCCGAGTGGCGCACGTTCATCGACTCGACGTACATCCAGGCCACGGACGACTACGTCGATGCGCTGGGGCTGCTGAGCGATCTGACGCGGACCGAGCCGTACCGCGATCTGTTCAGCCACATCGCCTACCACACCCAGCTGGTCGACCTCGACGCCGTCGAGGAGGTCGATCCCGACGACGCGCTGGTCGGCGAGCTCGGCAAGCTCGCCAAGCGCAAGGCGCTGCAGAAGGCCCAGCTCGGCCGGTTCGGGATCACCAACCGCACCGCCACGCTCGCCGGGCGCTCCGCCGCCGATCGTGTGCTGGGCAGCGACGACAAGGAGATCGTCCTCACCGACCTCGACGTCACCTACGCCTTCCTCGGGCTCGCCGAGTTCGGCGCGCGCAAGCCCCCGCCGCCCTCGGCCGATCCGACCGCCCCGCCGCCGCCGCCCGAGGCGGTGCCGCTCGACGACTACCTCGAGCAGATCGCCTTCGTCCGCGACGCGCTGCAGGAGCAGGTCGACGACCCGGGCGAGTTCGAGAAGCTCGAGGGCCGTCTGAAGGCCGCGCGCTCGAAGGTGAAGTCGTTGCTCGCCGCCGAGGACACCTCGGGTTGGCAGCCCACGCTCGAGAAGCTGCTGTGGCCGCCGATCGACCTGGTCGCGGGCCTGGCCAAGCAGGGCGTGGCCAAGGGCCTGTCGGGCAAGTGGTGCAACGAGGTCGTCGACGAGGCCGAGCGCAACCTGACCAAGCACTACCCGTTCAACCCCACGGGCAACGACGTGGCGCTGTCGGAGTTCACGGGCTTCTTCCACCCCGAGTCGGGCGACCTGTGGAAGTTCTACGAGACGGTGCTGAAGAACGAGGTCCCGCTGCGGGGCTCGCGGTTCCAGCTCGCCGAGAAGGGCGCCGCGTCGACGACCAAGTACCGCGAGAGCCTGGTCTCGTACCTCGACGCCGCGCTCGAGGTCACGCACGTGATGTTCCCGTCGGGGGCCGAGGATCCGCTCGTCGAGTTCGACGTGCTCATCCAGGGCGCGCCCACGGTCAAGGAGATCAACCTGACCATCGACGGCGAGACGATCCGCTACCGCAACGGCCCCGAGGTCTGGACCAGCATGAAGTGGCCGGGCGAGGGCACGAAGGGCATGCGCATCGAGGCCAAGGGCTTCGGCGTCCACGCCGAGCTCGAGCGCCAGGGCGAGTGGGGCCTGTTCCGCGTCCTCGAGGAGGGCACCGTGCGCGCGGGCGAGGATGGGCGCAGCTTCGCGGTGCAGTGGGACTTCCGCGAGGAGAACGCGGGGCTCGTGCAGATGAAGTTCCGGCCCAAGCGCGCCGACACGCCGTTCTTCGGCCAGGGTGGGGGACGGCGGTTCATGGCGATGTTCCGCAGCAAGCAGCTGCTGGTGCCGCGCTCGATCGTCGCCTCCGGGGAGTCGTGCGCGGCGCGATGAACAGCCCGAGCGTCACGCTGGGCTGCTTCGGCAAGATCCCCAGCTTCGGCGACTTCGTCGCGCGCGGCACCGGCACGCCGACCGGCCGCGCGTTCGAGCGGTGGCTGCAGCAGGGCAACGATCGTCTCGCGGAGGTCGGCTGCGCGGCGGGGTCCGGGCCGGTGGGCTTCGTGTTCCGCGACGAGGCCAGCGGACCGCTCCTGGTCGGCACGCTGTCGGGCAGCGTCGATCGCGTGGGTCGCAGGTTTCCCCTCGCGCTGTTCTGCGAGATCGGCTCGCCCGAGGCGCTGTGGTTCCCCGCGCTGCCGGTGGCCCTCGGACCGGTGATCGAGCAGCTCGGGGCCATCGCGCATCGGGCCCCGCGGCACAGCCAGGCCGAGCTGGTGGCCAAGCTCGACGCGGTCGACGCGCCCGCGGGCGCGGCCCTGGTCGCGGCGTGCGAGCGGGAGCGCGCCCGGGCCGACGCGGCCCCTGGCGCCGAGATCCTCGAGTGCCTGCTGGGCGCGGTCGACGAGCGGTGCTTCGCCATCGAGATCCTCCATCGCGCCTGCGACGGCGCTCGGCGATCGCGCGCCGCGAAGACCCCGGTCGTCCTCGACGGCCCGGTCCACAGCGACCTCGAGCTGATGTTCTGGCTGTCGTGCGTGGAGGTCGGGCTCGCCGGCGCGATCGGGGTGCCCTCGCTGCTCTGGGACGTCACGGCCGCGCGGATGCTCGTCGTCCTCGGGACGCCGGAGGCCAACGCGCTGCACTGCCTCTGGGGCACGGGCGTGCAGTACCAGCGACTGTGGCCCACGACGACCGCGAGCCCCGAGGCCCGGGCGCGGGCCCGCGATCGGCTGCCGGCCCCGTGTGTGGCGTTGCTGGAAGATCCGTCGGGGCGCCCCGCGCGGGCCCTCGTCGAGGGCATCGCCGCCCTCCCGTGACGCCAGCGGGCCGTTGGTTCACGGCGCGGGCGCGGATCCGGGGCCCGGGGCGGCCGCAAATTCATTGCATGGTCTGTAGGTCGGCGGCGTCCATTAACGCAGGACGGCGGCGTACCGTAATCCGGTCGCCACACGCCTCGCCGAGGGCCGCCCCGGCTGGGCGACACGAGAGTTGCGGCGCGGACCAGACCCTTTTTCGGTGGGTGTCGACGCCGGCGCGGCGTGCCCACTTCGACCCAACTTCGAACATCAGGAGTTCCCGACCATGTCAGCCCGAGGTTCCGTAGCTCCCAAGGAGCGCATCAACATCGTCTACCGCAGCAAGACCACCGGTCAGGAGGAGATCGAGCTGCCCTTCAAGATGTTGGTGATGTGCAACTTGACCGGCCGCCAGAATCCCCTCGAGGTCGAGCGGCGCAAGCCCATCAACGTCGACAAGGACAACTTCGCCGACGTGCTCGCGAGCCTCGACCTCGGCGTCGAGTTCGGCGTGGCGAACCGGCTGCAGGAGGGCCAGGACGAGCTGCCCGTGTCGCTGAAGTTCAAGTCGCTCGCCGACTTCACCCCCCAGGGCATCGCCAACCAGGTGCCCGAGCTGCGCAAGCTGCTCGAGCTGCGCGACGCCCTCTCCGCGCTCAAGTCCCCGCTGGGCAACCGGCCCGAGTTCCGCAAGCGCATCCACGCCATCCTCGCCGACGAGACCGCGCGCGAGCGCATGTCGGCCGAGCTCGGCATCAACCTTGGCGGCGAGGAGAAGTGATCATGGAGCCCCAACGCGAAGCCACCCCCGCCACCGAGGCCGTCCCCGTCACGCTGCTCGACGAGCTGCTCACCGACGCCCGCGTCGAGCGCTCCGACGCCGACGCCTACCGGATCGCCCGCCAAGGCGTCGAGGCGTTCATGGGCGAGCTGCTCAGCTCGCGCGAGAAGTACGGCAAGGTCGATCGCGCCGCCGTCGACTCGATGATCGCCGAGATCGACCAGCGCATCGGCGCCCAGATCAACGAGATCCTGCACAAGGACAAGTTCCAGAAGCTCGAGTCGACCTGGCGCAGCATCAAGTATCTCGTCGACCACTGTGACTTCCGCGAGAACGTCAAGGTCGAGCTGTTCGACGCCACCAAGGAGGACCTCGCGGCCGACTTCGAGGACTCGCCCGAGATCCCCAAGTCGGGCCTGTATCGCGTGGTGTACTCGGCCGAGTACGGCACCTTCGGCGGCCACCCGTACGGCGCGCTCGTCACCGACTTCCAGTTCGACTCCGGTCACGAGGACGTGCGCCTGCTGCAGCAGCTCGCGTCGGTGAGCGCGATGGCCCACGCGCCGCTGCTCGCCAACGCCTCGCCGCGGTTCTTCGGCGAGGACACGTTCGAGTCGCTGCCGGCGCTGCGCGACCTGAAGTCGATGTTCGAGTCGCCGCAGTACGCCCGTTGGCGGTCGTTCCGCGACAGCGAGGACTCGCGCTACGTCGGCCTGTGCGCGCCGCGGTTCATGCTCCGCGTGCCCTACGACGCGGACCACAAGCCGGTCAAGGAGTTCGACTTCGCCGAGGACGTCGTCGACAAGCACGACAACTACCTCTGGGGGCCCGCCAGCTTCGCGCTGGCCGCCCGCGCGGCCGACTCGTTCGCCCGCTACCGCTGGAGCCCGAACATCATCGGGCCCAAGGCCGGCGGCGCGGTCGAGGACCTGCCGCTGCACCAGTACAAGGCGATGGGCGAGCTGCAGACGAAGCTGCCCGTCGAGGTCCAGCTCACCGAGCGGCGCGAGTTCGAGATGGCCGAGGAGGGCTTCATCGGCCTGGTGTTCCGCAAGGGCTCGGACAACGCGGCGTTCTTCTCGGCCAACTCGGCCCAGCGCGCCAAGTCGTTCCCCGACACGCCCGAAGGACACGCCGACGAGGTCAACTACCGGCTCGGCACGCAGCTGCCGTACATCTTCATCATCACGCGGCTGGCCCACTACATCAAGGTCATCCAGCGCGAGAACCTCGGCTCGTGGAAGACCGCGGTGGATCTCAAGCAGGAGATCAAGAAGTGGCTGCTGCAGTACACGTCGAGCGGCCCCAAGCTCGATCAGCACACGATGTCGCAGCGCCCGTTCCGCGCCACCAACCTCGAGGTCGAGGAGGTCCCGGGCGAGGTCGGCTGGTACCGGTGCCGCCTCGAGGTCACCCCGCACTTCAAGTACATGGGCGCCGACTTCACGCTGTCGCTCGTCGGCAAGCTCGACAAGGGTTGATCGCCCGCGCCCCGCGGAACGCTCTCGCTAGGGGGACACGACCATGGACAACGCGGCCGTCACCCCTGTCGATCGCGTCACGCGATTGCTGATGCCCCTGGTCGGCGCCACCCGCAGTGGCGCCGACGTCCGGCTGGGCGATCACTTCGATCGGATCCATGCCGAGATCGCCAAGCTCGCGCGCCCCTCGGGCGCCGAGGAGGTCGACTGGAAATCCGTCGTGAGCCGGGCCGAGACCGTGCTCGTCGGCGAGTCGAAGGACCTGCAGGTCGCCGTCTACCTCGCCCTGGCGTGGTACCGGCAAGAGGGCCTGGTCGGCCTGTCGCGCGGCCTCGAGCTGCTCGGCGGGCTGATCGGATCGCGCTGGGACGAGTTGTTCCCACCGCTCGACAAGCCGGCCGCGCGGGCGGACGTGTTGACGTGGTTGTCGGATCGACTGCGCACCGATCTCGCCGCGACGCTGCAGCGCGGTGAGCCGACGGAGGCGCGCGGCGTGTGGCAGGCGTTCGCGCGCCTGCGCGACCTGACGCGGACGCGGTTCCCCGACCGCGGGCCCGCCCTCGGTCCGATCGAGCAGGCCTTCGCCTCACTGCCGCCCGGGCTGGCGGCCGAGGTCTTCGGCACGGCCGAGCCCGAGCCCGCGCCGGTGGTCGCTCCGAACGCCGCGGTGACCGGCGGCAACCCGATCCTGGCGCCCGTTGCCGGGGAAGATCCGACCGGCGCGGATCCGTGGCTGTGCGACGACTTCGAGGCGCTGCGCGGCGAGATCACCAAGCTCGGCGCGGTGGCGGGCGGCGAGGCGGCGTGGCCGAAGATCCTCGGCCTGTCGCAGAAGATCCTCGTCGAGCGGGGCAAGGACCTGCGCTGCCTGTGCTACTGGGTCGTCGCGCGCGTGCGCATCGATGGGGCGAAGGGGCTCACCGAAGGCTTCGCGACGCTGCTCGAGGCGGCGAGCTTCGGCGACAAGCTGCACCCGCGGCGGTCCAAGGCCCGCGCCGGCGCGCTGACCTGGCTCGGCGAGCGGCTGCAGGCCGAGCTCGTGAAGCAGCCGCCTGCGCCGACCGCCGACGAGCTCGCGGCCGTGCGCGCGGCGATCGTCGCGTGCAAGGCCGCGTTCGATCCGATGTGTGACGGCACGTCCGGCCTGACGATCGCCGACGAGGCGCTCGCAAAGCTCAAGACCAAGCCGGCGGTGAAGGCCCCGGCCGCGCGGCCGGTCGCGCCGGTCGCCGGTGCGCCGACGCCGAGCGCCGCGCCGCCCGCCGCGGCGGCGCTCGAGGGGCTCGACGACGTCGCGACGTTCCTGCTCGAGCAGGCGGCGGGTCGCGTCAGCGGCGGCAAGCAGGACGCGGGCTCGCTGCGCCTGCGCCGGCTCGCGTTGTGGATGGTGCCACCTGCCGCAGGGGCGTCGAAGAAGCTCGAGTGCGACGTGGGGACCGCGGCGCAGCGCAACGAGCTCGCCGCGCTCGCGACGGCGGAGAACTGGTCCGAGCTCCTGCACAACTGCGAGCTGCTCGTGCTGCAGTTCCCGTGGTGGATCGACCTCACATACTTCTCGGCGCTCGCGGCCGAGCACGTGCTGGGCAAGGACGCCGCGCGGGCGCTCCGCGGTGAGCTGTGCGCGTTGGCGCTCCGCCACCCGGGGCTGCTGTCGTCGTTCGACCGCAAGGGGCAGTGGTTGGCGAGCAAGGACGTCCGCGACTGGTTCGCGCGCGAGCTGACGCCGCGGCCGCCCGAGGCGGTCGCGAGCGCGCCGAGCTCCGGCGCCGGCCCGGGCGCGCCGACACCGACCCCCGACGCCGTACCGGCCGCCAAGCCGGCCGAGGCGCCGGCGAGCGGCGAGCACGAGGTGCCTGCCGAGATCACCGAGTTGCTCAAGGCGAAGAAGCCCGAGGAGGCGACGGGGCGCGCGGCGACGTGGATCGCCGCGGCGACGGGCGCCCGCGGCCGGTTCTCCCGCAACCTGGCGCTCGCGCAGGCGTGCCTCGCCGCCAACGAGGTCAAGCTGGCGCTGCCCATGTTCCGCGCGCTCGAGGGCCAGCTGCGCAAGCTGACGATCGAGCAGTGGGACCCGACGATCGTGGCGGGGTGCCTGCGCGGGTACCTCGTGTGCCGGCAGGGCCTCGGCCTCGGCACCGACGAGCGCTTGCTCGACGAGCTGGTGCTGCTCGATCCTCGGGCGATGACGGGACTGGTGCGCTGAACCGCGGGGACGATCGATGGCCGACGCAGGACCCAAAGCCAACTATCTGGTCGAGTACCAGTTCGCGTATCTCGGCGGAGATCCGCACGAGTTCCGCGTCGAGGAGGTGGCGCTGCACGACGCGCTCAACGAGTGCTACAGCGTGCGGCTGCGCTGCCAGATCCCCGCGGCCCAGGACGAGCCGGGGCAGGGGGCGTGCACGGGCCGCCGCTTGAAGGACGTCGAGCTGCTCATCCGCCGCCGCTTCCCGGACGGCTTCGTGCTCGAGACGCGCGTGCTCGGCGTCCTGCTCGCCCTCGAGCGGACGACGGCGAAGGAATCCGACGACACGTTCAACGTCAACATCGTCCCGGCGATGGCCCTGCTCGCGCACCACACCGAGGGCGGTACCTGGCACAACCGCAGCTACGCCGACGTCCTGCGCGAGGTGCTGCGCAAGGGCCTGGCCAGCTACGGGCGGTCGATCGACGATCGCATCACCCGCAGCTACCCCGAGATCGATCTCATCGTGCGGCGGCCCGACGAGAGCCTGCTCGACTTCGTGCGCAAGCTGGCGGCCCGCACCGGCATCAACTTCTACTTCCGCCACGACGGGTCGGTCGAGACGGTCGTCCTGTGCGACACCAACGAGGGCTTCCTCGACGGCACCCAGCGCCAGCGCCGTGACCTTCCGTTCCGGCCGGTGTGGTTCGAGCACGCGACCGACGGCGAGGAGCAGGTCCTGTCGGCGCTGCGCGGGTCGGCGCTCGACGCCAGCGAGGTCGAGTTCCTCGGGTTCGACGTCGCGGGCACGCCGCTCGAGCCGGTCAAGGGCGTCGCGAAGCAGGACGGCGGGCACGCGGCCAAGCGCCGGGTCAGCGACGGCTTTCGCGTCAACGAGCGCGAGGATCCGGACACACAGCACGCGCGCATCGCCGAGCTCCACGGCGAGGTCGCGGCGACGCGCGCGGCCCTCATCGACGTGCGGACGAGCATCACCGGCTCCCTCGCTGGGCGCCGCTACCGCTTCGAGATCGAGCGCGGCGACTCGCGCGAGTACATCGTCGTCGGCGTGTCGGCCGGTGGGCGCAGCTTCGCGCCGCCGGGCAGCGACTACTCGAACAGCGTCACGCTGGCGCCGACGCAGGCCGAGGGCGGCGCGAGCATCAAGGTGCGCGCGCCGAGCCCCCCGACGGACGACCGCGTGCCGGCGATCATGCGGGCGCAGATCGTCGCGATCGAGAACGACCCGGTCGACGTCGACGGCCTGCTGCGCTGCCGGCTGCGCTTCGCGTGGGACCAGCAGACCGCCGAGGTGCCCACGACGTACGTGAGCGTGCTGCAGTCGATGGCCGGCACCCACGGTGGGACGCAGTACATCCCGCGAGCGGGCGATCGCGTGCTGGTGTCGTTCATCGGCGGCAACCTGGAGCGGCCGGTCATCCTCGGCTGCCTCTACGACAAGCAGCACCTGCCGCCGACCATGGGTCCACCAGATCGGGCGTCGACGCTGCCGTCGGCGTCGTCGTGGTTGGGATTCAACTACGCGAGCATCGGCGACAAGTCGCGGCAGACCATGCTGTGCATGGATGTCACCGCCGGCGCCGAGATGATGTTCTTCAACGCGCCGTTCGACTGGCGTCAGGACATCGGGCACGACTGCGACGTCCGCATCGTCCACGACGAGCGTCGCCGGGTCGGCCACGACTTCGACGAGAACGTCGTCGGCAACTACCATCAGAAGGTCGGAGGATCGCGATCGGAGGAGGTCGGTGGGTCCTACTCGCTGAAGGTCGGCGGCAGCGGCACGATCGACATCTCCGGGAAGACGACCGTGAGCTACGGCGGCGGTGTGAGCTCGACCTGCCGCGGCGGGTCGACGAGCTACGTCGACGGCGGCAACTCCGAGAACGTCATGAGCGGCGATCGCAGCACGCGGGTGTCCGCGGGCTCGTGTCGGTACGCGGTGAGTGGCGCGTTCGTGGTGACCGCGGGCAGCGTGAGCATCGGCGCCGGTGGGATGGGCGGCGGCTCGGGGCCCGCGACCGGCGGCGCGCTGATGCTGGGCCAGACGGCGAAGCTCGACTGCGCGGGCGGGGCGAGCGTGTCGTCGGGCTCGAGCAGCGTCGGCGCCAACGCCGAGGGCGTGACCGTGCGAGGACCGTCGGCGCAGCTGCGGGATCAGGCGGGCGGCACCGCGACACTCGCGAATGGCAGCTACGTCGTCGACGTGCCGCAGGGGATCGTGCTGCGCTGCGGCGCCACCGAGCTACGGCTCACGCCCCAGGGTGTGTTCGTCAACGGGCAGGAGATCATCCTGCAAGGCGCGCGCACGCAGATCCGCACCGGATCGCTCGACATCGATCCGCCGGACGAGAGCTGAGGACGATGCCGTCGTCGTCGCTCACGCAGCCGATCGAGCAGCTCGCCGACGCGGTCGCGCGGTTCGTCCGAAGCGACGGGCTCCGGCTGCTGTGCGTCGAGGTCGATCCGCGGCTACGGGCGGCTGCGGTGTCGGTGGCGATGGCGGCCGAGCACCTCGCCGACAACCGCAGCCCGCTCGTCGCGCTCGATCTGCCCGCGTGCGAAGACGTCGACGCGTCTTGGGAGCAGGCGACCGACACGCTGCGCGCGGTGCACGAATCGCTGCGCGAGGCCGGTGCTCCGCTGGCGCCGCTCGCCGAGCGGCCGATGCGGGCGCAGGGCTCCGCGAGCCTCGCCGCGCAGCTGCTGCAGTGCCTCGGGACCGTGCGCGCGCCGGCGCAGGGGCTGCTCTACCTCTGGGTGCCCGCGGTGTCGGTCGTCGAGCCGATGTGGTTGCGGCGCGTCGGCGAGACCATTGGGAACGCCCGGCTCGCGGCCGCGAAGTTCATCGTGCTGCTCCCGGCGGCCGCGGAGATCGAGCCGTGGATCGCGACGCTCGAGCCGGCCACGGCGATGCACCACGCCTGCGTCGTCGACGAGGCCCGAGCGATCGCGGAGCTCGAGGCGGAGATCGATGCGGAGGCGCGACTGGGACCTGGGATCGGCGGTGCGTGGCCGGCCGCGGCCCGTCCGCCGCAGCGGCGCTGGCTCGCTCCGGGCTCGCCGACGTCGCCGACGTCGCCGTCGATCCCGGCGGACGCGAGCGGATCGATCGCGCCGCTCGCCGATCCTGCCGCGGCGAACGACGCGGGTCCGCCGACGGCGGATGTCGACGCTCGACTGCGGCTGCACGTGAAGCGGGCGGCACTCGCGAGTCGTCGCGGCGACGGACCCGAGGCGGTGGGGCAGCAGGCGGCGGCACGCGATCTCTGCATCGCCGCCGATCGGACGCGCGAGGCCGTCGACATGGAGCTCGTGCTCGGCGCGTACCTCGTGCAGCTCGGGCAGTCGGCGCTCGCCGTGGCCGCGTTCACGCAGGCGGCGGCGCGGGCGAGCGCGGCCGGACTCTGGGGACTCGCGGCGCAGGGGCACCTCGCCGCCGCGGCGACGCACGATCGCGCCGAAGCGCCGACCCCCGCCCTGGCGGCCTACCGACACGCGATCGCGGCGGCGATCGAGGGCCGCGAGGTCGCGCTGGTCTTCCGCGCCTACTGGGAGGCCAGCCGCGTGGCGCTTCGGCTCGAGCTGGACTACGACGCGGTCGCGCTGCTCGGCGACGCCTTCGTCTACAGCGAGTCGCTCGCGCCGGAGGCGATGCGCGGCACCCGGGCCAAGGACGTGATCGCGGAGCTGAGCCGGTTGTTGGGGCGCCTGCGTCGGTTCTCGGAGGCGCGGGAGGTCGAGCGCGCGTTGCAGCGCCTGGGCGCCGCGTGACCGGCGTGGCGCGCGATGTGCCGCGCGACGTGGCGAGCGACGCGACGGCGATCGGCGCGGAGGTTCACGCGACCGACGCGAAGGAGAGGTCGAGCTTGCGGCCGAGCACGGCGCGGAGCTGGCGGCGAGCGTGGAAGAGGCGGCTCATCACGGTGCCCTTGGGGCACCCCTCGCGCTGGGCGATCTGCTCGTAGTTGAGGCCGGTCACCTCGCGCAGGATGATGATCTCGCGGTGGTTGGGGCTGAGGCGATCGAGGCCGGCCTCGATGGTCGCGCGGAGCTCCAGGTCCTGGAAGCCGCGCTCGGGGCAGTCGCTCGAGCTGGGACGCGGGTCGACGACCTCGACGTCGTCGACCTGGAACTCGGGGCGCCGGCTCTTGCGGCGGCGCATGTCGAGGCAGACGTTGACGACGATGCGGCAGAGCCACGTCTGGGGGCTGGAGCGCCCATTGAACGTGTCGGCCGACCGCTGGGCCTTGATGAAGGCCTCCTGCACGGCGTCGAGGGCTTCCTCTTCGTCCTTGAGGTAGGCCCACGCGATCGAGTAGGCGCGTCGGCGGTAGCCGCGGTACAGCGCCTCGATGTCGAGCGTCACGGTGGGAGCGTCGAACGATTCGGAGGTCGCGCAGAGTGCCAGGTGCATGTCGATGTCTTCCATCGCAACACACGGGCCGAGTCGAACAGGCACGCGATCACGGACGCTTGCGAGGACGTCGCGTCGATCGATCCCATTGGGCACCGGCGGCCGCCCCAGTTGGGCACCGTCTTTCGCCCAATTTGGGCAAGTTGCCCGACGCTGGGCGGACCGCGCTGCACGCTCGGGAGTCGGTCCTGCCGAAGCGGCGGTCCGTGGCCTCGTTCGCGGTGCTGCACCCACTTACGCCGCGGCCGCGGGGATGCTTCAAACTTTTTTTTCGATCCAGAGAATCTCTGTCCGGGCTGCTCCGTCTCGACCTCTTCGCGCCGTTTCGGGGGGCTCGGGCGTCGCCCCGCAGCGCCCCGGCCGCGGGCCCCGAGGGAGGTTCGGCCTCGGGGGCGCGACCGTGGGATGCGCCACGCCCCGGGTTGTGACGCGTCCCAATGCGTGAAGGCGGGGCCGCCCGCCGACGTACGTTGCTCCGATGCCGACGAGCGGGAGCAAGCAGGGCGAGCACGTGTTCAACGACCTCGGCGCGCTGGCGTCCGAGTCCGCCGCGCGGCTGCGCAGCGCCGTGCCCCGCGACGCGGTGGTGGGCGAGAAGATCGGCGTGGCGGAGCTGCTCGCGCGCCTCGATCAGCAGGGCCGAGCCTTCGCCGAGGGGCGCGACCACGTCGGCTTCGGGCGCGCGGCCGGGGGGCGCGGCGATCCGGCGAACGCCGCGGCCTATGGAGAGTTCGCCCAGAGCACGCGCAACGGGATCACCCAGATGCTCTCGCGTGATCCGGCGCGGTTCGAGCTCGGGCGTCAGCAGCTGTACGACAACCTCGCGCGGATCGAGGCGGCGGCGATCGACGAGGTCGCCCAGCGCGCGGCGATCGCCGAGCTGCCGCGCAACCAGCAGGCCGCCGCGCGCCAGTGGTTCGCGCGCGTCGGCGAGGAGGCGCGGCGCCTCTACGCTAGCCTCATCGCCGGGGTCGAGACCATCGCGCGCACCGGCAAGGGCAACGCCCAGGCCCTCGGCGGCGTACGCCCGTCCACGGTCGCGGCCCGCCCGACGATCCGCCTGCGCGCCATCGGTCCCCTCAACCTGCTCTCCACCCTGGTGGGCTACTTCGCGGACGCGAAGGAGGCGAAGAACCCGGAGGCCGTCCGCGCCTATGCGGACGCCGTGCTGCGCGGCGAGATGCCGATCGAGGCCCTGTACCTCTCGCCGCTGTTCGAGCCCGTGCTCGCCGAGCTGCAGCGCCGGCAGTGGGAGGCCTGACGGGCCTAGCGGCGCTTCGTCGGGGCGGCCTTGGCCTTCGTCGCCTCGGGCTTCGCCGCCGCCTTCGCCGCTGCCTTCGCCTTGGGCTTGGGTTTGGGCGCTGCCTTCGCCGCGCGGGCGGCTGCGAGCAGGGCGGCGGCGTGGTCGCGGGCGCTCTGCGTGACCCGGGCGCCGCCGAGCATGCGCGCGAGCTCTTCGATGCGCGCGTCGTCGTCGAGGCGCTCGACCTCGGTGATCGTCCGGCCCTTGCGCTCGCGCTTGCCGACGCGAAAGTGGGTGTCGGCGAACGCGGCGATCTGCGGGAGGTGGGTGACGCACAACACCTGGTGGTGCGCCGACGCCCGCTGCAAGCGGCGGCCGATCGCCTCGGCCACCGCACCGCCGACGCCCGCGTCGACCTCGTCGAACACGTAGGTCGCCACGCGGTCGTCGCCCGCGAGCGCGCCCTTCAGCGCCAGCAGGACGCGGGACAGCTCGCCGCCCGAGGCGACCTTGCGCAGCGGCGCGAGCGGCTCGCCGGCGTTGGCCGAGAACAGGAACTCGACCCGATCGAGGCCCTCGGGTCCGGGCGCCGGCAGGCGCTCGATCTGCACCTGCAGGCGGGCCTTCGCGATGTGCAGCGCTGCCAGCTCCTCTTCGACCGCCGCGGCGAGCCCACCGGCCGCCGCCGTGCGGGCGGCGTGCAGGACCTCGGCGCTCTCGCGGCACGCCTGCTCGAGTTCGCCGGTGCGATCCTGCAGCGCCCGCAGGTGCTCGTCGGCGTGCTCGAGCTGCTCGAGCTCGGCACGCATCTGTGCGAGTCGTCCGCCGAGCTCGCTGACCTCGACGCCGTGCTTGCGCCGCAGTCGATCGAGGTGGTGGAGCCGATCCTCGGCGGCCTCGAGCTCGGCGGGCTCGACCTCGAGCTCGGCGGCGAAGCGGGTGGCCGCGCGCGCGGCCTCTTCGCAGGCGATCGTCGCCAGCGCGAGCTGCTCCTCGATGAGCTCGAGGTGGGACGAGTCGTCCCGGCCGTGGCGCGCCCGCTCGAGCAGCGACGACAGCCGCGAGGCGATCGCGTCGTCGGCCTCATAGAGCGCGCTGTGGGCCTCACGGGCGAACTCGGCCCAGCGCTGGGCGTTGCGCAGCAGCATGACCTTGCGCCGCAGCGCGTCGGTGTCGATCGCGTCGGGGTCGACCGCCTCGAGCTCCTCGACCGCGAATCGCAGGTAGTCGATCCGCAGGTCGCGCTCGGCGGCGCGGCGGGTGAGGTCCTCGAGGGCGGCCAATGCCTCGCGCCACGCCGCGTACCGGCCGCGGTGCTCGGCGAGCGCGTCGTCGAGCCGGGCCCACGTGTCGAGCACCTCGAGGTGCCGCGCGGTGTGGGTGAGGAAGTGGTGCTCGTGCTGCGAGCAGATGTCGATCAGCTCCTCGCCGAGCTCGGTGAGCACCGCCTGCGTCACCAACGACGACTGCACGGTCGCGCGCCCGCGACCGCTGCGGGTGATCGTCCGCGCGACGAGCAGACCCTCGTCCTCCGGGGCTGGCCCGAGGCCGTGGGCGCCGAGGATCGCGGTGACGCGATCACGCGAGCGCACGTCGGGCTCGAACTGCGCGTCGACCTCACCCGCCTCCGAGCCCTCGCGGACCATGTCGCTGCGCGAGCGGGCACCGCGGAGCAGAGACAGCGCGCCGACGATGATCGACTTGCCTGCGCCGGTCTCGCCCGTGAGCACGTTGAGCCCCACGGCGAGCTCGAGCGACACGTCTTCGAGCAGCGCGAGGCCGCGGATCCGCAGGTACGACAGCATCGGCGCGCGGTTATAGCCGATGTGGGGGCGGCCGCTAGCCGCCCCAGCCCAGCTTGTGCGCGAGCACGTCGAACACGGTCGCGACCGGCGGCACGAGCCTCAGCGGCGTCGGGGAGCGCGTGATCGCGACGCGATCTCCGCGCAGCAGCGAGACGCTCCACTGCCCGTCGACCGAGAGCGTCGCGGCGCCGGCGTCTTCGGGCCCGAGCAGCTCGATCTCGATCGCGTGGTCGGCCCGCGTCACGACCGGTCGGTGCGTTAGCGTGTGCGGACAGATCGGCGTGATCGTCCACGTGTCCGTGTCGGAGTCGACGATCGGTCCGCCCGCGGCGAGGTTGTAGGCGGTCGAGCCCATCGGGGTCGACACGATGAGGCCGTCGGCGCGCATGTTCGAGGCGAACGAACCACCGATGTTCGTGCGCAGGTGCAGCATCCGCGGCAGCTCGCCGTGCTTGACGTACGTGTCGTTGCAGCCGGTCTGCGACGCCATCAGGGTGCCGGCGCGGAACACCTCGATCTGCATGCGCAGCCGTGGCTGCCACACCAGCTCGCCCTCGGTGGCGGCGCGCAGCGCCTCGGGCAGCTCGGTCGCCCCATAGGCGGCGAGGAAGCCGAGGTTGCCGAGGTTCACGCCGAGCACGGCGACCTCGCGGTCCGCGATCCACCGCGCGGCCCGCAGGAGCGTGCCGTCACCGCCGAGCGCGATGACGAGATCGATCGCGGACTCGCGATCGTCGAGGTCCATCGCGACGTGCCGCGTGCTCGGCACGTTGGCGGGTGTCAGGAGCCAGTCGCGGGGGAGGGCCACGACGACCCCGTGCTCGACGAGGCTGCGGGCGGCGTCGTGGGTCGCCCGACGGGCGTCGTCGCCGTCGCGGGGATACAAGAGGATGCGCCGCGCGGGGCCGATCGGCGTCCTCGGCAGGCCCGCGCTCGGCGTGGTGCGGCCCGTCATGGGTCCTCGGGCGCGTACATGTATCCCTGGTGCTGGAAGAGGCAGATCTTGCCGCCGCCGTCGCTGCGGGCCCGCTCGAGCGCGGCCTCGCAGAGATCCAGCAACTCCCGCAGCGTGTGCACGTCGCGGTTGGGGAAGAACCCGACGCCGATGCTGACGCCGCTCGGGGACGCGCCTGCGGTGGCGCGTGCGTCCCGGGCGATGCGCTCGGCGACCGCCAGCGCGCCGGGGAAGTGGGTGTTCGGCAGCGCGAGCAGGAACCCGCGCGATCGCATCGGGAACACGAGATCGATCTTCCGCAGGGTCGCGTCGATGACCATGCGGAGCCGGGCGATCGCGTGGGCCTGTGCCCGTCCGTCATCGAGCGCGACGCGCAGACATGCCAGCGGATCGCTGTAGCGCTCGGCGCGATCGAACTCCTGCTCGAGGCGTCGCATGTGCGCGGTGTCGAGGCGGCCGTCGCCGGCATCGCCGGGGGCGCTCGCGCGCTCGGGCTCGATGTCGCCGAGGATCCGACGGGCGCGCAGCAACGCGTCGACGCGGGCCCGCAGCTCGTCGGCGTCGTACGGCTTGCCGAGGTAGTCGTCGGCGCCGCTGCGCAGCCCCTCGACGCGCGCGTTCACGGAGTTGCGCGTGCTGACCATGATGACGGGCAGGTACGCGTGCAGCGTCTTGGCCTTCAGCAATCGACAGCACTCGAGGCCCGACAGGCGCGGCATCACGACGTCGAGCATCACGAGGTCGGGGCGCTCGCGTGCGAACACCTCGAGGGCGTGCTGGCCGTCGTGGGCCTCGACGACCACGTGGCCAGCGGCTTCGAGCGCATCACGCGCCGTGCGACGATCCGACTCCGTGTCGTCGGCGACGAGGATGCGAGCGGTGCGGGTGGACGCGTCCGCCGCTTCAGGGCCGGCGCTGGTTGAGGGCGACGAGGTCACGGGGGGCAGCGGGCGGTCGCGGGGCGGCCGACTCGCTGCAGTGTAGTACGGTCCGCGCCGCGCGAACGGGTCACGACGCAGCCCTCCCCCGAGGCGGGCCGGCGGCGCCTGTGGCAGCGATCGAACGCGGGCGCGGGCCGTGCCCTGTCGCACGCGGGCCCCGCCGCCGGGCTCGGCCGTGCCCCGCCCGTGGTGCCTGCGACGGCCCAGGCCCGCCTTGCCGGGCCGGCGCGGGCTCCCCGGGCCCTCGCGCGGGGGCTCGGCCGCGGTCGACCGCGGTGGCCCATCGCCGCTTGACAGTGCTGGCCGCCCCGCAGCACTCTCCGCCCCCCATGGGCACGATGTTCCCGAAGACGGGCGAGGTGAGCCGCGACTGGTGGCTCGTCGATCTGAGCGGTCAGACGCTCGGCCGCGCCGCCAGCCAGATCGCCAGTCTCCTCCGCGGTAAGCACAAGACGATCTTCACGTCGCACGTCGACGCCGGTGACTTTGTCATCGTCGTCAACGCAGACAAGGTGAAGCTCACCGGGCGCAAGCTCGATCAGAAGCACTACCACAGCTTCTCCGGCTACCTCGGCCACATGAAGAGCGTCCCGGCGCGGCAGATGTTGGCCGACAAGCCCGAGGAGCTCATCAAGCAGGCGGTGCGCCGCATGCTGCCGCGCAACGCCCTCGGCCGACAGACCTTCAGCAAGCTGAAGATCTACGCCGGCGCCGAGCACCCGCACTCGGCCCAGAACCCCAAGCCGTTCACCCCCGTCGCATAGCTCTCGGAAGATCTCGCTGTCATGGCCATCACCAACAACTCGATGTCGTACTACGCCACCGGCCGCCGCAAGACCTCGGTCGCGCGCGTGTGGCTGTTCGCCGGTTCGGGCCGCATCACGATCAACCGCCGCGACGCCGAGCGCTACGTGACGCGTCCGACCAACATGAAGATCGTCGAGCAGGCGTTGGTGGCCACCAACACGCGCGACAAGTACGACGTCTGGTGCACGGCCAAGGGCGGCGGGCTCTCCTCGCAGTCCGGCGCTGTCCGCCTCGGGATCGCCCGCGCGCTGATGCGGGTCTCGGGCGAGTTCCACGACGCGCTCAAGGAGTTCCGCTACCTGACTCGCGACTCCCGCAAGAAGGAGCGCAAGAAGTACGGCCGCAAGGGCGCCCGCGCGCGCTTCCAGTTCAGCAAGCGCTAGTCGAGCGCGGCGCCATCGGACGCCGAACGAGGGGCGGGTGGGCAACCATCCGCCCTTTCGCAATTCCGCGGTCGCTCAGCCGCCGATGCCGTCGACCTTCTGGTCGCCGATCACCTCGAGCTTGCCGGGGCAGTCGAGCGATTTCAGGAACGCGACGAGGTCGGCCTGCTGCTCCGGCGTCAGCTTGCGGTCGAGGAGGTTCGCGTCGACGGGGCCCGCCGTCGTGATGCCGCCCGACGCCATGATGCGCACCGCTTCCTCGAGCGTCGCGACGCTCCCGTCGTGGAAGTACGGCGCGGTGCGGGCGACGTTGCGCAGCGTCGGCGTGCGGAACAGGAAGTCGTCCTCGGGCTTGCCGGTCGGCTTGCCGCGGCCGAGATCGATCCCCGAGGCCGCGGGATCGCCCGCGCCGATGCCCGTGCGGTGGTACAGCCCGTCGCTGAAGTTGTCGCCGGCGTGGCAGGTGATGCACCCGGCCGGCCCGGCGAACAGGGCCCAGCCGCGCTTGGCCGCCTCGTCGGCGGTGTCGTTGTCATGGGCCGTGTCGCCGCACAGCAGCGTGCGCTCGTAGGCCGACAGCGCCTGGACGACGTGCATGCCCGTGACCTTGGCGTCCTTGGCGAGGCCGAAGATCTTCGCGAACGACGCGGCGTACTCCGGCAGCGCGCCGATCTCGGCGGCCTTGGCCTCGACCGCGTCGCCGAGCGCCATGTTGCCGCCCTTCAGCGCCGCGAGGGCCTGCGCCTCGAGCGAGTCCGATCGACCGTCCCAGTAGAGCGTCGCCGACAGGCCGACGTTCCAGATCGTCGGCGTGTTGCGCGGCAGGTCCTTGTTGCCAGGCCCCAGCGCCTTGGCGCGCCCGTCGGCGCTGCCGAGCTCGTTCTGGTGGCAGCTGTAGCAGCTGCGCGTGCCGTCGACCGACAGGCGCTTGTCCATGAACAGCCGGTGGCCGAGCTCGACCTTGTCGGCGGACATCGGGTTGTCCTCGGGCACGCGCGGCGGCACGTTGATTCCCCTGGGCAGCGTCCACGCCCACGCCGGTGCCGCCGCGATCGCGCCCGCGTCGTCGGCCGCGTCGCCGTCCTCCTTCGCGTCGGCGTCCCGCTTCGCGTCCTTGCGATCCGCGATCGGAGCGTCCTTCGCGGCCGATTTCGGATCGGCCTTCGCGGCGCCGCGATCGGCCTTCGCCTTGGCGTCCGGCTTCGCGTCGGAGCCGCCGCCGCACGCCACGGCCCACAGGGATCCCACCACCAGGGCCGTGGCCCCGCGTCGACCGATCGTCTGCATGGGCCGAACGCTACCCGAGCGATCGGCCCCACGTCGACCGTTCGCCGGGCCCCACGGATTGGTAAGCTGCGGCGCGTGGAGTCGGGGACCTCGCAGGCCGAGGCGAGCGCGTCGAGCTCGGGCGCAGCGTCGCCGTGGGCGCCGACGCTGTTCGCCGCCGGGCTCGCGGCAGCGTGGCTGCTCCCCGGCCTCGGGGTCGACGGCCTGTGGAGCGACGCGGAGCTGCCGGTCCTCGATCGGGTGGCCGCGGCCCTCGGCGAGGCGCGCACGGGCATGCTCCGCTCCCCGGCGGTGCCCGACGCGCTGCGCAGCGCCTCGGTGTCCGTCTTCGGCGACGAGCTCGGCCTGCGACTGCCCCACGCGCTCGCGGCCGTGGCCTGCACCGCCGCGGTGGTGTGGCTCGCCCTGACGTGGGGGCTCGGTCGCCTCGGCGCGGCCGTGGCCGCCGGCGTGGCGCTGTCGATGCCGGTGTTCTCCGCCGGCGCCCGCACGGCGATCGGCAACCCCTTCGGCGAGTGCTTCGGTGTCTGGGCGTTGATCGCCGTGCTCGTCGCGGCGAAGGCGGAGGCGCCGTGGCGTCGCGTGACGATGCTGGCCATCGCGGCGGCGCTGCTCGGCGCCGCGACGGCGAGCGCGGGCCTGGTGCTCGGTGGTCTCATCCCGCTGCTGGCGATCGCGGCCGCGAGCCCGCCGCGGCGGGTCGCGCTGCGCTGGGCCCTCGGCGCCGCGATCGTCGTCGTCGCCATCGTCGCCGTCGTGCTCGTGCGCGGGCAGGGCGACGGCTACATCCCGCTGCTCGGCGCGGCGAAGGACCTCGAGCTGGTCGACAAGCCCGAGCTGCGGCGCTTCAGCGCGGCGCTCTCGGATCTCGGCCACCAGAGCTTCCCGTGGCTGCCGGTGGGCCTCGTCGGGGTCGCGCTGGGGCGCGACCGAGCGCTCGCGGGGTGGTTGTTGTTCGGCCTCGTCGTCGCCAGCGCGTGGTCGCTCGTGTACGGCCGCGTCGATGTGCCGCTGCGCCTCCCGCTCGCGCTCGGCGTCGCCGCGGCCGTCGCTGCGATCGCCCGCGTCCACACGCCGCGCGCCGCCCGGCGCGCCGCGGTGCTGCTCGCGGCCCTCGGCATGCTGGTGCTGGCGAAGGACCTCGAGCTGGCGCCCGAGGAGATCGCGGCGCCGCTGCACGCGTTCGCGGTCAACGACTACCCCGGCGACGCGCTGCACACCGCCGAACGGCTCGGCCGCTTCGCGAAGCTCGCCGCGCTCGCGCTCTTCGCCGGCCTCGTCCTCGCGCGGCACGGCGACGCCCCCGGTCCCCTCGAGCG
This sequence comes from Deltaproteobacteria bacterium Ga0077550, assembly GCA_001464385.1. Lineage (GTDB taxonomy): Bacteria > Myxococcota_A > Polyangia > Nannocystales > Nannocystaceae > Xiheibacterium > Xiheibacterium aquaticum. The sequence continues at coordinate 3,350 of LNFB01000047.1, read as the reverse complement.
CCTGCTGTCGCGCGTGCCGCCGCGCCACCGCGATCGTGCGCCGGCGGCCGCGCTGCTCGCGGTCGCCCTCGTCGGTGGCTGGCAGCAGTCGCGCAGCCTGCTCGGCGACACGTCGGCCAAGCTCTCGCCCAAGCACGTGCTGTCGGTGTTCGCCGAGCTCGCGGCCCGGGGCGAGGTGGCTCCGACGCTCGCGAGCCACCGCGTGCGCGATCCAGGCCTCGCGTACTACGGTCCTGCCGATCTCGAGGCCCTGGCCAACCGACGCGACATCTTCACCCGGCTCGCGGGTGACGCGGGCGCCGTGGATCCCACCGCGGTGCTGCTGCGCACCATCGATCTCCCCGCGGTGTACCAGCAGCACCGCCTCGCCGGCGCGGACTTCTTCGTGCTCGACGACTCGCACGCGACGCTGCGGCTGGTGTCGAACGTGCTGCCCGAGGGGCGGGTCGATCGCAATCGCATCCCCGAGATCCTGTCGACCGAGCCGTACGTGCTCGAGCACGAGACCTTCGTCCGCTTCGAGGAGTTCGTCGAGATCATCGGCTGGGAGGTCGACGGGCCGCTGGTCCGCGGTCGTACGCACACCTTGAAGCTCTCGATGCGGGTGCTGCGGCCGCTGCCGGGCGGGGCCAAGATCTTCGCGCGGTTCCTCGGCGGCCGCCTGTCGCGGATCAACCCCGACCCGCAGCCGATCGCCGAGGACCTCTACCCGTGCAATCTCTGGCGGGCCGGCGACTACGTGCTGCACCGCTACCAGTTCGTCGCGCCGCCGCTCGAGATCCTGCCCGGCGAGTACGACTTCGTGATCGGGCTGCGCCGCGGCGAATCGAAGAACTTCGAGATCAGCGAGCCCGCCGGCGAGCTCGGCGACTTCGACGTCCGCGTCGAGGATCCCAAGCGGGCGTTCGCCAAGATCGGCCGCGTCCAGGTCTGGTAGCCCCGGGTCCTCGACCGCGCCGCGCCGGACCGAAGTCGTGCTATCACCGGGGGCGCGTGGCGTCGTGGCTCGAGTGGTGCGTGTCGGGGCTGCTGCGGCTGGCGCCGGAGCCGACCGCGCCGGTCGAGGTGCCGCCGCCCGACCCCGCGGCGTCGCCCGAGCCTGTGGCGTTGCCCGAGCCTGCGGCGTCGATCGAGGTGCCGCCGGCCGGACCCACGGCGCCCGTCGAGGCGCCGACACCGAGCCCGCGCGCGCCATCGACGGCCGCGGGCGGAGCCCTCGCCATCGATCTCGAGTGGGCTGCGCCGCCGGCATGCCCGGGCTCGGATCGCGTCGTCGCGGTGATCGGAGCCCTCGTCGCGCGTGACGTCGTGCTCGACCCCACTGCCGCCGTGCTCGTGCGCGGCAACGTCGTCGCGCAGGGCAACGGCTGGGGCATCGAGCTCGAGGTCGACGGCCCCGGCGGGTCCGAGCGACGGCATCTGGAGGCCACCCGCTGCGAGATCCTCGTCGAGGCCGCGGCGCTGGTGATCGCGACCAACGTCGATCCGGCCCAGGTCGCGCGCTCGCTCGACCACGCGGCGGCACCCGAGCCGGTCGCCCCCGTGGCGCCGCCGTCGTCGCAGCGCGATGGATCGCGGCCCTCGCCCGCCGCCGACACCACGGCGCGTCGTCGAGTCGGCGTCGCATTGTTCGTCCTCGGCGGACCCGCGATCGGGATGACCCCGAAGGTGACGGGCTGGCTGCAGGGCGACGTGCGGGTGTCGATCGGTCGCGCGGTGATCGGCGCGCACGCGGGCCACGCCTTCGCGCGACGTGCCGACGGTGACGCGACGCTGCGCGCCGCGCTGACGACCGGTGGCGTGCGCGGCTGCTTCGCCCCGACCCAGGGCCGCCTCGCGGTGCCGCTGTGCGGGCTGTTCGAGGCCGGGGCCGTGAGCGCCCGCGCCGAGGGCGACGCCACGCGTCGGGCCCGCGGGCTGTGGCTCGGCGCGGGCGCGGGCGCTGCGGTCGAGTGGTCGGCGCATCCCCGCGTCGCGCTGGTCGGCGGCGTCGATGCCCTGGTCGCGATCCTGCGGCCGGAGTTCCACGCCGACGGACCGGACGGGGCCACCGCGGACTACCGCGTCGCGCCGGCGGCGGTGCGGGCGAGCGTCGGCATCTCGGTGCGGCTGCGCTGAGTCAGCGCCTTGGTCGACGCGCCGGGCTCGGCCGGCTGGGTCGCGCTGGGGTCGGCCTTGGCGGCCGCGTAGCTCAGATCCGCGATCATCCCGTCGACCTCGATGCGGCGCTCGAGGGCGCGGGTCTCGAGGTCCGAGATCTCGGCGGCGACCGCATCGCGGCGATCACCGAGCTCGCGCATGCGCTTGGCGAGGTGCGTGCTCAGCCGCTTCGCGCGCTCGACCTTGCGCAGGGCGAGCAGCTGCGAGGTGAGCTCGTCGACGCGGGAGCGCAGGGCCTCGGCGAGCGCGCGTCGCGTCACCAGCGTCTCGGCGACGGCGTCGAGGTCCTGTTGCGCGGCGACGATGGCCCGCAACGCGGTGCGCAGCGCGTCGGCCTCCGGGTGGTGCTCGAGGTAGCGTGTGACCGCCTCGGCGCCCACGGCGGTCCGCAGGTCGATCGTCGTCGCGATGGGTGTGGACTCGACGAGGACGAGCGTCCCGGTCTTGCCCGCGGCGACGTCGAGCGGGACCAGCAAGTCGGTGCCGAGCCGCTCGAGGCCCTCGGGCGCGTCGCGTAGCGACCAGCCGCTCTCGACGCGGTGGCGCACGAACACGCGGGCCGACGCGTGGCCGCGGTTGGAGACGGACAGCGCGATCCGGCGGATGCGCTGGGTCTCGGTGGTCGCCACCCCGCGCTCGATCGTGCGGAACGCCTCGATCTCCTCGTGGGTCTCGACCTCGCGCTCGACGACCATCGAGCGATCCAGGCCATAGGGCACGAGCGCGGCGGCCCGGGGCGGGATGGGCTCGGTGAGGCCCTCACCGAGGAACGCCTTGCCCGCGTAGACGGTGATCGGCCCGGCGTCGAGGGTGTTGTCGGTCGGGTTCACGACCCGCACGGCGTTGAACGCGTAGCGCGGCGAGCCCCGCTCCGAGATCGGGTCGAACAGGAACACGCGCTCCCCCGAGGTCGCGCTGTCGAAGAGGGCGACCATGCCCGAGTAGCCGGCCTCGATCGTCATCGGCTTGTCGGTCATGAACTGCGCGTCGCCGAGCACCGCGTCGTCGTCGGCGGCGGAGCGGGCCTGCGACGGGAGCTCGTGGGCCTCGGCCTCGGCGATCCGCACGAGCTTGTCGGGGTGGGCGACCTCGGCGTGCCCGACCACCTCGATGCGATCGGCGGCGACGCCCCGCGCGACGAGGGAGTCGCGCAGCACGTTGGCGCGGCGCAGGCCGGCGACCTCGCGATC
>LNFB01000046.1 GCA_001464385.1 Deltaproteobacteria bacterium Ga0077550 | reverse complement strand
CCGCACCCAACGTGGTCGCGCTGCCGCGACGACGACTGCTCACGGTGACGCTGCTCGCGCTGGCGACCGCGGCCGCGGTGATCCTCGCGGCGCGCTGGGCCGCGAGCCCGTCGACGCTCGCGGACCGGCGCCCCGCCGACGCGGACGCGGCGGCCTTCGGTCGACAGGACGACCGCCCGCAGACCACCGAGCTCCGCCCCGCCGAGCCGCCGTCGATCCCCGCGGCGCCGCAGGCCCCTGTCACGGTGCCGCCACGATCGCCCGCACCGCAGCCCCTCGCGCCCGTCGCCCCCGCGATCGATCGGCCCGCGAGCGCGCCCGCCATCGATCCCGTCCTCGCCGCCGAGCTCGCGTTGGTCGACGCGGCCAAGCGCGCGCTCGCGGCCGGTGACGCCGCGCGTGCGCTCGACCGACTCGCCGCACACGCCCGTGACTTCCGCCGCGGCCAGCTCGCCGAGGAGCGCCAGGCGCTGCGCGTCGAGGCCCTGTGCGCGGCGGGCAAGCGACCGCAGGCCCGCGCCGAGGCCACGCTGTTCCTCCGCGAGTACCCCGCGTCGACCCACGCCGATCGCATCGCCCGCGCGTGCCCGGCGACGCCATGATCCACTGATCCGACTCACGCGGGTCAACGCACGCGCGATCGCGAGCCACCTCCCACCACGCCGCCCGAAGCGCTGCGCCTCGCGAACCGCGGTCCTGGGCGGCCCTGGCGCCCGGTTTTCGGCTTTGGCATACTGCGCGCGCGTCTGGGCCCTCCCGCAGTCCACTGCTGCCTGGGCAAACTCCGGACGCGATCGAAAGTCGAAGTCCATGCCGAAGAGCGCGCTCGTCACTGGCGTCACTGGCCAAGATGGCTCCTATCTCGCCGAGGTCCTGCTCGAGAAGGGCTACATCGTCCACGGGCTCGCCCGGCGGACCTCGAGCTTCAACCGCGGCCGCATCGAGGCGCTGCGTCGCGAGGTCGGCACCGATCGCTTCGCGCTGCACTACGGCGATCTCAGCGACTCGAGCAGCCTGAACGGCGTGATCGCCGACACCCGCCCCGACGAGGTCTACAACCTCGCCGCGCAGTCGCACGTCGGCATCTCGTTCAAGCAGCCCGAGTACACCTCGGACGTCACCGGCACAGGCGTGCTCCGGCTGCTCGAGGCGATCCGCAGCAACCGGCTCAACGCCCGCTTCTACCAGGCGTCGACCTCCGAGCTCTACGGCAAGGTCGTCGAGATCCCGCAGACCGAGACCACGCCGTTCTACCCGCGCTCGCCCTACGGCGTGGCCAAGCTCTACGCGTACAACATCGTCCGCAACTACCGCGAGAGCTACGGGATGTACGCCTGCAACGGCATCCTGTTCAACCACGAGTCGCCGCGGCGCGGCGAGAACTTCGTGACCCGCAAGATCACGCTGAGCCTCGCCCGCATCAAGCGCGGCGAGCAGGACGTCCTCAAGCTCGGCAACATGGACGCCAAGCGCGACTGGGGCTACGCCAAGGACTACGTCGAGATGATGTGGATGATGCTCCAGCAGGACTCGCCGGACGACTACGTCGTGGCGACCGGCGAGACCCACACCGTCCGCGAGTTCGTGGTCGCCGCGGCCACCGTCGCCGGCTTCGACATCGAGTTCGAGGGCACGGCCGAGAACGAGATCGGTCGCGACCGCAAGACCGGCAAGACCATCCTCGCGATCGACCCGGCGTTCTACCGCCCCGCGGAGGTCGACCTCCTCATCGGCGACCCGAGCAAGGCCAAGCGCAAGCTCGGCTGGGAGCCCAAGGTCAAGTTCGCCGAGCTCGCCGAGATGATGATGCGCGCCGACCTCGAGCCCGGCGGGAGCCACACCTGGTGACGCAGACGGACCAGGGATCCGCGATGCGCGAGCGCTTCGGCGTCGCGACGATCGAGCTCGAGGGCCTGCCCTTCCTCGATCTCAGCGAGCGCGGCTTCGTCGACCTCGTGGTCGACGAGGCGAAGCGCGGGCGCGGTGGTTGGGTGGTCACGCCCAACACCGACATCCTGCGCCAGGCCCACGACGACCCGAAGATCCACGACCTGCTCTCGACGGCGGACGCGCTGGTCGCCGACGGCATGCCGCTGGTCTGGGCGAGCCACCTGCAGCGCACGCCGCTGCGGGGCGGTCGGGTCTGCGGCTCCGATCTCATGCGCAGCCTGCCCGCGGCGGCCGCGGCCGCGGGCCTCTCGATCTATCTGCTGGGCGGCGCCGGCAACACCGGCGAGACGACGCGCGACCTGCTGGTCGCCGAGCACCCGAGCCTCCGCGTCGTCGGCACCTACTCGCCGCCCTTCGGCTTCGAGAAGGACCCCGAGCAGTTCACGACGATGCGCCGCCTCATCGCCGAGGCCAAGCCCGACCTCGTCTTCGTCGCCCTCAGCTTCCCCAAGGGCGAGCGCCTGATCCAGCAGATCCGCGCCGCGCGGCCCGAGGCCTGGTGGATCGGCGTCGGCGCAGCCTTCGACTTCATCAGCGGCGAGATCACCCGCGCGCCGGAGATCATGAAGCGCACCGGCACCGAGTGGATGTTCCGCATGATGCAGGACCCGAAGCGACTGGTGCGACGCTACCTATGGCACGACCTGCCGTACGTGGGCGTGCTGTTCGCGGGCGCGCTGCGCAAGGGCGTCCGGGGACGGTAGGCCACTCACCCCGCCGGGTGGGTCGAGTCGACCCGCGCGGTGCCGCCGAGCACCAGCTCGATCCGCAGCGCCACCGGCGTGGTGCCGCGGTTCATCCACAGGAACGAGACCATTCCGGCCTCGTTCGCAGTGTGGCGCAGCGTGCCGGCGGCGTCGCTGCCCTCGTCGTGGATGATCGCCTCGTCGCCGCGGTGGCTGTGGACGTTCCACGCCAGCGCTGCGCCGTCGGTGGAGAAGGTCGCCGCCATCGTGTCACCCGCCGCGAGCTCGACGTTGATCTCGGCCATGTCGCCGGGGGCGACGACCCAGCGCCGCATCCACGGATCCGCGGGCGCCGGGGTCGTCGAGGCGGCGGGCACCTCGGTCGCCTGCGGCCGCGCGCACGCGCCAGTGGCCGAGAGAAACGCGACGAGGAGACGGCCGCGGAGCCGCGCCTCGGCACGGTGGGCAACGCTCACGGCGACACCGAGCGGAACGCGTCGAGCACCGCCGCATCCAGCCCCTGCACGAGCACCGGCCGGCTGAAGGCCAGCAGCGCGTCGCGCAGCGACAGCGTGCCGAAGCCCGACTTGTCGCTGGCGCTGAAGCCGAACACGTCGGGCCCGCGCTGACAGACGTCGTTGAAGTTCACGCGGGCGACGAAGCGGGTGAAGCGACGCACCAGCAGGCGCGCGGAGGCCGGCTGGCCCCACACGGCGGCCTGCTGGCCGAACGGCGAGCGGCGCTGCCAGTCGAGGACCTCCTCGACGTCGTCGAAGCCGCAGATGGGCACGATCGGCCCGAACTGCTCCTCGTGGAACAGGCGCATGTCGGCGGTGACCTCGGCGACGACTGCCGGCCGCAGGATCGAGAAGCACCCCCGACCGCCGCCCGCGTTGCGCACGGTCGCGCCCTTGGTCAGCGCGTCGTCGAGCAGCGCGTGCATGGCCTCGGGCTTGTTGTCCTCGGGCAGCGGCGTCGTGGCCACGCCCTCGACCCACGGCATGCCCGGCTTCAGGGCCTCGACGCGCCTCGCCACGCGCGCGACGAACTCGTCGAACACGCTGCGGTGGGCGAACACGATCTTCTCGGCCGTGCAGCGCTGGCCGTTGAAGCCGAGGCTGCCCTTCACGATCGCGGTCGCGGCCGCGTCGAGATCGGCGTCGGGCAGCACCACCGCGGCGTTCTTGGCCCCGAGGCCCAGGACCTTGTGCAGGGTGATCGGCACCGGGTGCGCGCGGAGGATCGCGTTGGCGGCCGCCTCGCTGCCGATGAACGCCAGCGCCTGCACGACCCCGCTGGGGTTGCCGGCGACGTCGAGCACGCTCCTGCCCATCACCGCCGGGATCACCACGCGACCATCCCCCGGCAGCAGGCTGACGACGCCGCGGGGGAAGTGATCGCGGAACGCCTCGAGCAGCAGCAGGTTGGCGAGCACGCCGAGCCGCGGGGTCTTGGCGACGACGACGTTGCCCATCAGCAGCGCGGGCACGACGGTGGTGAGGAACTCGTTGAGCGGATAGTTGAACGGCGCGACGCACAGCACCACGCCGAGGGATCGACGGTGGGTGCGGGCGTAGTGATCCTTGCCGCCCGCGACGCCGTGCTGCACCTCGAGGTCGGCGGCGCGCATCCGAGTCAGCTCGGCGACGGTGCTGCGCATGTACTCGACGCTGCGCGTGACCTCGTCGCGCGCGGCCGGCCACGGCTTGCCGATCTCCCACATCAGCATCGTCGCGATCTCGTCGGTCTTGGCCTCGACCGCCGCCGCGAACCCGAGCACCGCGGCGATGCGGGTCTCGACCGGCGCCGACGGCCACGCCCCCTCACCGTCGCACCACGCCGCACTCGCGGCGTCCACCGCCGCGACCGCATCGGCGGCGCCGAGCCGCGCCTCGTGGCCGAGCAGCGTCGTCGCGAAGCCGCCACCGTCACGGGTCGCGACCCGCGAGTGCACCGGCCGCGACTCGCCGGCGTGCACGCGGAGCTCGCCATCGATCAACCACCGCGGCGGGTGTCGCTCGGGATCGACGCGCACGTGCGCCGGGATCTCGCCCGGCTCGGGGAACAGGGCCGCCAT
>LNFB01000045.1 GCA_001464385.1 Deltaproteobacteria bacterium Ga0077550 | reverse complement strand
GATCGCGTCCGACGAGGAGATCAGCGTCGAGATGCAGGTGCTCAACCTCAACGTCGAGGGCGAGCCGTTCGAGGTCCGCCACAAGGTCACGATCGAGTACGTGCGCGACGCCGACCTCACCGCGCCGATGAAGCCGCTGTTCATGAAGGCGGCGACCGGCCTCGTGTCACTCGGCGACCGCAAGGCCCACTACGAGCTGCCCCAGCCCGACCCCGAGACGCACGGCGAGGGCTGCATGATGGGCGAGAACGCGGCGGGCAAGGTCCGCACCGATTCCCAGGGCAACGAGTTCTCCGGCCACTGGATCGTGAAGCCCGGTCGCGAAGAGAACCACACCCTGGTGACCAAGTCGCTCGCGGTGCCGTTCGACACCACCGTCCACTACATCGCGGCCCACGTGCACCCCTTCGCCGAGTCGATCGAGCTGCGCGACCTCACCGCGGGCGCCACGGTGTTCGCGAGCAAGGCCCGCAACTTCGCCGATCGCGTCGGCCTCGACTCCGTCGAGCACTACGCGAGCGCGGAAGGCTTCGCGCTGTACGACGACCACGAGTACGAGCTCGTCAGCATCTACGAGAACACCAGCGGCGTCGACCAGGACAGCATGGCGGTGCTGTTCATCTACGCGCTGGATCACGAGTACCAGCCGCCGCGCGAGCTGCTCCGCGGTCGCTGACGCCGTCGTTCCAGTCGAACGTCCACTCGTGGGACTCGATCGACTCCGTGGTCTTCGCGCCGTCGCCGACGGTGATCGTGACGCGGTTGAACGCACGCGCCGGGAGCAGCGTCACGGGATCGAGGGTCGCCTCGCGCAGGTGGACCCGGCGCACCTCGAGCGCGCGCATGCCCGCGGACGCATCCGGCTTCGCGGCCCCATCGCCGGTCTGCAGCGTCGCGGAGAACTCGTCGAACAGCGCGCCGATCATCGCCTTCGCCGGATCGCCGGCGAGCTCGGAGGTCGCGCGGAGCCGGATCTCCGCGCCGTCGCCCACGAGTCGCTCGATCGTGTACGGCAGGTCCACGACGGTCCCGGCGATCTCGATCCGGCTGTTCCCCTGGTGGCGCTCGCCGGGCCGCAGCGAGAGGCCGAGCCAGCCCTCGACCCACGCCTGCCAGACGTCGCGCAGCTTGGCGTCGACCACCGCGCGGATCTTCGCGTTGCCCATCATCGTGCGGAACGTGGCGAGGTCGTCGGCCGGCAGGATGCCTGCGAGCCCGTCGAGCATGGTGTCGAGCTCGCCGCAGCCGAGCCAGGTGCCGTCGGCGGCGATGCGGTACGGCGGGATCGCGCCGGCGACCTGCCGCTCGAGCGCGTCGAGCTGCTCGCGCACGGCCGGGTCCGCGAGGTCGAGGCCCTCGAAGTCGACGAACGCGAAGTCGCGGTAGTAGACGAGCACGGCCTCGCCATCGCGCTGGGTCACGATGCGGTAGCGCATCGTCGCGTGGCGACCCTTCTTCAGCACCCGCTCGGTCACCGTCGCGTGGGCGCCCTCGGGCCACGCGAAACGCAGCGGCGAGTCGTCGACGACGACGTTCGACGCGGCGGGCTCGGGGGCCGCGGCGGGTCGGCACGCGAGCACGCCGGCGACGACGAGCTGCAGGGACCGTCGCATGGACCCCAGCGTCGCACGGTCGCGCCGGGTTTGGGGGCGGGCGCCTAGTGGCAGCGCTCCGACACCGTGTACGAGTAGGGACCGGTGGATCCCGTGAGCTGGTTCATCACCCCGTAGCAGCTCGTCAGCCACTCCTCGCCGACGTAGTTGTTGAACCCGGGGTCGCTGAAGTAGTAGCGCGTCACATCGTTGTTGGGGAGGGCCTCCGCCGGGCGCGGAATGAAGGCCACGGCGGCGGCAGCCAGCGCGAAGGCGCCGGCGATCGTCTTGTACGTCATCGTCATGTCGACCAACTCTTCTGCGACGGAACTCGTCGCGCCGGGACAGACAGGCGTCGCGGGGGGTCGGTCAGGGCGCCGTCGGATTTCTCGGCGTCGCCGACGTCGCCCTCGCCGGGCGTCTGCTCGACCTGGAACGCTACTTCCGCGAGGGCCGGGCGAGCGTCGTCACCGACGAGGTCGCGCGGGTGACGGGTCGCCCGCCGCGCCGACTCGCCACGTACACCCGCGAGTGCGTGGGCGCCCTGCGGCCCGGCATGTGACGAGCGCCGCCCGTGTCGGCCGATCGGCCACGCGATCGATCGTCGGAGGCCGCACCGCCGAGGAGTCCGCACCATCGCGCTTGAACCCCGCCGGGATCGGCAGCATCCTCGTCATCACAGTCGGGTCGACTGGACAGTCAGGTCGACTGGGGTTGCGACAACACAGGAGGCGAGGGTGATCATGGGAACGACGTGGAAGCGACGCGTGGGTGGTGTGTGGATCATTGCGGGCGTGGTGCTCGCGGCGTGCAGCGACGATGGTGCGGCGAACACCGGCGGCAGCGAGAGCACCGGCTCGCCGAGCACGACCGCGGAGTCGAGCGGCACGCCGGCGGACAGCAGCAGCTCCGGCGGCGCGGGCACGACCGAGGCCGCGACGACCTCGGGCACGACCGATTCGAGCAGCACGGGCGCCGAGTCGAGCAGTACGGGCGCCGATTCGAGCAGCACGGGCGCCGATTCGAGCAGCACGGGCGCCGATTCGAGCAGCACGGGTGCCGGCAGCTCGAGCGAAGGCAGCAGCACGGGCGCGGCGATGATGGAGTCGAGCTCTGGGGACCCCAGCGTCGGGTTCATCGATCCCAGCGAGGGTGGGGCCAACGAGTGCGACGTCTGGGAGCAGGATTGTCCCGACGGGGAGAAGTGCATGCCGTGGGCGGACAACGGCGCCGGTGGTTGGAACGCGCTGCGCTGCACCCCCCTCGATCCCGCCCCGGTCGCGGTCGGAGGGGTCTGCATGGTCGAGGACTCGGCGCTCTCGGGCATCGACAATTGCGAGCTCGGTGCGATCTGCTGGGGCGTGGACACCGAGACCAACCTCGGCACGTGCCTCGGGATGTGCACCGGCTCGCCGGACGCACCGAGCTGCGCCGATCCGACGGCAACCTGCTCGATCTCCAACGAGGATGTGCTCATCCTGTGCCTGCCCGGCTGCGATCCGCTGCTGCAGGACTGCGCGCCGGGGGACGTGTGCATCGCCAACAACGACGCCTTCCTCTGCGTGCCGGATGCGAGCGGGGAGGAGGGCGTCGCGGGCGATCCGTGCGAGTTCCTCAACGTGTGCGACCCCGGTCTGTCGTGCCTCGGGCCCGACGTCGTCCCCGGCTGCCTCGGCGCCTCGGGGTGCTGCTCGCCCTACTGCGACCTCGGTGATCTCGGCGCGGGGGCCGACTGCGTGACGGCGTTGGGCGTCGGCGTCGAGTGCGTGCCGTTCTACGCCGAGGGTCTCGCGCCGCCGGGCTACGAGGACGTGGGCGTCTGCGCGCTGCCGGTCTGACGCGGCGCATGGGCGGGTGCGCCCGTCGAGGCACATGCGCCTCGATCCGGGCGCGCCCGACGGGATGACCTCGTCGAGGATCGCGAGCGTTGCCGCGGGAACGGCCATTGCAGAGGCCTCGGGCATGGCACCGCAGCCCGACAGTCCCGCGCCCCCGTCGCCCGCGCCGCCGGGCGTCCCTTCGCCCGATCAGAAGCCGGAGGTCGGGCCGATGGGCGAGCCACCGGGCGTGCCGAGCCCGACGCCCGCGCCGCAGCGGCACGACGAGCTCCCCCACACGATCGATCCCTTGGGCCTCGCGCGGCCGAATTTTTTCACTCCCGTGCGTCCGTGGGCGTGTCTTCGACCCGATGCGCTGCACCGTCGTCCTCGTCCTCCTACCCCTTGCGTGCGCCGCGGAGCCTGAATCGGGCGAAACCGGGGATGCGACCGGTGGTGACGCCAGCGACGGGGGCTCGACGGGCGGCCCGACGACGTCGATGACGGGCGGAACCCCCGAGACGACCGCGGGTCCCGGGGGACCCGGCAGCTCCTCCGACGGTGGCGGCACCGAGGCCGGGAGCAGCGAGGGCGGCGACAGCACTGGCATCCCCCAGCCCAGTGGTGTGCCGCTGTTCGTCGCGCAGGGGCACATGGGCCGCACGACGATCTCCTGCGATCGCGGGCAGACGTGGATCCACGATCACTCCCTCGACGACGCGGTGCGCTGCTTCGATGGCATCGACTGCGACCACGACGAGGGCGCTGGGACGGGGCTCGTCTTCGGCGACGGCGCGTTCTTGACGACGTGGGGTTGGGGCACCGAGGGGAACATCGCGCGCAGCACCGACGGGATCACGTGGGACGTCGTCGTCACGGGCCCGACCTTCGCCGGGCTCGCGTTCGGCGACGGCGTGTTCGTGACCGGGGGCCACGACGCGCTGCGGTCGGCGGACCTCGGGGTGACGTGGGCCGACCCGGTCGACACCGGGCTCACCCAGTGGACCCCACGCGGCATCGGCTGGGCGCCGACCGCGGGCGGGCGCTTCGTGATCGGCGGGGGCGGTGACGTCGGCGACGTCGTGGTCTCGTCGGATGGCGGCGCATCGTGGTGGCACCCCGACGCCGCGCCGATCGAGTGCGGCAGCTCGATCCGGAGCATCGTCGCCAGCGACGACACGATCGTGATCGTGCGCCCCGGTGGCGCCGGGGCCGAGCTGTGCGTCTCGCACGACGCCGGTGTCGAGTTCACCGCGATCGATCTCGGCGACGTGTACTTCGAGTCGCGCGCGATGTGGACCGGCGAAGCGTTCCTCGTCTGGGCCAACGGCGCGATGTGGAGCAGCACCAACGGCGACGACTGGACCTCGACGGCGCTGCAACCGGCGATCAACCTCGGCCCGGTCGCGCGCGACGACGCGGGCAACTTCGTCGCGGTGCGCGGGGGCTGGCAGGTCTGGTACGAGTCGCAGGAGTTCTATCGCAGCACCGACGGGGTGACCTGGGAGACCCTGGCGCCGGGGACGTTCACGCCGAGCCACCCGATGAACCACATCGCGTTCGGCTACGTGGACGCCACGGACGCGTGCGGCTGAACGCCGCCGCTCGGTTGTGTCGACGCGTGCGCAACCGCGTGCCCGGGCGGGGACCGCCGCGGGGCGAGCGGGCCTGTACCATGCGGGGATGCGCAGGATCGTCCTCGGACTCGTGGTCCTCGGCTGTGGTGAGTCCGGCGGCGGGATGGACACCGACGCCTCGACCACTGCGTTCGCGTCGGCGTCGGCGTCTGCGTCTGCGTCGGGCGCTGGGACGACGGCCCCGTCGAGCACGACGGCCACCAGCGACGACACGGCGAGCTCGGGCAGCGGCGTCGATGCGTCGAGCGACGGCGGCAGCAGCAGCACCGGAGAGATCCCCGGGACGGCGGGCTGCGGCGCCGCGGCGGCCGACCCGACGCAGATGTGGATCCAGCACGACATCGACGTCGACGGCACGGCGCGGCAGTACTGGGTGTGGCTGCCCGAGCCCTACGATCCGGATCGGCGCTACCCGATCGTCTACCAGCTCCACGGCTGCAGCGACGGCGAGGACCGCCAGAACAACAACCCGCCCGTGCACGAGCACAGCGGCGCCGACGCGATCGTGATCCGTGGCCGCGCGGTCGAGTCGTGCTGGGACTCGAACCCGGCCGGGCCCGACGTGGCGTTCTTCGACGCGCTGGTCGCCGATGTCGAGGCCACGTGGTGCGCCGATCCTGCGCGCCGATTGGTCGCGGGCTACTCGAGCGGATCGTTCATGGGCCACGCCCTGGCGTGCGTCCGCGGCGACAGCATCCGCGGCGTCGCGACGATCGCCGGCGGTCAGCCGGGCACCGACTGCCCCGGGCAGGTCGCGGCCCTGCTGATCCACGACACCGACGATCAGACGGTGAACATCTCTGCGAGCGAGTCCACCCGCGACGCCCTCATCGCGCGCAACCACTGCGACGCCGCGATGCCGACCACGCCGGTGGACCCGTCGCCGTGCCAGGCCTACGCGGGCTGCGACGACGGAGTTCCGGTCGTGTGGTGCCAGACATCGGGGCAGGACCACTCGCGTCAGGACGAGCTCTCGGCCCCGGCCTTCTGGTCGTTCCTCTCGACGCTGCCGCCGACGTGAGGAGCTCGTGCCGATGCTCGAGCGATGGATCGCGCAGCCGTGGTTCGCCTGGTCGGCGTGGCTGGTGTTGATCAACCTCACCACGTTCGTCGTCTACGCGCTCGACAAGGCCGCGGCCGCCAAGGGCACGCGGGGCGGTGGCGCGAGCCGGGCGAGGCGGGTGCCGGAGTCGACGCTCCACGGGCTCGCGCTGCTCGGCGGCGTCGTCGGCGGGTGGATCGGACG
>LNFB01000044.1 GCA_001464385.1 Deltaproteobacteria bacterium Ga0077550 | reverse complement strand
CGCCCCGTCTGCGGCGCAGCGCGCGAAGCCAGCGGCCAGCGCGGCGCGGTCGAGGGCGAAGCCGACGACGACGAGTCGGCTCCGTCGGGGCGCGTCGGCCCACGGCTCGCCGAAGGTGAACTCGAGGGTGTCGGCGACGCCCTGCAGGATCACGCGCTCGTCGACGCCGGCGACGGCGAGGATCGCCTTGGTGCGGAAGAGGCGGCCGCCGATGGGCGCGAGCTCGCTGTCGACGAAGTCGGCGAAGCGATCGCCGTCGACCTCGCCGTCGATCGACAGCGACACCGAGGCGTAGACGCGGTGCGAGTGCGCGTGCGCGGCAGACGATGGCCGCGGGGCGGGGAGGTCCGTGCGCCGCAGCGCGAGCAGCTCGTCGAGCGTCGCGGCGGCGGGCACCACACCCCGCGCGCCACCGACGACGGCGGCCGCGGCGTTGTGCGCTGCGACCACCGCCCTGGCGCGGTCGACGACCTCGGCGTCACAGGCGTCGATCCGCGACAGCACGACGATGTCGGCGTAGCCGATCTGCTCGATCGCGAGGTCGTGCCGACACACGGCATCCACGCGGCTGGCGTCGACCACCGTGATGACGCCGTCGAGGGCGAACGTCCCCTCCGGCCCGCCGGCCGCGATCGCCCGGAGCACGCCCGCAGGCGAGGCGGCGCCCGAGGTCTCGACGAGCACGCGTCCGCCCGGCGCGGCGGTGGCGGCGAGCTCGTCGAGCGCACGCACCAGCTCCGCCTGGGTTGTGCAGCAGATGCAGCCGCCCGTGATCTCGACGACGGTGCGGGCCCGCGCGGCGAGGAGCTCGCCGTCGATCCCGATGCGCCCGTGCTCGTTGACGATCACCGCGACATCGCCCCGCGCGATGCCGGCGAGCCAGGCGTTGACCAGCGTCGTCTTGCCCGCGCCGAGGAAGCCGGTCACCACGGTCACCGGCAACGGCGTCGACACCCCGGCAGTGTGCACGGGGTCCGAGCACGCGGGAAGCGAGCGCGCCGCCTGACCGAATGGACATCGCCCCGCGCCGCTTTGGTCGCGTCCGTCACCGGGAAGGCGCACCCCGCGAAGCCGACCCGAACCGCTAGGCGTGGGACCACGCGGGTCGTACCATCCCACGACTCGCGCCGTGTCGACGCACGGTCGCGCAGGGGAGACGCACGAATGAATCGACATGTCTTGATCGCCATCGTGGGATTGACCTCGACGTTGCTGACCAGCCGCGCCAACGCGGGCGGGGCAGCGCTCTACGACCTGCAAGCGGATGCGCTCGATCCCCAGGCCTGTGGTGGTCAGGGCTGCTGGACCAACCACCTGCGCGTGACCGATCTCGACGGCGACGGGAGCCTCGACATCCTGCTGGCGAACTACGCCGACTTCTTCAGTGGGAACGAAGACCCCGAGCCGCTGGTGCTCTACACCAACGACGGCAGCGGTGGCTTCACCAACGCGTCGGCGTCGGCGCTGGGCGACTACGAGGGCAACCTGCGCCAGGTCGCCGTCGGTGACGTGGACGGCGACGGCTCGCGCGACATCTTCGGACCCAGCGGAGCGGGCGGCGCCTACGTGCTGTTCATCAACGACGGCAGCGGCGTGTTCACCGACGAGGCCGACGTCCGGATGCCGGGCGGAACCTACCCGCAGGGCGCCGCCGCGCGCATGGGCGACGTGGACAACGACGGCGACCTCGACATCTTCTCTGCCGATGGCTACAGCACGAATGGGCCGCCGTTCGGGCACCTGTATCTGAACGACGGCGGCGGCATGTTCGAGGAGCTCGACGGGGCGATCCCGGACGCGATCACCGGCGACGACATCGACGACGTCGAGTTCTTCGACGCCGATGGCGATCATGACCTCGATCTCGTGGTGAACGCTCACAGCGGCGGCACGGGTGCGCTGTGGCTCAACGACGGCGCCGGCACCTTCGCCGCGGCGACGATGATCGACCCGCCGGGCGCGGGGTCACAGTTCCACTACAACGTCACGCCGTGCGATGTCGACGGGGACGGTGATCTCGACCTGTGGATCGACAACACCGGTGGCGGCTACACCGAGCAGCTCCTCATCAATGATGGCGCCGGCAACTTCCTCGACGAGACCGACGCGCGGGTCACCGGCGGCACCAACAACAGCGACGACAACGGCGTGGTCTGTGCCGACATCGACGACGACGGGGATCTCGACGGCGTGGTCATTGCGCTGGGCTCTGCCGAGCGGTTCTTCGAGAACGACGGCGCTGGCAACTTCGCCTTCGTCGGCGGCGTGTTCCCGGGGCCGACCAACTGCAGCCTCTGGGGCGAGTTCGGCGATCTCGACGGCGACGGCCGCATCGATCTGGTGACCGGCCAAGGGGAGTGCAGCTCGTCGGACGAGGTCTACTTCGCCAACGACGGCGTCCCGGTCGACTCCACCGCTCCGGTCGTCCGCAGCGTCGAGGTCGTCGACGGCCCGGTCGAGGTGGATGCGGAGGTCGTGGCGCGTTTTGCCATCAGCGATCGCACGGTGACCGACGAAGGTCCGCGTCTCGCCCGCGCGTACGCGGTCATCGATCCCAGCGGCGCCGCGACCGAGGTCGACGCGACCGCGATGGGCGGCGACCTCTTCCGCGTGACGATCCCGGGCCAGGCCGCGGGCACGATCGTGTTCACGGTGTGCGCCGAGGATCCGTCGGGCAACGTCGGTTGTTCGGCCGAGCAGATGTACGACGTCGGCGACGGCGGGACCGGCAGCGAGGGCGGTTCGGGCTCCGAGGGCGCGGACACCTCGGCGAGCACGGATCCCACCGACCCCGACTCGTCGGGCGACGCCAGCGCGTCGGCATCGGCGAGCGACAGCGCGACGGCGAGCGACAGCGCGACGGCGAGCGCTGGCTCCGAGGGCAGCAGCGGGACCGACAGCGCGGGCGAGGATGACTCGGGCGACGGCGGTTGCAGCTGCGACGCCGGCCAGCAGCGCACGCCCGCGTGGTTCGGGCTCGCGATGCTGGGCCTCGTGGCGGCGCGACGTCGCCGGCGCTGAGGCGAAGGCGGCGTGTGGTACCGTGATGGCGTGCGCGAACTGACCCTGGTGTTGGCTCTCCTCGCGCTCGCCTGCGCGGCCGACCCCGACTCCGAGCCCGGCTCGGCGGAGTCGGGTTCGGCCGAGGACGCGGCCGACTCGGGCTCCGCCGAGGGCGCCGCGCCGAGCGACCCCTGTGCGGGCGCCGACATGCACGGCGGCGAGGCGACGTACTACGACTTCGCCGACGGCTCGGGGAACTGCGGGTTCCCGGCGACGCCCGACGACCCGCTCGTCGCCGCGATGAACCACACCGACTACGCGGGCTCGGCCGCCTGCGGAAGCTGCGTGCGCATCGATGGTCCCGACGGATCGGTGGACGTGCGCATCGTCGACCAGTGCCCCGAGTGCCCCGCGGGGGACATCGATCTGCACCCCGACGCCTTCGCTCGCATCGCGCCCGTGGAGGCGGGTCGCGTGCCGATCACGTGGCAGTACGTCCCGTGCGCCGTGGAAGGCCCGGTCGTCTACCACTTCAAGGACGGGAGCAACCCGTACTGGACGGCGGTGCAGATCCGCAACCATCGCAACGCGATCGCGCGCTTCGAGGTCGAGCAGGACGGCGCCTGGGTGGAGGTCGCGCGCGTCGACTACAACTACTTCGTGCAGGAGTCGGGGATGGGCGAGGGGCCGCTGTCGTTCCGCATCACCGACGTCACCGGCGCCGTCCTCGAGGACGCAGGCATCCCGTTGCTCGACGACGCCGATGCCCCGGGCGCGGCGCAGTTCGCCAGCTGCGGCGGTTGAGGCCGGCTCGCGTCGGCGCCTGCTACGATCGGCGCGTGGGTCGCGGCCACCCCCTTCGATTTCCTGCGTCCATCGGGTGGCTCGTCCGTCTGCCCCGGGCGCATGGACGAACCCACGACCACCACCGCGACACCGACCCCCGATCCGGCCACCGCCGCCGACGCGCCCGTCGAGGAGGCGCCGTGCTGCGACGCGACGCACAAGGCGACCTGTTGCGAGCCCGCGGCGAAGCCCGCGTGCTGCGGCCCGAGCGGCGCCGGCAAGACGGGGTGCTGCTGACATGAGCGCCGCCGCGACGGCGGCGTTGTGGTCGCGCTTCGCGGGTGGGCTCCGGGGCTTCCTCGCGCGGCGCGTGCCGGCGGGGGTCGATGCCGACGATCTGCTGCAGGAGGTCTTCCTGCGGATCCACCAGCACCTGCCCGAGCTCCGCGAGACCGAGCGGATCGACGCGTGGATGTATCGCATCGCCCGCAACGCGATCACGGATGCGATGCGTCGCCCGACGCGGATCGACGCCGAGGCGGACACCGACGCGCTCGACGCTGGCGACGACGAGGCGCGTGGCCCCGTCGGCGTCGAGCTCGCGTCGTGCCTCGCGGCGATGATCGCCGAGCTCGACGAGCCCTACCGCAGCGCCATCGAGCTGACCGAGATCGGCGGACTCACGCAGGGCGAGGCGGCGCGGCGAGCCGGCATCTCGATCTCCGGCATGAAGTCGCGGGTGCAGCGGGGCCGCCGGCAGCTCGAGGAGCGGCTGCGCGGCTGCTGCCGCATCGAGCTCGATCGCCGCGGCGGCATCGCGGTGGCCGAGCCCCGCGAGCCCGGCCCGGCGTGCGTGCCGTGCGGCCCCCGGTGCCGCGACGACGCGTGAGACCGCGGGGCTACTCGGAAATCACGTCCAGGAACATCGCGGCCAGCGCCTCGTGGCCGGCTGGCGTGGGGTGGATGCAGCTCAGGTCGAACCACGTCTCGTTGTCGGGGCCGCGGTAGCACGCGCTGCTCTCGTCGCCCGAGTGGAAGCCGTGGCCGCAGAAGCCCTCGGACATGAACACGACGTCCGTGCCGTTCTCCTGGGCGATCCGCATGTACTCCTCGTTGATGTGGCGCAACGAGCTCAGCAGGATGTCGGGCATGTCGGGGTTGGAGTTGAACCCCGCCAGGCCGGCGGCCGGACAGCTGAGGAAGTCGAACGTGCCGTCGGTGAACTCGTAGACGTTGGCGTTGACCACGAAGACGCCGTTGGGGAACTTGCCGGGATCTCCGACCAACCACTGCACGGCGGCCTCGTGCTGGGCGATCATCGTCTCGACCTCGTCGAACACGTCGGCCAGCGGCGCGCCGTCGAGGAAGTCCTTCGCGATCGAAGCGCCGTCGTTGCCGCCCATGGTGAAGACCACGAGCGTGCGCATGTCGAAGTCCTCGGTCGCGAAGCACTGCTCGAGCTGGGACGCGAGGTCGTCGTTCTGCGCGCCCCACACCGCGCACGAGGCGAACGCGCCGCTCTCCTGCACCGACGCGGTCCCGTTCAGGATGTTGACCTGCGTCCACTGCTGCTCCGGCGGCTCGAGCCCGAACGCCGCGGCCAAGGCGTTGGCGAGGATCGTTCGGTAGAAGTCGGGCGCGGTGGTCGGCGGCGTGCCGACGGTGACCGAGTCGCCGATGAACACGATCCGCTCGATCTCGGTGATGTCCTGCTGGTTGGTGCCGTTGCAGTGCGAGCCGATCGGCACCTCGAAGTCGGAGTAGTTGGCGCCGATGCCGATGCCGCCGACGTACTGCTCGTCGATGCAGGCGATGCCGTTGGTGCCGCCGGTCTCGGAGCCGCCGGTCTCGTCGGGATCGTTGGTGGTGGCCTCGCCGGTGCCCTGTTCGCCGCCGCCGCTGCCGCTCGTCGCGGCGCCCGACGTGTCCGCGCCCTGGGTGCCGTTGCCGCCGCTGCCCGCGGAGGTCCCGTCGCTGCCCTCGGACTCGGCGGCTGGGGCCGCGCCGTCGTCGCCGCAGGCCGTCGCGAGCGAGAGGGCGGTGAGCCACCGCAGCGAGCGGCGCGAGGACGGGGACGTCGAGCAGTGGATAGGCGTCATGCGGGTCACCTTGGCGAAGGGTCCACTGTACGGCCTTCGGTCGGGCGTTGTCCCAGCGGATGTGGATCGGGACCGGGGCCCCGGCCGATTTCCTGCGTCCCTCGGGGGTGGTGGTCCGTCTGCCGCGTGCGAACCCCCGACGTCCACCCACCATGAACCACGCATCCGAACTCCCGATCGCCGTCCTCGGTGCGGGGCCCATCGGCCTCGCCGCTGCCGCCCACCTCCTCGAGCGGGGCCTGCGACCGCTGGTGCTCGAGGCCAGCGATGCCCCCGGCGCGAGTGTGCGCGACTGGGGGCACGTGCGGCTGTTCTCGCCCTGGCGCTACGACGTCGATCCTGCCGCGGCGCGATTGCTCGAGCGTCACGGCTGGCGCGCGCCGGATCCCGACGCGCTCCCGACGGGCGCGGAGCTCTACGAGGCGTACCTGCGGCCGCTCGCGGCGGTGCCCGAGCTGCAGCCGCACCTGCGGCTGGGTCGCCGCGTGACCGCGATCTCGCGGGTCGGCCTCGACAAGATCCGCACTGCCCTGCGCCGCGACGCGCCGTTCTCGATCCACACCGTCGACGCCGCGGGCCGCCGCGAGCGGTTCGTCGCGCGCGCGGTGCTCGACGCGACCGGCACGTGGTGGTCCCCGAATCCGGTCGGGGCCGCGGGGCTGCCGGCCGAGGGCGAGCCCGCGGCGTCGGGCCGCATCCACTACGGGATCCCCGACGTGCTCGGCCGTGATCGCTCGACGTACGCCGGCGCCTCGACGCTGGTGGTCGGGGCAGGGCACTCGGCGGCCAACAGCATCCTCGCGCTGGCCGAGCTGGCCCGCACGGCTCCCGGCACCGCGATCACGTGGGCGACCCGAGGCAGCAACCTGGCGCGGGTGTTCGGCGGGGGCGCGGCCGACGGTCTGCCGGCGCGCGGCCAGCTCGGCGCCGAGCTGCGCGCGCTGGTCGATGCGGGACGCCTCACGATGGTCCTCGAGCTGCGCATCGAAGCGATCGACGCCGACGGCGATCGCCTGATCGTCCGCGGCCGGCAGCGCGACGCCGAGGCCGTCGTCGGCCCCTTCGATCGGATCATCGCGGCCACCGGGCAACGCCCCGATCTCGGGATGATCCGCGAGCTGCGTGCCTCGTTCGATCCGGCGCTCGAGTGCGTGTCGGCCCTGGCGACCCTCATCGATCCCAACGAGCACAGCTGCGGCACCGTGCGACCCCACGGCGCCGCGACGCTGGCCCACCCCGAGCCCGACTTCTACGTGGTCGGTGCCAAGAGCTACGGTCGCGCGCCGACGTTCCTGCTCGCGACCGGCTACGAGCAGGTGCGATCGATCGTCGCGATGCTCGCGGGCGACCGCGCGGCGGCCGAGCGCGTCGAGCTCGATCTCCCGGAGACCGGCGTGTGCAACAGTGCGCTGCCGGGTGCGGGCGACGACGAGGGCGGGGGGTGCTGTGCCCCGGCCAAGGGTGGCTGCTGTTGATCGTCGCGCGTTCGGGCTGGCGATCGATCAGCTGGTCGCCTGGGGCGCGCTGTACTACGCGTACGGCGTGCTCGCCGTGCCGCTGGGCGTCGAGCTCGGGCTGACGACCGAGATCCTCGCCGCGGGGGCGTCGGCGAGCCTGCTCGTCTCGGCCGTGCTCGCGCGCGCGGTCGGGCGCGCGGTCGATCGTGGGCGCGGCGGCGTGGTGATGGTCGTGGGCGCGGGTACGGGTGGACTCGCGCTCCTGTTGCTGGCGATCGCGCGGGATCCGTGGGCGATCGCGGCAGCCTGCGTGCTCCTCGGGATCGCGCAGGCGCTGTCGCTCTACGAAGTCGCGTTCGCGGTGGTGGTCGCCGAGGTCGACGACCCTCTCGCGCGGGCCCGCGCGCTGGTGGTGATCACGACGATCGCCGGCCTCGCGAGCACCGTGTTCGTGCCGCTGACGACGGCGTGGGTCGAGCGCCTCGGCTGGCGCGGGGCCGCGCTGGCGGTGGCGGGGGTGCTGGTCGCGGTGACGCTGCCGCTGCGATGGCGGCGCACGGGGCACGTCGCTGCGCGCGAGAGCCGTTCGCACCACGACCGACGCCCGCGTGGCTTCGCGTGGCTCGTCGCCGGCCTCGCGCTGCAGTCGTTCGTGACCACGGGTACCGGCGCGACGCTGCTCTGGCACCTGCTCGACGACGGCGCGTCGATGGACGCCGCCGCGTGGTCGGTCGGCCTCGTGGGGGCGAGTCAGCTCCCCGGTCGATGGGCGGCCGCGCCGCTGCAGCGGTGGTGCGCGCCCGCGTGGCGCATGCCTTTGGTGTTGCTCGTGCACGTCACTGCGGTGTGCAGCATCGGAGTGACGACGGGGGTGGTCGAGTTCGTCGCGCTCGTGGCCTTCGGCGCGAGCGCTGGGTTGCTGACCCTGGAGCGCGCTGCGATGATCCTCGAGCGCGGCGGCCCGGCGGCGTTCGGTCGCCGCGCCGGTGAGGTCGCGGCCGTCTCCGGGTTCGCCCGCGCCGCCGCACCCTGGGCGGTCGTCGCGACGGCGGCGGCCCACGGCTGGACGGTGACGTACGCCGCGCTGGCGATCGTGCTGCTCGTCGCGGGCGCGGCGATCCGCACCCGTGATCATGGCGCTGGCAGTTGCTTGCCGGTGTCGCGGATCAGCTCGTAGTCATCGGGGTGGTAGGCCTTGCCGTCGACGTCCCAGCACGCCTGCATGTCGTTGTCGACGACCGCGACCCAGCACATGAAGCGCTGGAAGCCGCTGCGGGTCTTGGTCTGGCTCCACCAGCGCAGGACGTCGACCGCGCTGTCGAAGCCGCGCTGGGCCTTGGCGAAGCCGCCGCCCGGCTTCGCGCCGCTGGTGCCGGAGGTCCAGCCGGGGACGCCCGTCTGTTGCAGGCGCGCGGTCGAGAAGCCGCCGGGGAGGTACTTGCCCGCCGGCGTGACCGCGCAGGCCTCGAAGAACTCGCCCTTCTGATCCGGTTCCATCAGCGCCGGCATGGCCTGATACGACCTCTTGTCCCAGCCGACCAGCGTCGCCTTCTGCAGGCTGGCGCTCACTGCGAGGCCACCGGGCGCGATGATCATCGGCGACTCGAGCGTCAGCGCGGCGGTGGGGATCACCGGGGGCTTCGGGTCGCCCTGCCTCGCCGGTGGCAACTGGTTGGTCACCGGAAGCACGAGCGTTCGACGCACGTTGATGCCCAGTGTCGCCGCCATGGTCTTCAGCAGCTGCACGTAGCCGGCGCAGGCGCCACGGTTCCACGGGGGCGAGCCCGTGTTCGGCGTCCACATCAGCCACTGCTCGACGAACTCGAACGGGAGACCGCCGGCCAGCTTGGTCCTGCCGTCGTGGGTGATCTCGGCGCCCAGCGCGTTGTGGAAGTTCGGCGGCGTGCCGTTGCTCTCGGCGACGTACAGCCGCCAGAGGATGTCCTCGACCTCGGCCGAGCTCGGGGCGAGCGCGCTCATCGCCTTGCCCATCCGTCGGTGGGTCCCCGACAACGTGTCCGCGGCGGGCGTCGCGGTGTCGTTGCTCGGATCGAGCGGCGTGTCCATCGTGCACAGCACGAACTGTCTGCTGGTGCTGGGGGCGAACGTGAAGCTCGCCGCGCCGGTCGGCTTGGCATCGAACGCCAACGACAGCTCGAACAGCCCGACGAGGTCGGGGTACTTGCCGAGGTCGACGTCGACGAGGAACTCCTTGGCGATCTGATCGCCCTTCATCGTCACGGACGCCGCGACAAGCGGGGCGCTCACGATCTTGCCATCGCGATCCCGCAGCATCGGGGTGACGGTGAGCGTTCCGTCGACGAACTGGCGCTCGCCCTTGATCACCTCGACCATCACCAGGGCCCGAGAACCGCGGGTGCAGCAGCGCGTCTGCTGCGACTGCGGATCCGCGCCAGCGCGCGTGAACGGGATCTCGGTGATCTTCGCGCCGCGGCCGAACCCGGGGCACGACACGACGATGGGCTTGCCCTTCGTGTCGTGCTTCGGCGCCTTGGTCGCGACGTCGATCACGGGTTGCGTGTCCGCGTTGCGGTACAGGGCGTGGACCTTGCCCGTCTCGCCCTTGGCGAAGACGCGGCCGATCGTCACCGGCCCGAGCCGGGCGCTGACCACGGGCCCCGCGCGCACGGGCCCCGCCAGCGGTTGTCCAGGGACGAACTTTCCTCCACCCATCGGTCGCTCTCCTATGCCACGGCGGAAGGATCCGTTGGTTGCACGATCCCGGCGATCTCGTGCCCGGCGGCGCCGTCGTCGTGGTCGTCCGGGTCGTCCGTGGACGATGGGCCGGTCAGCCCGAGCGCGCCGAGCTGGATGAACGGCACCCCCGCGAACAACTCGTAGTCGCCCTCGGGAGCAACGATGCGCAGCGTGAACACGCCATCGACCGGGGCATCGGTGAACTCGACGTCGACCGCGTCGATCACGTCGGTGGCCGCGACGTGATCCTCGGCGAGCGTGCGCCGCTGCTCGTAGCCATCGGTCGCGGTCAGCACCAGCGTCTCCGACGACTGCGCGGCGTCGTCGGCCGAGAGCTCGAGTCGGATCCAGATCGACGACGTCACGACGGTCGTCGCCCCGCTCGCGACGTCGTACGTGCGCACGGTCTGGGCTCGCCACGCGGGATAGTCGGTCGCGTCCGGTCCCGACATCTCGCCCTGGGGCGGCGGCGTGATCGGCCCGTCGAACACGAAGATCTCGACGCGGCGGTTGTGCTCGCTCGCGCCCGGCTCCACCTCGGGGAAGCTCTCGCCGCAGCCGTGCGTGGTCGCCGACGCGCCCGCCGGTAGCGTGGTCCGATCGTGGGCCATGTACTCGGTGACGAGCGCACGGCGGGTGGCGGCGTCGGCCGTGCCCGTCTCGGGGAGGCCGTTCGCAGCCTGGAACCGTCGCAGGGACGCATACGTGCCCCCCTCGAGGTAGGGCGTGTCGGCGCCGTGCGGCAGCGCCCCGAGCATGTGCCGATCCTCGGCGGCCCCCCATCGCTTCTCCCACGATCGATCGTCGCCGTACCACGCCAGCCACGCGTCGACGTCGTCGACGAGGAACGCGGCGATCGCCGCCGCGCGCTCGAGCGACAGCGCATCGTTGTAGTCAGGCGCGCCGACGGTGTTGGTGTGCCCGACGATGAGCACGTTCGCATCGGGGATCTGCGCGTAGATCTCGTGCAGCTTGGTCATGCCCCGCATGCCGTCCGGCAGCAGGAACGCCTTGGCGTTCTCGAAGTACATCCCGGTGAGGCGGATCCGCACGATGTGCGGGAGTAGGACCACGGTCGCGGGGCGCTGGGCCGCGAGCGCGACCGCGTCGAGTGGCGATCGGACCAGCACCTCGACGTGGTCGTCGCCCGCGGGGCGCGTGCCCTCGCGCGCCTGCTCCCACCGCGGGTGCAGCACGTCGCGCACCTGCGGCAGCGTGGCGCGGGCGCTCGCGTGCTGGCCGAGCGCGCCCTCGAGCCGCGCCCGACCATCGCCGTCCGTCGTCACCATCGTCTGGATGTTCGCCGTGACGAACTCGACGTCGATCCCGGCGACGGGATCACCGAGGTCGTCGAGCAGGAGCACCTCGAACCACGTCGTCGCCTCGTCGTCGTCGTCCGCGGGTGGCGGGGCGGCGGGGCGATTGGTGGAGAGGTCGGCGAGGTTGGTCGGGACCTCGATCGGAGTGGAGGTCGCCGCGGTCCGGTCGATGGGGACCAGGGCGAAGCGGCGGGCGTCCGCGGCGGCGTCCAGTCGCATCACGGCGCGATCGAGCGCGTCGGCGGCTAGCTCGGACGCAGGCTCCTCACCGAGTCGCGCGAGGAGCCACAGCGCCGCAGTGATCGCGTCGGGCTCGCGGCGAAGGATCGCCTGGCGGAGACGAGGCCACGCGTCCTCGGGCGCGTCGGCGTCACGCGGGGCGTCGCCGGAGGCGGGGGGCTCGAG
>LNFB01000043.1 GCA_001464385.1 Deltaproteobacteria bacterium Ga0077550 | reverse complement strand
GGGTCGGCGCGCGGCCTGGCGTCCGGGTGTTGCGCAGCGCGGTGAAGCGCAGCAGCTCCTCGCCGGCGCGGAACATGTCGCCGCAGCGCAGCGTGGCCTGCTCGCGCACGCGGACGAACACGCCGTTGGTCGAGTCGAAGTCCTCGATCGCGACGCCGTCGGGGCGGAAGGTCAGCGCGCCGTGCTCGGCGTCGACGTAGGGATCGTCCGCGAACGGCGAGCTCGGCGTGCGCGCCAGCAGCATCGAGCTGCCCAGCGTCTGCTCGTACTCGCCGACGTCGCCGCCGTCGGCGAGGTAGCGGCCACCGATGATGATCCGCGCCGCGCGGACGGGCGTCGTGCGCAGGTGGGTCTTGTCGAGGGCGACAGGGCTCGGGACGCCGAGCGCCGGCGCCATGGTCTCGACGGCGGACGGCTCGGGGCTGCGCAGCACCGGGCGCTGGGTGACCTGCGTGCCGGACGGCGCCGGGGTGAGCAGCACCGGATGCTTGTTGACCTGCGTGCCGGAGGCGTCGGGGGTGCGCATGACGGGGCGCTCGGTGACTTGCGTGTGGCTCGGAACCTTCGGCGTCGAGACCAGCGTGCGATCGACCGGCGCCACCGAGACCGCCGTGACCTCGCGGGCGGCGGGCATGAGCAGTACGTCACGCGCGTGCGGATCCTGCTGGGCGTCGGAGACGGGTCCGTCGCCGAGGTGATCGTCCGCCGGGGCCTCGGGGGCCGGTTCCGAGGCGACCGTGTCGGCCGTCTCGGCCCCGGGGCCCCGGTAGGACGGATCGGGGGAGAAGAGTCGGGTCGGCCCGTCGCCGGTCTCGCCGTCGAGTGTCGAGGTCGAAGACGTCGGCCAGGCGGAGGTGACCCGGCACGCCCGAGGGGGTCATGCTCGAGACAGGCGCGGGCAGGGCGACGGCGACGTTGCGATCCATACCCGGTGTAGGAGCAACTCGCATGCCGCCGAAAACCCGAGCGGTGTCCGGCCGCCTTGCCCCATGGGATCGGCGCGGTTGCTCGACTCGGGTGGGGATTGCCCAACTTGACCCCGAACCCGGGGGGTCCCGAGGTGGCAGGTCCCTGCGGGGCATCGCGGGGCCGCCCCGGTGGTAGACCGCCTCCGATGCGTCGGCTCTCGCTGTGGCTCCTCGCGGCCGTGCTCGTCCTCGCGGCCGGCGGTGGCGCGGCTTGGTGGTGGCTGCGCGGGGCCGGCGGCAAGGCCGAGCTCGAGGCGATCCTCGGCGAGGCCCTCGGTCGCGACGTCCGCATCGGGGTGCTCGAGGTGGACCCCCGCGGACGCGTGACGCTGCGCGACGTCGACGTCGGCAACCCCACGGGCTTCGAGGGCGCGCCGATGTTGCACGCGGACGCGATCGATCTCGACGTCGCGATGTCGCGGCTCCTCGATCGCGAGCTCGACGGGGTCGTCACCGCGTCCGCGGTCGAGCTGCGGGTGGTGAAGCAGGACGGCGCGATCAACCTCGCGGGCCTCGTGCGACCGCGGCGGGCCGACGCTGGCGAGCCGATCGATCTGCACCTCGACGTCGCGATCCTCGCCGCGCGCGTGCTGCTCGAGGATCACGATCGCCAACAGAGCCTCACGCTCGAGGGCGTGGACGTCCGGGCGTTGCTGAGCAACCGTGACGGTGATCGTCGCGCGGAGGCGGCGGTGCGGATCGCCGAGGTCGGTCTGCACGGACTGCCGGTGCGCGAGGTGGCGATGACGGTCCGCGCCGACGGGACGGACGTCGCGGTCGACGGGCTCACGGCGAGGATCGGCGAGCGCGGTACGTTCTCCGGATCCGGCCGGCTCTTCCTCGCGGGGGCCCGCGACTGGACGGTCGAGGGCGTGCTCGAGGACGTCGACCTCGACGCCGACGTGCGCCGCGTGGTCGCGGTGGTGTACCCACCGCTGTCGTCGAGCGTGGATGCGACCGCGGCGACGGGGCGGCTCGGCGCGACGCTGTCGCTCGGCGGCGCGGGGCTCCACTGGGAGGAGATCCGGCCGACGCTCGCGGGCGAGGGGACGCTGCGGCTGTACGACGTCGTGCTGCCGAAGGGCTCGTTGCTGCTCGGGCTCGCGGCGCTCGTGGGGCGCCCCGATGCGCCGTGGTCGCTCGCGCGCGCGGATGTGGTGTTCTCGCTGGCGGAGGAGTGGGTGACGCTCGATCGCGTGACGGCCGACGGGGCGTCGGCGTCGCTGCCGATCACCGGCCGCGTGTCGCTGGGTGGGGCGCTCGATCTCACCGCGGATCTGATGCCGCTGCTGCCGGTGTTCGGCGGTGGGGCCTACCGCGAGGTGGCCCGCTACGCGACGAGCCTGCCGGTGCGGATCCGCGGGACGGTCGAGCATCCGGAGGTCGCGCCGCCGTCGGCCGCGGACGTCGGGAAGAGTTTGCTGGGCGGGGCGCTGCGGCGGGCGTTGGGGCCGGCGCAGTAGGCCGCGGCATCGGCGCGAAACGCCGTGACGCGCGTCGCCGCGGCATCCGGCGCTGCGATCGACGTTCTGCGATCGAACCATGCGCTGGCCGGCCCGCCCGCATCGTCGGATGCTGAGCCATGCGTCGCTCCTCCCCGCTCGTCCTCCTCGCCTTCGCCTGCGCCAGCGAGGGCCGGCCCGAGCAGACGCCGTTCACCACCGGCATCGACGTCGACGACACGTCCTCCGCGGGCTCGGCGGCCGGCGACGACGGCCCCCGGCTCGACCTCGGCGGATCCGAGATGCGCGAGGGCTGCAACTACGTCGACCTCCTGTTCGTGATCGACAACTCGGGATCCATGTGCGACGCGCAGGTCGGCCTCGCCGCGGTGCTGCCCGAGCTCGTCGATGCGATCTTCGACGCGCTGCCGGCCGACACCGACATCCACGTGGGCCTGACGACGACGACGTTCGGCACCGGCGGCTCGCACCAGCTCACGATGTGCCACGCGGCCGAGGGCCCCGCGACGATCGAGGCGCAGTACGTCGTCGACGAGCTCGTCCCGGGCAACGGCTTCCAGGGGCGGCTCTACGAGTGGGATGGGCGGCCGTACTTCGCCGGCAACACCTCGAGCGATGCCGATCGATCCGCGCTCGCGGCGTGGTTCCCTGCGGCGGCCGAGTCGATCGGCTGCGAGGGCGGGGCGTTCGAATTCCCCTCGGCGGCCGCCGCGTACGCGCTGGACCCGAGCAACGACGCGACCAATGCGGGCTTCGTGCGGGATGCGGGCGGCGTGCTCGGGATCTTCGTGCTGACCAACGAGGTCGATCAGTCGATCGAGCCGGTCGCGAGCTACGCCGACACGATCCGCGCGGCGAAGGCCGGCTGCGGCGGCGACGACTGCATCGTCACCGCGGGGCTGCTGCCGCCCAACTGCGTGCCGTCGGCGAACCCGGTCATCTGGCAGTTCCTGAACGCGTTCGGCAAGGCGCCGCAGTGGGGCGACATCGGGGATTTCGACGGGTACGCGGCGGTGGTGAGCTCGGCGCTGGCGGAGGTGATCGTCGAGACGTGCGACGAGATCCCGCCGGCGGGGTGAGGCTACTTCGCGGCCCCGCGCCGCTCGGCATACCGCGCCTTCGCGGCCTTGCCCTTGCGCTCGAGCATCGGCCGCAGCATCCGCCCGAGGCTCGGCACCAGGTAGCTCAGCGTCGCCAGCTTCCCCGAGGTGTACGGGATGTCGAGGTCCAATCCGGTCTTGTCGCTGCGGATCGCCTCGATCACGCGCTCGGCGACCGCGTCCGCGGTGACCATCGGCTGCGAGAACGTCAGCGCCGAGACGTTCTCGAAGTCGTCGTCGAAGAAGCCGGTGTCGACGGGGCCGGGGTTGACGTTGGCGATGCGGATGCCGAGGCGCTCGAGGTCGAAGGCGGCGGCCATCGCCCAGAAGCGCAGGCCGGCCTTGGTGCCGGAGTAGACGGCCGAGCCGGGGACGCCGAGCTTGCCGGCGAGGCTGGCGACGTTGACGACGACGCCCCCGGGCGGCAACCGATCGGCGGCGACGCGGGTGAGCACGACCGGCGCGATGAGGTTCACGGTGAACATCGCGGCGAGCTTGGTCGCGTCGTGGCGGAGCATGTCGCCGCGGTGGTG
>LNFB01000042.1 GCA_001464385.1 Deltaproteobacteria bacterium Ga0077550 | reverse complement strand
GCGCGCGACCGACAGGCCGATGCCGGACGAGGCGCCGGTCACGATGGCGACGCAGTTCTTGGGATCCATGGGCGGGACGGTACCGCGGCTCCGCGGCGCCGGCCCACGCAATCGAGATCTGGCGCTCGGCTGGCTCCTCGGCGATGCTGCGGGAGCCCGTGCCGTGCATCCCAGAGCCCCGCCGCGTGTCGTGCGTAGGACGATCGTGACGTCGATGCTGCGGATCCCCGCTGCCGTGGCCGTGCTCGCCCTGGTCGGCGCGGTGCTGATGGCAGTGGCCTGCGTCGCCGTCCCGGTCGCGGCGACGCGCGCGGTCAAGCCCCGCAGCGCCGACGACCTCGCCCAGCGATCCCCCGCCGAGCGCCAGGCCCACAGCCTCGCGCGCGCGTGCGAGGGCGACGACGTCGCGGCGTGCGAGCGGCTGGGATCGGCGTACTGGTCCGGGTTCGGCGTGATCCAGCACCGCTTCCATGCGCTGTCGCTGTGGGAGTACGCCTGCGACCAGGGCATCGGCACCGCGTGCGA
>LNFB01000041.1 GCA_001464385.1 Deltaproteobacteria bacterium Ga0077550 | reverse complement strand
GAGCTCGACGATGCGGACGTCGTGCTCGTCGACGGGCTCGTCGACGGGCTCGTCGACGAAGTGGCCGTCGTCTCTGCCCCGGTGCCGGTCGTGGGATCGTCCTCGGTGCCGGGACCGCAGGCGTACAGCGCAGCGCCGAGCAGCGCGTGGACTCCAGCGCGCCGCATCCGACCGCGCGAGGTCGATGCGTGGGCGCGAGACACTCGGGTCGAGGATTCGGGGTGTGCCATGGGTCCTACGGCGCCGTCTTGCCGCCCTTGATGATCGCCTCGTACAGCTTCTTCGGCTTCACGCCCTTGCGCAGCATCGCGTCGGCCTTCTTCGCCTCCTCGTCGATGAGCGTGCGGAAGGACTCGATCGGCTGGGCGCCGCTCAGGTAGCGGCCGTTGATGAAGAACGCCGGGGTGCCGCGGGCGCCCAGCGAGGTGCACTGCTGGCTCTGGGCCGAGATGCGCTCGGCGGTCTTGGGGTCGTTGCGGTCGCGCTCGAACCGAGCGGCCTCGAGCCCCAGCTCGCCGGCCCAGCGGGCGAAGTTCTCGTCGGTGAGCTCGCGGGCGTTCTCGAACAGCCGATCGTGCATCGCCCAGAACTTTCCCTGCTTGCCGGCGGCCTCGGCCGCAGCCGCGGCGGCGGCGGCCCGGATGTGCATCGGCAGCGGGTTGTTCTTGAACACGATCCGCAGGTCGTCGCCGTACTCCTTGGCGAGATCGTCGAGCGTGCTGCGTACGCGCGCGCAGAACGGGCACTGGAAATCAGAGCACACCACGAGCGTCACCTTCGCGCCCGCGCTGCCGCGGGTCTGCGCGCCGTCGATCGGCATGCGATAGACCGCGGCGGGATCGGGCGAACCGGGGCGAGGCGTCGGCGCGGCGCCGGGTGTCGGTCGATCGAGCTTGGCCTGGATCGCGTCCAGCCGCTGATCGACCCCGGCGCGCCACTCCTGCTCGGGCGCGCCTGCCGAGGGCATGCGCTCGGCCAGCGCCGCGGTGACCTCCTCCTGGCGCGCGCGCAGGTTCATCTGCTCGGTCTCGATCTCCGCGAGCGTGGCCTGGATCGCCACCAGCTGCAGGCGCTGGGCCTCGAGCGCGGCCAGTTGGTCCTTGTGTTGGTCGGTGTGCCGCGCGGCGAGCTGCTTCGACGCGCAGCCGAGCAGGAGCAGGGGGACGCACAACCAGGCGGAGAACGCAGCCATTCGCATCGACACCGACGCTAACACGGGCCGGCGGCGGCGCGTCGCGTCACCACCCGTGTTCGCGGTGCCAGGTCGCCAGCGATCGATCCGGATAGCCGTCGAAGCAGCGATCGCCGGGCGCGAGGTCCGGCTCGATCCACGACGCCTTGGAGCCGAGCATCAAGTGCGTGCGCTCCGGGGGCACCGGCAGCGGCGTGTCGATGGCGCCCGCGACCGGGTGCACGAGCTCGGGCCAGCGATCGTTGTACGCCCACAGGTGCGAGCCACACAGCCCGCAGAAGTGCCGCTCGTGGCGGCTCTGCACCCGCTGCCCGTCGTGCTCGACCATCGCCCGGTACACGCGCGTGTGCTCGCGACCCTCGACGACGAGCGTCGCCGCGTCGCCGCCGAGGTTGATCGCGTAGCCGCCCGCGCCGCCGGCCTTGCGGCAGATGCTGCAGTAGCAGCGCTGGTACGGCACCGGCTCGCGCGACTCGAGGGAGAACCGCACGGCGCCGCAGGAACACGAGCCTTCGAGCTGCATGCGGCCGACGATACCGCGTCCGGTGGGATCATCGACCGTTTGCGGCGCCGGCCGTCGAGCTCGGCGCGTCGGCCTGGCGCGCCAGCTCGAGCAGCGCGCGCTCGGCCGCGGTCCCGGGCGCCGCGTGGTAGACGACGAGCATCTGGCCCGAGCCGCCGTTGACGGTCAGCGTCTCGTAGTCGAGCGCGAGCTCGCCGAGGCTCGGGTGCATGAAGCGCTTGGTCCCGCTGGTCTTCTCACGCACGTCGTGGCGCGCCCACCGCTGGCGGAACTCGTCGCTGCCGGCCGAGAGCTCGGCGACCAGCGCGTCGAGTCGCGGGTTGTCGGCCTCGCCGCCGGCCATCGATCGCAGTGCGCCGACGGTGTCGTCGGCCACCTCGGGCCAGTCGACGTAGAGCCCCCGCGCCGCCGTGTCGAGGAAGACCATGCGCACCAGGTTCGCCTCGAGCTGCACGCCGGCGTAGAGGGCCGCCGCCAGCGGGTTGTGGGCGAGCACATCCATGCAGCGGCCGACGACCATCGCGGGTGTCGTCGACCACCGCTGCAGCAGGCGCGTGAGCCCGGGCGCCGCGTGCTCGGGGCGGGCGCGGCTCGGGCGGCGTGGTCCGACGGGCTTCGAGAGCGCGCGCAGGTGTCGGATCGCGCCGTCGTCGAGGCGGAGCACCTTCGCGAGCGCGTCGATCACCGCGTCCGACGGGTGGCGATCGCGACCCTGCTCGAGGCGGATGTAATAGTCGGCGCTCACACCCGCGAGCATCGCGAGCTCCTCGCGGCGCAGGCCCTGGACGCGCCGGCGACCGGCGGTCGCGGTGCCGGGCAATCCGACGTCGGCGGGCTGGACCTGCTGACGCCGCGCGCGCAGGAACTCGCCGAGGCGGTTGTCGTCGTCCATCGACGGCGATCGTACCCGCGTTCGCGCCAGATCCGAGCGAGGCCCGACCGCGGCGCCGCGCGTCGCGTCCGTGGGTAGCCCTGCCACTCCCAGGCTCGCGGGTCCCAGCCGCCGCGAAGCTCTTGTTGGCCCGGGGCGCGCGGCTAGGTTGCGGCCGATGACCACCGCAACCACCCACGCCAACGAACTGCTCCACGGCCGCGTCGCCGTCGTCACCGGGGCCACCGCCGGGATCGGCGAGGCGACCGCGCGTCGACTCGCCGCCGACGGGGCCGCCGTCGCCCTCGTCGGTCGGCGACGGGATCGCCTCGATCGCCTCGCGTCGGAGCTCCGCGAGCAGGGCGCGCGCACCCTCGCGGTCGCCGTCGACGTCGCGGATGCGCCCGGGTTCGCCGCGGCGGCGTCTGCGATCCGGTCCGAGCTCGGCCGCGTCGACCTCGTCGTCGCCAACGCGGGGGTCATGCTCGCCGCGCCGTTCGAGCGCGCCGACGAGGCGGAGTGGGATCGCATGATCGACATCAACATCCGCGGCCTACTCCGCACCGGTCGCGCGTTCATCGACGATCTCATCGCCACCGCGGCGGCGGGCGACCGCGCCGATCTCGTGCACGTCGGATCCATCGGCGGTCACGAGAGCTTCCCCAACTACGGGGTCTACTGCGCGACCAAGGCCGCCGTCGCCCACCTCACCCGCGGCCTGCGGCGCGAGCTCGGCCCCCGCAACGTGCGGGTCAAGACGGTCGAGCCCGGCCTCGTGCCCACCGAGCTCGGCGACGGGATGGCCGACGCCGAGCAGCGCGCGAACCTCGAGCAGTGGCGGAGCTCGATCGTCGCGCTGCGACCGCAGGACATCGCCGACGCGATCGCGTTCGCGGTGGCGATGCCGCCGCATGTGAACGTGGCCGAGCTGGTGGTGGTGCCGACCCAGCAGGGGTGAGGAACCGGCCTCACAGGCAGACTTCGTACGGCGCGACCCAGCTGCTCCCGGGGAACGTCGTCATCCCCTCGAAGCACATCGGCGCCGTGCCCCAGCCCTCGAAGGTCGCGACGGGCTCGCCGTCCTCGGTGATCGTGAAGCCGAGGTACTCGGGGTCGGTCTGCTGGCTCCCCGGCGGCGTCTGCGTCCACGTGCCCCCGTACGTGGCGGGCGCGTCGACGATCCCGATCGCGCCCCCGGCCAGGAACTCGAGGTCGAAGCCAGCGATCGACGACGGGTACAGCGTGCACTCGAAGAACGAGGTGAGGTTCTGCCCCGTGCAATGATCGGCGTGCGCGACGTCGCCCTCGCTCACCGCGACCGCGTAGTTCAGCAGGGTGGGCACGTCCGTCGCAGCGTTGTTCGCCAGGGAATTCTCGGCCGATGTCGACGTCGCCTCCGCGCTCACCTGCAACACCTCGTCGGCCTGCGGCAGCTCGAGGTCGAACGTCACCGTCTTGGTGACGTTCTTCGCGATCGCGCCCAGGTTGCAGATCAGCCGCGTCCCCGACGGTGCGCAGCGGGGATCCACGTTCCCGAGCGTCCCCATCACGTGCACCGTCGGGCTCGTGTGCGTCGCCGGCAGCGTGACGGTGAGCACCACGGAGTTCGCAGTCTTGTTGCCGATGTTCCTCACCGGGATCGAGTAGTGCGTCGCGTCGTACACGAGCGCCGGGGCCGGCGCAGTGATCTGCACCCTCACATCCGCCGCAGCGAGCACGGGCGTGGCGACGAGGAACACGGCGAGACCAGAGACGATGGGACGGAGGATCATGACGAGGGTCCTTGGGGTTCAGGGGTTGCGCACGTCGTGTCGGGAGCGACACGACGACACGGTGCATCCGTGCCAACGCCCCTCATCGGACCTTTCTTCGCGGGCGCCTCCTGTGCCCCCGTCGTTTAAGCCTTTCATGCCGCGGCCGCGCCGCCCGCGATTCGTCAGCGCGACCCGAGCGTGTTCGTCACGCCCTCTTCGTTGCGGTCGGTGGCGGGCGCCGGCGCGGGCGACAGCGCGGATATCTCCGCGCGCAGCTCGGCCGAGAGGTCGATCTGGGCCGCCCGCAGACACGCCGCGAGCTGATCGGGTCCGCGCGCGCCGAGGATCGGCGCCGTCACGTCCGGATGACTCGCCACCCACGCGATCGCCAGCGCCGTGGGCTCGAACGATCGCTCCCGCGCGAACGCGGTGAACCGCTCGGCGAGATCGTAGTACCCCTCCGCCCCGTACCGCGTGCGATACATCGGCCACTGCGTGAGCCGTCCGTCCTCGGGCCGCGCATGCACCCCATACTTCCCCGTCAACAACCCCCCGCCCAGCGGGCTGTACGTCAACGCGCCGATCCTCTCCGCGTGGCACAGCGGCAGGATCTCCGACTCGGCCTGGCGCTTCGCGAGGTTGTACATCGGCTGCACGCACACCAGCGGCTGCCACCCGTGCCGCTCGGCCAGACCGATCGCCCGCGCCGTCTGCCACGCCGCGAAATTGCTCACCGCCGGGTACAAGATCTTGCCCGAGCTCACCAGGTGTTCGATCGCGCGGAGGCTCTCGTCCAGCGCCGTCGCCTCGTCGAAGCGGTGCAGGAAGTACACGTCGATCCGATCGGTCCCGAGCCGCCGCAGGCTCGCCTCGACCGCGCGCACCAGGTGATACCGCGAGGTGCCGCGCGCGTTGCCGTCGGGCCCGGTCGGGAAGTACGCCTTGCTGGTGAGGACCACCTGATCGCGGCACGGCGCGACGAGCTTGCCGAGCGACACCTCGGCGTTGCCCTCGTTGTAGACGTCCGCGCAGTCGAACAGGTTGACGCCGGCCTCCCGCGCCATCCCGAACATCTGCGCGTCGACGCCGTCGTCCTTGCCGAAGGTCATCGTCCCCAGGGCGAGGGAGGAGACGCGGACACCGGTGCGACCGAGGAAGCGTTGTTGCATGATCGGCGCCGAGGCTACCGCGGCTCGCCCCGCGCCGCCACGCGGGCCGGTCACTTGCAGCGGGGGTGCGCGGCGCGGTGCAGGCGATCGTACTGCTCGCGCGTGATGTCGCCGGCGAACATCGTCATCGCGATCTCGCCGAACGTGCCCTCCCAGTCGTCGGGCATCAGCATCGGATCGAACACGTCGGGCGGCGGCGGTGCAGGCGGCACCATCATGAGGTACGCGTCGCCCAGGGGGTGCGGCGGGAGGTGCCGCGCGACCACGCGGGCGCGCAGCGCCGCGAACGAGATTTCGCCGCGCATGAACGCCGCGCTGTCGGCCAGCGCCGCCGAGTAGTCGCCGCTGGTCGGGGGAATCCGCGGATCGCGGCCGCCGGTCGACGCGCGCGCGCCGGCGAGATCGGGATCGACGATCGCCGCGTCCTGCCGCGGGGCGCAGGCGGCGAGGGTCGGCGCGAGGAGCAGCGCGAGGAGGATCGAGGAGGGCATGGTCCGCAGGAAGAGCAAGGTCGATGCCGTGCGATCGCGCGGGACGCTGCCCGAACACGATTGGGGATCCGGGCGAGGGCGCGATCGCGTCACGATCTGTCGGGGATCGATCCGGGTCGTCGCGCGACCCGGATCGTCACCGGGCGACGCGGAACGTCAGGTTCCACCGCACCCGGCCGGTGCGCGGGTGCCAGCCGTCCTCGAGCGGCTTGACCGCGTGGTAGTGGTGGCGCGCCGGCCCACCCCACACCGTCACGTCGCCGTGCACCAGCCGCAGCGCGCGGCTCGGATCGCCGCGACGCGGCCCGCCGAACAGGAACGTCGCCGGCAGCCCCAGCGACACCGACACGATCGGCGCGACGGTGTCGCGCTCGCCGAAGTCGCGGTGCGCTGTCAGCTTCGTCCCCGGCTCGTATCGGTTGACGAGGCACGCGTCCGGGGCATACGCGGCGAAGCCCACCGCCGCCGCCGCCTCGCGGGCGAGCCCGACGAACACCGCCGGCATCGCCGGCCACGGCGCGCCCGAGAGCGGACACGTCGGGCTGTAGCGATAGCCCGAAGGTTCGCTCGTCCAGCCCACCGCGCCGCAGTTCGTCATCGCGACCGACATGCGGTGACCGCCGGGCGTGATCATGTGGCGCAGCGGCGCAGCGGCGACGACCGCCTCGATCGCCTCGAGCAGCGCGCTGTC
>LNFB01000040.1 GCA_001464385.1 Deltaproteobacteria bacterium Ga0077550 | reverse complement strand
TCACCGACGACACCGGCCCCGCCTCCCGTCGGATCGACCGCCGCCGCGCACGTCGAGGAGATCACCGCCACACTGCGGCGCATCGACGAGGCCGTGCTCACCGAGCTCGCCCTCGACGCCGCGAGCGATCGGGTGCGCTGCCGGGCGGATGGCGCGGGCGGGTGCGTGATCGAGGAGATCGCGGCGGACTCGATCGTGCACGCGCTCGGCGTGCGCCACGGCGATCGACTGCAGCGCGTCGCGGGCGTCGAGGTCGCGGACGCCGCGTCGCTCCGCGTGGCGCTGCTCGGGGGCCGAGGCCTGGGCGTGATCGAGGCGGCGATCCTGCGCGGCGGGACGGCGCTGCGGCTGCGCTACCGCCTGCGCACGGCGGCGGCGCTGCGGCCGGCCGACGAGGAGCGCGAGAAGGGGCTCGATGTCCTCGGCGAGGCGATCGCCCCCGGCGCGGACGGTGCGGTCGTCATCGACGTCGCCGCGCTCCCGAGCCTCGCGGGGGCGCTGCAGGGCCGGCGCGCCACCAAGGCCCTGCCGCGGATCCTCGGGCTCGGCGCGCTGCAGTGGACTCGACTGACGCGCGACGGCGAGACCACCACGCCCGGCAGCGTCGTCCCCCGCACCGCCGTCGACGGCGTCGTCGAGGCCCTCGTCGGCGGGCGCGAGGTGACCTTCGGCTTCGCGGACGAGCACGGCGCCGAGCTGCGCGCGGTCCGGATGACCGCGCGCGAGGACGTCGTCGATCCGACGATCATCGCCCTCGCCGCGAGTCTCCTCGACACCCCGGCGTCCGCGTCGTCCCTCGACACGGCGCCGCCGGACCCCGCAGCGCCGGCGATCGAGGACCCGCTCCCGCCCTTCGAGGGCATCACCACGATCAGCGACACCGAGGCGACGATCACCCGCGCCGCCCTCGACGCCCTCATCGCCGATCCGATGACGCTCGCGAAGGCCGGCCGGATCGTGCCCAGCCCCGAGGGCGGCATGAAGCTGTACGGCATCCGCCGCAGCAGCGACGCGTTCTCGTGGGGACGGCTCGGCCTGCGCAACGGCGACCGCGTGGTCGCGATCAACGGCTTCGCGCTCGACGGCCCCGAGGCCGCGCTCGAGATCTACAGCAAGCTCCGCAAGGCCGCCGAGTTCCGCGTCACCGTGGACCGCCGCGGCACCGAGCTCGAGCTGCTGATCCGCGTCGTCGAGTGACGGATCGCCCAGGCCGCCCGCACCGAGGGGCGGCGCGGTACGCTGGTCGCCGTCGTGGCGCCGGAGGACAGCAGCGAGCCGGCCACCACCGTGGAGTCCGCGCCCGCGCCGCGGGCATCCGACGCGGAGACGATCGTCGGGACCGCAGGCTCGGCGCGTCGGCCCGGGGCGACGCGACAGGTCGAGCGGGGAGACGCCATCGGACGCTACGTCGTGCTCGGACGACTCGGCGCCGGGAGCATGGGTGTGGTGTACAGCGCCTACGATCCCGAGCTCGATCGCCGGATCGCGATCAAGCTGCTGCGCTTCGAGCCCGAAGACGACGATGGTGGGGCGCGGCTCGGTCTGTTCCGCGAAGCGCAGGCGATGGCCCGCATCACCCACCCCAATGTCGTCACGGTGCACGACGTCGGCGCACAGGACGGGCGGGTCTACCTCGCGATGGAGTTCATCGACGGCCAGACGCTCCGGGCGTGGTCGACCGCTGCGACGCGATCCTGGCGCGAGGTCGTCGACGTGTTCGTGCACGCCGGACACGGCCTCCGCGCCGCCCACGAGCAGGGCCTCGTGCACCGTGACTTCAAGCCGGACAACGTGATGGTCGCGTCCGGCGGGCGCGTGGTCGTCATGGACTTCGGGCTCGCGCAGGGTGAGCGGCAGCACGCGGTGGCGCCCGACGAGGTGTTGTCGTCGGGTCGCAGTGTCGTCGCAACCCTCGCGTCGTCCGCCACCGCGGCCCCCGAGATCGCCGGCACGCCGGCCTACATGAGCCCGGAACAGCTCGCCGGCTCCACCGCGGACGCGCGCAGCGATCAGTTCAGCTTCTGCGTCGCGCTGTTCGAGGCGTTGTTCGGGGTGCCGCCGTTCTCCGCGCGACGGCTGCCCGAACTCGCGTACGCGATCGCGAGTGGATCGATCCGCGAGGTGCCGCCGGGGTCGAGTGTCCCGCCGTTCGTGCGCCGCGCGGTCGAGCGCGGCCTGGCCCCCGATCCCGTCCACCGGTGGCCGTCGATCGACGCGCTGCTCCGTGCGCTCGACGATCGCGACGTCAGACGTCGGCGCGCGCGGATCACCGGCGTCTCGGCGGTGCTCGGGGCGGGGGCGATCGCCACCGCGGCATGGTGGTCGACCCGTGGCCCCGAGCCGTGCAGCGGGGCGCCGGCGCGACTCGTCGGTGTCTGGGACGACGCGCGGCACGCCGAGGTCGATGCCGTGGTCGTCGCACTCGACGCGCCGTGGGCTTCGACGGCGATCGGGGCCGCCACCACGCGACTCGACGCCTACGCGCGGGAGTGGATCGAGTCTCATACGGAGGCGTGTCGCGCGACGACGGTGTTCGGCGCGCAGTCACCCGCGCTGATGGATCTGAGGATCGCCTGCCTCGAGCGCGCGCGGATGGACCTGCAGGCCGCCGCAGAGCAGCTCGCCACCGCGGACCCCGAGGTCCTGGCGCACGCGCATCGGCTGACCGCTGAGCTGCCCGAGCTCGCGAGCTGTGCGGACGTCGAGCGGCTGGACGATGAGGCCGCACCACCGCTCGATCCGGCGGAGGCCGCGGAGCACACGGCGTTGCAGCAGGCGCTCGCGAGCGGACGCGCCGCGTACGCCGCCGGGCGCTACGCGGCTGCCGAGGCCGACCTGCTCGAGCTCCGCGAGCGCATCGACGCGACGGGTCACCGGCCGCTGCAGGCCGAGTCTCTCGTGGCGCTCGCGCGGGCGCGGGCCCAGCTCGGTCGATCGGCTGCGGCGCGCATCGACGCCGAGGACGCGCTTCGCCTCGCCCTCGCGGCCGAGCGACCGGACCTCGCCGGCCGCGCGGCGAGGGTGCTGGTGAGCATCGTCGCCGGCGACGAGCGCAAGCCCGCGGAGGGTCTGATCTACGCGAACGTCGGCCTCGGGCTCGCCCTGCGCGTCGACGAGCCCCGCGCCCTCACGGCGGCCCACAGCGCGCTCGGTGCCGCGCACTCCGTCGCGGGATCGACTCACGAGGCCGAGCGACACCTTCGTCGCGCGCTCGAGCTCGACCCACGGGACGACGCGGTCGAGACCGGCCACCTCCTCCAAGGCCTCGGCGACGCGCTGCTCGGGGCGGGGCGCGCGGACGAGGGCATCGCCCAGCTGCGCGAGGGCTGCCGCGTGCTCGAGGCGGCGTTGGGACCCGAACACCCGGACCTCGCGACCATCCACCAGTCCCTGGGCAACGCGCTGTTCGTGGTCGGACGCCACGCCGAGGCCGACGTCGAGTTCCGACGCGGCCTGTCGATCTCGACGGCCGCGCTCGGCGAGGATCATCCCTCGAGCATCGCGGCGCGCTTCGGGCTCGCGTCGCAGCTCGCGGTCGCCGAGCGTCACGCCGAGGCCGAGCTCGAGCTCGAATCGCTCCTGCTCACGGTGTCCCGCACGATGGGCCCAGGCAGTGCGCGCGCCGCCTTCGTGCGCTCGAACCTCGCCGCCGTACTCGAGGCCGCGGGCCGATACGCCGACGCCGAGGCCGAGGCTCGGCGCGCGCTCGACGTGTTCGCGCGCACCCTCGGAGACGAGCACGGGGACGCCGCGCCCGCGCGCTCGACCCTGGGCCGCAGCCTCGCGGCTCAGGGTCGCCACGCCGAAGCGACGATCGAGTACCGGCGGGCGATCGTCCTGCGCGAGCGGAGCCTCGGGCCGGAGCACCGCCAGGTCGGCAAGGAACTGATGCGCCTCGCCGGGTCGCTCGAGGCGCTCGGCCACACGGCCGAAGCGACGGCGTCACTCGAACGCGCAGTGCGGATCTTCGAGCATCACGTCGAGGCGACTCCCGTCGACCTCGCGCGGGCCCGGTTCGCCCTCGCCAAGGCCACGGCCGACTCGGTCGGCGCGCGCGCGCTCGCCGAGGCCGCGATCGAGCACCTCCCCGCACGCGAACGCGCCGACGCCGAGTCGTGGTTGGGCAAACGAACACCGTGATCCCGATCGGCCGCGTCGACCGAGCTCGACCGCACGACACCGCCCGCACCAGCTGGCATGCTCGGGCCATGCAGCTCGATCGCGTCCTCGTGTGCCTGTCGATCTCGTTCCTGGCGTGCACCGCGAAGACCGATGCCCCCGCGTCCGGCGGTGCCACGCCGCCGTCGAGCGCCGCGGCGCCGTCCGTCGAGGGCCGCACGTTCCTGGCGCGCGCCGTCACCGAGGGCGGCAAGCCGCGCGCGATCGTCGAGGGCACGGCGCTGTCGATGTCGTTCGGCGAGCGCGGGCAGTTCGGCGCCCACGCCGGGTGCAACCACCTGAGTGGGCACTTCGCGATCGAGGGCGGCAAGCTCGTCGTCACCAAGGCGATGACCACCGAGATGGCGTGCCCCGGCAAGCTCGAGCAGGAGTCGTGGTACTACGGCGTGCTGCAGGCGAGCCCGACGATCACCGTCGATGGCAGCACGCTCGTGCTCGAGGGCGGCGGCGTCCGGATCGAGTACCTCGACCGCGCGGTCGCGACACCCGATCTGCAGCTCGTCGGGCCCACGTGGCGCGTCGATGCGGTCCTCGACGCCAGCACGGCGATGCACGCGGCCTGGCCGAAGCCGGCGACGCTGTCGTTCGCGGCCGACGGCACGGTGAAGGTCGACGCGGGCTGCAACGGTGGCTCCGCGCGCTACACCGCGGCGGGCAACGAGCTCACCCTGTCCTCGCTCGCGCTGACCGAGCTCGCGTGCGCCGATCCACTGGCCACCGACCTCGAGGCGGCGGTCGCCCGCATGTTCAGCGGCCCGCAGCCGGTGACGTGGTCGATCACGGTCGATCGCCTGTCGCTGCGCAGGGAGGGCGGCGGGCTGGATCTCGTGGCGACGCCGGCCGGCGGTTGAGCCCACGGCCTCTCCGCACGGGACCGCTGCTACCCTCTCGCCCGATGCCGCACCCCCACACCACCCTCGCGCTGTGTCTC
The DNA here is from genome assembly GCA_001464385.1 of Deltaproteobacteria bacterium Ga0077550. Taxonomy (GTDB): domain Bacteria; phylum Myxococcota_A; class Polyangia; order Nannocystales; family Nannocystaceae; genus Xiheibacterium; species Xiheibacterium aquaticum. The sequence goes on along the minus strand of LNFB01000040.1, from coordinate 5,745 downwards.
GCCCTGCTCACTCCGCTCGCATGCGACGACAAGTCGGGCGACGCGAAGAAGGCGGACGGCAAGGTCGCCGCGAAGACCGACGCGAAGACCGACGCGAAGCCAGACGTGAAGTCCGACGCGAAGACCGACGCGAAGACCGACGCGAAAGCCGAGCCCGCAAAGGTCGAGCCGGGCCCGGTCACGCCGACCGGCGCCGTGCTCGTCCTGGGCGCGGCGAAGATCTTCGAGAAGGGTGAGCCCGACAAGGCGCTCGCCCTCGCGGCCACCGGCGAGATCACGATGGAGGGCAAGCCGATCGGCAAGCTCTCGTCCGACGGCAAGATGACGACCGCCGACGGCAAGGTCGCGCTCGAGGTCGGCGCCGACGGCGTCGTCTCGGTCGAGGGCAAGCCGATGGGCCTGCAGCTCATCGAGGGCGGCGGCAAGCTCACGACCCCCGAGGTCACCGCCACGATGAGCTTCCTCGAGGACGGCTCGATCAAGATCGAGCCGAAGTCGGGCAACGGCCCCGAGATGGCGCACGAGGGCTGCGCCGGTCCGACCGCACCGACGTGTGCGCTGCTGCTCACCGCCTTGGTGATGACGGGGGAGCCCGCGGCCGCGCCGCCGCCCTCGTCGGCGACGCCGCGCGAGGTGACCGCGGTGGCGAGCCCCGACGCCAAGGCCGACGCGAAGCCCGACGCGAAGTAGGCGGGCGCCACCCGACCGCGAGAATTTCCGCACCGCGCGTGCCCGCACGATCGGGCTCGGACACGCGTGCGTTGATCCGATTCTTCCGCCTGCAGACCGTGCGCGGCGCCCCGGACGGTGCACACTCGCGGTGGGGAGATGATGCTCACCATGGTGCAGCCCAAGATCGTGATCGTCGGCGCCGGCCCCTCCGGCGCCGCCTGTGCGCTCAGCCTGGCCAAGCGCGGGGGCGCCGAGGTGATCGTGCTCGACAAGTCGAGCTACCCGCGCGTCAAGGTCTGCGGCAGCGGCCTGTCGCCCCACGCGCTCGAGCTCCTCGACCGGCTCGAGCTCCGGGCACGCTTCGCCGATCGGTGCGTGCACATGCCCCGGCTGCTCGCGCGCGGGCCCGAGGGTCACGAGGTCCAGCTCGCCGGCCGCGAGGGCGCGTGGGTCGTGCCCCGCGTCGAGTTCGACAACGCGCTGATCACCGAGGCCGTGCGCCACGGCGCGAGCTTCCGCGAGGAGACCAAGGTCACCGCGCTGCTCCGCGACGCCGACGGCACCGTCCGCGGCGTCACGACGGAGCACGGCGACCTCGAGGCCGATCTCGTCATCTGTGCCAACGGCTCGCCGTCGCGGTTCTCGATCGACACCCACCCCACGCAGGGCATCCGCACGCTGATGGGCTGGTGGACCGGCGTGGCGCTGCGCCGCGACGAGGGCGTGATGATCTGGGATCGCCGCCTCGCGGGCTACTACCTCTGGGCGTTCCCCGAGCCGGGCAACGTGTTCAACATCGGCCTCACGATCCCCGAGCACGCCGCCGAGGCGACGCACTTGAAGCCGCTGTTCGAGGCGCTGCTCGACGAGCACTTCGGCGCGGCGCTCGCGGGCGCGGAGCTGCGGGGCAAGTGGATGGGGCACCCCGCGACGGTCACCACGCGGATCGGTGACATCGCCGAGGGCCGCGCGATGTGGATCGGCGAGGCCGCGCGCCTGGTCTCGCCCGGCAGCGTCGAGGGCATCTCGTTCGCGATGGAGAGCGGGGTCATCGCCGCCGACGTCATCGCCAAGCACTTCGACCGCGACCTCGGCTTGACGCTGCCGCAGCGCGCGTTCTACCGCGCGCGCATCGTCGCCCGCATGCTCCCGAAGTTCTGGGCCGGCGAGGCCTTCGCCCGGCTCATGCGCTCCGATCGCGCCCGCGAGCTGTCCGCGAAGATGCTCGACCCACAGTGGTTCGCGAGCAAGGCGTCGCGGTTGGTCGGCAGCGAGCCGGCACCGCCCGCGTGAGTCCGCGGTCGCGGACTGTCACATCGGCCGCGGCCCGTGACTCCCCCGGGCGTGCCGCCACGCAAGCTCCCCCTGCGCCCGACCGCCCTCGCCCTGCTCGGCGCCCTCGCCGTGGGCACCGACGCCGCCGCCGGCCCGCGGACCGTGCCGCCGGGTGGCCCCGCGTCCGCGGCCGCGGTGTCGCCCGGCGCGAAGCTCTCGGAGCTCGTCGGGGTTCCGATCGCCGCGATGATGACGGAGCAGTCGATCTACCTGCCCTGCTACGCGTTCACGCTGCTGCAGGGCGACGCGAAGGACTGGAATCCGGGGCGCTCGGCCTGCTTCACGCTCGACAAGGGCGAGACGCTCCAGCTCGCGGTCCCCGTCCACTTCCCGGTCACGCACGGCACCAGCCGCGTCAAGAAGCTGCGCTGCTATTCGTACTCGGACACCGCGGGCGACGAGGTCCGCTACCGCGCCTCGCTGCTGCGCGGCAACGTCGAGATCGCGGGCCTCGACGTCGTGCAGAAGCGCGGCGACGACCCCGAGGACACCGGCAGCGTCCACGCCGCGAACGCGGAGCTCGACCCCGCGAAGTACCACTACGATCTCGCGGTGACCCTGCAGATCGTGGTGCCCCAGGGCGACGGCTGGCTCCCGAAGGACAACCAGTTCCGCGGCTGCCGGATCGACTACACCGTGATGAACGACTGACGCTGACGCCAACCCGGTTGGCGGCGTGCGGGCTCCGGGGCCGCGCGATCGCGACGGATTCGCGGTGATCCCCGCGGATCGGTTCTGGCATCCCGCCCGGGCGTGACCCCGCTGCGAACGCGCCTCGTCCTCGTCGCGACCGCGACCGCGTGCAACGTGCACCCCGCCCGCGCGACGCGGCTCGAGCGGCAGGGCGAGGTGACCCAGACGATCTGCGTGCCGCCGCCGCCGGCGGTCGACGTGCTGCTCGTCGTCGACGACTCGGCGTCGATGGCCGACCACCTGCCGGACTTGGTCCGCGCGCTCGACGTGTGGGGCCGGATCTACGACGCCGAGAATCGCGTCCTCGACTACCGCATCGCGGTCACGACTGCGGACGTGCGACAGCCGTGGTGCGACTCGGCGGCCGAGGACGGCGCCTTCGTCACGACGTCATGTCGCGCGCGGCTCGGCGACTTCATCGCCGACGCCGACGCGAACGAGCAGCCGATCGACCGCGCGATCGACCAGCGTGCGGTGTGCACGGACGCGTGCGGGCACGGGTCGATCGCGACGCTGCCGACCGCGATCGAGCCCGGCGGCGAGCGCCGCAGTCGACCGTGGATCGAGCGCCACGAGGGCGTGCTCAACCTGCCCGACGATCTCTCGGTGCCCGAGGCGCTCGCGTGCCTCGGCCTCGTCGGCGTGTCGGGCTGCACGTACGAGTCACCGCTCGAGGCGACCCGGCTCGCGTTGCTGCGCGCGCAGGATCCCCACGATCCCGCGTTCGGGTTCCTGCGCCCGGAGGCCGCGCTATTCGTGTTGTTCGTCGGCGACGAGTCCGACTGCTCGGTGCGACCCGAGCACGCCGCGATCTTCGATCCCGACGGAGGCGGAGCGCTGTGGGCCGACGGCGCCGGCGCGCCGAGCTCCGCGGTGTGCTGGAACGCGGGCATGCGCTGCACGGGCCCGGGGGATCCGTACGATCACTGCGACGCGACCGCGATCGATGCGGACGGCGCCGAGGTCGACGACGACGATGGCGTGCTGCAGCCGCTGTCGCGCTACATCGAGCAGCTCGCGGTGATCGAGCAGGACAAGCAGCACGCGATCACCTCCGACGCCCAGCGCGTGTTCGTCCGCGTGCTCGGCGGGGTCGGGGGAATCGACGGCGCCGACGTTTTCGCCGCTGCCCTCGACCCGATCGAGCAGGCGAGCTTCGGCATCGGCCCGGGCTGCACGACCGCGGACGCGACCGCCTATCCGCCGGGTCGCACGCGCGCCGTCGCCGAGGCCTTCCCCGAGGGCGACACGCCCACCGCGTACGGGCTGTGCGAAGCGGACTTCGCCAACGTCCCGGCGTGCGTGCCCGGGCAGTGGCCGCCGCAACGTCGGCGCTGCGTCGAGACGTGCGTGGCCGATGCCGACCCGAGCACCGACGCGCTCGAGGTCGACTGCGTGATGACCGAGACCCGCACCGACGACGGCTCGACGCGGACGATCCCGACGTGCGACGGCGACGAGGTCCCCGCCGGCGCCGAGGCGTGCGTACGGTGGACGACCGGCGACGAGCTCGAGGGCTCCTGCGTCGACGAGGGCTTCGACGTCGGCTACCAGCTCCGGCGCGCGGTGCCGATCGCCGAGGGCTTCTGCCTCACCATCACGTGCACGGCCTCGCAGCAGCCGCTCCTCGACTGCCCGGGGCTGCCGTAGCGCGGGGCTGTCGGATCCGTCTCGCGGCGGAGCACCGCGTCGTGCTCGCGCTCAGCCGCCGGCCGGGGCGCTCGTCGTGTTGAGCACCCAACCGCTGAGCGTCGGTGTGAACGTCATCCGCTCGCCGCAGGCGTCGACGCCGAGGTTGGGCGCGAGCCACTCGGTCGTGACCTGCTCCTTGGGGCACTTGGTCGTGAACGCCGCTTGGTCGACCGCCGACGAGAACCACAGCACTGCGCACGAGCTCGCGTAGCTCGCTCCGCCGCCCGCCGATCCGCCCTGCGAGGTGATGCAGTGCGAGATCGCCTGATCGCTCTTCCCGCAGCCCTCGGCCTTCGCGGGCGTGCGCGCGTCGGTCGACGGCGTGAACGTCACCTGCTCCGCGGGGCACTGCAGCTGCGCCGCGGCCATCTCCGTGCCGCGACGCTTCACCATGCCGGCGCAGCTCGAGAGGAGGAGGCACAGGGCGGCGAGCGTGAGCGTCGCGGATCGCATTTGCGCCATCCTAGGGCGGCTGCGGATCCGAGTCCAGGGTCGCGAAGCTCCTGCGCCACGACACGACCCGTGCTCGGCATCGTCTCGCGCGGAAATCCAGCGTCGCTGCCCCCTGCGCGCAGCGATTCTTGCGACACCGACCGCCGCCGATCCGCGCTACGCCGGATCGCATGGACCAACGCCGCATCCTCACCGTATCGACGCTCCTGCTCCTCGCCGCCCCCGCGTGCGGCAAGGACGACTCGGACGACGGCACGACCTCGGGCGGCACGAGCTCCGGATCGACGTCGGGCACCTCCGACGCCACCTCGAGCGGCGGTCCGACCACCGAAGGCACGTCGAGCAGCGGCGGGACGAGCGAGGGCACGTCCGAGGGCACCTCCGAGGGCACGTCGTCCACCTCCGCCGCCGACTCGAGCTCGTCGGGCGAGCCGCCGGTGGTGTGCGGCGACGGCATGCTCGGCGGTGACGAGCAGTGCGACGACGGCAACCTCGACCCGGGGGACTTCTGCGACGCCGCGTGTGCGATCGAGTCGCGCACGTTCGCGTTCACCGGCGCCGAGGAATCGTTCGCGATGCCGGCGTGGGCGACCGCGCTGCAGATCGAGGCGTGGGGCGCCCAGGGCGGCGGATCGGCGTGCTGCGATCCGCCCGACGACGACGACGGCGGGCCCGGTGGCCACGCGGTGGGCACCGTCGAGGTCGCCGCGGGGACCGACGTGCACATCTTCGTCGGCGGCGCGGGCGTACCGGGCGAGGGATCCGGCGGTTGGAACGGCGGCGGCGCGGCGGGCACGTGGGGTGGCAGCGGCGGCGGTGCCTCGGACGTGCGCATCGGCGGCACCGATCTCGACCTGCGGGTGTTGGTCGCGGGCGGTGGCGGCGGGGGCAACTGCGGCT
>LNFB01000039.1 GCA_001464385.1 Deltaproteobacteria bacterium Ga0077550 | reverse complement strand
GCGGTGCGGACCAACGGGTTCTGCTGGGCGTAGCGCTCGACCTGATCGAGCGACAGCGTGGGCGTGCCGTCGGGGCGCGGGCCGTAGGGGTTGTCGCGATCCGACGGCGGGAGTTCGAAGCCCGAGACGATCGCGCCGGGCTTGGCGACCACCGTGTCGCCGACGACCGGGCGCGGCGGCGGCGCTACGACTTCGTCACCGTCGTCGTCCGCGGCGTCGACGGGCGCGGCTGGGGCAGCGACGCGCGCCTCGGCCGCCTGCTGCGCCACCGGCCACAGCGCACAGGCGACGACGATCGTTCCGGGCCAGCGGACGCTTCGCACCTGTGCTGCGTACTCTGCCGGGGGGCGCGAATCAAGGGCCAGGGCTTGCGCGGTGTGATCTTCGCTTCGTACAGTCGGCCCCATGGCCCGGTGCTGTGCGCGACTCGATGATCTCGGTGAAGGCCGCGCCGTGCTGCGTCTGCGCGGCCCCGATACGCGCCGTTTCTTGCAGGGCAGCGTCTCGGGCGATCTGACCGCGCTCGGCCCGGAGCAGGCCGTCACCGCGGCGTTGCTGACGGTCAAGGGCAAGATCGTCTCGGAGCTCCTGGTGTTGGATTCAGGCGACACCCACGACATCGTCGTGCCGCGCAGCGAGCTCGACGCCGTGGCCCAGGCCTTCGAGTCGCACATCATCATGGACGACGTCACCGTCGAGCGTGCTGACGACCTCGCCGTCGCGCTGGTGTGGGACGACGAGGACATGGGCGAGCGCGTCGAACTCGAGGGGCCCGTTCGCTGCGTCGCGACCCGCCACCCGCTCCCGGTGACGCTGGTCGTCGGTACGGCCGACGCGGTCGCAGCCGCGCTCGCCGACGCAACGCCCGTCGACGCCCAGGAGTTCGCGCGGGCGCGGATCGAGAGCGCGACCCCGGGCTGGGGCGCCGAGCTGCGCCCCGGGTTCTTCCCGCCCGAGGTCGGCTTCGTCTATGCGGTCGGTTACGACAAGGGCTGCTACCTCGGGCAGGAACCACTGGCCCGGATCCACGCCCGTGGCCAGGTGAACCGCGTGATGGTGCGGGTCGTCGCCGAGGCCCGCGTGACCACGCCTGCGGCGCTGTCGGCCGAGGGGCGCGACGACGCCGGGACGCTGACGACGTGTGTGCCGGAGCTCGGGGGCGCGGGCGGCCTGGCGATCGTGCGCCGCGAGTGCGCGGTGCTGGGCACGCTGCTGCGCGCGACCGAGTCCGGCGTGGCGCTGCGCGTGGTCTCGGGGCCGCTCGGCGACGACCCCGGCCTGCGCAAGGCCTGACCCCGGCGTCAGCCGTTGCCGAGGATCGCGGCCGCGGCCATGTGCCCGCTCTGGCACGCCGACTCGATCGTCGCCGGGATCCCGGTCCGCACCCAGTCGCCTGCGAAGAACAGACCCGCCACCGGCGAGCGCACCTCGGGTCGGCGGTGATAGGTGCCGGCGGCGTGGCTGATCGTCGCGCGCTTCTCCTTCACGACCTTCGACGACAACACGCGGATCGGCGACTTCGGGAAGTAGCGCGCGGCCTCGCTTCGGAACAGCTCGACCAGCGTCTGCGGCGAGTCGTCGACGAAGCCACGGGCCCCGGAGATCGTGCAGTTGAGCAGTACCTTGCCGCCGTCCTCGATGCCCTCGATCTTGGTGCGGTCGAAGAGCCAGTGCAGCGGCGAGCCGACCAGCCCGAGGAACGGCACGTCGTCGAACAGCGGCCGATCGAGGAACAGCCACAGGTTGATGATCGGGCTGGTCGTCAGCTTCGCGACGTCCTGCAGCACCGGGTGGCGAAGGACGGCGGGCGGCAGCACGTCGAGCAGGGCCGCGGGCGGCACCGCGGTCACGACCTCGCGGGTGTCGATGATCTCGCCGCCGCGCAGCTGTACGCTGCTGACGCCCCGATCATCGCATGCGATCGCGCGGACGCTCTGGCCGAAGCGCAGGTCGGCCCCGTGCGCGCGCAGGTACGCGACGGCGTCATCCACGTAGAGGCGCGACAGCGGCACACGCGGGACGCCGAGGCGCGACGCGTCGCGCGTGCCCATGAACGCCCGCTCGAGCACGGCGACCAGCATTGCTGCCGACGCGACCAACGGATCGTCGTTGAGCACCGCCCAGATCAACGGATCCCAGAAGGCGCCCCGGATCCCGTCGGTCTGGCCGAGGCGACGCAGCCACGCGTCGCAGGTCTCGTTGTCGTCGGGGCGCACGACCTCGCCGCGCAGGAACATCCCCACGCGCAGGGCGGAGGCCTTGTGCAGCGGGCCGAGGCCGCGCATCGTCAGCAGGCCCGCGGCGAGGTGCAGCGGCGCAGGCAGAGCAGGGCACCGCAGCTTGATGCGAGAGCCGCCGAGCTTGACCATGTCGAGCTGCAGGTTGCGCTGGAACGACACCGCGCCGTCGCGCCCGATCGCCCGCAGGAACGCGAGCGTCTCGTGGTAGCAGCCCATCATCAGGTGCTGGCCGTTGTCGAGCTGCATCCCGCTCTCGTGATCGAACGAGCGCGAGCGGCCGCCGCCCTGGCGCGTGGCCTCGATCAGCACCACCCGGCGTCCCGCGTCCGCGAGACGCACCGCCGCGGCGAGCCCCGCGAACCCGGCCCCGATCACCACCACCGGTGGGCCAGACGCGACCGTCTTCGCCCCGTCGTTTCCCGCTGCCATCACTCCGCCGTCCATCCGCCGTCCATGTCCGTCTACTGGCGAAGCGCGCGGCGGCCGAGGCTGGCGCGCGCGATGGCGAGGGCGGCGACCTTGAGCTTGTCGCGGCGACGAAGGGCGGCGCGTCGGGTGTAGACGTTGAAGTGCCGCTCGCGGATCTCGTCGAGGATGCGGTGGTACGTGCGACCCATGACCTCGGCGGGGAGCAGCGCGCGGACGTCGGCCTCGGCGAGGGCGCTCCACGCCAGCTGGTACTGCTGCTCGGCCATGTCGGCGAATTCGCCGGCCATCGCCACGAAGCGGGCGTCGTAGCGCTGCGCGAGGATGTCGGCGGTCCCCATGTCGTGCCGCGCCAGGAGGGTCTGCGGGACGTAGACGCGGCCGCGCAGGGCGTCCTCGCCGATGTCGCGCAGGATGTTGGTGTATTGCAGCGCGAGGCCGAGGTGCTCGGCGTAGCGCTGGGCCGCGGGCCCGACGTCGCCGAAGATGGCGATGCACAGCAGACCCACGCACGAGGCGACGCGGAAGCAGTACAGCCGCAGCTCGTCCTCGTCGCCGTAGATCGTACGCTCGAGATCCATCTCGCAGCCGGCGATGATCTCGTCGAAGCCCCGACGCGGGAACGGGAACCGACCGAGGCTCTCGGCGAGCGTGCGGCCGAGCTCGGTCTGCGGCGCGAGGCCGTCGCCGTCGCTCCCCTGGCCGTGTTGCGCGTACATCCGCGCGACCTCGAGTCGCCACAGCGCGAGTCCCCCCCCCGCCTCACCGGGTGGGCGCTCGTCGACGATGTCGTCGACGACGCGGCAGAACTCGTAGACCTGCTTGAGCGCGTCGCGCTGACCCTGACCGAGGAACAGAAAGGCGAACTTGAAGTTCGACGAGCTGCGCTTGGTCAGCCGCCTGAGCAGCTTGGCCCCGCGTTCGGGCAGGAAGTTGGCGACCTGTTCGAGGCGTTCCATGGCGTCACGTCGTCGGGAACCGAACTTCACGCTTCGCCGCGGAGGAACCGGCGACCGAACGCGAAGAGCGATCGCAGGGCGATGCCGGCCATGTCGCGCTTCTCCAGCGTCGGACGGACGGACAAGGTGGTGTACTCGAGGTCCTCGATCCGCTGCAGGATCGCCATGCCGCCGCGCCAGGTCGCGTCGAGCTCCATCGACAGCCCGGGCGAGACCCGGCGGATGAGCGGGCGACCGCGGTGGAACATCGCGCGCACGCGGGCGACCTCGTAGGTCATCAGCTCGCGGAACTCCTCGGTGGCGCGGCGGCCGAGCAGGTCGTCGTGAGCGACGCCGAAGTGCACGAGATCCTCGGCGGGGATGTACACGCGCCCCCGCGGGATGTCGACGGACAGGTCCTGCAGGAAGTTGGCGATCTGCAGGGCGCTGCAGATCTCGTCGCTGAAGCGGTGCAGCTCGGGCTCGCGGTGGCCGTGGACGAACAGCACGAGCTGGCCGACGGGGTTCGCCGAGTGCGTGCAGTAGCCGAGCAGCTCCGAGAACGTCGCGTACCGGTGCTTCGTGAGGTCCATGCGGAACGCGGTGAGCAGCGCCCGCAGCGGCCCGATCGGGATGTTGTGGCGCCGCACCGTGTCGCGCAGCGCGATGAACACCGGGTGCTGGACCTCGCGGTGGTAGCAGGTCTCGAGCAGCGTCTCCCAGGCGCCCAGCGCCTGGCTGCGTCGGCCCTCGAAGCGCGGCTCGTCGGCGAAGTCGTCGGCCGTCCGGGCGAAGGCGTAGATCGCCGCGACGTGCGGGCGCAGGTGCGGCGGCAGGAACTTGCTCGCCACCGGGAAGTTCTCGTAGTGCGACGACGCCATGCGCTCGCACCAGCGGTAGCCGGCCGCGACCGTCCACGGCCCCGGCGGCGCGCCGTCGGGCGGCACGAACTTGTCGCTGGTGTCGTCTTGCGCGACTTGGGGCGGGACGCAGTAGAGGCGAGGTTCGGTGGCGGCGACCATGGTGACGATTCGCTTTCGGGGTCAACGGGCGGAACGCAGCTGTGCGAGCAGTGCACAGGCGCGCTCGACCTTGATCTCGCCGCTCTCGATGAGGGCGGCGACGAGGGGTTCGACTTCGGTGCCCGTCGCGCCGGCCGACAGGGCGACGGCGCGGGCGTGCAGGGACATGTGCCCGCGCTGGATGCCCTCGGTCGCGAGGGCCCGCAGCGCGGCGAGGTTGCTGGCGAGACCCGCCGCAGCCATCACCTGGCCGAGGAAGGCGCCGGTGGGCATGCCGAGGATCTCGATCGCGATCCGAGCGACGGGGTGGGCCTGCGTCGCGCCACCGACCACGCCGACGGCCGCCGGCAGGCTCATCTGGCCGCACAGGAACCCCTCGTCGTCGACGCGCCAGGTCGCGAGCGGGGAGTAGCGGCCGCCCTGCGCCGCGTAGGCGTGGGCCGACGCCTCCATCGCGCGCCAGTCGTTGCCGGTCGCGAGCACGACGGCGTCGACGCCGTTCATGATGCCCTTGTTGTGGGTCGCGGCGCGGTAGGGGTCGAGCTCGGCGAAGCGGGACGCCGAGGCGATGCGGGTCGCGACCTCGGCGCCCGTGAAGCCCGGCGCTGCGAGGGCCGACGGCGGCACGCGGGCGGCCACGTGCGCGCGGCGGCGATCGGCGAGGTTGCTGAGGATGCGCAGCCCGGGCGCCCACCCGGTGAGCGCCTCGAGGCGCACCGCGACGGTCTCGGCGACCGTGTTGATGAGGTTGGCCCCCATCGCGTCCTGGCAGTCGACGAGGACGTGCACGACGACCATGTCGTCGGCGAGGACGCGGGCCTCGATCTGGCGGGCACCGCCACCGCGACCGACGAGGCGCGGGTGGGCAGAGTCCGCGAGCGCGAGCAGCTCGCTCGCGTGTGCCTGCACGAGGTCGAGGACGGCGGCAGCGTCGTGCGCCGCGTCGGCGCGGCACAGCTGCACCTGGGCGATCATCCACGGCGGATCGCTGTGGGCCGAGAACCCGCCGCCTTCGCGGATCATCTTTGCGGCGTTCGACGCCGCGGCGACCACCGAGGCCTCCTCGACGCACATCGGCACGAGTACGTCGCGGCCGTTGATGCGGAAGTTGGTGGCGATCGCCAGCGGCAGCTCGAAGCGGCCGACGACGTTCTCGATCATGTGATCGGCGCGGTGCTCGTCCAGGCCCGCGGACGCGAGTTCCTCGAGGCGCGCCTCGGGCAGGCCGGTGGCCTCGGCGACCGCGCGGCGGCGCTGCGCGACGCTCAGCTTGAAGAAGCCCGACAGGCGCGACACCGTCGGCGTCCGGGCCTCGACGCGCAGGCCGTCGGCCGGGGCCCGCAGCTCGCCGAGCAGGGGCTGGCCCGCCTGCCGCAGGGGCTCGGCGAGCCGATCGATCGCGCCGCGCTCCGGGGCGAAGAGCACGACGAGATCGCCACCCCCCGCGCCGCTCGGCTTGGCGGCGACGCCCGCGGCGGCGCACTGCTCGACGATGGCCTCGATCGCGGGCGTCATGATCGGCACGTCGGCGACGGCCTGCAGCGCCCGCAGGCCGCGGTTGTGCAGGTCGACGGCCGCAGCGATCTGCGTGAACGCGGTGGCGCGATCGGGGACGGTCAGCGCGTCGGCGAACATCGCCGCGGCCTCGGCGAGCAGCGCCATCGCGTCGCGGTAGCCGCGGAGGTTGCGACCCGCGGAGGCCTTGACCGCCTGCACGAAGGAACTCGTCACCGCGGGCGCGCCGGCATCGACGAAGCCGAGGGCCAGCCAGGGCGGGAGCGACACCGACTCGGCGCGGCGATCGGCGAAGCGGATCGTGCCGCCGAGGACCGCGGTGGCGACGTCGGCCCCGCTGCCGCCGCCGCCCTGGGCCTCGGCGTGCGCCGCCTGGGCGATCGCGAGGGCGTGCTCGCGGACCTCGGCGAGGCTGGGATCGAGGCCGCCTTCGGTGAGGTGATAGCCGACGACCGCGGCCGTGACCGCGGCGCTCGAGCCGAGGCCGAGCTTGCGCTGACCGAGGGTGAAGCCACCGGTCTCGACCGCAGGTGCGCCGCCGACGGTGACGCCGCGCGCCTCGAGGAAGGTCGTCGCGCGGGCATGGGCGCACTGCACCACCGCGGTGTTGGCCGCGGGCCGCTCGTCACTCGCGGCGTGGGCCACCGCGCGCACGTCGACGGCGGTGACGATCGCCGCGGCGCCCTCGAGCACGGCGTACTCGCCGATGAGGAACGCCTTGCCCGGCGCCGAGACGGCCGTGCTCACGCGATCACCTCCGCGGCGGCGTCGGGGCCCGGCGCGCAGGTCTGGACCGCGACGACGCCCGGCAACACGCCGAGCTGCTGGACCCACGTCGCGGCGGTCTGCGCGGTGCAGAGCACCTTCACGTGGGGGCCGGCGTCGATCGTGACGAAACCGTCGAGTCCGGCGGCCCTCGACGCCCACACCGCGCGCATCACCTCGACGGTGGTGCCGTTCCAGTAGGTGAACGGCGGCGAGCTGGCGAGCATGCACGCGTGCATCTTGAAGCAGCTGTGCTCGACGATCGCGCCGAGCGTCGGCAGGTCGCGGGCCGCGAGCGCCGCCTCGGCGCGATCGAGATCCTGCGGGGCGCCGTCGACCCACGCGTCGTAGTACGGCGACGTCGTGCGCGAGCGCTCCATGCCCGCGGTGGAGCCGATCGGCTTCTTGCCGGCGGTGGTCTGGACGACGACGAGGCGCACGTCCCAGTGATCGGCGGGGAGCAGCGCACGCGCCACGCAATCCTCACCGTCCGGTCGATTCCCGCGATCGAGCCGCACGAAGCCGCCCCAGATCGAGCGCGCCGCGCTGCCCGAGCCCATGCGTGCGAGCGCCGCGAGCCGCGTGCGATCGAGCTCGGCGCCGAAGGCCGCCGCCGCCGCCATCGTCAGAGCCGCGAAGCCGCTGGCGGAGCTGGCCAAGCCAGCGGCGGTCGGCAGGTGATTGGTCGAGCGCACGTGCGCGTGCGGGCGAGCGCCGTCACGCCCCGCGGCGCGCCACATCCGGTCGAGGTGGGCGAACACCTTGCGCGCGGCGTCGTCGACGTGGGTGACGCCGTCGAGCTCGAAGCGATCGGCGCCCGCGGGCCCGACCACGGTCTCGGTCCACAGGGCGTCGAGCGTCAGCGACAGCGATCCGGTCGCGGGCAGGTTGAGCTCCGCGGGCGCGTCGACACGCTTGCCCCAGTACTTGCACAGGGCGATGTTCGAGTGGGCGGTGGCGCGTGCGGTCTTCATGCGGCTCGAACCTCCACGCACAGCGGCTGCAGGCCCTCGGCGCGGAACACCGCGGCGAGGTCTTCGGCAGGCCCCGACGGCACTGCGACGATGCAGCCGCCGCCGCCGGCCCCGGTGAGCTTGGCGCCGAAGGCCCCGTGGGCCCGAGCCTGCGCGCACAACCGATCGAGCACCGGCGACGACACGCCGAGCGCACCGAGCAGCGCGTGGGCCATGTCGGCGAGCTCGCCGAAGCGGGCGAAGTCGCCGCGCGCGAGCTCTTCTTGGCCGGCGTTCGCGATGCGGCCGAGCGTCTCGACGACCGGGCGCGCGATGGCGGGCCAGCGCTCGAGGGCGCGGTGCACCTTCGCGACCTGATCGGCGGTGTTGCGCTCGACGCCCGAGGGCACGATGACCAGGGGCAGGGGCCGCGCGAGGGTCAAGGCCTCGGGTGGCTGGCCGCGGACGAACCGCAGGACGCCGCCGCGCGCCGCCACCTCGCTGTCGATGCCCGACGGCGTGCCATGGAACACCCGCTCGCCGACGATCGACGCCTCGACGACGCTCTCGATCGGCGCCGCCGGCCCGAGGACGAGCCGCGCCAACGCGACGGTGATCGCGGCCGACGAGCCGAGGCCCGCGCGCGCGACGATCGCCGTGGTGCCGTCGATGCGCCATCCGGTGATCGGTCCGTCGCAGTGGCTGATGACGTCGCCGCAGGCGCGCGCGACCGGGTGCGTGCTCACCTCGGCGAGGGTGAAGTCGAGATCCCACGCGGGGATCGAGCAGCGCAGGGGCGCGCCCGGATCGTCGAGGCGGGTCGCGCGGAGCTGCAGCGCCTCGGGGAGGCCCGCGGCGAGGGCCGGCTGGCCGTGCACCACCGAGTGCTCGCCGAGCAGGATCACCTTCGCGCACGCGCTCGCGTGCTCGTGCAGCGCGAGGCTCATCGCAGCGGGCCCTCCGGTCGCCACGACGCCAGGGGCTCGTGGAGGATCCGCGGCGTCCGCCGCAGCGCGTCGACCGTCCGACAGCCGCACAACAGCATGATGGCCCGCACCACGAGGATGGCGCGGTGCAGGAACGCCTTCGCGCCCTCGTAACCCCCGGCCTTGTGGGCCTTCAGCACCGCGGCCGCGATGCCGCCGCAGGTGGCGCCCAGCGCGACCGCACGCGCGACGTCGCTACCCGACTTGAGCCCGCCGGTGGCGATGATCTCGAGCGGCATGCCGGAGAGCTGCAACACCGACGCGCCCGTCGGGATGCCCCAGTCCCACAGTTCTTCGGCGAGGGCCTTGTCGTCCTCGTCGACGGCGCGGTGGGCCTCGACGGCGACCCAGCTGGTCCCGCCGGCGCCGCTGGTGTCGACCGCCTTCACGCCGGTCGCGACGATGCGCTCGGCGGCGCGCCGCGACAGGCCGCAGCCGGTCTCCTTCGCGACGACCGGGATGCCGAGCTCGGCGACGAGTCGCGCGAGGGTCTCGAGGCCGTTCGAGAAGTCGCGGTCGCCGCCCGGCTGCACGATCTCCATCGCCGGGTTCAGGTGGATGCACAGGGCGTTCGCGCCGACGGCACCGCACAGGTCCGCGATCTGCTGGGTGGACATGGTCCGGGCCTGGACGACCCCGAGGTTGCCCAGCAGCAGTACGTTGGGCGCGACGTCGCGGATCTGGAACGTCCACGTCGTCTCGGGCCGGACGAACATCGCCCGCTGCGAGCCGAGTCCGAACGCGAGGCCGAGCTCGTCGGCGGCGCGGGCGATGTCGCGGTTGACCTCGGCGGCGCGGTCGGTGCCGCCGGTCATCGCCGCGACGATGATCGGCGCGGCGAGCTTGCGACCGAGCAGCATCGTCGAGCTGTCGACCTCGTCCGCGTGCATCTCCGGCAGCGCGTCGTGCACGAGGTCGACGCACTCGAGGAGCGTCGTCTTGTTGCGGAAGCCGACGTTCGGGCCGGCGCAGAGCGCAAGGTGGTCCTTCTTGCGCTGCGAGATGTCGAGGCGATCAGCCACCGGGCGCGAGCTTACAGACTCGGCCACAGCGCGCCACCAGCAACGGGTGATCGACCGCACGATACTTCGGGGTGTTGCATCGATGCAACACCCGCGCGCGGGCCCGCGCGACGGTGTGCAGCTCGATGCGCGCTGGCCTACGTGCACTACGTCGATCGACGGCGATCCGCGGCCGATCGCGGGGTGCGGCGCGCCCGGACCGCAGGGCGGAATTCCTGCGCGCACGGCGTCCTTCGGGCCGATGGCGCACTGGTCGCCCGCCCCGCGCCGGTGCCATCCTCGACGCGACGACGAACGTGGCGGTGGTCGGACGATACGCGCCCTCGCCGAGCGGGCGGCAGCACCTCGGCAACGCGCGCACGGCCCTGCTCGCGTGGTTGCACGCGCGCGCCCAGGGCGGACGCTTCGTCTTGCGGATCGAGGATCTCGATCCGATCCGCTGCCGAGCGATCCACGAGCGCACGGTGATCGAAGATCTCCGCTGGTTGGGGATCGACTGGGACGAGGGCCCCGACGTCGGCGGCGGGCACGGGCCGTATCGGCAATCCGAGCGGAGCTCGCACTACGCGGAGGCGCTCGCGCGGCTCGACACGTTCGCGTGCACGTGCACCCGCCGCGAGCTCCGAGACGCCGCCGCCGCGCCGCACGGCGTCGAGCCGGTGTACCCGGGCACGTGCCTGCGTCACGGCGCGGTCGCAGGCCGCCCTGCCGCGATCCGCTGGCACGCGCCCCCGGGGCGCGCCCGCGCCGAAGATCCACGGATGGGCGTGCTCGAGCAGGACGTCGCCACCGAGATCGGCGACTTCGTGCTGCGCCGCGGCGATGGGGCGTGGGCCTACCAGCTCGCGGTCGTCGTCGACGATGCGGCGATGGGCGTCACCGACGTCGTGCGCGGTGAGGATCTGTGGACCAGCACGCCGCGGCAGGTGTGGCTGCAGCGGGCGCTGCAGTTGCCGTCGGTCCGCTACCTGCACGTGCCGCTGCTGCTCGCCGACGGCGGCGACAAGCTCTCGAAGCGGCACGGCGCGCCCGACATCGCGGCGCTGCGCGAGGGCGGGGCCGATCCGCAGCGCGTCGTCGCGGCGCTCGCCCGCAGCGCCGGCCTGGTGTCGCCCTCCATCCACGCGGTGGCGGCGGCGGCGTTGGTGGCCGACTTCGCGCCGTCGCGCATCGTCGATGGGCCGCTGTCGCTCGAGCCCACCGCGTGACCCTTGTCGCCGCGGCCGCCGGGGCGATACAAGCCGAGGATGCGCTCTGCCGTCGTCGCCCTCGTCCTCGCGCTCGCCGCCTGCCGGCGTCCGCCCACCGACGCGACGCCGCCGCTGGCGGATCCCTCGGCGCGCGGCTCCGCGACCGCCGAGCCGATCGTGCCCCACGACCCGGACCTCGCGTACCCCGACGCCCGCCGCGGCGACGACGTCGACGTCTACCACGGCGTCACGATCGCCGACCCGTACCGCTGGCTCGAGGACATGGAGTCCACCGAGACTCGCGCGTGGATCGACGCGCAGAACCAAGTGACCGCGTCGCATCTGTCGCAGATCGCCGCGCGCCCGCGGCTGCTCGCGCGCCTCGAGGAGGTGTGGAACTACGAGCGCTGGGGCGTGCCCAGCCGTGAGGGCGAGCTGCTGGTGGTGTCGCGCAACGACGGCCTGCAGAACCAGTCACCGATCTACGCGCTGGATCGCGAGGGCCGCGAGCGGTTGCTCATCGATCCGAACGGCCTGTCGAGCGACGGCACGGTGGCCCTGGCGGGGACGACGTTCAGCCACGACGGCGCGAAGCTGGCGTACGGCGTGTCGGCCTCCGGATCGGACTGGCAGACCTGGCGGGTGCAGGACGTCGCGACCGGGGCGGCGACGAGCGACGAGTTGGCGTGGATCAAGTTCACGTCGCCGACGTGGGCGAAGGACGGCCGCGGCCTCTACTACGCGCGGTACGACGCGCCCAAGGCGGGGCAGGGCCTGTCCGGCGAGAACTACGACCAGAAGCTGTTCTACCACCGGCTCGGCACGCCGCAGTCCGCGGACACGCTGGTGTACGCGCGCCCCGATCAGCCCAAGTGGGGCTTCGAGCCCGAGGTCAGCGAGGACGGTCGCTGGCTCGTCGTCACCGTGAAGATCGGCACCGACCCCAAGACCAGCATCCTCGTGCAGGATCTGCGACGCCCGCCCAAGGCCCGCAGGGTCGTGCCGCTGCTCGAGGGGTTCACGGCGCGCTGGCGCTTCGTCGGCAGCGAGGGCGACACGCTGTGGTTCCTCACCGACGACCGCGCGCCGCGGGGCAAGCTGGTCGCGGTGTCCGCGACGCGCCCCGGCCCCGCGAAGGTGTTGATCCCCGAGTCCATGCGCACCCTCGTCGACGTCTCGGTGGTCGGCGATCGGTTCATCGCGAACTACCTCGACAGCGCGCAGTCGAGGGTGGAGATCCACAGGCTCGACGGCGCGCTCGAGCGCGAGCTCGCGCTGCCCGGCATCGGCACCGTCGCCGGGTTCACCGGCAAGCGCCGCGATCGAGAGACCTACTTCTCGTTCACCGGCTTCGCGACGCCGACGGAGATCTGGAAGCTCGAGGTCGGCACCGGCACCACCTCGAACTGGCGGCGACCGACCGTGGCCTTCGATCCCGCGCAGTACGTCACCGAGCAGGTGTTCTACGCCAGCGCCGACGGGACCCGCGTGCCCATGTTCGTGTCCCACCGCCGCGGCCTGCAGCGCGACGGCAACAACCCGACCTACCTCTTCGGCTATGGCGGGTTCAACATCTCGCTCACGCCGAGCTTCTCGCCCGCCAACCTGGTGTGGATGGAGCTCGGTGGCATCTATGCCGTGCCGAACCTGCGCGGCGGCGGCGAGTTCGGCGAAGCGTGGCACCGCGCGGGGACCAAGCTCGAGAAACAGAACGTGTTCGACGACTTCATCGCCGCGGCCGAGTACCTCGTCGAGCAGAAGTACACCAAGCCCCAGCGACTCGGCATCGGCGGGCGCAGCAACGGGGGCCTGCTCGTCGGCGCCGTGATGACGCAGCGCCCGGACCTGTTCGGCGCGGCGCTCCCCGGGGTCGGCGTGCTCGACATGCTGCGCTTCCACAAGTTCACGATCGGCTGGGCGTGGGCGTCGGACTACGGCTCCATCGACAACCCCGACGAGTTCGCGGCGCTGCTCGCCTACTCGCCGTACCACAACGTCCGCGCCGACACGGCGTACCCGCCGACCCTGATCTACACCGCGGACCACGACGACCGGGTGGTCCCCGCGCACAGCTACAAGTTCACCGCCGCGCTGCAGAACGCCCAGACCGGGCGCGCCCCCGTGTTGATCCGGGTCGACACCAAGTCCGGGCACGGCGCGGGGAAACCGACGCGCAAGCAGATCGAGGAGTGGGCCGACCTGTGGTCGTTCCTCGTCTATCACCTGCGCGTCGATACCGGCGCCCGCGACTAGCCGTTCACGGGGGGCGCCGTGGTCGCGGCCACGACCCACGCCGCGTAGTCGCGATCGACCGCGGCGGGATCGAAGGCGACGATCTTCGGGCAGGCGTACGGGTGCGTCGCGCGGATCGCCTGCATCGCCGCGTCCACGCGGACCGCGGCGGTCTCGAGCAGGATCACGACCTCCTGCTCGTCGCACACCTCGCCGTTCCACACGTAGATCGATCGCACGCCCGGGACGATGTTGCCGCACGCGACCAGGCGCTGCTCGACCAACGCACGTACGAGCGCCGGCGCGGCCTCGGCCGGCGCGGTCACGAGCAGCACGCGCAGGGCGGTGTCGACCTCAGGCATTCTCCCAGTCTCCGACGTGCATCCCGGCGACGCCGGCCTCGGGCCCCCGGCCCATCGCCCGCGCCGCGTCGAACGCCGCGCGCAGCACCGGGGCATAGCGCGCGACGTCGTGCGCGATCCGTGCGATGCGATCGACGACCTTGGGAGCCGTGATCTCGCCGTCGGTGATGTCCCCCGGCCGTACGGCGGCGTGGAAGGGCAGGGTGAAGCCGTGGCACCACGCGAAGCAGTTCTTCACCGCGATGATCGACATGTCGCCGCCACCGCCCCCGGTCACCGAGATGACGCCGGCGAACTTGCCGGCGAGCTCGAGGTAGAGGTAGTCGAACCAGTTCTTGAGGGTCCCGCTCATGTTGCCGTGGTACTCGGGCGTGACGAGCACGAAGCCGTCGGCCCACCGGGCGTCGGCGCGAACGCCGAGCACGCTCGGGTGCGTGCTCTGATCGTCGCTGCCCCACTCCATGATCGGCAGGCGCACGCTCGCGAGGTCGCACTGCCGCACCGTGGCGCCCGCGCCCTGCACGAAACGCGTCGCAGCGGCCACCGCCGCGTGGACGTTGCTCTCCGGGCGCGAAGCTCCCGACACGACCAGGATGTTCGTCATGGGCGAGCCAAGCCTGATCGGCGAGGGCCGCAAGCGCAAGGGGCCCCGCGCGGCGCGGACGGACGCGGGCGCGACGGACTCTGGTACAGTCGCGGCCGGTGAAGGTCGCGATCGTCGGTGCCACCAAGGGAATGGGGCGCGCACTCGCCCGCGAGCTCGCCGCCCGCGGGGATGCGCTGTGCCTGCTCGGCCGCGACGCGGCGGATCTCGAGCGCAGCGCCGCCGATCTGCGCGCGCGCGCCCCCGCGGCCACCATCGGCACCGGGCCGTGCGACCTCGAAGATCCGAGCGGCTTCGAGGCGGCCCTCGACACCGCGACCACCCAGCTCGGCGGCCTCGAGGCAGTCGTCGTCACCGCGGGCGCGTTCGCCACCCAGGACGCCCTCGAGGCCGACCCCGCGCTCCTCGCCCGTGTGCTGACCGTCGACTTCACCCACACGGTGCTGCTGTGCGAGGCGGCCCGACGGCGCCTGCTCGCGTCCGGCGGTGGCACGTTGTGCGTGTTCTCGTCGGTCGCGGGCGATCGTGGCCGCAAGCCCGTGGTGCTCTACGGCGCGGCGAAGGCCGGGCTGTCCGCGTACCTCGAGGGGCTCGATCACCGATTCCACGCCGCCGGCCTGCGGACGATCTGCGTGAAGCCGGGGTTCGTGCGCACGGGGATGACCGCGGGCCTGAAGCCGCCGCCGTTCGCGGGGGAGCCCGACGCCGTTGCCCGTCGCGTCGCCGTCGCGATCCGACGCGGGACCCCCGTCGTCTACGCCCCGGCCATCTGGCGGTGGGTCATGCTCCTCATCCGCTGGTTGCCGCGGTGGGTGATGCGCAGAGTCGGGTTCTGAAGTCGCGTTCTGACGTCGGGTCCCAAAGTCGGCCGCCAGGCTTGCCGCGTGTGGCCCCGGCGGGCATCCTGGTTGGCTGCGATGTCCTCCGACGCGTCGATGAGCGATCCGGACGGCGCGCCGGCCCACGGAACCGGCGGCGAGGTCGTCCACATCGCTCGGGGTCGGGTCAGCGCGCCGACCGTGGCCTACGACGCACTGTGCACGCCGCCATCGCTCGCGGGAGACGATCGCGTGCCCGACAAGCTCGGCCGCTACGTCGTGCTCGACGTCGTCGGCGTGGGCGGGATGGGCGTCGTGTGCACGGCCTACGATCCCAAGCTCGATCGCAAGGTGGCGCTGAAGCTCCTGCGCCGGCGGGAGCAGGACGACGCGGCGCGGGTCAGCATCGGCCAGGCCCGGCTGCAGCGCGAGGCGCGGGCCCTGGCCAAGCTCAAGCACCCCAACGTCGTCGCGGTGCACGACGTCGACGTGGTCGATGATCGGCTCTACATCGCGATGGAGTACGTCGAGGGGCAGACGCTCGACACCTGGCTCGACGCCGGCGTCCGGCCGTGGCGCGACATCGTGGGGGTGTTCATCCAGGCGGCGCGCGGGCTGGTGGCGGCGCACGCCGCGAACATCACCCACCGCGACTTCAAGCCGGCGAACGTGCGCATCGAGCCGTCGGGACGCGTGGTCGTGCTGGATTTCGGGCTCGCCTTGGCGAACGAGGGCACGGGCACGACCGAGGATCAACCGCGGCTCGATCCGATCACGGACCTCGACGTGCCCACGCCCGAGCCCAACCGCCGCCTCACCGCGGCCGGGCGCCGCGTCGGCACGCCGGCGTACATGGCTCCCGAGCAGATCCTCGGCCACGACGTCGGGCCGGCGACCGACCAGTTCGCCTACGGCGCCTCGCTGTACGAGGCGCTGTACGGCGTGTTGCCCTTCCGCGGCGACGCGTCCACCGCGATGTGGAACGCCATCGAGGGGGCCGTCGCTCCCCCACCGAAGGATCGGTTGGTGCCGCCATGGCTCCACCGCGTCGTGCTGCGGCTGCTCGCGCGACTCCCCGAGCATCGCTTCGCCGACATGCACGCGGTGATCGGCGCCCTCGAGCAGGGGTTGGGCCGACGGACGCGGAGCCGCCTGCTCGCGGCCGGCGTCGCGGGGCTCGTCGTGCTCGGCGGTGGGGCGTGGGCGTACGGCCGTCAACGGGCCTGTCCGGGCGCCGCGGGGCGGGTCGATGCCCATTGGAACGCGGCGCGGCGCGACACGCTCCAACGCGAGTTCGAGGCGACCGCGGCCCCCTTCGCGGCGCACGCGGCCGCGCGGACGATCGGGACGCTCGACGAGCGCGCCGCGGCGTGGAAGTCCGCGCACGTCGAGATCTGCGAGGCGACGCGCGTGCGCGGCGAGCAGTCCGACGTGCTGCTCGATCACCGCATGGCCTGCCTCGACGCCTCGCTGCTCGAGCTCGCGGCCCACGTGGACGTGCTCGCCGGCGCCGACGTCGAGCTGGTCGAGCACGCGGTGTCTGCGACGCTCGCCCTGGGCGATCCGAGTCGGTGCCGCGAGGATCGCCCCGACGACGCCGACGCGGCGCCGAGCGCCAGCGAGGCCGATCGTGTGTTGGCGCTGCGCGAGCAGGACGCCCACGCCCGGGCGCTGATCGGCGCGATGCGGATCCAGCCGGCGTACGACGAGGCCAGCGCGCTGTGGGCCGCCGCCGCGCAGCTCGAGCACGCACCGACCCGCGTCGCGGCGCGCGAGACATGGGCGCGCGCCCTCGAGCTGCACGGGGACTTCGCGGAGGCCGGCGCCGAGCTGGTCGCGCTCATCCACGACGCCGCGGCACATCGACTGTTCGAGGCCGAGGCGACGGCGTGGACCCGCCACCTGCAGCTGCTCGGCAACCACCTCCACCGCGCCGAGCAGGCCCTCGACGAGCGCCTCGCGGCGGAGGTCGCCGTCGCACGTGCGGGCGATCGCCCGGACCAGGTGGCGAGCCTCGCCCACGCGCTCGGCGTGACGCTCAGCGCCCATGGGGACCACGAGCTGGCCGCCGAGCAGTTCAGCGCGTCGATCCGACAGGCCGAGGCCGCGCCGAACCCGAGCGCCGTGGGCATCGCCGGCGCTCGCAACGATCTCGGCATCGCGCTCGCACGCCTGGGGCGGCACCGCGAGGCGGAGGACGCGTTCGCGGCGGCGCTCGAGGCCAACCGACGCACGCAGGGCGCGACCCACCCGCTGGTCGCGACGAACTCGCTGAACCTGGGCCACGCGATCGCGGAGGGCCGGGGCGACTTCGAGCAGGCCCAGGCGCTGTACGCCAGCGCGCTGGCGATCCGCGAGGCGGTCTTCGGTCCCGATCACGCCGCCTGCGGCGAGGTCCTCGTCGCCCAGGGATCGCTCGCGCGTCGGCGCGGGGATCATGCGGCCGCCATCGTCGCGCTGCGCCGTGCCGTCACGCTCTTCGGCGGCGCCGACGGCAGCGACCTCCGCGTGGGGATGGCCCTCAACAACCTCGGCGTGAGCCAGCTGGCGCAGGGCGACACCGCCGCGGCGATCGGCAGCTACACCCAGGCGATCGCGCTCTTCGATCGCGCGGGCGCGACGAAGCACCTCTCGCGCATGCGCGCCCACCTGCGCCGCTGCGAGGCCGAGATCGTCGCGGGCACGCTTGCCGCGGCCGCCGCCGATTGTGACCGCGCCGAGGCGATGCTCGCCGACATCCCCAAGCCGATGGCAGCGGATCTGCGGGACCTCGCGACCCACCGCGCTGCGATCGTGGCGGCCCACCGGTAGCGACGCTGCACGCGCGGTTGGTGTGCACGACAGGGCACGTTCGGCACGTGTCACGGCCCGGGTGGCCGGAAAACCGCTTGCGCGAGGTCGTGGCTCTGCCCCACGCTGCGACCATGATTTCGAGTTCTCGTAGGTTCCTCCACGTGTGCACCGGGCTGCTCGTACCGACGGTGTTGGGTGGCTGCCCCGGCGACAGCGCCTCCCCGAGCACCGGCGAGAGCAGCGACACCGGGTCGAGCGACGCAACGACGGGCGACTCCACGGGCGTCGATCCCGACAGCTCCACCACGGACGCACCGACGACGACGGCCACGACGGTGGACCCCGACTCGTCGAGCTCCGGGTCCAGCGAGGAATCGTCCTCCGGCGGATTCGTCGGCTGTGGTGACGGAGACGTCGACGCGGCGGCGGACGAGCAGTGCGACGGCGACAACCTCGACGGCCGCGATTGTGCATCGGAGGACTTCGTCGACGGGGTGCTCGCCTGCAACGCCGACTGCACCCTGGACACCAGCGGCTGCAACTACATGTGCGGGGACGGCAACGTCCAGGGCGACGAGCAGTGCGAGGGCAACGATTTCGAGGGGGCCGACTGCATGAGCCTCGGGTTCGACGGCGGCGACCTCGACTGCGCCGCCGACTGCACGTTCATCACGACGGGCTGCGAGAACTATGTGTGCGGCGACGGCATCGTCGCGGGGCCGGAGGTCTGCGACGGCGTGGACCTCGGCGGTGAGGACTGCGTCTCGCAGGGCTTCGACAGCGGCACGCTGGCCTGCGGGGGCGATTGTGGCACCTTCGATGTGTCGGGCTGCTTCGTGTGTGGCGATGGGGTGATCAACGGAACCGAGGTCTGCGACGGCGTAGCGCTGGGGGGCGAGACCTGCGTCTCGATGGGCCTCGACGGCGGCGTGCTGAGCTGCGCCGAGGACTGCACCCTGGATCTCTCCGAGTGCGTCGGCTGTGGCAACGGCGATCAGGATCCCGGCGAGGACTGCGACACGAACGACTTCGGCGGGGTGAGCTGCTCCGACCTCGGCTTCGACGGCGGCTCGCTCACCTGCACCGGGCAGTGCGAGATCGTGTCCGACAGCTGCGCCGGCCTGCATACGTTCTGCACCGCGCCCGACGCCGCGATCGGCCCGGGCGCCGGCGCGCTCACCCAGAGCACGATCCCCGTCGCCGGTCTCGCGGGCACCGTGCTGGACGTCGACGTGCTCGTCGATGGCAGCCACACCGCGCTCGGCGATCTCGTCATCGACGTGCGCCACGTCGACACCAACCAGTCGGTGTCGCTCGCGGCCGATCAGTGCGGTGTCGGCGACGACATCAACGCGACCTTCGACCAGGACGCCGGTTCACCGCCGACGTGCGTGGGCACCCCCGCGATCTCCGGCAACGTCCAACCGCTGGGCAACCTCGACGCGTATGTCGGCACGGTCGGTCCGGGCAACGGCAACTGGGAGCTGACCGTGCTCGATCAGACCGACGGCAACGGCGGAGCGCTCGAGCAGTGGTGCGTGGCCATCACCACCGGCCGCACCGTGCGGCCGAACCTCCTGCAGTGCGGCAACTCGAGCCGCGACATCACGGCCTTCATCCCCGAGGGAGAGGAGTTCCAGGTCGTGTTCTCGTGCACCCCGGACGAGGACACGCAGGCGATCCTCATCACGCGGGACGGCGCCTTCGACGGCCCGACCCTGCAGGCCTACGTCGCCGACGGCGGCATCGTGCTCACCGAGGTCTTCATCAGCGACGCGGTCTTCAACGCGATCTTCAACGAGGCAGTGCTCGAGAACGGCTTCTTCGGCTCGTGCACCGACGTCGCCCCGACCGTCGAGCAGTTCACCCCGGGTGACCCGTTCTGGACGACGAACGACTTCGTCGAGATCACCCTGGGCGAATCGGGGTGCGGCTCCAACATCGTCGACTATCCCGGCGTCGTCCCGCTCGCCGGCTGGGCGCCCGATCAGGTCTCGATCGGCTACCGCGACGATGGCCCGGGCCGGGTCTGGCTCACGGAGTTCGACTGGAGCGACGGCGAGATGGCCGAGTACGCCTACACCGAGCAGCTGATGGGCTCGATGATCCTGACCGCGGACTGAAATGGGGCTGCCCCGTCGCGTGCATCGCGGCGGGGCAGCAGGAATCCTGGCTGTCGTCGACCGCGAGCCTCAGTGAACCTCTTCGCCCTCGTCCGCGAAGAGGCCCAGCCCGCCACACTCGGCGCTGATCGCCGCTGCGAGCACCAGCTTGCGCTTGGCCTCGGCGTTCGAGATCGACGTGGTCGCGGTCGCGAGGATCGCTCCGTCGAACTGCGTGTGCTCGTAGATGCTCGCGCCGTGGAAGGTGTACTCGAGCTGGTCCGCCATCTGCTGGACCACGGCGAGGATCGACTGGTTGGTGTCGATGTTGCCGGTGAAGATCCAGGGACCGATGTTGGTGAAGAGGACGGGGCCACCAGGCCCGCCCTCCCGCAGGCGCGAGGTGAGGACGCCCGTCGATAGGGTGCACTGCAGCGTGCCGTCCTGATCGAGGATGCTGCTGCCCGAGACGTTCATGACGAGCGGCGCCGCCGGGGCACGGCCGGCATACACCTGGGTGCCGACGGTGGTGTAGATGAGGCAGTCCTCGCTCGCGGTCGAGGCCCCCTCGTACACCGCCAAGTCGCCGTTCCCGGGGTAATTCGCCGGATTCGGGAAGCCGCCGAAGCGGAGCGTCGACTCGAACTCGGCCTCCATCGGGTCGGGCTCGGCCGCGTCACAGGCACCCACCACCATCGCCAACGCCATGACGTACCGCATCTGGCGTAAGGTACACCGCTTCTCCGGCGCGGCAAGCAAAACTATCGAGGCCTCGCTGCAGGTTGCGGCGATCTTCCGATCACCGACCGTTCACACCAGCGCGCCTGCCTGGGTGTTCACCGCGATCGTGATCGGCCCGTCGCCCACCGAGTGCACCAGCATGTGGGCGCCGAACCTGCCCGTCGCCACCGAGACGCCGGCCGCCGCGACGGCCTCGCAGACCGCCTCGTAGAGGGCACGCGCGGGCTCGGGAGCCATCGCCGCGTCGAAGCTCGGCCGACGGCCGCGACGGATCGAGGCGAGCAACGTGAACTGCGAGATGAGGAGCATGCCGCCCCCGACCTCGCGGACGTCGAGGTCCATCGGCGTGCGGGCGGGGAACAGCCGCAGCTCGACGAGCTTGCGCGCGGTCGTCTGCGCGTCGGCCAGCGTGTCGCCCTCCTCGACGCCGACATACGCGAGCAGGCCGCGCTCGATCGCGCCGACGACCTCGCCGGCGACGACGACGTGGGCACTCGCGACGCGCTGGACGATGGTCCTCATGGCGCCGCGTCCCGCGTCGGTGTCTCCGCGCCCGCCGGCAGGGCGGGGGCTCGCATCGACGCCGCGGGCAGGCGCGCGGGGCCCTCGCGCACGGACACGATCTCGCGCGAGGTGATGGTCGTGCGGACCAGGAGCTCCGCGACCAGCCCGGTGCCCACGAACTGGATCGACGCGAGCGTCAGCAGCACGCCCAGGGTCAGCAGGGGCCGGGTGCCGATCGGCTCGCCCATGAACCACAGCAGCGAGAGGTAGGTGAGCAGCGAGAGACCGGTGAACCCCGAGACGCCCGCGAGGACCCCGAACAGGTGCAGGGGCCGGGTCCGGAACCGCGTGACCATCAGCACCGTCAGCAGATCGAGCGAGCCCTCGAACAGCCGCGTCGCGCCGAACTTGCTGTGCCCGTGGGTTCGCGGACGGTGCTGCACGACGAGTTCCTCGACGCGGAAGCCCCGCTCGCTGGCGAGCACCGGCAAGAAGCGGTGGAACCCGCCGTAGACCGACAGCTCGCGGATGCACGCCAGACGATAGGCCTTGAACCCGCAGTTGAAGTCACGCAGGGGCACGCCCGAGACGCGCCGCACCACCGCGTTGAACACCCGCGAGGGGAGGGTCTTGCCGACCGGATCGTGACGGACCTGCTTGTAGCCCGACACGAGATCGGCGCCGCCCTCGATGCGCGCGACGAACTCCGAGATGAACGCGGGATCGTCCTGCAGGTCGCCGTCGAGCGTGATCACGATCTCGCCGCGAACGCGATCGAACGCGGCCGCGAGCGCCGGCGACTTGCCGTAGTGCTTGCGCAGGTGGACGGCGCGGATGCGCGGGTCGTCGGCCGCGAACGCGTCGATCAGCGCCGCGGTGCCGTCGGTGCTGCCGTCGTCGACGAACAGGATCTCGAACGTGCGCCCGGTCGCCTCGAGCCCCGCGACCAGCTCGCCGCGCAGCTGGGTCAGGGACGGTGCCTCGTCCCAGACGGGGACCACCGCCGAGATCCCGAGCGTGTCGTCGGGGGCCGCGCCGAGCTGGGACGTCACGTGGTCGACAGCGTATCGCACGGCTCTGCCGCCGTGAACTTCAGGGCCGAGGTCGGGCGACGACCATCGTCCACGGCGGGACGATCGGCGCCTCGACGATCTCGAACCGTCGCCCCACGAAGGCCAGGAACGCCGCGCGCGAGAACTGCTGGACGTGCTCGGGGTGGTTGCCGAGCCGGCGCAGGTGGTGACCGCGCAGGAGGTTCAGCCCGCGGAAGAGCGGCTCGTGCGGCACCGACAGCACCACGTGACCGCCCGCGATCCCGGCGAGCACGTCGAGCATGGGCGCCGGATCGTCGAGGTGCTCGAGCACCTCGAGCATCATCACCACGTCGAAGCGGCGCCCCGCCGCGAGCGCGCGCACGTCCCCCTGGTGGAGCTCGACCTCGGAGCCAAGCCGCGCGCGGGCGGCCGCGATCGCGTCGGCGCTGATGTCGACGCCCGCGTAGGTCGCCTCGACGCCGGCGCCCTGCAGCGCCGCGCGGACCGCCGCGAGCATGTAGCCCTCGCCGCAGCCGACGTCGAACACCGTGCGCGGCCGCAGCTCCCGGACGACGCGGCACAGCGTGCGACGGAAGTGCCCGAGCACCAGCCGCAGCGCGGGGTTCGTGCTCTCGTGCTTGCGCGCGTTGCTGCTGAGGACCGCCACTCGCCCAGAGAATCGCCCGCGGGCGGCCCGCCGTCGACAGGCGCTATACTCCGCTCGCCGAGCCGACCGCCGGCCCTTCGCCATGTCCCAGCACTACGCGCGCACCCTCGTCACCGGCGGCGCCGGGTTCATCGGATCGCACCTCG
Organism: Deltaproteobacteria bacterium Ga0077550; assembly: GCA_001464385.1. GTDB lineage: Bacteria > Myxococcota_A > Polyangia > Nannocystales > Nannocystaceae > Xiheibacterium > Xiheibacterium aquaticum. The sequence goes on along the minus strand of LNFB01000039.1, from coordinate 17,061 downwards.
TCGACCGCCTGATCGCCGCGGGCGGACACGTCGCGGTCGTCGACGACTTCAACGACTACTACGACCCGGCGCTCAAGCGGGCCAACGTCGCGCCGCACCTCGACAACCCGCGCTATCGCCTGGTCGAGGGCGACATCCGCGACGGTGCGAAGATCTCGGCCCTGGTCGAGTCGTTCGCGCCCGAGTGCATCGTCCACCTCGCGGCCCGGGCCGGCGTCCGACCGTCGCTGACGGACCCGATGCTGTACGAGACGACCAACGCGGTCGGGACGCTCAACCTGCTCGAGGCGGCGCGCTACCACGGCGTGAAGAAGTTCGTGTTCGCCTCGTCGAGCTCGGTCTACGGGCTCAACACCAAGGTCCCGTTCGCCGAGACCGACGCGCTGCTGCGGCCGGCGTCGCCCTACGGCGCGACGAAGCTCGGCAACGAGGCCATGTGCCACGCCTACGCCCACCTCTACGGGCTGCCGATCGTGTCGCTGCGCTTCTTCACCGTGTACGGCCCGCGGCAGCGGCCCGACCTGGCGATCCGCAAGTTCGCGGAGCGCATGCTCGCGGGCAAGCCGATCGAGCTGTACGGAGACGGCAGCACCAGCCGTGACTACACGTTCATCGACGACATCATCGCCGGTGTGCAGGCCGCCATCGCGTTCCCCGCCGTCGGCCACGAGGTGTTCAATCTCGGCAACTCGAGCCCCGTGACGCTCGCGGAGCTCGTCGCCGCCCTCGAGACGGCGCTGGGGGTGACCGCGATCCTCGAGCGTCTGCCCGAGCAGCCGGGCGACGTGCCGCGCACGTTCGCGGACGTGACGAGGGCCGAGACCCGCCTCGGGTTCCGGCCCAGCACGCCGCTCGCCCACGGGCTCGCGGTCTTCGCCGAGTGGCTGCGCGCCCAGTGACACGCAGCGCGGCGTGTCGCCGACTCAGCGCGCGTACTTCTGGTGCAGCGCCCAGATGATCGTCTGCACCGTTCGGTCGTCGATCTCCATGAGCCGCTGCATGGTCTCGAGCAGCTGATCCTCGGTCTCGTCGACGTCGCCCGACGACATCGCGATGTCGGCCGCGAGCACGAACGCCTTGTGCTTGAGCGCCGGCGTGCTGAGGTAGCCCAGCGCCGCGACCGACTCCTTCACGCTCGGGTAGCGCCGCATCATCTTGCGGGCCTCCTCGACGAGCTGGCCGAAGTTCTGGTTCTTGAACTCGGACAGGCAGCTGACGAAGGCGTGGACCGTCGAGATCTCCTCGTCCTCGATGACGCCATCGGCGCCGGCCATCAGCAGCATCGCGTGGACGAGCAGGATGTCGTCCGTCGGCTGCTTGGTGGAGTTCATACCGGTCAGTCGCGAGAGCATGCCCATGGGTCGTTGGTCTCCTTCGGAAACGGAACAGGGGGACGAAGTGGGGGTGGAGGTCAGCCGACGATGCGGGATCGCGCCGCGACGGGCAAGCCCGTCCGCCGACGCACGCCGTCCCCCCGTGGATGCACGGGGAGCCGGTTTGTGACGGGGCCTCAGCCCAGCGGCCGGCGGAGCTTGGCCCGGCTGACGACGCGGACCGGCAGCTCGACCTTGCGCTGCTCGTTGAACGCCGCGACCGAGTCGCTCTGGTCGATCCACGGCAGGAGCATCGACTCCTGGAAGTTGGTCGAATTCGCGACGTAGATCGAGGTCGCGTCACTGCCGATCGCGAGCCGGGCGAGCTTCGCGTCGCTGCCCGACCCGTCGAGCCCGTCCTGGATGCGGATCTCGGTGTCCGTGAACTCGACGCGCCGGCTGAAGGTGACGTCGGTCCGCGGCTTGCCGGTGATGAGGATCTTCTGCAGCGTGGTCCGGACGAGGTTCGGGTTGTAGCGCCCGACGGTCAGGTTCATCGCGCGGAAGGCCGCCTGCTTCACGGGGCTCGCGAGCTGGTGCTTGCGCTTGCTCATCTTGCCCTGGGTCGAGAACCGACCCGTCGCGGGCTCGGCCTCGATCGGGTTGTCCTCGACCATGTGGCTGACGAGGACGTCGCCGCTGGTGGTCTTCGCGATGGGACCCGTGTCGCTGTAGAGCGGGCCCTGGTCGTCGTAGACCTTGAGCACGCCGCCCTTGGCCAGGGACATCACCGCGTAGTAGGCCGGCGTCTTCTTCACCAACATCTTGGCGTTGGGGAACCACTTCGTGAACGGGCCGCGGTGCTGCTCGAGCGTGCCGTCGCGCGCGTCGCCCTGCCAGTCGAGCCACGACTGCATCCAGTCGTAGACGTAATGGGCGCACATGCGGTTGTCGTCGTTGTAGTAGCGGCGACGCTCGGGCAGGCCGCGCTGCAGGTACGTCTGCGCGATGCGGCCCGCGAGCGGGAAGCGGTCGGCGAAGACCTCGAAGCCGTGGGGATAGAAGTGATACGTGTTGCGGCTGCCGTACTCGCCCGCGTACGAGCCGTCGGGGTGCATGAAGTAGCTCGCGAACTCGATCGCGCGGCCGATGGGCGCGACCAGGCGCTCGTCCTTGCTCTTCTGCCAGAGCTTCGCGAGGAACGCGATCGAGCACGAGTGGTAGCCCGGATCGGCGCCCTCGTACTCCTGGAACCAGCCCTCTTCGTTCTGCCACGACAGGGTGATGTCGCGGTAGTCGTCGCTGGCCTTGCGGAAGGTCTCGTCTCCCGTGAGCAGGAAGACGTTGTAGAGCGCCAGCGCGGCCAGGGCCTGGTGGTTGGCGAGCTGGCCGCTCTCGTTGTGCTTGCACAGCCAGCTGGCGCGGGTGTGGAAGAACTCGACGAGGTCGGGCCGCTGCAGGCCGAGCACGAGGTACGACTCGGTCATCGCGTACAGCGAGAAGACCAGGGCCCCGAGCGCGCGCTCGAACGGGAAGTAGTCGTCGCACGAGCCGTCGGCGTGGCCCGACTTCTTCGCGAACTCGATCGACCCGATGACCAGCTCGCGCAGGCGCTCGTTGCCGTAGTACGGGTTGTTCGGGAACGGGTGCTTGAACGCCATCGCCAGGGCGAGGCAGAACTCCTGGCTCATGCCGCACGGGAAGTCGATCGTGCGGTAGTGCCAGTACTCGCGGTCGAAGCAGCCGTAGGTCTCCGAGAACGGGTTCTTGTCGACCATCAAGATGATGCGCGGCAGGGCGCGCAGCGCCTCGAAGGCGTACCAGTCGCGGTGCCCGGGGGCGGGCTGGGGGAAGCGCTCGTTCTCGTGGCTCATGGCTTGCTCGCGACGATGCACTGGTTGACGAAGCCGAAGTTCAGCAGCTTGAGCTTGGACACCCAGCGATCGATCTCGAGCGATCGCGCGGGGTCGAGCTTGAGCTTGAGGTACGGCAGCACGCCGACCGGCGCCCACATGAACCGGCGGAACTCGATGTTCACGAAGCCCGCGGCGGCGACGATGCGGCGCAGGGCCTTCTCGTCGAGCTCCTGCTCGTGGTGCTCGGCGGCGACCATACCGAGCTTGCCGGCGATGTCGTCCCACAGCGGGTTCGGGGCGGTCGCCACCAGCACACCGCCGGGCCGCAGCACGCGGAACGCCTCGCGCAGCGCCTGGGTCGGGTCGGGCAGGTGCTCGAGCACCGCGAGCGCGGTGCAGAGATCGTAGTGCCCGTCTTTGATCTCCGCGGGCAGCTTCATCACGTCGCCCTTGAGCAGGCGGGTGTTGGCCGGCACGCTGGGCGCGGCGGCGAGCAGCTCGTCGGAGAGCTCGATGCCGTCGAACTCGCCCTGCGAGCCGAGCAGCTCGCGGATCGCCAGCAGCGTGAGGCCGTCGGCGGCGCCGAGCTCGATGACGCGGTGCGTGCTCTGCCGCGGCACGCGACTGCGGAAGGCATCGACGGCGAGCTGCGCACGCACGCGATAACGAAACTGCAGGTGGGGTGCGCGGCGACGGCCCGCGGCATACTCCCGGTCCATCACGCCGTCCGAATGGTCAGTCATGGGTCCTCGTTCTGCCCGACGGCCGCACGGGCGGTGGCGGCCACAGCGGGGCGCCGAAGGCGTAACACGAACTGGACCGCAAGGGGGATCCCGAGGATCGCGAACAGCCACGTGCCCACGGCCGAGTACCCGAGCGTCGCCGCCAGCAACGCCCCCTCGCGGATGGGCGTGTGCCCCGCGGCCCGCAACAGGTAGATGAACGCGACGTCACGCGTGCCCATCCCGGCGAGGGTCAACGGCATCATCCCGGCGAAGATCGCCGCCGGCCACAGCGCCGCGGTGGCGACGATGCCGACGTCGGCGTCGACCATCACCAGCAGGCACTGGAACAGGGCGGTGCCCGCGATCCACGACAGCAGCGAGGTCGCGCTCACCGCCGCCAGGCGCCGCGGCTGCTGCAGCAGGGCCGTGAACGCGACCAGGATCTGCTCGAGCTTCTCGGGCTTGCGGCGCAAGAGGGGCAGCCGCGCGATCGTGGCGCGGCGGTGCACGAGCAGCCACACGAACGCCCACTCCGCCAGCAACAGGCCCGCGGCGAGCACGGCGACCAGCGGCACGCCGAAGGCCAGCGAGCCCACGATCGCGAGCAGGCAGAGGCTCTGCACGTCGATGGCCTTCTCGGCGATCACGCTGCCGGCCCCGAGCAGCGGCGGGCACAGATCGGCGATCGCGAGGGACCGCAGCAGATCGCTCGCCCGCGCCGGGGCGAGCAGCGCCATCGGCCACGTCGCGAGCATGGCCTTGGCCGCGCGCACGAACGGGATCGGGTGGCCCAGGGCGTCGAGGATGATCATCCACCGCCGCGCCGCGATGTACTGGCACACGAACAGCAGGCCGATCGACGCGGCGCCCCACTCCCAGTGCGCGCTCGCGAGGGCATCGGTGAACTCGTCGGCCCCCGCGAGGTTGCGGACCAGGATCCAGATGACGAGGCCGGTGAACCCCGCGATCGGCAGGATCCGCCAGTCCCACGTCTTGGGCGCGGCGGGGCGTGCGGGCGGTGGGGACGGCTCGACCATCACGGCAGCGCCGCCATCACGGCAGGCGTCGGTTCAGCATGTCCGCGAGCAGCCCGACCATCAGCGTCTGGAAGCCGGTCGTGAACAGCACCACCGTGGTGACGTCCATGACCTGGCCCGTGATCGAGTAGCTGCCGATGCCGATCGCGAGGGACGCGAGCAGGAACAACGCCGCGGCGGGGATGAACACCCGGAGCGGATCGAAGTACATCACCGTGCGGAAGATGAGCTTGGTGAAGCCGATCGTGTCCGCGATGGGGCGGATCTTCGACTTGCCCTCGCGCTTGAGGTAGTCGATCTGCACGAACTTGACGTGGAAGCCCGCGGAGAACATCGCGAGCGTGATGGTCGTCGTGTAGCTGAACTGGTTGGGCAGGATGTTCTCGAAGCGCTCGAGGATGTCCTTGCGCATGAGCCGGAGCCCGCTGTTCAAGTCGGGGATGTCCTGGCGGCTCAGGTACGACGCGAGCTTGCGCAGCACGTACTTGGGCGGACGCCGCAGCATCGCGACCGCGGCCTTGGGGCCCGTGCGCGCGCCGACGACCATGTGGAAGTGCCGGCGGTGCGCGAGCAGCTCGGGGATGTGCTTGGCCGGATACGTGCCGTCGGCGTCGGTGATGAGGATCCAGGGATGGATCGCCTCGGAGACGCCGGTCTTGATCGCCGCGCCGTAGCCCTTGTTGATCGGATGGCGTACGAGGCGGAGTCGACCGCCCACGTGCTCCTCGATCACCTCGGCGGTGCGATCCTTGGAGCCGTCGTCGACGACGATCACCTCGTGCGGGATGCCGGGCAGCTCGCGATCGAGGAGCTCGAGCAGCTCGACGAGCACCGGGCCTGCGCCGCGCTCCTCGTTGTACGCCGGGATGACGATGCTGACGCCCGCCAGCTCGTTCATGTACGTGCCGGTTTGCGAGATGCCCGTGTTGTTGAGATCAGGAGAAGCCGAGTCGGTCATGCGCGCGTACCGTGCGTTTCCACATGCGTGGCGGCGCAAGGAGTACCACAGCCGCGGCCGTTCCGTGCGGCTTGACGGCCCGCAAACCACAACCCTAGAGTCCCGCCGCGTCGTCGCACCCGAGGCGGGCCGAAGTCACTCACCGATGTCCGCGCCGCCCACCGCGCCCCCCGAAGATCCGGCCCCGACGCCCGATCGCGGCGGCGAGCCCCGGCGGGCCCCGTGGCTGCGCACGGTGCCGCGACGCGCCGCGGATCTGCTGGCGCGGCAGTGGCCCGCGCTGTTGCTGTGCGCGTTCGCGTGCTGGCTCATCTGGCCCGGCCCCATCGGCCGCATGCCGCTGTCGCAGGATCACACCGTCCACGTCGCGCGGGCGTGGATGGTCGGCGAGGAGCTCCGCAGCGGCCACCTCTCGGGGTGGAGCAGCTACTGGTACTTCGGGTTCCCGGTCGGTGAACTCTATCCCGTGCTCGGCGATCTCTTCGTCGGGCTGCTGCGCGCGCTGTCGTTCGGCACGCTCCCGTGGCCGCAGTGCTACGCGTTCGTGTTCTCGGCGGCGTACGTGTTGCAGGGGATCGCGATGCTGCGGATCTCCCGGGCGACGGGCCTCGGCCGCGCGCCGGGGTTCATCGGCGCGGTGCTGCTGTACCTCGACCCCGGCGTCCTGCGGGAGGGCGGCTGGGCGTACACCGTGCACTTCGGCGTGTGGATGCAGCCGGTCGCGTGCGTGTTCATCTGGTGGGCGTTCGCCGAGCTCGCGCTGCTCGTGCGCGCCGACGACGTGAAGCCACGCGCGTTGGTCGGACCCGCGGTGCTCGTGGCGCTGGCCATGCTCGCGCACCCGATCGCGCTGCCGATGGCGGCGCTCGGCACCCTCGTGATGCTCGTCGCCCAGGGCGTGCGCGCGAACATGCCGCGGGTGCTCGTGTCGTTCGGCCTCGTCACCGGCGTCGGCGCGGCGATGGCCGCGTGGTGGGTCCTGCCGATGATGACGCACAGCGCCTGGATCGCGAACCTCGGCACGCTGTACAGCGACATGGACACGATGCTCCGCCGCGTGTGGTCGGGCTCGTGGGCGAAGTTCATGCCGGCGTCGGTCGGCTACGCGATCCTCGTCGGGCTCCTCTGGGGCGTGCTGCGCGGCAACCGGTTCGTGCGCGGTCTCGCCGTGCTCGCGGTCGTGCTGTGGTTGATGTCGACGTCGGACTTCTTCTTCCGCTTCCGGCTCGACTGGCTGTCCGAGAACTTCCGCTACCTGCAGTACCAGCGCTTCATCATCTGTGCGAAGCCGGGGCTGTACCTGGCCGCGGGGCTCGTGCCGGCGGTGCTGGGGCACGCCGCGTGGGGACTGTGGCGCGACCGTGTGCCGGGCGATCGTGGCCGCGTCGCGCTCGCGGTCGGCCTCACCGTCGCCGCCGCCTTGGTGACCGGATCGATGCTCGCGAGCGCGGGCGACGTCGCCCTCGAGAACGGGGTCGGCGACTACCGGACGATGCGCGTGCAGGGCGACCGCCGCACCGACCGCGACTTCGCCGAGTTCAACGCGTGGGCCAAGAAGCGCTGGGCCGATCGCGGCGGCGACTACTGGCGCATCGCCTACAAGGCCCGGCGACACAGCCACATCTACGCGGACGCGCCGGTCTTCAACGGCGCCCCCTCGTACAAGATCGGCTACATGCCGGGCGAGGTCTTCGTCCATCGCCCCGAGTCCGAGCAGGCCGAGGTGCTCGATCGGCTGCGCGTGAAGTACTTCGTCGGCGCCAGCGGGGTGAAGGACGGCAAGGTCATCAAGCGCTTCGGCAAGATCAAGGTCTCCGAGCGCGAGGTCACCGAGCAGATCGCCCGCGTGGTGGGGCAGGGCGAGCTCGAGGTGCTCGTCGACGACGTGGATCACGAGCGCGTCGCGGTGCGGGTGCGCGGTGCGGCGCCGGGCACACGGCTCGAGTTCAACGTCGCCGGATTCCCGCGCTGGCAGGTGCTGCACGATGGTGTGCCGGTGGACTGGGTCGAGGTCCCCGCGGTCGGCAACGGCCCGTCGGCGTCGCCCGAGGAGCGACGCGCCGGCGAGTTCCGCACCGGCAAGGGCAACACCACGCCGCCGACCGATCCGATGCTCCTCGGCGTGGACGCCGAGGACGGCGTCTACGAGCTGCGCTGGCGGCGATGGATGGTCGCGGACGTCATCGGCGCCTGCGCCTTCGCGGCGGCCCTGGGCATCGCGGCCGCGCTGGCCTTCGCTCCACGCCGTGCGGCCGCCGTCCTCGCGCGGATCGAGGGGTGGTTGCGACCGTGGGTGTTGGCGACGCTCGCCGCGATGTTCGTGGTCGCGGCCCTGGCCCGCTACGGCTCGGGCTTCGTCGCCGAGCGCCACCTCGCCAGCGGACACCTGCGCGAGGGCAGGGTGGCCTCCGCGCACGGCGTGAGCAACGGCCCCATCAAGGTCGACCGCGTGATCGGCCCCGCGATCCTCGTCGAAGCCAGCGCCGACGATCCGGCGACCGTGGCGCTGCCGGGCGTCTCGCCGGCCACCTCCGAGATCCCTGGCTGGTTCGCGATCGACGATCACGCCCTCAAGGACGCGACGAGCGGCTGGGAGATCGTCGTCGACGGGCGTCCCAGCGGCGACGGCGACGGCGAATGGCAGGAGCTGCGCCGGGTGCCGATCCGATCGCGCAGCGGCAAGCAGGACCTCGCCCTGGACATCGATCGCTTCGCCGACGCCGCGCGCGTCGACCTGCGGGTCAGCGTCCGGGGCCGCACCGGCAAGACCCCGAGGCTGGGCTTCGACTTCGATCTGCGCTGACGCGGCGCCGCCCGTCGGCGGCCGCGATCGCGGGTTTGCAGTCGTGACCCCGCTGTGACAAGCTCGCCCGGTCGATGGGGCAGGGTTCGCGATGGACGCAACGCTGGGTCGGATGGCGTCGCTGGGGGCTCGCGGCGTTCCTCGCGGCGACGACGACGTTCGCGATCGATCGGGTGCGCATCGCGGTCGTCGGGGCGTCTGCCACCGCGATGAGCGTCGCCCAGGAATGGACGCTGTGGGGCGGTCACGCAACGCTCGCGTCGATCGTGCTGCTCGTCGGGTCCGTGGCGTGGCTCTGCGGTCGAGCCCTCCCGACCGCGCGGCGTGACGGGTGGCTCGGCCGGATCGTCGCGCCGTCGTGCGTGGCGCTCGCGGTGGGTGCGTGGCCGCTGCGATGGGTCGGCCGCGAGCTCGCGTCGGGTGCATGGATCTCCGAGCAGTGGTTCGCCCCGTTGGTGGCCGTCTTTCCGCTGGTCCTGGCAGTCGTGGCGCTGCCCCTCGCGTTCGCCCTGGCGTTCTCGGTGGCGCCCGCGTCGCGGCGGCAGCAGTGGATGACCGGGGCGCTCGCGCTCGGGGTCCTGGTGCTCGGGGTCGCCGATCACCGCGTCGCGCCGGGGATCTACGCGCCGTTCCACATGATGCTGCACGTGGCGATGGCGGGGGTCTCGATCATCGCGGCGGCACGCTGGCTGCGCTCCGAGCCGCGGTGGTCGTCGCGCGCGTGGGTGTTCGCGACCGCGACGGCGTTGGTCTGCGTCGCAGGGCCCGCGAGCTGGGCCGCGATGTCCAGCACGACGCGCTCGGCGTTGGTGCTGCGCTCCGCGATGGCGCGCGACTGGATCCGCAACGCGATGCCGCAGCGGGCGAAGCGGCTGCTGCACGACATGCTCGCCTCCCTCGACGTGGGCGCTGGCACCTACGCGCCCAGCGAGCAGGCGCCGGCGGCCGTCACGTTCGAGGGGCGAGGTCGACGCAACATCGTGCTCGTCGTGGTGGACACCCTGCGCGCGGACGCGCTGCCGCCGGCGCGTCCCGAGGCCGGAATGCCATTCGCGCAGCCCGGCGACACGCCGAGGCTCGACGCCTGGATGGAGGGGGCCTACCGGTTCCGGTACGCGTATTCGACCTCGACCAAGACGCACCGCGCCATGCCCACGATGTTCCGGTCGATCCGCGCCGGCGACGATCCGCTGAACAGCGGCGTGACGCTGGGGCTGCGGATGGAGGCGCTGGGGCTGCGGCCCGGTGCCGTGGTGAACACCTTCTTCATCGCAGAGAAGTTCCCCCAGATCGCCGCGCTGATGGACGGATTCGGCGAGGACGTCTCGGTCTACGAGAAGCTCGACAGCAGCCAGGCGGTGCCGAGGACGCTCGAGCTCATCCGCTCGTTCGGTGACCAGCAGTTCTTCGTCTGGTTGCACCTCTACAACATGCACGACCCCGGCTTCGACGGCGCCATGCTCGGGGCGAAAGACGGCGGCCGGGTCGAGCGCTACCAGCGGTCGCTGCGGTACCTGGACGCGCAGTTCGGTGCGTTGCTCGACGGGCTCGGCGAGATCGGCGTCGACGACGACACGATCGTCGTGCTGACCTCCGATCATGGGGAGGGGCTCGGCGATCACGGGCAGATGCTCCACGGGCCGAACGTCTTCGAGGAGGACATCGGCGTGCCGTTCGCATTCGCGATCCCAGGCACATCGGGCCGGGTCCTCGAGGAAACGGTGGGCACCATCGATCTCGCGCCGACGCTGGTCGACCTGCTGGGGGCGCCGCCGAACGCCAGCGATCGCGGCCGCTCGCTCGTCCCGCTGTTCGTCTCGGAGCCGCAGGAGCCCCAGCGGCCCTACTTCTTCGAGGCCGCGGACAACGACACCGTCGGCGTCGTCGTGGCGCGCGACAAGCTGATCTACGAGAGCGACATCGACGTCGTCCACCGGTTCGACATCGGCGAGGATCCCGACGAGAAGCTCGACGTCTACACCGCCGAGGGCGAGCTGGACGCGGCGCTGCTGCGGACGCTCGTCGCGTACCGTCCGTCGATCGTCGCGGAAGAACTCGAGCAAGATGGTGTGCTCGCGCTGCTCCGCGAGCGCCTGGGCGAGGTCGATCCCGCGGAGCCGGGCGCTGCGCTGCCGCTGTTGATCCAGCTCGTCGCGCTCCGCCCCGAGCGCGACCTCGTCCGGCGCTGCGCCGCGCTGTTCGAGGGGGGCACGCGGGATGTTCGGCTGCTCATCGCCCGACACCTCCTGGCCCGCGCACCGAAGACGATGACCCCGCGCGTCGTCGCGTGGTTCGAGTCCATCGCCGACACCCCCGAGGAACTCGAGGTCGTGACCGCGCTGTCTCAGCAGGGGCAGGCGGCGTTCGCCCCCACGATGATCGCGGGCCGCATCGAGCACTGGGCGCGCACCGGGGCGCCGGCGACGTGGGAGCCCTGGCTGCGCCTCGTGTCCCCGTGGCCCAAGCCGATGGCCGACTTCGTCGGGCCGCTGACGGCGATGCTCGCGAGGTCGCAGACGGGCGGCGTCGAGGTCCCGATCTCCGTGCTCGAGCTCGTCCTGAACAACGCCGCGGATCTCGACCTCGGGACCAAGGCGAAGGGCAAGGCCAAGCCAGCCACCCCGACTGCGGCCCATGCGGAGGCGCGCGTCGAGCTGGTCTCGGTCGCGCGACGGTTGCTGGACCACGCAGATCCTCGGATCCGGACCTCGGCGATGCGTGTCCTGGGTCAGTTCGACGACAAGGACGCCGTCCCGCTCGCGCGCGCGCGCATGCTCGATCGCAAGGAGGACCTGCGTGTGCGTCGCGAGTCGGCGACCACGTTCACCCGGCTGGCGGGCGAGGGCGCAATCGCCGATCTGATCGAGCTCGCGGAGGACAACGACATGACCACGTTCGCCGTCCGGAATCTCCGGACGATCGGGACCGCCGGCGTCGTCCCGTTCCTGCGCAAGATCCAGAAGGAGCACTACAACGGCTATCTCCGGCGCGAGGCCGGGAAGGCCGCCGACGCCATCGAGAAGAAGCTCGCGAAGAAGCCCGCAAAGCCGCCCGCAAAGCAGCCGGGCCGCAAGAAGGCCCCGCGCGCGGGCGCCGAGGGCGACGCCGCCCCGTGACGCCCGCGTTGCGGCGGTGGCGGTCCTGTGACAACCTCCGGCCCCTCTCATGGCGCATCGGTGGAACGCGATTCCCATCCCGGTGACGCGGTGGGCGCTGGCCGTGGCCGCCACAGGCACGCTCGGCTTCGCGATCGAGCGCGTCCGCATGGTGTTGCTCGGGCAGTCCGAGCTGCGCTGGTCGGCCGAATGGACCCTGTGGAGCGGGCACATCCTGCTCGCGCTACTCGCCCTCGTCCTCGGCGCGGGGGCGACGGGGCTGGTCCGCCTGCTGCCGGAGCGACTCGTGGGTGGCGCGCGGCGTCGAGCGCTGCTCGCGGGTGTGCTTGCCGTGGCGCCCCTCGGGCACGCGCTGGTGGTCGCGGGCGGCAACCTCATCGTCGGCGGCTGGATCTCGGAGCAGTCCTTCGCGCCGCTGGTGGCGTGGCTGCCACTGCTGGGCGCGCTCGCGTGTGCCCCCGTGCTGCTCCTGTTGTCGTGGGGTTCCGGCGGCGCCGAGGGCTCGGCCGACGCTGACCTCCGCGGGCGTCGCCGCGAGGCCGCGCTGCTCGCCGCCGTCGTTGCGCTCGCGATCGCCGATCACGAGGTCGCCCCTGGCCTCTACCCCGAGTTCCACATGTTCCTGCAGGCGCTCGGCTCGGGGGCGGCGCTGTGCCTGGCGTGGCGCCGGATCGCGAGGTGGTCGGGGCCGAGGCCTGGAGCGGGGGCATGGATCGCGCTCGCGGTCGGGCTCTTCGCCGTGCTCACTGCGCCGCTCAGCTGGTTCCGGATGTCGCCCTACGTCCGCGCGGGGCTCTTGCTGCGCGCCCCGGTCGCTGCGGACTGGATCCGCCACGCGATGCCGGAGCGCGCCTGGACCCCGCTGTACTACGTGCTGGCCGATCTGGACGTGCACGCCGGTCGGTACACGGGCGAGGCGCCCTCGACCAACACCGACGACTTCGAGCGCAAGCCGTCGATGAACGTCGTCTTCGTCGTCGCCGACACCCTGCGGGCGGATGCGCTGCCACCGGCACGGCCGCCCGAGGGCACGGCGTTCGCGGGGCCCGGGGACACGCCGCGACTCGACGCCTGGCTCGAAGGCACCTACCGCTTCCGCCACGCGTACTCGGCCGCGACCGAGACCAAGCGCGCGATGCCGACGATGTTCCGCTCGATCGAGGCCAGCGACGATCCGATCACGAACGGCGTCCCGCTCGGGCAGCGCCTCGAGCTCCTCGGCCTCGATCCGGTCGCGGTGGTGCACCGCTACTTCATGCCGGCGAAGTACCCGCCCGTCGCAGCGCTCTTCGACGGCTTCGGCGAGGTGCGGGTCTACGAGAACCCGACGACCGACACCGCGATCCCGCAGGCGCTCGAGCTGCTCGAGGCGCGTCGCGACCGCCAGACCGCGCTCTTCCTCCACCTCTACACCGTGCACATGCCGGGGTTCGACGGCAGGGTGCTCACCGGGCGCGGCCGGGTGCAGAACTATCGCAGGTCGCTGCGCTACCTCGACCGGCAGATGGGCGAGCTCCTCGACGGACTCGAGCGGCTCGGCCTGCGTGACCGCACGATGGTCGTGTTCCTCGCCGATCACGGCGAGGGCCTGGGGGACCACGGGGTGATGCTCCACGGCCCGACCACCTTCGAGGAGGATATCCGCGTGCCGTTCGCGATCGAGATCCCCGGACACGCGGGCAAGGTCATCGACGAGACCGTCGGGACCATCGACTTCGCCCCGACGCTGTTGGATCTGCTGGGCGCGACGGCGGCCCCTGGCGATCGCGGTCGATCGCTCGTCCCCTTGTTGATCGAGGAGCCGCAGCAGCCCGACCGCGCCTACTACTTCGAGAACAACAAGGCCACCACGTTGGGCGTCATCGTCGGTCGGGACAAGCTCATCTACGAGAAGGGGGTCGACGTCGCGTACCGCTTCGACGTCGCGAACGACCCCGACGAGCTCGTCGATCTGCACAGCCCGGACGGGGAGATCGACCGCATGCTCATCCAGCGGTTGGTGGAGTTCAAGCCGCGGGTGGCCAAGGAGGAGCTCGACGACGCGGCGACGCTGGATCTCCTGCGCGCCCACCTGAAGGAGCTCGACCCCGACGCGCCCGGGTCTGCGCTGCCGCTGCTGGCGCGACTGGTCTCGATCAAGCCCGAGCCCGACCTCGTGGCCCGCTGCGGCGAGATCTTCGAGGAGGCTGACGACCCGGCGGTTCGGCTGCTGCTGATCCGCTACCTGCTCAGGTGGGCGCCCAAGACGATGACCCCGCTGGTGACCGCGTGGCTGGAGGAGATCGCGGGAGCGCCGGTCGAGTTGGAGGTGGCCGCGGCGCTCGCACGTCAGGGACAGGCCGCGTTCGCAGTCGAACTCGTCGCCGGCCGGCTGAGCCACTACGCGACCGCGGGCGACGCGGCGAGCTGGGATCCGTGGCTGCGCCTCGTGTCCGGGTGGTCGAAGCCCGCCGAGCAGTTCGCCGCGCCGCTCGCCGCGATGCTCGAACAGTCCGTCCAAGGGGGGCAGACGCCGGACCACACGCTGGTCCTGGTGCTCGAGAACGCGGCCGGCCTCGAGGGGACCAGCGACGCGACCGCGTCGATCGGGAGCTGGGCGACCGCACTCGTCGGGCACGCGAGCCCGCGCGTCCGAGCGGCCGCAGTCCGTGTGCTGGGCAGCACAGCGCCGCCCTCCGCCTACGACACCATCCGTGCACGTCTCCTCGCAGCGGACGAGGACGTTCGCGTGCGCCGCGAAGCCGCCGCGGCGCTCACCGCAGTCGCTGGCGACGCCGCCTTGCCGGACCTCGATCAGGTGTCCCAGGACGTGGCGATGACGACGCTGGTGGTGCGTCACCTTCGCGACTTCGGCACCGAGAAAGCCATCCCGCTGCTCGAGCGCATCAGGACCAAGGACAGGAACGCCGACACGCGGGTCGAGGCGCGCAAGGCCGTCGAGAAGATCAGGGACCGCGCGAGGAAGAAGCGCAGCGGCGAGTAGGCGCGCATCGCGCGCAAGCCGGGTACGAGCGCCCTAGGTCGCGGGCGCGGGCGACATGCGCGTGGACACACGAGATGCCTCGTGCCACGATCGACGCCGGCTCCTCGGAGCAGATTTCGCAATGAAGACCCTTACTCCTGCCGTACTCGCCGCCGCTCTGTCTTCGCTCCCGAGCTGCTCGGATGACGGGAGTGCCACCGGAGACGAGGAGACAGCTTCGACGGGGGTGAGCACGGGGAGTGGCGAGACCGCGGTCACCACGGGCCCACCGGTCATCGAGTGCGTACCGGGCGAGATCCGCTGCGAGAGCGCCGCCGCGCTGGAGCGCTGCGCGCCGACTGGGAAGGGATGGGTCCTCGAACCGTGCCCCAGTCAGACGACGTGCACCCCCTGTGTCGACGACAACTGCACGGCGGATCAGTGCCTTGGCCTCTGCGACTCGGTGGATGACCTGCCGTCTTCGGCGGGCTGTTCGTTCATCGCGAACCGTCAGCTGCACCCGGGGCAGGACGTCGAGGATGGCCTCGTCGTGGCCAACCCGAACAGCTCCGTGAACGCGCGGATCACCCTGTACCAGACGCTCGAGGGCCAGAACCAGGAGCAGGTCGTCGAGGAGATCGAGCTCGAGCCCCTGCAGTCCCACGTCTTCATCCTGACCTCCAACTTCGTCCTGGGGGACACTTCGATGTTTCGCACGGGAGGCACGTACCGCGCGCAGAGCGATGTGCCGATCGTCGCCTATCACCACGCACCGTACGCCGCGTCGAACGGCAACGACTCGTCGATGCTGCTGCCGGAGAGTTCACTGCGCCGTGAGTACGTCGCGGTGTCCTATGGGCCGAACGTCAGGCTGCAGGCGGGTGAACCCAGCTACGTCGAGGTGGTTGCGCTCGAGAACTTCACGACGCTGGAGTGGTATCCCCCGGTCGACACTGCAGGCAACGGTTTGCCGGTGCCATTCGTGCCCGCCGGCGGCAAGGGCACGCTGAAGATGAACCGCTTCGACACGGTGCGCATCGCGGCCTCGGGGAGCGAGGTCGAACTCGTCCCGGCGCGCGACGTATCCGGCATGGTGGTGAAGGCAGACAAGCCGATCTGGGTGACCGCGGGGGTCGGGTGCGGACGTGTGCCGACCCGCGACCTCGATGTGTACCCGGTCGGATTCTGCGACCCGCTGCAGGAGATGGCCATCCCCCTCGAGTACTGGGGAAACACCTACGTCGGGGTGCATTCGCCCGTACGAGGCAACGAGCGCCACTGGTGGCGAATCTACGGGGGGACCGATGGGGTGGAGGTCACGATCGACCCACCGCAGGACGTGGGGACCATCGTTCTCGAGAAGCGCGGCGACTTCCAGGAGATCGCGGTGCCGTCCGGGACCAACGTCGTCTTCCGCAGCGACAACGGCGTATTCATGCCGGTGCAGTACCTGGAGAGCCGGCACTCCGGTTCCGATCCTGCTGGGCCCGGCCTCCCAGAGCCGACCGAGGACGGGTTCGCGCCGTTCGGCGACTCCGCGATGTACCAGATGGTGCCGACCGAGCAGTTCCTCGAGCGCTATGTCTTCGCGACGGCGGTGGCCTTCGCGTACAACTACGTGCAGATCATCCGTCCCCAGGGGGGCGCCGAAGTCCTCCTGGATGGGGAGCCGATCGACGAGGCCCTGTTCGAACCGATCGAGGAATTCGAGGTGGCGACGAAGGACATCGAAGACGGCGCCCACGTCATCGAGAGCGCCGTCGCCTTCGGCATCGTGCAGGTCGGCTACAGCCTCGAGGAGTACGACCCCGCCTGCATCCAGGTGAACCCCGACTCGACGACCGCTTGCTATTCCTCGTATGCCTATCCCGGGGGCATGAAGTCCGACCCCATCTACATCCCGTGAGAGGCAGGAGACCCTCCATGCACACGCGTCGCTCCTTTCTCGCTGGCGCCGGCGCGCTGGCGGCGTTGCCCGGCTGCGCCGCCGAGGACGATTGGTCGTTTCCGATCCCGCCGGCGCGGCGGATCACGAGCGGTCCCCGGCACCATTGGTTCGGGTATTACGACAAGCTCGAGTTCGATCCCACCAATCGATATGTGCTGGGCATGGCGGTCGACTTCGAAGGCCGCACGCCCGCCGCGTCGGACGTCATCGGCCTCGGAATGATCGACCTCGCGGAAGGCGACCGGTGGATCGAGCTCGGCAGTTCGTCGGCCTGGAGCTGGCAGCAGGGCTGCATGCTCCAGTGGATCCCATCGACGCCCAGCCAGATCATCTGGAACGACCG
>LNFB01000038.1 GCA_001464385.1 Deltaproteobacteria bacterium Ga0077550 | reverse complement strand
CAAACCGTGCGCCGCGGGTACGGCTACGCCGGGATCCCGGACCCAGATGGCGGTGAGCTCGCCCCTGCCGGGAGCGGAATCTGGCGGATGGACATCGAGACGGGCGCCTCCGAACTCATCTACTCGATCGCCCAGGCAGCGAGCCTGGATCCGCCTGGCGGCGAGCCCTTCAAGGCCGATGCGCGGCACTGGCTATATCACCTTCTGG
The DNA here is from genome assembly GCA_001464385.1 of Deltaproteobacteria bacterium Ga0077550. Taxonomy (GTDB): domain Bacteria; phylum Myxococcota_A; class Polyangia; order Nannocystales; family Nannocystaceae; genus Xiheibacterium; species Xiheibacterium aquaticum. Next base: position 18,773 of record LNFB01000038.1, on the reverse strand, counting down.
TCTCCACGGATGGCTCGCGTCTGGCCTTCCTCCACTGCAACGCTGGCGACGACGGCGTCATCTTCTGCCGGATGATCACCACCGATCTCGACGGCGGGAACGCCCATGTCCTCGATCCGAATGGCAAGACCTCGCACTACGACTGGCGCGATGGTTCGACCGTCCTCGCGTGGGCCCTGGACCCCGACAACGGGTATGGGTTCTACCTGTTCGATGACAAGACGCGGGCGGTCGAGCAAATCGGCGAGGGCATCATGACGGTGAACGGCCATTGTACGTACCTGAAGGACCGCCGGTGGATCCTGAACGACACGTACCCCGATGGCGCGGGGAATCAGAACCCGTTCCTGTTCGACACCGAGACCGAGCGTCGGTACTCCCTGGGAGCGTTCAACTCGCCGAGCGACTACCGCGGCGAGTTTCGCTGCGACACGCATCCGCGCTCGTCGCGTGATGGTCGCACCGTCGTGATCGACTCCCCCCACGAGGATGGTCGACAGATGTACCTCATCGATGTGTCGTCGATCCTGGACTCGGTCTAGGGGCGCCACGCGCCCGTCGCCCCCCGTTCACAGCCGTAGATCGAAGCCCATCCGTGGCGTCTTGCCGCCGCGGCCGCGGACGGTCACCTCGAGATCCACCTCGGTGGCCTCGCCTAGGGCGTCGAGCGGGATGGTCACGGTCTGCTTGCCGGATCCCTTGCGGATCGGGACCGAGAGGAGCTCGGTGAACTCGTCCTGGGTGCCCGCGGCGCGGCCCGAGACGACGAAGTGGAAGGTGCCCTTGGAGTCCTTCACGCTGGTGTCGTCGACGGCGATCCAGCCCTCGAGCGGATCGGCGCCGACGCGGACGCCGGGCAGGAGCATGTGCGCGGGCTCGTCGGTGCTGGCCTCGACGAGGACGGCGGGGCTGATGAGGCGATCGACCTTGAGGGGGCCGTTGGTCATTCCGTCCACGTCGTCGGCCCGGCCGACGCGCAGCCAGCCGCTGGCGAGCGACCACTCGGAGAGGAAGCCGGCGGTGTAGCGACCGAGCACGACGGCGGCCGCGAGGCCGAGGAGCACCGCGGTGACCCACGGGCGCAGCATGCCCTCGACCCGCGCCAGCAGTCGATCCGCCGGCGCGGGGCGCCACACGAACACCGCGCAGGCGAGCAGGCCGAACGCGAACGCGGCGACGCCGAGGATGTCGGCGGGCATCCAGTGGCGGTAGCGCAGCTCGTACGTGCCGTCCTCGGCATCGATCGCCATCAGCATCGGGTCGCGCGGCGACGGCATGCTGCCCTGGCCGGCGCGCAGCTTGCCGGCCTTGCGATCGGCCTGCGTCGCGATCTTGCCGCCGCCGATCGGCGCGACCTCGTACCAGTCGACGGGGACGCCGTCGTGGAGCAGCTGCCAGCGCGGGAAGCCGGCGATGTTGAACTCGAGCCGCGAGGTCTCGTCGGCGCCCTCGACCTGGACCACGACGCCCTCGCCGTCGGGATCGTCCTGCAGCACCTCGAACGTGCCTGGGCCCACGAGGCGGGCGACCTGCTCGGTGACCTTGCGCTCGGTGACCTTGATCCGACCGAAGCGCTTCACCGCCTTGGCGCCCTTGGCCACCGTGGTGCCGACGACGTAACGCACGCGCAGTCGATCGAGCACGGCGGCCTGCTCGCTCTCGAGCTTGTGCAGGAACACCTCGCCCGGCGTGAAGCCGATCTTGTACGCGGGCGCGTGGGTGTACAGGGGCGCATCGGCCAGCGCGTGGCTGTGGCGCTTGGACTTGTAGGCGAAGCGATAGAACGACTCGCGCTCGTCCCACTTCGTCTTCGCCCACGCGCCGAACTGCCGCCACTCGGCCTCGAACTTGGTGTCGGTGGGGTTGCCGGAGGCCAGCCGGTTGAGGCGGATGCGACCGACCTTGTTCTCGCGCGCGGCCCACAGGGCGCCCGCGAGGATCGCGACCGCCACGGCGGCCGACAGCGCGATGCGCCCGCCGCCGCCGAGCCAGCGCGCCCGCGGCGAGCTCGCCCCGCGGTAGGCCTTCAGGCCCCAGCGGCCGAGCACGGCCACGACGGCGCCGGCGCAGAGGAACAGGCCCGGCTTCGCGACGATGATGAAGCGCTGGTACTGCAGGTAGCGGAAGTTCTCGGACAGCCAGTCGAGCCGGAATCGGAAGAAGAAATCCGACGTCGACATCAGCCACAGCACCACCGCGAAGGTCGCCATGAACTTTGCGAAGCGGGGGCCGCGGATCCACGCCCAGAGCAGCCCGAGCATGATCGCGAAGCCGATCGTCGGCGCCATGTTCTTCGCCCACGCGCCGCGGAGCAGGCGGGTCGCCATGGTCCCGAGGTCGCTGTACAGGGTGCCGAAGTTCGCCATCCAGGCGCTGTTGGCGATGAGCGGCAGCACCCACCACGCCGCGATGCAGAGGCCGAACACCACCGGGATGCCGGCGGCGACGAGCGTGCGCGCCAGCCCAGCGCGCAGTCCCATGTGCAGCACGAAGAGCACCGCGCCCAGGGCGAGGACCGGCAGCGCCACCGGGTGCGCCAGCATCGCGAGCCCGATCAGCACCGAGGGCAGCACGAGCTTGCGGGCGGCGAGCGGTGCGCCCCGATCGCACAGCGGCGCGATCTCGGCGAAGCCCCACCAGAGCAGCGCGCAGCACACCGGCTGGAGCCACACGCCGTAGTGGACCGTGTAGCTCCACCCGCCCTCGCGCAGCACGCCGGGGTCGAGGAACGTGAGCACCGCCGCGATCACGCCGGGCACAGGGCCGAGGCCGATCGCACGCGCGACGCGGAGCAGCGCGAGGCCCTGCACGAGGTAGCCCACGGTGAACACCAGGGCGTAGCAGAACGGCCACGACAGCTTGCCGAACGTCGACGCGCGGACGATCGCGACGGCGAGGTCGCCGAGCATCGGGTACAGCTCACCCAGGGGAAACCCGAAGTACCAGTACGAGCTCCACGTCGACACGTGTCCGCTCGCGAGGGTTTCGCCGTACATCCACGCGCGTGCGAGGTGGACGGTGTGATCCTGGCTCATCGGCATCGTACCGAGGGGGACCGGCCAGATCACGGCGCAGCCCACGACGATGACGACCCACGCGGGCCAATTTCGGAGCAGGAATCGCCGAACGGCGGACATGCGAGGGCGCCGAGTCATAGCAAGAAAACCGGCCCCGCACCGGACGACTTGGGCGCCGCGCCACCCGCGGTGGGTCGAAAAGCCGCCGCGTTCCGTCCCGAAACCGGTGGCACGTCCGGTCCCGTTTGGCCATCATCCCCGGCATGCGCGCACGACCGCGGCCCGGCCAGGACTCGTTTTCCCCGCGCCGGCGCGCGCCCTGGCGACTTCGGGCCAGCCGGGGACCGCTCGGGCTGCTCGTCGCGCTGCTGCTCTGCGCATGGACGGGGGCTGCCGTCGCCGCGCCCCCGCAGACGCCGTGGGCCGAGGCGGCGGCCCGGGGGAAGGGCGGCCCCGGGCGCTTCGCGAGGGAGCTCGAGCGGCGGGGCGAGATCCTCTCGCGCCACGGCGGCCGGGATCCCAGCGCCGTGCTCGCGCTGCTCGGCCTGCTCGGCGAGCTCGTCGGTGAGATCGAACCCGCGAGGCTCGAGCGCTTCGTCGGCGCCGTCGCCAAGGACGCGCGTCGCCACCCGCTCGTCCGCAGCTACGCGAACTACCTCGCGGCGCGCCTCGACGAATCGGCGGGTCGCTTGCCCGCGGCCGCCCGTCGCCTGCGCGCCGAGGGCTACCTGCTCGACTGGCAGATCATCGGGCCGTTCGAGAACGCCAACCGCGTCGGCGAGTCGACCCGGTACGAGCCCGAGACGGCGCCGTTCTCCGCCGACGCGCAGGTGTTCGGCAAGCTCGCCGGCGAGGCGATCGGCTGGCGTGCATGGGACTACGAGAGCCTCCCGCGCGGCGGCTACGTCGGCTTCGACGATCTGCTGCGCCCGGCCGACGCCGCGGTGGGCTACGCGACGACGTGGGTACACGTCGAGCGCGACACGCCGGCGGCGATCCACGTGGGCACGGGTGGGCCGTACGCGCTGTGGGTCGACGGCGTCGAGATCGGCGGCGGCGATGCGTACCGCATGCCCGACCCGCTGCAGGACACCCACGGCCTCGCCCTGCGCGCGGGCTGGAATCGCATCCTCGTGAAGGTCGCGGTCATCGAGGGCATGTGGGGGTTCTACGCCCGGCTCTCGGCGGTCGACGGCGCGCCGATCCCCGGCTTGAAGGTGCTCGCGGAGCCACCGGCCGGGGTCGCGCCCGCGGGCACGCGCTCCGCGGCTTCGAAGGGCGCTGCGGCCAGCGTCGCGTCGCTGCGCCGCGAGCTCGAGGCCCGCGCCTCGGGCAAGGGCCGCGGCGACGCCGGCCTCGCGTTGGTCGAGTTCTACCGCTGGGTCCACCCGTTCGATCGGGACGACAAGTCGGCGTCGGTGAAGGCCCGCGAGGTCGATGCGAAGCTCGCCACCGCCCGCTCTGCGCTGATGCTCGCGATCCTCGATCCGGATCCCAACGGGAGTCGGCAGGCCCTCGCGGCCGGGGCCTCGCGTGCACAGAAGCAGCGCGGCGGCGGTCCGCTGCACGGCCAGCTGTTGCTCGAGCTGGCCTGGCGCGAGCGGTCGCTCGGCCTCGACCAACGCCACGACGAGCTGCTCGAGGCGGCCCACCGCGCGGCGCCCGACGATCCGATCATCGAGCTCGCCCTGGCGGATCGCCTCGCCGAGCGGGGGATGGCGTGGTCGGCCCTGCGCTGGAACGAGGATCTCGCGCGGCGTCACCCGGTGTCACAGACGATGCAGCTGTCGCTCGCGGCGCGCCTGCGCGACCTCGGGCGCACGGCGGCCGCGCTGGCCGTCTACGACGCGACGACGCGGGCCCACGGCGGCAATCGATCGACGTTGGCGGCGCGCATCGACGCGCTGCTCGAGCTCGGCCGCGCCGACGAGGCCGCCGATCAGGCGCGGCGGGCCGCCGACGCGATGCCGGGTCTTCCGGAGTCGCACGCCGAGGTCGCGCGGCTCGAGCAGGCCCGCGGCGATCTCGAGGCCGCCCAGGAGGCGATGGCGCGCGCCGTGCTGCTCGCCCCGCAGGACGCCGAGCTCCACGCCATCCACGGGCGGCTGCTCGCGCGCATGGGCGCCGGGCCGGCCGCCGTCGCCAGCCTCAAGCGCTCGCTGGCGCTGCGACCCCAGCAGCCCGACGTCCGCGAGCTGCTCGCCTCGCTCGATCGCCGCGAGGCCAAGGATCTGTTCCACCGCTGGGGCGTGAAGCTCGAGGACGTCGGCGCACGCAAGACCCCGGGCTCGTGGAAGGGCCAGCAGGCCGGCGTGCTGCACCACCGCATGGCGGTGAAGGTGCTGCCCAACGGCCTCACCGAGCGCCTCGATCACCGGATCATCCGCATCCTCGACGATCGAGGGATCCGCAGCCAAGCGGTGCAGGTCTACTCCTACGATCCGGCCGAGAGCATGGTCGAGGTCCGCCGCGCGCGGGTCCGGCGGGCCGATGGATCGATCGAGGAGCTCGGCGACGAGCGGCTCGTGGGCCTGGCCTCCGCCGGTTACCGCATGTTCTACGACCAGCGCCAGCTGCAGGTGCTGTTCCCGGGGCTGCGCGTCGGCGACACGCTCGAGGTCGCGTTCCTGCGCCGCGACACCGCGGCACGCAACATGTTCGATCAGTACTTCGGCGACATCGTGCCGCTGTCGGGCACCGAGCCCCGCGCGTTCATCGAGTACGTGCTCGAGGCCCCGACCGACAAGCCGATGTACTTCAACGTCGACGTGACCAAGGCCGCGAGCAAGGACGCGAAGACGACGACCTACCGCCATGTGCTGAAGGACGTGCCCGCGATCAAGCCCGAGCAGGGGATGCCCGGGTGGATCGAGGTCACGAAGTTCCTCCACGTCAGCACCTACGAGACCTGGGACGACGTCGGGCGCTGGTATTGGGGCCTGGTCGAGGAGCAGCTCATCGTCGACGACGCGATCGCGGGCGCGGTCGAGGACGTGCTGGCGAAGCTGCCGACCGGCGCGACCGACAAGCAGAAGGTCGACGCCATCTACGAGCACGTCGTCCGCAACACGCGGTACGTCGGCCTGGAGTTCGGCATCCACGGCTACAAACCGTATCGCACCACGGACATCTACAGCCGGCGCTTCGGCGACTGCAAGGACAAGGCGAGCCTCCTCAAGGTCATGCTGAAGCAGGCCGGGATCGACAGCAACCTCGTGCTGGTGCGCACCCGCGACCAGGGCAACGCACCGGGGACCCCGGCCTCGCTGGCGCTCTTCAACCACGCCATCACCTACGTGCCGTCGCTCGACCTGTTCCTCGACGGCACCGCCGAGTGGTCGGGGCCCGACGAGCTCCCCTCGAGCGATCAGGGCGCGACCGTGCTCGTGGTCAAGGACGGCAAGGGGGCCGAGTTCCGCCGGATCCCGATGAGCACGGCGTCGGCGAACGTCCGCGACTCGGTGCAGAAGGTCCGCATCGACGCAGGCGGGGCGGCGAGCATCGAGCAGGAACTCGCGGTGCGCGGCTCGGCGGCGGCGGGCGTGCGCTACGAATTCCAGTCGGCCGGCGAGCGGGTCGAGAAGCTGCAGAAGGCCTTCGGCGACATGTATCCCGGCGCCGAGATCAAGCGGCTCCGGGCCGACGGTCTCGATGACATCGCGAAGCCGCCGAACATGTCGATCGAGCTCGAGGTGCAGCGCTGGGCGCAGGCCCAGGGCGACGGCCGCCAGCGCTTCCGCGTGCTCGGCCGCGCCTCGCGGCTCGCCGAGAGCCTCGCGCCGCAGGACGAGCGGAAGTACGACCTGGTGATCGACGTGCCGTCGATCGAGACCCACAGCGTTCGCTACCGGCTGCCCCGGGGCAAGCGGTTCTCGTCGCTGCCCGCGGCGCGCAGCATCGAGGGGCCGTTCGGGCGCTTCGATCTGGCGATCGAGTCCACCGAGGACGGCGCGACGGTCCGCACGTCGATCGAGCTGAGTCGGCCGCGCGTCGGCAAGGCCGAGTACCCCGCCTTCCGCGAGTTCCTCCGTCAGATCGACGCGGGCCTCGAACAGACCTTCACGATCGAGGACGACCGATGAACTCGCCATTGTGTGTCCGTGGGGCCGCCTCGACGCCCATCCGTCGTGCCGCGCGCGTCGTTCGATGGGCGCACGTCATCTGCGTGCTGTGCTTCGCGCTCATCGGCTGTCGGCCCCACGGGCGCGGCGGGCGTCCCGACGGCGACGATCCGAAGCAGTGGGAAGCGCGGCTCGCCGCGCGCGTGGCCAAGCACCCCGAGGATCTCGACGCGGCGCGCGACCTCGCGATGGTGCGCTGGCTCCACCTCGGCAAGACCGACGTCGCGCTCGCGGGGCTCGACGCCGCCGCGAAGGCCGGCGACCCCCTCGCGCGGCTCGGCCGCCTGATGATCGCCGACGCGCGGCTCGAGTCGGACACGACCGTGGCGCTGGCGTACGCGATCGTGCGCGACGCTGCGAAGGCCCCCGACGGTCCCGAGCGCTGGTTGCACCTGGGCGCGGCCGAGATCGCGGCGCGGCGCATCGGCGGCCTGCACGGCGAGCACCCCGACGACGACGCGCGGTTCATCGCGCTGTTCGACGGCCTCGATCTCGATCGACTCGGCACGGCCACGCGGCAGGGCCTGCTCAGCACCCGCGCGGGCATCGCCCGCAACGCGAACGCCGAGTACGCGCCGTACTATCGCCGCCAGGGTTGCGTGCAGGAGTGGGAGCTCGGGCCGGTCGAGGGCGTGCAGGCCGACCTCGAGCTGGCGAAGGACCACGGGCCCTTCCGCCGCGATCCCACCGCCGCGGCGGTGAAGCTCGCGTGCGTGGTGCGGCTGTGGAACCCGACGGTGCACGCCGGCATCCGACGGATGCGGACCACGCTGGTGGTGCCAGGCGAGACCCTCGAGCTCGAGGTCTCGGCCGAGGAGGCGACGCGCGTGTGGCTCGACGGCGAGCTGGTGCACCGCACCGATCGCACCGACCGCTTCGCGCGCTCGCGCACGGTGCTGCGCGTGCCCGTGGCGAAGGGCGAGCACCACCTCGAGGTCGCGACGGTCATCCCCCGCGATCGCGCGTGGGTGCTGGTGCGCGCGAGCACCCCCGGCGGCGCGCTGGTCGAGAGCCGGCCCGGCTTCACCGGGACCCCGGCGGCGCGCACCGGTTCTCCGCGCTTGGTGCAGTCGGTGTGGCTGCGTCCCGGCGCCGCGATCGACGGCCCGCTGTACGCCCCGCTTCGCACGATGCTCGCCCTGGAGGACGCGATCCACGACGGGGACGTCGACGAGGCCGAACGCCAGCGCGACGCCCTCGCGAGGTTCGAGGGGCTCGCGGAGGCGAACTTCGCGATCGGCCAGTTCGAGCGCTTCGATCCCTCGCGCGGCCGCACCGTGTCCCTGGCGCGGGAGCAGGCCGCGTTGGACCGGGCATTGAAGCGGGATCCGCGGGCCGCCGCTGCGCGCCTCCGCCAGTACGAGCTGATGCTCGAGCGTGGCGAGCACGCCGAGGTCATCGACGCGCTCGCGTCGAAGGACGCGGCGCTGCCCGGGCTGCGGGGCGAGCTCCTGCGGGCGCGCGCGTACCTGCAGGCGGGCGACGAGCGTCGGTGCGACGACGCCATCGCGCGCGCCGCGACGATGTCCCCCGGCAACTGCCGCGTGCTCGCGATGCAGCGCGGCCGCGCCCGCGAGAAGGACGACGTCGCGCGCGAGGACGAGGTGACACGCGCGCTCGCGCGTTGCGGCGGGAGCCTCGAGCTCCGCGCGGGCCTGGCCCAGCGGCGCGGCCGCTTCGACGAGGCCGAGGGCCTGTGGCGCGAGGCCCTGGCGCGCGTCCCCGACGATCTCGACGCGCTCGAGTCGCTCGCGCGGCTGCAGGTCGCCCAGGACGACGTGCAGGGCGCGACCTCGACCCTACGCGACGTACTGGTCCGCAACCCGTTGCGGGCCTCGGCCCAGGTCGTCCTCGCGGACATCGCCGCGGCCTCCGACGACATCGCCGGCGCTCGGCGCGAGCTGGGCTCGGCGCTCGAGCGCTTCCCCCACGCCGATGCGTTGCACCACAGCGCCGCGTTGCTCGGGATCCCCGACGAGATCGAGTCGCTGCGCGTCGACGGGCTCGCCGCGCTCGCCGAGTACCGCAAGTCGGGCAAGACCTACGAGGGCGTCAGCGAGGTGCTGGTCCTCGATCGCTCTGCCGCGCGCGTCTACGCCAACGGCGGGCAGCGCCAGGTCGTGCACCTGGTCGTGCACCTGCTGAGCAAGGCCGCCCTCGATCGCTACGGCGAGATCGAGGTCCCGCAGGGCGCCCGGTTGCTGACCCTGCGATCGATCAAGCCGGACGGGACCCTCGTCGAGGCCGAGGTCGTGCCCGGCAAGGACGGCATCGAGCTGCGCGACCTGGCGATCGGCGACGTGGTCGAGCACGAGTTCCTCATCGAGCGCGAGCCCGCCTCGGCGCTCCCGGGCTACGTCGACGTGTCGACGTTTCGCTTCCGCTCGCTCGACATCCCGTACCACCGCACTGAGCTGTTCGTGGCTCACCCGCCGCAGATGCCGATCCGCGAGGATCTGCGCAAGGGCGCACCCAAGCCCGAGATCTCCGCGCTCACGCTGGGCGGCGTGGCGCTGACGGGGCGCCTGTATCGCATGCGGGAGGTCGAGCGGCTCGGCGACGAGCCCGGGCACCGCGCGCTGCTCGACGAGCTGCCCAACGTCCGCGTCTACACCGAACTCGACGTGCCGTCGTACCTCGATGGGCTGGCGGTGCAGATCCGGGCCGGGCAGCGGAGCAACGTCGAGCTCCGGCGACTCGTCCGCAAGATCGTCGGCAAGCGCACCGACGCCCGCGAGAGGCTCACGACGCTGTGGAGCTGGGTGGTCGAGAACATCGAGGACGCCGGGGACCTCGGCGCCGCCTCGACCGCGACCCTCGCGGCGCGCTCGGGGAGCCGCCTGATGCTGCTGCGCACGATGCTGCGCGAAGCGGGCATCCACGCCGAGCTGTGGCTGCTGCGCGACCGCTTCGGACCCGCGCTGATCCCCGGCGGTCACCCGATGCTGGAGAACTACGACGCCGCGATGCTCGCGGTGAGCCTGCCGGGCGCCAAGGGCGGAGCACCGGCCGCGCCGACGATGGTGCTGACCGCATCGAAGGTGATGCCGATCGGCTACCTGAGCTCGGGATACGCCGGGTCCGACGCGCTGCGCGTGCACATCGACGACGCGGACGGCAAGTCCGGCCCGGTGACCGTCCCGGCGGCGCGTCCCGACCTCGCCGATCGCCGGCAGTGGTCCGTCGAGATCGTCGTCGACGCCGAGGGTGGTGCCGCGGTCGAGGGCACGATCACACTGCAGGGCGTCGAGGCCCTGGCGTGGCGTCAGGCCCTGCGCGAGGTCGATCGCGATCGCATCCGCGAGGTGTTCCAGCAGGCCGAGCTCGGCTGGTTGCGCGGCGCGAGCCTGCGCTCGCTCGACATCGTCGACGAGAGACACCTCGAGCGGCCGCTGGTCCTGAAGTTCAGCGCGACCGGCAGCCAGTACGCGATCCCGCAGGGTGGGGCGCTCATGATGCGCGGCAGCCCGCTGCCGCTCTCCACCGCGGCCCGGCTCGCGACGCTGCCGACCCGGAAGACCGGCATGGTCGTCCCCTATGCGCCGCAGCTCGAGGCCAAGCTCGTCGTGCGCACCGCCGGCGGCGCCCTGCGCGAGGTCCCGGCGCCGATCCGCATCGACACCCCGTTTGGCCGCTACGAACGCAAGCTCCGCAAGGGCGGCGTCGGCCAAGACGTCGTCGAGCTCGAGCTGACCTCCAAGCTCCACGCCGGTATCGTCGAGGCCAACGACTATCCCGCCTTCGTCGAGTTCGCCGCCGCCGTCGAGACCGCCGAGCAGGCGCTGCTCAAGGCCGACGCGAAGTAGCCCGACGCTCCCAGATCCCCATGCAGACCGAGCACCCCGATTCTCGAGCCTCCGACCTCGGGTCGCGCCTCTTCGCCGCGGCGTCGAGGCCGATGATCGCCGCGGCGCTCAGCGGGCTGTGCCTGTTCGCGACCGATCGCGGCCGGGCGTTGTTCACCCCGACGGGCCGCGCCGCCAGTCGCCTCGTCCCGGCCATCACGCTCCTGGCGGGCCACATGCTCCTGCCGATCGTGCTGACGTTGCTCGGTGGCCTCGCGTGGGCCCTCGCGCGCCGGGTGCCCGAAACGACGCCGAGGCGGACGCGCGCCCAGCTCGCGATCGCGTCGGCCGTCCTGGTCTTGGCCTTCGTGTGGCCGGCGTGGTGGGTCGGTACCCAGCTCACGCAGGGAGAGTGGATCTCGAAGCAGTCCTTCGCGCCGGCGGTCACGCTCGTCCCGATCGTCGCGCTGCTCGTCGCAGCCCCGGTCGTGAGCGCGCTCGCCTTCCTCCCGGTGGGCACGACGGGCCGGAGGCGCCTCTGGATCCTCGCCGCGTTGGCCCTGGCGACGGTCGTGGTCCAGCTCGCCGACCACCGGATCGCCATCGGCCTGTACCCGGAGTTCCACCTCACGATGCACGTGTGTGCCGTGACGGCGTGCCTGATCGGATTCCGACGGCTGCTCGATCTCGTGCCGGGCGAGCGACGCTGGCATCGCGCCGCGGCCGTGACCGCCCTCGCGGCCAGCGTGGCCTCGCCCTTGGTGTGGTTCAACATGTCGGGTGCCACGCGCGGGGCGCTCGTGCTCGGCTCCCCCGTCGCGCGCGACTGGCTCCGGCAGACGCGACGGACGAAGGACGCGCACCTGCTCCGCGACACACTGGCGTCGATCGACGTGCACGCCGGGACCTACGATCCAGGCTCTGCCTCGCTGCCGCGTGGCCTCATCGATGGGCGCGAGTACAACGTGGTGCTCGTCGTCGTCGATGCGCTCCGCGCCGACGCGCTCCCGCCGGCCCGCCCGGCCGAGGGCGTCCCGTTCTCCCAGATCGGTGACACGCCGAACCTCGACGCGTGGATCGACGGCGCGTTCCGGTTCCAGAACGCGTACTCGGTCGCGACGAAGACCCACCTCGCGATGCCCGGCCTCTTCCGCTCCGTCGAGGTCAGCGACAACAACGTGACCATGGGCGTACCGCTGGCGCTCCGCATGGAGGAGCTCGGCCGCACGCCGGTCGCCGTCGCGGTCGACTACTTCTTCACCCCGAAGACCGACTCCATCGGGGCCCTCGTCGAGGGGTTCGGCGACATGGTCTTCTACGAGAAGAAGCACACCGACGACGCGGTGCCGTCCACGATCGAGATGCTGCGATCCATCAAGGACCAGCGGTTCTTCCTCTGGCTGCACATGTACAACGTGCACGATCCGGGGTTCGACGGGGCGCTGCTGAGCTCGGCCGACTGCGGCAGGGTCGAGTGCTATCGACGCTCCATGAAGTGGCTCGACCAGGAGTTCGCCAAGCTCACCGCAGCGATGCAGGAGATGGGCCTCGACGAGAACACGATTGTCGTCCTCGTGGCCGACCACGGGGAGGGGCTGGGCGACCACGGGCTCATGCTGCACGGGCCCAATGTGTTCGAGGAGGACGTGCGCGTCCCGCTGGCGTTCTCGATCCCCGGACACCCGGGGCACCTCATCGAGGAGCCCGTCGGCACGATCGACGTCGCGCCGACCCTCGTCGACCTCCTCGGCGGCCCCGCCGAGCCCCAGGATCGCGGTCGGTCGCTGGTGCCGATGATGGCCGGCGTCGACGACATCCCGCCGCGGCCCTACTACTTCCAGAATCACAACGGCAAGGTGATGGGGGTCGTCTCCGGCCGCGACAAGGTCATCTTCGACAGCACGCTCGACGTCGTCTATCGGTTCGACCTCGCGACGGATCCGGACGAGTTCAACGACATCTTCGACCCCGAGGGCGAGCGTGATCGCGAGCTGCTCCGCCAGCTCATCGGGTTCAACCCTGCGATGGTGAGGGACGAGCTCGAGGACCCCGGCACGCAGGGGCTCATCGCGGAGCGCCTCGGCGAGATCGACCCCGCGCACCCTGGGGAGGCGGTCCCGCTGCTCATCCGACTCATCGACCGCGAGCCCGCGCCCGCGCTCGTGACCGCGTCGGTCGACCTGTTCCAGCGCACCGAGCACCGCGGCCTCCGGCTGCTCATCCTGCGGTACCTCTACGACGCGGCGCCCCGGCGGTTCGGCGCCCTGATCGCGAAGTGGCTGAACCAGGTCGCCGACCGGCCCGAGGAGCTCGAGATCGTCGAGGACCTCGCCGCGCAGGGGCAGGCGAGCATCACGACGCGTGAGCTCGTCGGCCGCGTGAACCACTACGCGAAGTCCGGCCGACCCGAGCAGTGGACGCCGTACCTGCGCTTGATCCGGCCATGGGCGCGGACCTCGACGGCGTACGGGCCGTCGCTGACGACCATGCTCGAGCGGATCCAGTCCGAGCCGAACATCCCGCTGACCGTCGTCGAGCTCGTGCTCGACAGCGTGGCGACGCTCCAGTCGAATGCGGCCAGCGCCACGTCGCTCGCCGCCGCCGTGCGGCCGCTGCTGACCCACGCCGAGCCCCGCGTGCGCGCGATGGCGGCGCGCGCCATCGGCGGCGTGGACTCGCAGCCGGACACGGAACAGATCCGCAAGATGCTGGCCGCAGTGGGGGAGGATCCGCGGGTGCGTCGCGAGGCCGCCGCGGCCCTGGCCAAGCTCCGCGGACCGGATGCGATCGACGATCTCATCGCGGCCGCAACCGACGCCTCGATGGAGGTGATCGTCGTCCGGCAGTTGACCGCGATCGGAAGCGAGCGCGGGCTGCCCTACCTGCGGGGGATCGCGGAGAACCACTACAACTCGTATCTTCGGCGCGAGGCCTCGCGGTCGATCACGAAGATCGAAGGGGGACCGCCGAAGAAGCGCACGGGGAAGTCGGCCAAGGCGAAGGCCAAGAAGCCCCGTCCATCCCGGACCACGAAGGGGAGCCCGCGGGCCCGCCCGGATCCCAGCGGGACGGGATGAGCCGGGTCGGAGGGCTCACCCACCGCGCAGCGTGATCGCCATCGTGTCCCGGTGCTCGCGGAGCCGCAGGGCGTAGCCCTCGTCCCGCAGGCAGTCGGTCATCGCGGTGACCCGCGGCGCGCCGACACCGGGGATCTTCGGCGGTGTGATCGACTGCAGGCGGCCCTCGGCGAGGGTGACCTTCACCTCGACGCCGATGGGCCTCGCGGGGCGTGGACCGAGCTCGGGCAGGCAGCGGGGGAGGGCGTCGGCGAAGGCGCGGAGGCGCTGCTGGTCATCGCCGGCGAGGGGGAAGGGCTGGTCGATCGCGATCGTGCCGATGTCGGCCCAGGCGATGCGATCGGCGAGCAGGCGATCGACGGCGGGATCGGGGGTGCCCGCGGGGCGGGCCTCGTCGGGGAGCCAACCTGCGATGGCGAAGCGCGGCGCGGCGCCGCCGACCAGCGCGATCATGGCGTCGACGATCTGCTCGTAGCGCACGTCGGCGCCGAGCGTGATCCGGACGGCGCGCTCGCGGGGATAGGCGCGCCGGATCGCGGCGAGTCGGCGCTCGACGTCGTCGCCGCCGCCCGCGATGCCCGGGAGCCACTTGCCGTCGAGGGCGAACTCGAGGCCGCGGCCGCCGACGTGCACGTGCACGCGCGACGCGGTGATCGCCGCGGCCGAGCTGCCGCCCGAGCCGTCGCGCAGGACGAGGACGGGGAGGGCAGTGGCCACGTTGCCGCCCGCGGTGTGGGGCTCGAGCAGGGCGAACTCGACGCGCGCCGCGTTGCCGCGACGCAGTGCCCGCAGCGCGCGGCGCAGCTCGGGGGCGGGCAGGTGGACGTCTGCGACGAGCAGCAGCGCGCCGCGGCCATCCTGCGCGAGGGTGTCGCGGACCGCGTCACCGAGCGCGGTGACATCGTCGTCGTCGAGCGGCACGGCGCGCGCCTGCGGACGGCCGGCGTCGACGTCGGCGCGACCGGCCGACAGGTGGACGACCGGGGCGAGGCTCTCGGGCTGCCCCGTGCCGCGCGGGCGCAGGGGGGCGGTCCACGGCGCAGTTCGGGCCGCCGGCAGCCCCGCGAGCACAGCGTCGACCAACTGACCGTCGTCGTGCGCCCGCGCCCGCATCGCAGGCGCCCACGCCGGATCCTCGGCGAGCGCTGCCCGCTGCGCCTCGAGCAGCGCGACCAGCGGAGCGGCGCCCTCCCATCGCGGGTGATCGTGCACGCCGGTGTCGGCGAGCTCGGCCTGGAGATCCTCGCGCGACGCGTAGCCGGCCTGGATCGCGACGTCGATGCGGGCCTCCGCTGGCCGCGACATCGCGGCGACGAGCGTGCCGCGGATGTGATCGTAGAGCCGCCAATGGGCGTTGTCGCGGATCCGCGGGTGCCCGGTCTCGGCGAGGCTGCGATAGGCGAGGGTGCGGACCGCGAGGCCGTCGGCGTCGATCGGCGTCTGCAGATCCGTCGTCAGCAGCGCGATGGCGTCGTTGACGAAGCTGCGCGCGTCGTCGTCCTCCACGCCGAGATCGTCGAGGGCGGTCGCCTCGGCGAGCATCCGCGCGAGCGCCTCGCGGGTCGCCTCGGGCCCGCGACCGCTCCCGTGACCGCCCAGCGCCTGCCACAGGACGTCGCGAGCATCGTCGTCCCCGGCGAGCCGGGCGGCGTCGAAGAGATCCAGCAGGCGCTCGAGCCGGACGGCCCGCGCCCGCGTGCCGCCCGAGGCCTGCTGGGCGAGGCGGTCGACCTCGGCGTCGCCGGCCTCGAGGGCCGAGCGATCCTCGAAGGCGATCGACGCCGACGCAGGTCCCTTCGCGCCGTGGGCGCAACCACCGAGGCACGCCCCGAGGGAGAGGAGCACCACGCGGCGGGCCAGACGTCGGCGCATCGCGTCCTGGGACAGCGGGGTCCCGACGAGGTTCCCGGGGGGCACGACGCGGGGCATCGGGGTGCACTAGCATACCCGCCGTGGCCGCGACCGACGACGCCCCCGTGCCGCGTGCGCCGGTCGGTGCACGACCACGCCGTGGCCCATGGCGCGCGCGCGCCGTCGGGCTCGGCCTCGGGCTCGGGCTCTTCGGCACGGCGCAGGCCGCCGACGTCCGCACGATCTCCCGCACGATCGGCGAGGGCTACATGGTCCGCGCGCCCGGTCCCGACGGCACCCTGCTGTCGCGTCGTCGGCTCGTGCAGTACGTCGGCGTCGGCGTCTACCGCATCCTCCCGCCGAAGCAGGTCGACGAGCTGGTCCGCGCCGAGGCCGACGGCCAGCTTCAGATCGTCTCGAGCCTGCGGATCCGCCACGACTTCGGCACCTTCACCCGCAACGCGACCGGCGACGCGGCGCGCCTCGTCAACCAGATCGACGGTCGCCAGATCGATCTGCTCTACGGCTACCTCGAGGGTCGCAACCTCGGCGGCGCGGTCGACCTGCGCGCCGGTCGGCAGTTCGAGATGTCGGGCCTCGATTTCTACGCCTTCGACGGCGGCTGGATCCGCGTGCGCACGCCCGCCCACCTCGCGGTCGAGGCCTTCGGCGGCTTCGCCGTCGACGCGTCGGACATCCTCGGCTTCGCGACGTTCGAGCCCGACGGCACCGCCGACAACTCGACCGATCGCGTGACCACCCCGATGGTCGGGGCCGCGTTCGCCCTCGCCGACGTGAAGTTCATGGACGCCCGCTTCGCGTACCGACGCGCGTGGTCGCCGTCGTCGTTCGGCAAGGACCTCGCCAACCCCGACGGCTCGCTCGGACTGCCCGGCGCGGTGGACCAGGAGTTCGTCACCGCCACCTTGGCCCTGCGCCTCTCGAAGGGGAAGGTGTCCCCGTCCTTCGCGGCGCGCTACAACCTCGGGACCTCGCGGCTGGACGACACCAGCGTGATGCTGTCGTGGGCGATGACCGAGATGCACACCGTCCGCGCGCAGTACATCCGGACGATCCCCGCGTTCGACCTCGACTCGATCTTCAACGTCTTCGCGATCGAGCCGATCGAGGACGCGCGGGTGGTCTACGAGGTCCGCCCGGGCCCGTACTGGACGATGTACGGGCGCTTCCAGGGCCGCATCTTCCGCAACGATCGCACCGCCGCGCTCGGCACCGATCCGGCCAAGCCGACGCGCTTCGGCGGCGGCGGGGCGGCCGGCGCGAGCTACCGACGTCGGCGGTTCGCCGCGCGGGCCGACCTGTTCGGCATGGGCGGGGAGGGGGGCCAGCGCATCGGCGGCGACCTCGACACCCGCACGCACGTGGTCTACGACCGGCTCGCGATCGACGGGCGGCTCTACGCGGTCGGCTATCGCGACGATCTGGTCGCGGCGCGCCGCGGCTACTCGGTCGCGCTGCAGGCCGGCGGCAACCTCCGCATCGCCCACGGCGTGTACTTCACCGTCGTCGGCGAGCAGCTGTTCACGCGCTTCTATCGCTCGGCGTTCCGCGCCCTGGGCATGCTGAGCTTCGACTGGGCGGTCCGCGGAGGTCGACGATGAGGCGCACCGACGGCTTCTGGGTGCTCGCGCTGTGCTGGACCCTCGCGACCGCGCTCGGCCTGTGGCAGGGCAGCGACGTGGACGCGGCCCCGGCGGCCAAGTCGAGCGTGCGACCGGCCGGCGTCGGTCGCGGATCGGTGAGCCGCCAGGGCAAGCCCCCGCGGCACCGCGGCGAGATCCCTGCGACGGTGGGTGCCGCGAGCGGGCCGACGATGGCGGGCAGCGCGGTGTACCCGGCGCAGGACATCCCGCTGCGCTTCACCCACGATCAGCACCTCGCGCTCAACCTGTCGTGCGATCGCTGCCACGATCGCGCCGCGACGAGCAAGCGATCGTCGGACCTGCTCATCCCGACCGGGGCTGCGTGCGACGGCTGCCACGGCCAGCAACACCCGCGTCCCGCCGACGAACCCGCGCGCTGCGAGATGTGCCACACCAAGGTCGAGGACGGCGAGCGTCTGACCGCGAGCGTGCGCATGCCCCGACCGC
This sequence comes from Deltaproteobacteria bacterium Ga0077550, assembly GCA_001464385.1. Classification (GTDB taxonomy): domain Bacteria; phylum Myxococcota_A; class Polyangia; order Nannocystales; family Nannocystaceae; genus Xiheibacterium; species Xiheibacterium aquaticum. Next base: position 811 of record LNFB01000038.1, on the reverse strand, counting down.
TGCTGCACTTCAACCACGAGCTGCACACGCGCCGCGGCCAGGACTGCAAGGACTGTCACGACATGAGCCGCGTGCGGCTCGGCAGCGTGCTGCAGCTCCCGACCGAGGCGAGCTGCCTGACCTGCCACGACGGCTTCACCGCCACCGACCGATGCGCGGCGTGTCACCCCTCCGGCAGCGACGGACGGCTGCTCACGCGGGCGCAGGACGATCGCACGCTCCCGGCGCTCGTGCCCCGCGGTGCGTCGGCGTGGGGCGCTGCGCACGATCTCATGTTCGTCGAGGACCACGCCGCGGTCGCGAAGTCGGGTGGCAAGCTGTGCAACAGCTGCCACGACGACGCGTTCTGCATCGACTGCCACGACGGGCCCCTGCGTCCGATGCGGATCCACTCGGGCGACTACATGACGCTGCACGCGATGGACGCCCGCGCGGCGACCTCCGACTGCCAGAGCTGCCACCGCGCGCAGACGTTCTGCCAGGGGTGCCACGAGCGCGTCGGCTTCGGGCAGCGCGACGACGGCGAGTTCGGGGTCGGCGGCGCGCTGCAGTTCCACCCCAGCGACTGGTCGGGTCCCCCGGGCATGCCGCAGGGCCACGCCCACGCGGCCCAGCGCAACATCGGCACCTGCGTGTCGTGTCACACCGAGGACAGCTGCCTTGCGTGTCACGCGACGACCGGTGCGGCCACCCCGGGCCTCGACGTCAGCCCGCACGGCCCGGACTTCGCCCGCTCGGCCCGGTGCGACGCGCTGGCGGGGCACAACCGACGGATGTGCCTGCGCTGCCACGCGCCGGGCGATCCGCAGCT
>LNFB01000037.1 GCA_001464385.1 Deltaproteobacteria bacterium Ga0077550 | reverse complement strand
GACGGGACGACGGGCACCGACGGGACGACGGGCACCGACGGGACGACGGGCACGACCACCGACGGGCCGACCACCGGCACGAGCGATGGCACGACCACCGATGGGACGACCACCGACGTGACGACCACCGACGGGACGACCACCGACGCGACGACCACCGACGTCGGCACGACCACCGACGGCGGCACCACCACCGGCGGCCCCGACGGCGCCCTCGAGATCCACCGCATCGGGCGCTACGCCCCCGAGCCCCTCGCCGATCGGTTCGGCGAGGGCGCGACCGAGATCGCGGCGTTCGATCCCCTCACGCAGTCGCTGTTCGTGACCAACGCCCAGTCGGGCGCCATCGACGTGCTCGACGTCTCCGACCCGGCCGCGCCGGTCCTCGTCCAGAGCCTCGCGATCACGGATCCCACGCTGGGCGGGCCCACCTCGGTCGCGGTGCGCGACGGCGTGGTCGCGGCCGCAGTGCCCAACGCCACGGCGGGCGAGCCCGGGCAGGTGCTGTTCTTCGACGTCGACGGCACGCCGCTCGCCGCGGTCACCGTCGGCGCGGTGCCCGACATGATCACCTTCGATCCGAGCGGTCAGACCGTGCTCGTCGCCAACGAGGGGGAGCCTGCGGGCTACGAGCCCGGCCAGGTCGATCCGGAGGGCTCGGTCAGCATCATCGACGTGTCGGCGGGCGCCGAGTCCGCGGACCAGGCCGACGTGCGCACGGCCGGGTTCCTCGGGTTCGCGGCCGGGGATCTCGACGCGACGACGCGGGTCTTCGGGCCCGGCGCGTCGGTGGCCCAGGATCTCGAGCCAGAGTACGTCGCGGTGTCGAGCGACGGCACGGTGGCGTGGGCGACCCTGCAGGAGAACAACGCGCTGGCGCTCATCGACGTCGCGACGGCGACCGTGACCGACGTCGTCGGGCTCGGCCTCGTCGACCACTCGCTCACCGGGCTCGATCCGAGCGACCGTGACGACGCGATCGCGATCGCGACGCACCCGGTGTTCGGCATGCGCCAGCCCGACGCGATCGCGGCGTTCGAGGCGAACGGCAGCACGTGGCTGGTCACCGCGAACGAGGGCGACGCCCGCGACTACGACGGGCTCGAGGAGGAGGCGCGCATCTCCAGCCAGGACCTCGATCCCACCGTGTTCCCCGACGCCGAGGCGCTGCAGGCCCCGGAGGTGCTCGGTCGTCTCGGCGTGAGCGTGCCCAGCAGCGACATCGACGGCGACGGCGATCTCGATCGCCTGTGGGCGTTCGGGTCCCGCTCGGTGAGCGTCTTCGACGCCCAAGGCGCGCTGGTCTGGGACAGCGGCGACGCGATCGAGCAGACCTGCGCGCAGCTCTTCCCGCTGCACTTCAACGCGACCAACGACGACAACGACAGCTTCGACAATCGCAGCGACAACAAGGGCCCCGAGCCCGAGGGACTCGCGGTCGGCGAGGCCTTCGGCACGCAGTACGTGTTCGTCGGCCTCGAGCGCATCGGCGGGATGATGGTGTGGAGCCTCGACGATCCCACTGCGCCGCAGCTGTGGGGCTACGTGAACCCGCGCGACTTCGCCGGCGACGCGGAGGCCGGCAACGCCGACGACCTCGGGCCCGAGGGCCTGCTCTTCGTCGCGGCGGTCGACAGCCCGACGGGCAACCCGCTGGTCGTCGTGACCAGCGAGATCAGCGGGACGGTGTCGATCTACGAGTTGACGCTCGCGCCGGGCTGACGCTCGCGCCGGGCTGACGCGGCCGCTTCAGCCCGCGAGCGGGTCGAAGGTGTCGTCCAGCGCGATCGGGAACCGCTCGTCGACCTCGGTCCCGGCAAGCCCCAGCACGCGTCGCATGCCGCGGTGCACGTGCGCCGGCGTGACCTTCACGCCGGCCACGTCGCCCTCGGCGGGCGCGCCGGTGGCGGGATCGATCATCCGCGCGTTGTGGCCGCTGTCCGTCGCGCCGACCATGCGGTTGCCGACGACGCCCGCGCCCATGGCGACCATGCTGGTGATCGACCAGTGGTCCTTGCCCATGTTGCCGTTGTACTGCGGCGTGCGGCCGAAGTCCGAGCAGATGAGGACGACGAGCTTGTCGGCGACGGCCTGGCGCTCGGCCTCGTCCCACAGGAACTTCACGAGGCCCAGCAGCTCGGACATGCGCGCGCGCTGCTGATTGTCGTGGTCGGAGTGCGTGTCGAAGTTGCTGTGGAACAGGTTGCCCGCGACGCCGACGCGGGCCTTGTAGGCCGCGACGACGAGCTGGGCCTGGCGGTGCAGCGCGTTGGCGTCGGGCTCGGGGAGCACCTCGTCGAGGCGCTTCAGCCCATCCGATCCGAGGCGCGCGGTGGCCAGCGTGTCGAGGGCGTGGCGGAAGCGGGGCAGGGCCTGGTGCGCGAGCGTCCGCTCGAGCCGCTTCTCTCGGGCCAGCCGGATCACCGCGTGCGCCGTCTCGGTGTGGTACGTCGGGCCTTCGGCGTCCGCGGCGTTCATCCGATCGGGGTACGACAGCTCGGCGAGCCGCGCGTCGTTGCCGTTGCGCGTCGGCGCGACGAGCCCCGAGGTGCGATCGTACTGGCCGAAGCTGATGAACGACATCGGCCGCTGCGGCGCGCCGTGACCCGCGAGCATCGCCGCGAGGGCAGGGTAGCCCTCGCCGAGCCGGCCGCTCGCGCAGTTGCGCTGGCCCGCGTCGTGGGCGTTGGTGCTGGTGTCGACGCCGTTGATGAAGACGGTGTGCTCGTAGTGGGCCTCGAACAGCGCCTGCGCGCCGCCGACCGGGGCGAAGCGGAGGTTGCCCGCGGTGAGGATGTCGCCCTCGCCGTAGCTGTTGTTGAGGTTGGCCTTCGGGTCGCACAGGAGCGTCGCGTCCCAGCCGCCGTGGGCCTGGACCATCACGAAGAGCGGGCCGTCGTAGTCGTCCTCGCCCGGGGCGGCCGAGGAACGTGGAGGGGCGGCGCGATCGGAGTCGGCGCGGCCGAGGAGCGGTGCCCCGGCGAGGCCGAGGCCGGTGATGCTCGCGAGCTCGAGAAAACGTCGGCGGTCCATGGTGTTTGTCTCCTCGGTCGAAGCCCTACTCGTAGAGGAACCGGTAGTCGCCCAGCAGGTAGGTGACGACGCCCATCCAGGCGCGCACGGTGTAGTCGGGATCCTCGGTGACCTGCTGCTCTTCGGGCAGCGGATCGCCGGTGGTCGGGTGGACGACGGCCTGGCAGGCCGCGGCGATGCTCGGCGTCATGCGGCCGTTGGTGGTGTCGGCCATGCGCGCGTGGCCGTCGGCGAGCAGCGCCTCGAACAGGCCGACGGTGCGCTGGATCTCCGGGTCGTCCTCGTCGAGGGACTCGCCGAGGAGCTGCTCGTGCAGGTGCACCGCGTTGGCCCGGATCGCCGCGTCGCCCTGGGGCGTGCCCGGCAGATCCGTGCGCTCCACCAGCGGGAACAGCATGCGGTCGGCGACGGGCTTGCCGAAGTCGAACGCGGTCACGCTGCACGCGACCTCGTTGGCCATGCGGTCGGCGATGTTCGCCATGACGCCGTTCATCTCGGTCAGCCGCTGGGTCACCGACGCCGAGTCGATGCCGCCGTAGAAGAACCTGTAGTAGTCGGCAGACAGCAGCACGCTGGTGCCGCCCTTGCGCCACGGGATGCCGGTGGTCGCCTGGATCCGCCGGTGCAGCAGCTCGGGCGACAGCACGCGCGCCGTGCCCATGTCCTGCAGCTCGGTGGTGCGCGTGTCCGACAGCGGGACGTCGGTGCCGCGGGCGCGGAACCACTCGGTCTTCACCAGCGCCTTGAGGACGGTGCGCAGCTCCCAGTTGTCGGCCATGAACGCGTCGGCGATCTGCCCGAACGTGTAGTCCTGGGCCTCGTAGGCGCCGATGCGCTGCAGGTAGTCCGGCGCGGCCTCGTCGATGGGCTCGGTCAGGGGCTCCTGGCCGGTCAGGCCGGTGAACATGGTGTGGACCACGGCCAGGGCGAAGCGGCGGTCGCGGACCAGCCATGGTGCGAGCCACTGCAGCGCACGCTTGCTCTGATCGAAGGGGATCTGCGCGTCGCCGAGCCCCGGCGGCCGCATGTCGGCGTACCAGCCCTCGTCGCTCGGGCGGTAGCGGCCGAGCTCGTCGAAGCCCTGGAACGCGCCCGCGATCGGGTCGACGTTGTCGTGGCAGACGCTGCAGTTGGGGTTGTAGAGCGTGGGGTTGAAGTCGTCGATCGAGGTGACGTCGATCGGCCGCACCGCGAGCCGCAGCACGTCGGTCGCGAGGAAGAACTTGTACAGCACCCGCGAGCGCGCCCGGTTGCGGTTGGTCTCGGTCGTCGGGTAGCGGTTGAGGAACACCGACGTCGTCAGCAGCCCGGCGTGGGGGAAGTCGGGGAACTGGATCGGCACCCACTCGTTGGCGTCGGTCGGATCCACGAACCGATCCATCGGGATGTCGTACGAGCGCGCCGACCACGGGTTGGCCAGGGTGTAGTTGGCGGTGAGGATCGTCGAGAACGGCTCGTCGTGGCGGACGACCCAGTCGATCAGCATCAAGGGCTCGCGGGCGATCGCGTCGTTGGTGGCGTTGCGGGCCGCGGCGACGTCGTCCTCGGGTAGGTCGTCGAACCACCGGGCGTTGGGGAATTTCTGGGTGTCGACGGTATCCACGGCGTCGTCGCCGGCGAGGTACGCGTCGGTGTGGAGCACATCGTTGTAGATCTCGATCAGGCGATCGTAGAAGGCCTCTTCGTGCGTGGCCTGCTCGAGGACCTCGTCGAGGCCCTCGAAACCGGCGGCCTCGACCACCGCGAGCTCGATCTCGGTGGGCATGCGGCCCGCGAGCAGGAACAGCGCCTTGCGGGTGGTCTCGGCCTCGTCGAGCAGCGACAGGTCGGCGTAGAACGCCCGGATGTCGCGGTCGTCGACGCAGTGCACCGGCGCCTTGCTGCGCTCGACGAACTCCGCGAGCGCGGCGTACTCGGGGCCGTCGATCTCGATCTGCGCGCCGCCGCCGTGCTCGATCACCGCGCTGGGCTTCAGCAGCAACAGCGAGGTGTCGTCGATCTCGAGCTGGGCGAGGTTCGCGACGGTCTGGCGGTTCACGTCGAGGTAGCCGGGGAAGTCGGTGCCCTGCAGCACGAGGTCGCTGGCCTTGGCCGCGCCCGCCGGGTTGTGGCACGCGTAGCACTTCTGCTTGAGCACCGGCGCCCAGACCTGCTCGCGGAAGTAGTCGTCGATGTCGACGCAGGCGTCGGGCGCGTCGAGCTCGGGCGCGTCTCCGGTGTCACCACCGTCGCCACCCTCGGGGTCGTCGTCGTCGCCCGGGCTGTGGGCGGTGCCGCCGTAGCAGGCCGCCGTCGGCAACCCGAGCAGTGAAAGCGCGAGCAGGGCCCGCACGCGCGCATGGGCATCGCGTTGCAGCATGAGTGTTCCACCACCGCGTCCGCGTGGACGCGATGCCTCCCTCTTCCTCCCCCGAGACGACGGCGCCCCGGGCGGTGCGCGCGGCGTCGCCGAGAAATCCGCCAGGAGCCGTCCGGGGGCCCGCAAACCCGCTCCCGCGCGCGAGCGCCGTTGCCGCGGCGCGGCTTTGGTCTACCCTCCCGCCACCATGTCGACCCGAACGCCGCTCTCGAAATCCATCCGGGTATCCCTGGTGTCCCTCGCGTTGCTCGGTGCGTGCAAGACCACGTCGGCCGATACCGCGGTGCCCGAGGGCCCGACCCCGGCGACGCCGTCGGATCGCGTGGCCAAGCCCGAGGACTTCGCCGCCGTGCTGGCCATGCCGCACCGCACCGCCGAGAACCGCAGCCGCGACGCGTCGCGTCACCCCGCCGAGACGCTCGCGTTCTTCGGCGTCCTGCCCGACAGCAAGGTCGTCGAGCTGTGGCCGGGCGGCGGCTGGTACACCGAGATCCTCGCGCCGTACCTCCGCAACGACGGCAAGCTCACCGTCACCGTGTTCGATCCCGCCGGCCCCGAGGCCTACTACGGCACGGCGCAGAGCAAGAAGCTGCTCGAGCGGCTCGGCGCCGACGCGGCGACCTTCGGCGCGGTCGAGACCGCGACCGTGATCCAGAAGGTGGAGATGGGCCCCGACGGCAAGGTCGCGAAGACCACGATCGAGGCGCTCACGCTGGCGCCCGACGGCACGGCCGACGTGGTGCTCACCTTCCGCAACAGCCACGGCTGGTACCGCAACGGCGCGCTGCCGCTGGTGTACGGCGCGGCCTTCCGCGCGCTCAAGCCCGGCGGCATCTTCGGCGTCGAGCAGCACCGCGCGGCCGAGGGCGCGGATCCGGCCAAGACCGCCGAGGGGGGCTACCTCCCCGAGGCGACCGTGATCGAGGCGGCGAAGGCCGCGGGCTTCGAGCTGCTCGAGCGCTCGGAGATCAACGCGAATCCCAAGGACACCAAGGATCACCCGGACGGCGTGTGGAGCCTGCCGCCGAGCTTCTCGGGCGGCGACAAGGACAAGGCGAAGTTCGAGGCGATCGGCGAGAGCGATCGGATGACGCTGAAGTTCGTCAAGCCCAAGGCGTGACGTCGACTTGTTGACGAGGCCGCTTCGGGCGCGTTTAACCGTGCCATGACGAAGGCCGATCTCGCCGAAGCCATCCTCGCCCTCGAAGTCGCCGTCGGTAAGACGGGCAAGGGCAAGGCCCCGGCCCCAGGCACATGGAAGGCGCTCGATGGGGCGTTCGCGTCGGTTCACCCCGATCTGAAGGCGCTTTGGACCTGGGGGAAGGTCGCCGCGATCGCCTCGTCGCCGCGCATCGACGAAGAGCGCGAGGCCAGCGAAGCGTATTGGGCACAGGAGTGGCTCTCGCCTGCCATGTCGCTCTCGACGCTGCGCGACCTTCGCGAGACCGTGCCGAAGTTTCCAGGTGGGTTGGTCCCGCTCGCCACCGACGAAGCGGGCAACTACACGTGCTTCGACAACGCGAGCGGTCGCCTGATGGATTGGGATCACGAGACTCGCAAGGCGAAGAAGCTCGACGACAACCTGGCCAAGCTCATGGGTCGCTTGCGCGCGGCGTACCTCGCGGCGAGCGTGCGCGAGAAGGCCGACGCGCAGGGGCGGGCGGACGAAGAGCGCGAGCAGCTTGCGAAGGCGAAGGCGGCGAAGAGCCCCGCGAAGAAGGGCGGCGTCGCGACGATCCCTGCGGGCGGCGTGCCCCGGTCGATCAAGGTGCGCAGCGCGCCGCTGCTCCGCAAGACGGAAGACCGCATCCACGAGCACGAGGACGGCCTCTTGTCGCCGGACAACGCTCACGCCGTGCTCCGCAATGTCTCGCGGCGGACGACGTTCCTGAACCTCGCCAAAGGCACGATCGAGCACCCCACTCTGCCCGAGCTGCAAGACGAGATTCGCAGCTTCGGATCAGCGCAACGCCCGTGCAGCGAGGGCCTGGCGGTCGACGAGGCGGGCACAGGCTTCGTGCTCGCGGGCGCCGACGAGCTCAGCCTCTGGCGCTGGGCGGCGGACGGCTGCCCGGGTTGCAGAGCTTCGCGATGGTCGGCACCCGCGTCGTGACCGCGCACGCGGGCCAGAGCTACGACGAGTCCATCCTGCGCGTCTGGGAGCTCGGCGAGGCCAAGGCCCGCGCGACGAAGACGATCGCCGAACGCGTCCAGACGGTGGTCCTTCGTCCGGATGGCAAGCAGGTCGCCTACTTGGGCGACGCCGTGGCCGTGCTCGACGAGACGCTGTCGCCCGTCGCGCGCTCGACCAAGAAGGAGACGCCGTCGCCGATCGGCGAGACGCTCCTCTACGGCCCGACGGGCGACTTCCTCGTGAGCGCGTCGTCCACCGACCTCATCGTGTGGGACGGGGCGACCGCGCGGAAGGCCGCCTCGGCACCGATCCCCGATCCGAAACACAAGGGCGGCCGCCGTCACTTCGTCAAACACGTCACGCGTGATCGCGTGCTCCTGGTGGAGCCGGCGCTCCTGTTCGGGCTCTCGTGAGGTGAAGCCGGAGAGGAGAGCCTAGGCCCGCCCAAGAGGCCCTGGTTCAGCCGTCGTCGATCGGGCGGAAACCGTCGACCACCCTCTGTGCCAAGGCCGCCCCAGGCCCGTCAGGGCCGGCCGCGTCCCGCAGCCCCGATCACCGGCGCGGGCGGAACCGGTCGACCAGCACGATCAACGACGGCAGCAGGATCACGCTCGTCGCGAACACCAGCACCACCCCGACCACCGACACCCAGGCCAGAGACTGCAAGCCGCGGTGATTCGTGAGCAGGATCGATCCGAAGCCGCAGATCGTCGTCCACGCGGTCATGAACACCGCGCCGCCGGTCTCGCGCACCGCGAGCGCGAGGCCCTGGCGGCCCTCCTCGCGGTAGCGGGCGATGATGTGCAGCGACGAGTCCTCGCCCATGCCGACCAACAGCGGCAGCGCGATGACGTTGAAGAAGTTCAGCTTCCAGCCGAGCACGTACATGATGCCGAGCAGGGACGCGAGCGAGAACGGGACCATGAACGCCGCTGCGGCGCCCGCCGACAGCGAGCGGAAGGTCGCGACCGAGGTCACGAGCATCACGCAGAACGAGAGCATCACGACCGTGGGGCCGTCGGCGCGGATCGCCTCGTAGACCTCGGGGATGACGAAGAAGTCCGCCGCGAGCTCGACCTCGCCGGTCGGGGTCTCGAGGGTGCCGTAGGCGTCGTAGATGCGCCGCACGTTGCGGTAGTCGGTCTTCGAGCCCTTGGTCCAGATGACGACGAAGCGGCCGAGCTCGCCCTTGGCGTCCGCGAACTGGTTGCGCACCCACGGCGGGAGTCCGTCGGCGGTGACCGCGTCGGTCACCTCGAGGTAGTGGTACCACTCGTCGATGTCCTTGCGCGTCGACGCGGAGATCGAGCCGCGCTTGGCGTCGATGCGCCGGCGGATGTCCGCGATGATCGCGAGCTTGTCCGTCTGATCCTGGGGGATGAACGCGTACAGCGAGGTGACGTCGTTCATCAGCTCGGCGAGATCGACGATGCGCGCGCCCGTGTAGCGCTCCAGCATCGCGAGCGTCTCGGGGGCGACCCGCGGTCGGGTCATCACCCCGTTCTCGAGCGCGACGAAGGTGGGATCGTCGAGGTCGGGATCGCCGAACTCGTCGAGCTCGTCGACCTCCTCGTCCTCCGGCTCCGGCGTGGGGGCGGCGGTCGGCTTGGCCTTCGGCTTGTCGGCCGGTGCGTCGGCGGGCTCGGCGTCCCAGTCGTCGTCGGCGGGTGCGGCGTCCCAGTCGTCGTCGTCGGGTGCGGCCGCTGTGCCGTTGGTCGTGGCGCCCTTGGTCGGCTCGGGCTCGTCGGGCTCGTCGGGCGGCACGGGCCACGGCGCGCGCGGGGCCGGCTTCGACAGCGTGGCCGGATCGAACGCGGCGAGCTCCTCCGGGGTCAGCTTCCGCAGCGCCGCGAGCTGGCGGTAGATCGACTCGGCCTGGGCCACGTCGCGTCCCACGGCGACCGCAGGCGCCACCGTGCGGGCCGGCCCGATCGCGTCGCGGTATCCGAGCGTGCCCTCGATGCTCGCCTTCTTGGCGGCCCCGAGCTTGTCGAAGTCGTACTCGAACTCGATCTCGGGCGCGTGGATCACCGAGTACGCGACCCACCCGCAGGCCACCGCGACGATGAGCGCCGCGACGGCGAACCAGCGCGGGTTGCTGCCCTCGATCACCACCGTCGCGCTGCGACGCTGGCGCAGCTTCGGGTTCCACGGCTTGACCCGATCGAGGAGGATGATCATCGCGGGCATCACCAGCATCGCGGCGGCCAGGGCCCCGAAGACGCCGACGGTCGCGACCACGCCGAACTGCGCGAAGCCCTGGAAGTCGGCGATCGCCAGCACCCCGAAGCCGAGCGCCGTGCTCGCGCCGCCGAACAGCGACGCCGGCGCCGTGGTCGACAGCATCATCTCCAGCGCCTCGGTGCGATCGAGGCCGCGGACCCGCTCGTCGCGGTATCGCGACAGCAGCACGATCGCGAAATCGATCCCGAGGCCCAGGAGGATCGCGAAGATGAACGCGCTGACCAGGTTGAGGAAGCCGTAGACCGCGGCCGCGAACGCCAGCGAGGCGACCACCGATCCGACCAGCGGGACGAAGATCACGAGCGCCGAGCGGAAGCTGCGAAAGTAGAGCGCGATGCTCCCGATGAGCACCAGCAGCGAGACCGCCGAGCCGCCCACGACCTCGCCCTGGAACGAGCGCACGCGCTTGTCGATCGTCGCGTACGAGCCCTCGAAGCGGACGTCGAGCTCAGGGTGGTAGGTCGCGGGCCCGAGCTCGTCGATGATGGCGCGGATCGACGTCTGCAGCCCGCGGGCGAACTGCACGTCGGTCGGGGCGACGCGCGGCCGCACGCGCATCGCCATGAGCCGGCCCTCGTCGGCCTCGTAGAACTCCTTGAACTCCTCGGCGGCGCCGTAGCGCTGCTCGATCTCCTCGCGGGTGAGGCCCAGGGCCTCGCCGGCGCCCGAGGGCGCGTCGCCGGGCTTGGGCTTGTCGAGGAGCGACAGGCCCGAGAAGGCCTCCTTGCGGACCTCTTCGCGGATACGGAGGATGACCTTGCGCCGCAGCTCGAGCAGATCGCCGACGTCGGCGTACAGCATCGCGTGGCGGTCGAAGAAGCTGCGGTCCCGCTGGAAGATCGCGAACCGCACGTCGGGGTGATCGGCGAGGCGCTGCTCGAGCGCGAGGCCGAAGGCGATGTTGGCCTCGCGCGACGGCCCGCGGATCGAAAGATAGAGGTCTGCTTGGTTGCCGATCTCCTCGCCGAGGCGATCGATGCCGACCACGCTCGGGAAGTCGTCCGGCAGCAGGCGCCGCAGCTCCTGATCGATGCGCAGCCGCGAGGCCATCACCGCGCACAGGGCGACGGCGACCAGGAACAGCGCCACCACCTTGCCGGCGTGGCGCTCGAGCGCCGTCGTCAGGCGGATCGCGATCGGGTGGAGCCGCGTTGGCTCGCCGCCCCCCGTGGAAGTCTCGGACACGGGGCCATCGGCCGGCGGGAGTTCGGGCACGCGCGGAGATTATGCGGGCGCCACCGCGTGCGGACAACCGAGCTGCTCGACGCCCGCGACGCGGTGTGATCAGGTCAACAGCCGGGCGATCCACCGACCGATCCAGCCGATGACGGAGAGCTCGAGCTCCGTCTGGGCCATCGCCGACACGCCGCCGCCGCTCGCGGCGGCGTGCATCGCCGCGGACTCGGCGTTGCGCAGCTGGCGGGTGCGCTCCTCATCTGCTCGACGCGTCGCGAGCATGAGCCCGCCCGTGCGCACGAACGCGAGGACGTCCTCGAGCTCGCCGGCGTCGAAGAACGTGCCGCAGCGACACTCGTCGACGAGCACGCCGGAGCAGCCGCCGAAATTCTTCCGGCCCATCATCTGAGCGCAGCTCGGACACTTGCGGTACTTCACCGCGGTGCCGAGCGTCCCCGACGGGAGCTGTCGCCGCGCCACCTGGTGCTCCGGCGTGTGGCCCTGCGCCTTGGCCCGCGCGGCGGCGTCCTCGATGAGCGCGCGCCGCGTCTCGGCCGGCAGCCACACGCCGCCGCACTGCCGACATCCCGCGAGGGGATGGCCGCTGGGGCGGGCCTCGGTCGGCGCGAGTCCCCACCCGTCGAGGGCATGGCCGCAGGCGGCACACGGGCCCGGGGCCGGCAGGCCGTCGAGCATCGCGAGGGCGAAGCCGCAGTCGCAGCAGAAGCTCGCCGTCTGGGACTGGGCCGATCCGCAGCCCGAGCACCGGACGGTGTGGCGCGGATCGGGCAGGCCGAGGGCGACGAGCGGTCCATCACAGAAGCGGCAGGAGGTGGCCCGGGCATCGGGGGTCGGGCCGCCGCACGCGGGGCAGTAACGGGGTCGCGCGGGCTGCTGCATCGGGGCCCAACATCCTAGCCCTTGGGGCCATTGCGGGGCGATGGCGGGCGATTGCGGGGGCCCCCGCGACCGTCATGGGCGCCCCGAGTCGGGCGTCCCCGGGCCTGGGGCGGCGATCGCGGGCAGGCTGTGGGGGCGCCGTGCGGACCCGGGACCCCGCCGCGGGACCGCGAAAGACAGTGGCGACGGCGGGTTGATCCCGACCCCGATCTGTCTATACTCGCCGCCCGCCCGGGGTCCCCCCCGGTCTTTTTCGACCCAAGCTCCGCGTAGTTCATCATGCCCACGATCCAGCAGCTCGTCCGCAAGGGACGCACGCAACAGTTCTCGAAGAAGACGGCGCCGGCGCTCAAGGAGTGCCCGCAGCGTCGCGGTGTGTGCACCCGCGTCTACACGGTCACGCCGAAGAAGCCGAACTCCGCCCTCCGCAAGGTCGCGCGCGTTCGCCTGACCAACGGCATGGAAGTGACGAGCTACATCCCGGGTGAGGGACACAACCTCCAGGAGCACTCGATGGTGCTCATCCGTGGTGGCCGCGTGAAGGATCTCCCGGGCGTTCGCTACCACATCGTCCGCGGCACGCTCGACACCACTGGGGTGTCGGGTCGTCGTCAGCGTCGTTCGAAGTACGGCACCAAGCGCCCGAAGTGAAAGACAAGCCATGTCGCGCAAGAAGGTCAACCGCAAGCCGCGTCCCGCCCTCGATGTCCGCTACACGGATCATCCGACCGACGTGAACCGTCAGGTCGCGAAGTTCGTGAACGGCATCATGTACCAGGGCAAGAAGTCGATCGCCGAGAAGATCGTCTTCGGCGCCTTCGAGATCATCAGCGAGCGCACCAAGGACGATCCGATCAAGGTGTTCGAGAAGGCCGTGGCGAACACTCGCCCGCGTCTCGAGGTCCGGGCTCGTCGCGTCGGTGGCTCGAACTACCAGGTCCCGATCGAGGTCCGCCCCGAGCGGAGCCAAGCGCTGGCGTACCGCTGGCTCATCGGCGCGTCGCGGGCCCGCCCCGAGAAGACGATGCGCGAGCGCCTCGCCAACGAGATGCTCGACGCCGCCAACAACCGCGGCACCGCGGTGAAGAAGCGCGAAGACATCCACAAGATGGCCGAGGCCAACAAGGCCTTCGCCCATTACCGCTGGTAGTCGCAGCGTAGAGCTGGGCCGCCTCGAGGCCCCCGTTTTCGAGCGGTTCGCAGGTGTGGTACTCCACGGTCGTTGGAGGCGCACCTGCTTCCGTGCGTCGCGCGATGTACCAGCTCCGCCAGTCTGCCACCGGTCAGTTCGTGCTCGTGCACCCCGCGACGGAGACGGTCGTCGTCGCGGACGATCTGCGCGAGGCCTACGATCGCATGCGCGCGCTGACGGGCACCGCGGCGGCCGACGAGCCGGCCGCGCCCGCGAAGCCCGCGCCGGTCGGGGGCCAGGGGGCCAAGCTCGGCATGATCGCCGTGCTCGCGCTGCTGCCGTTCGTGTGGCTCGGCGCCCTGCACGTATCCCTCGGGCGCCTCGTCGCCGAGCTGCGCGGCGGCACGGCGGTGAAGGACGAGCCCAGCGCGGAGGAGATCCGCACGCGCCTCGATCGACTCGAGCTGCGCCTCGATCAGCAGGGCGCAGACGATCGCCGCGGCGCACCGCGGCCCAAGGCGCCGCGTCCCGCTGCCGCCGCGCCTGCGGCTGTCCCCGCGGCTGTACCCGCGACGACGGCCCCGGCGGCCGACGGCGACGACGAGACCGGCGACGAGGGCTGATCCCGCACGGGCTCGGCGAGGGGACGTTCGGTGCAGTTCAACTCGCTGGCGTACTTCGTCCTGGTCGGTGTCACCGCCGGGCTCTTCTTCGCGACCTCGCGGCCGATCGTGCGGCTGTGGGTGCTCATCCTCGCGAGCCTCATCTTCTACGCGGCGTGGAGCGTGCCGTTCACCGCGCTCATCGTGCTCTCCGCGATCATCGATCACATCGCGTCGCACGCGATCGTGCGCACCGAGATCCCGACCCGCCGCAAGCTCTTCCTCGGCCTGAGCCTCGCCGCGAACCTCGGCCTGTTGGCGTACTTCAAGTACACCAACTTCTTCCTCGACAACCTCCGCGCCCTGCTCGGTGAGGGGACGATCACCACGACGCTCGAGGTCGTGCTGCCGCCGGGGATCAGCTTCTACACGTTCCAGACGATGAGCTACACGATCGACGTGTACCGCCGGCAGATCCGGCCCACGCGATCGTTCTCGTCGCTGTTCCTGTTCGTCAGCTTCTTCCCCCAGCTGGTCGCCGGACCGATCGAGCGCGCGGGCCACCTGCTCGCACAGTTCGAGCAGGCGGTGGTCGGTCGCTTCCGCAGCGAGAACCTCGCGGTGGGCCTGCGGATGATCATCTTCGGGCTGGCGAAGAAGGTCCTCGTCGCGGATCACTGCGCGCGGCTCGTCGACCCGGTCTACTCGGATCCGGGGGCCTATGGCGGCTGGGCGCTGCTGGTCGCGACCTACGCGTTCACGCTGCAGATCTACTTCGACTTCTCGGCGTACTCCGAGATCGCCCGGGGCTCGGCGCGCATCTTCGGCGTATCGCTGATGCAGAACTTCGACCAGCCGTACCTGGTCACCAACGTCAGCGAGTTCTGGCGGCGGTGGCACATCTCGCTGTCGACGTGGTTCCGCGACTACGTGTACCTGCCGCTCGGGGGCAACCGCGGCGGGCGTGCGCGGGCGCTGGCGAACCTCGTCATCACGATGTTCCTGTCGGGGCTGTGGCACGGCGCGGCGTGGACGTTCGTGCTGTGGGGACTGTGGCACGGCGCGCTGCTGCTGCTCGACGTGCTCGTGCGCCGCAACCCCATCGTCGCGGGCTGGCGGGCGCGCGCGCCCGAGGCGAGCGCCGCGTTCGGGTGGTTCTTCACGCTCCACGCCGTCGTCGCGGGCTGGGTGCTGTTCCGCGCCGCGACCTTCGGCGACGTGCGGCTCGTGCTGGGCGGCATCGCCAGGGGCGTGGTCAGCTCGGCGCCCACCGGGGCGCAGGCGGCGTTCCTGGCCGCGTTCGGCGGCTTCCTCGTGCTGTCGTACGTCGAGCGGCAGTACCGGGTGCTCGCCGCCATCGCCCGCGAGACCAGCTGGTCGGTGCTCTTCTACGGCGCGCTCGTGGTCGCGATGCTCACCTTCGGCGCCGCGACCAGCCCGGCGTTCATCTACTTCCAGTTCTGAATTCGACCCGATGGCTGACCTCACGACATGGACCGATGGTGCGCTCGTCGACGGCGAGGTCACGCCGCCGCGCCCGCGGGCCTTCCTCGGCGGTCTGCTGCTGTTCGTGCTGGTGATCGATCTGCTGCTCGAGGTCGTGCTCGGCGGCCCGCCGCCGCACGATCCCGAGATCGATGACGCCGCGGGGGCCCGGGCCGTGCTGCGGGCGGCCGCGACCGACCCGAAGTCGCCGTGGCTGCTGGTCGGCGATTCGGTGCTCGCCGGCGACGTGATGCGCGGGAAGGTCGACGACTGGGAGCACCACCGCGTCATCGATGCGATGCGCGCGAGCGTGAACCCGGACGCGGGCGTGTCCTTCCACCAGGTCGCCCTCGACGCGATGCTGCCGGTCGACATCCGCCACCTGCTGGTCGAGCTCGACGCCGTCGATCCAGCGGCGCGCGTGCCGGTCGTCATCGAGCTCAACCCTCGGTACTTCTCGCCGTCGTACGCCGAGCTCGCCGGGTGCACGCGGCCATGGCTGTGCGAGCTGGGCCCGCGGGTCGTCGATTCCAAGAACCGGCTGCGCTGGGACGATCTGGTGCCGTACTACGCCGAGCTCGGCCGCGTCGCCCTGGGCGAGCTGCTGCCGATCGTGCGCCACCACGCCCGGCTCGCCCGCGATCCGCTGGCGACGTCCATGGGCGAGCTCATCGCACCGGAGGCGACGGGCGACGGCGACCTGCTCTCGGCCCGGGCGCGCGTGCTCGCCCACTACCGCGAGCTGGCCCTGGGCGGCGACTCGACCCAGATCCAGGCGCTGAAGGCCATCGTCGATCGCCTGCGCCGCAGCGGGCGCAAGGCGGTGTTCTTCACGACGCCGCTCGAGGACGGGTTCCTGGCGCAGGCGATGTCGCCGCTGCTCTACGGGCACTACATCGGCGTGCTCGCGCGGACGATCGAGGTGCGCGGTGGGCCGACGGTGTCGCTCGTGAACCTCGATCATCCGCTGTTCGGGTCACCGTTGTTCCTCGATCACTGCCACCTCGGGCCCGAGGGCAACCGACGCCTGGCGGTGAACCTGCTGGCCGAGCTCGGCATCGGCCTCGCCGACGTGCCGGAGCGCGACGAGCTGGTCCACGTCGATGCACCCGATCGGACGTTGGTCGCGCGGATCGACCAAGGGGCGTCCGACGGCGCCGCCTGGCAGGCCCAGTTCCGCGATCCCGTCGGCGTGGCGGTCACGCGGGACGGCGCGCGCGTGGTGCTGACCGACACCGGCAACCACGTCGTCCGCGAGCTCACCGGGCGCCTGCAGACCGTCCGCGCCGCCGCGGGGCTGCCGGGCAGGGCGGGGCACCGCGACGGGCCGGCCCACAACGCGTTGCTCGATTCTCCGAGCCATCCGGCGATCGTCGGTGACCACGTCTACTTCGCCGATCAGAAGGGCAAGTCGATGCGCGTCCTGTCGAGGGGCGCGGTGGGCACGGTCAAGCTCGAGGCGGGACCGAAGTGGGCGCACATCGACGGGTTGGTCGGCCTGGGCAGCGAGGTGCTGGTGCTCGACGAGGGCAAGCGCGTGCTGCGGCTGGACCCCACCGCGCGCACGACGACGGTCATCGCCGAGGCCGCGCCGGGCTTCGAGTTGGTGGCGATCACGGCCGCGCCCGACGGCCGCCTGTTCCTGGTCGACGTCGGCAGCCGCATCTGGGTCGGCCGCGTCGACGCGCCGATGACGATCGGCCCTTCGCCCGTCGACGCCGAGCTCGAGTTCGAGAACCTCGCGCGCGACTCGATGCCCCAGATCCGCGGCCTCTATTTCCCGCTGGACTACGACGCGCTGAAGCTCGAGCACGTCGTGGGCATCCAGTGGGTCGAGCGCTACCAGGCGCTGCTGGTCCAGGACGACCACGAGGCCAAGCGGCCGGTGAAGGGCCTGACCGAGCGCATCCACCTGCGCCTGCTGGTGCCCGCGACCCGGCTCATCTATCCCTGGATCAAGCCGATGGTGCAGGGCAGCGGCTACTGGACCTACAACAAGCGCAGCGACTCGTACGTCACGCCGATCCACCTCGGCTCGATGGCGCTCGCGCAGGACAGCGCGACGCTGTTCTACCTCGAGCGCGAGCGCTCTCGGCTGTATGCCCTGGCCGACGGCATCCTCGGCACCGCGAAGCTCGGCTTCATCGGGCTCAACGCCCAGGGCGCCAAGTACCTGCTCGGCGTACCCGCGAGCACCGCGACGCTGGCCGATCTGCACCCGGATCACCACCTCGGGGCGCGGCTCGAGGCGCTGCCACGGCGCGGGCCCTACCTCGGCGCGCTGTTCGGGTCGTCGATGCTCTCGACGTCGGACCTGATCGGGACCTACGCCTACGGTGTGCGCTTCGAAGAGGTGTTGCGCGACGCGCTCGGGTACCGCGACGGCATCCGCTTCGACCTCGTCTCGCGGTCCTATCCCGGCGTGCGCAGCGAGAAGCTGCTGCAGGAGCTGCGCAACTTCGTCGAGACCGGCGCCCAGCCCGACGTGATCTTCATCGAGATGGCCGGCACGCGCACGCGCGAGCGGTTCTTCGAGCGCGACGCCAGCGACGAGCGCATGCGGGAGGTCCTCGCCGAGGTGGATGCCATCGCGCGGATCCACGACAGCATGGTGGTGTTCCTCGACAACTCCGCGCTGGTCTCCGAGCGCCGCGACGGCCTGCGCCCGGTCAACGAGGCCGAGCGCAAGTTCGCGGCGATGGCCACGGCGGCCGGCTTCACGGTGGTCTCGATCGGCGACGAGCTGCTGCGCGACGCGCTCGACGACGCGCCCATGGGCAGCCCGCCCTTCGGCAAGCACCACGCCTCGCCGTGGGGCATCGACGCGGCCGCGACCCTCGCGGCGAAGCGCAGCGTCCTGCCCGTCCGCGCGTGGCTGCAGGGCCGCGTGCCGAGCTGGATGCGCCCGCCGTTCGACGGCCAGGCGGACCCCGACGCGCTGGTCGACGCCTTCGCGGTGGTGGCGAGCGACTGGGCCGAGGTCGTCACGCCGCTGCCCGCCGGCGCGCTGCAGTTCGAGCTCACCGGCGACACCCTGGAGGTGTTCGTCGATGTCGGGCGGCTCGAGCTCGGCGACGACGCGGCGGCGCTCGAAGATGCAGGCGTCGCGGCGCTGTGGTCGGCGCTGGTCGGCGATCCGGTGGGCACGCGGGCGCGGCGGGTGAACCTCCGGTTGGCCCGGTTCCGCCGCTACGACGAGTACGGCGCGGGCGTGCGCGATGCGGCCGAGATCCTGCTCGCGTGGGAGCTCGATCGCGCGGCGCTCGTCGAGCGGCTCACCGCGTACCGTCAGCGCCGGTGAGCTGCGCGACTCATCGGCGGGTCACGGCGCTGCGGATCCACGCTGCCACCTCGCGCGCGCCATCGGGCGGGCGCGCGGCGACGAGGCCCTCGCGCATCGCCGCGCGGCGGGCTGGATCGGCGACGAGGGCCGTGATGACGTCACCCAGCGGCGCGACGTTCTGCGCCGGGTCGATGTGATCGGTCACCACGATCGCCCCGCCGGCCTCGACCAAGGGCTTGGTGTTGGCGCGCTGGTGGCCATCGGCGTGGTACGGGTTCGGCGAGAACACCGTCGGCGTGGCGTTGGCCCAGGCCTCCGCGACGCTGCCCGCGCCCGCGCGGCTGATCGCGAGCTCCGCGGCGTGCCACGCGTCGCCCATGCGGTCGCAGTACGCGACGACCTTCGCCGGGACCTCCGCGGCGTCGTACGCCGCTTGCACGACCGCGGGATCGAACGTGCCGCACTGGTGGAACACCTGCCACGATCGCAGCGCGGCGGCGCGGCGCGGCACGGCGACGATCGCCATCATCGCGCGGATGAGCGACTCGGCGCCGTGCGTGGCCCCGGTGACGAACAACGTCGGGCGATCGGGGTCGAGGCCCAGCCGGGTCCGCGCCGCGGTCCGGTCGCCCTCGCCGATGGAGATCCGGCGCAGGGGGAAGCCGACCACACGCGCGCCTGGCAGCACATCGCTCGCGTAGGCCGAGAACACCTGCGTGCACTCGCGGCGCAGGTGCGCGTTGGCCTTGCCGGGGATCGCGTCGAGATTGACCATCGCCCGCGGGATGCCGAGGCGGCGCGCGGCGACCAGCGCGGGTCCGGAGACGAAGCCGCCGGTCGCCACCACCGCGCGCACGTCGTGCTCGCGCATGAGGGCGGTCGCGTGGGCGATCGCGCGGCGCCACGCCAGGAGGAACCCGATGGCCCGCCACGGCTTGCGCACGGGGGGCAGGGGCCGCACGGGGCTCGCGGAGAAGTCGAGCCCGAGCTTGCGCATGGTCGCCGCGTCGCCCGGGCGATCGGAGACGAGGAAGTGCACGGTGAGTGGGCTGGCCTCCGCGTCGGTCGCCTCGCGCAGCCGCTCGGCGATCGCGACGTTGGGGTAGATGTGGCCTCCGGTGCCGCCTCCGGCGAGGAGCACCGTGCTTCGCGTCGTCACGGGCGCATGGTAGTGCACCGTCACGGCGAAGACACGCCGTCGGCGCCCGCCGAGATCGCGTAGGCCGTCGCCATGCGGCTGGCCGGACGCCGCGGCCGCGCGGTATCCTGTCGACTGCCGTGAGTGTCGCGCCCGGTCAGCTCGTCGAGGCGTTCCTGGGCCGCCTCGCGCCGGGCCAGCGGGCCGCCTACGCCGCGCTGCCCAACCTCGCCGAGCTGCTCGGCGACATGCTCGCCCAGGCGCTCGCGGTGTGGCCGCAGCTCACGGTGGGCGCCGAGGACTTCCTCGGCTTCGTCGCCGAGCGCATGCCCGCCGAGCAGGCCCCGGACGAGGCCCTGGGTGGGCTGTTCGTGACCGACCTCTTCCTCGCCTGCGCGTGCGCCCGGCAGGAGCGGCGCGCCCTCGAGGCCTTCGAGCGCGACTTCGCGGTGGAGATCGCCCGGGGTGTGTCGTCGATGGCGGGCGACGAGGTCCGCGGTGACGACTTCAAGCAGGAGGTGCGGCACAAGCTGTTCATGGGCAAGCCGCCGGCGGGGCCCAAGATCGGCGAGTACTCGGGCCGCGGCAGCCTGCGTCGGTGGGTCCGGATCACCGCGCGGCGCACGTACATCGACATGATGCGGGTGCGCCAGCGCGAGCCCGAGGTGCTGGTGGGCGACGAGATCGTCTCCGAGCGCGCGAGCGAGGGCGACCCCGAGCTCGCCTACGTGAAGGAGCGCTACCGGCAGGAGTTCCGCACCGCGTTCGCGGCCGCGCTGGCGACCCTGTCGACGCGGCAGCGCAACCTGCTGCGGCATCACTTCGTGCATCGGCTGCGCTTCGACGAGATCGCGGGCATCTATCGGGTGCACCGGGCGACGATCGCCCGCTGGGTCGCCGATGCCCGCGTCGCGCTGCTCGAGCGGACCCGCGCGACGCTGCGCGAGCAGATCGCGGTGGAGGGCGCAGAGCTCGACAGCATCCTGCGCCTGGTGACGGCGGACATCGACGTGACGGTGAGCCGGCTGCTCAAGCGCCAGACGCTCTGATCACGGGTCGCTCGGGAGGATCGTGATCGCCCCCGCCGAGAACGCCCCGATCACCAGTTCGGCGGCCCCGTCGTCGTCGAGGTCGAGGATCGCGAGCTGATCGACCGGGTCGCCGACGGCCAGCCGACCCGCTCGGTCCCAGCCGCCGTCGCCGTCGCCGAGCCACAGGTCGATGTCGGTGCGCGTGGGGTCGTGGAACGCGAGATCGAGGCCACCGTCGCCGTCGATGTCGCCGGCCGCGAGCACGCGCCCCGGTGCGTCGTCGATCGACGTCGTCGCGAGTCGGCGCAGCGCGCCGACGCGGCCGCGCCAGACCTCGAACGTGGTGCCGTCGGTGCCGATGACGACGAGCTCGCGGTCACCATCGCCGTCGACCTCGAGGCTGGCGACGCCGCGCGCCGGTGGGAGCTCGGGCCACGGGATCGGATCGGCGAACGCACCTCCGGTGCCGAGGGCCAGGCGCGGCGGCTGCATCGGATCGGCGTGGGAGAGCACGACGTCGGGGAGCCCGTCGCCGTCGAGCAGGCCGATCGAGAAGCCCGTCGGCTCGTCGGGCGCGCCGACGGAGCCGACGACGGTGCCCACGGGCGCCGCGTAGCCGCCCGCGCCGTCGCCCCGCGCCCACGTCAGCGCGACCACGTCGCCCGCGCTTCCGAGGGCGATGACGTCCGCGATCCCGTCGGCGTCGACGTCCTCGATCGCCGAGGTCCGCGTCGCGACATCGACGTCGACGATGGCCGGGGACGCGAAGCGCCCGTCGGGCCCCCCGAGGAAGACGAGCATCGTGTCGTCGCAGGCGTCGACCAGGAGATCGCGGGTCGCGTCGCCGTTCGCGTCGCCCGTGGCCGGGTAGGCGCTGCAGCCGAACACGCCGGCGTCGACGGGACTCGCGAGTGTGCCATCGCCCGCGCCGCGGGAGAGCGTCCCGACCACCGCGCCGGCCCCGTCGACGCCGGTGACCAGCACGTCCGGGACGCCATCGCCGTCGAACACCGCGGCGCGCAGGGCCAACGGCGCGAACGGGACCCGAAACGACTCGACCACGTCGCCGAAGCAGACCTCGCCGCGCACGGCGATGCCATCGCCACACTCCGCCGGCACGAGCATGCGATCGACACACCCCGCGGTGGACACCGCCGCGAGCACCCCGAAGACGCCCATGCAGCGACGCACCACGGATGCCACGCTAGCATGGTGCCGCGGGGTGGCCCACGGCGCCCGGGGCCGCGCTATCCTGGCGCCGCCACCGATGGCCCCGCGAGAGACCCAGGACCGCAGCACCACGCTCGCCCGGCGCGACGCCCCCGCGGCGCCGCGCGCGGCCGGAGCGGTGGCGCGGGCCGAGCCGCAGGCGGTGGCGCGGTCCCAGGCCGTGGCGGGCGAGGCGAGCTTGGCGACCCTGGTAAAGGACGCCGTCGGTGAGACCGCCGGGGTGCTGCAGGCGCAGGTCGAGCTGGCCGTGCTCGAGGTGCGCGAGGACGCGAAGGTCGCGGCGCAGATCGGCGTCGTGTTCGGGATCGGCGGCGCGCTGGGGTTCCTGGCGCTCGCGATGCTGCTGGCCGCGGCGGCGTTCGGGCTCGCCCAGGTGATGCCGGCGTGGGCCGCCTGCCTCGTCGTCGGCGGTGCGGTGGGGACCGTCGCGGCGATCGTGCTGGTGCGGGGGCGCGATCGGCTGCGCGCGCATCGATTCGCCGAGCAGAGCACGCTCGCGCTCGAGGAGGGCAAGCAGTGGATCCGCGAAAAGCTGAGCTGATCCAGACGATCCGCGCGCGGCGGGCCAAGCTCGATGACACGCTCGGTGCCCTCGACACCCGCGTCACCGAGCTCGCGCAGCTCCCGGCCCGGGTCCGCGCGGAGGTCCGCCGCATCGGCCGATGGACCGCCATCGTCGTGGGCGTGTCCGCGGTGACGCTCGCGTCGGTGTTGCTCGTGCGCGCGCTGGTCCGCCCGCGCCACCGTGCGCATGGGCGCGCCCGTCGATAGCGGCATCAGAACGCGGGTTCGCGGGCGATCGCTGGACTGCAACACCTGCGATTGCCTTCACCGCCGCGGCCGACCTAAGGTGTCGCTGCAACGATCGCGTGGCGCGATCTCGCGGGAGTACACCAATGTTCGAACGTGCACGTGACTACAGCGAGTCGGCGCTCGCCGCCATCGGCCTCCAGCCGCGACGCAGCGCAAGCGACTACATCTTGCCGGCGCTCGGCCTGTTCAGCGTCGGGGTCCTCGTCGGCGCCGGCCTCGGCCTGATGCTCGCGCCCAAGCGTGGCGTCGAGCTGCGCGGCGAGCTCGGCCGGAAGGTCCGTGGCGTGGGCGCGAAGCTCCGCCGTCGGCGCGAGCAGGCCGAGGTCGCCGAGGGCGACAATGGTGGCGATGACGACGCGGGCGACTCCGAGGTCCTCTCCGCGGTGCCGTCGCGCTGAAGCCCCGCGCCCGAGTCCGTCTGTCGTCGACCAGGAGACCCACGCATGTCCAAGACCCCAGCGTCCGCGGCCGATCCCATCGAGGTCGAGATCCCCGAACAAGACCACGACCACGACGAGGCGGGCGAGCCCCTGCTCGACAAGCTCGAGGACCTCGGCAATCGGGTGACCGACTTCGTGGTCGAGCGCCCGCTCACCGCGGTCGGCATCGCGCTGGCGGCGGGCTTCCTGCTCGGCCGCCTGATGCGTTAGGCCCGAGGATCGCCATGGCCACCGAAGCGAAATCCGCCCCGACCCTCGAGCCCGACGACGACCACGACGACGAGCGCCGTGGGGGCGGCGGGATCGATCCGTCCGCCCTGCTGAACGAAGCGGTCGAGACCATCGCCGCCGAGGCCCGCGCCCATCCGTACCGCACCCTCGGCATCGCCTTTGCCGCCGGCTACGTGCTCGGCGGCGGGGTGCCGCGCTTCGCCGTGCGGATGGCGACGACGGCCGCGCTGCGCTCGATCGGCCGCGCGATCCTGACGAGTGACGCCGTCGTGGGCCTGGCCCGCGATGCCCTGGGTGCGCGAGCGCCCAGGCCGCGCGCCGCGGCGCCGGTGAAGAACGGCGCCCGCAAGCGCGGCGGCTGAGGCCGAGGGCTCGAGTCGCGCTGGTTCAGAAGCGCGACTCGAGCTCGAACAACAGCCAGTGCTCCGGGTTCGGCGAGCGCGCGAGTGTCGACTCGCGCTTGTCGAGCCGGAAGATGATGTCGTAGCGGATGCGGGGGATCAGCCAGCGGGCGACTTGGTAGGAGACGTCGAGGTAGCCCCACAGCGAGTCCTCGAGCCGCGTGTTCGTGGAGATGTCGTCGTTGTAGTAGCGCCAGCGCATGCGAAGGCGCAGCGGGTCGATCGGCCGGGCGCTGATCGTGGCCATCAGGTTGGCGTCGTGCCGGATCGAGTTGGGGTGATTGCTGTCCTCGACGAAGTCGTGGCGGTACTGCAGCAGCATCCACACGCGCCGATGGGGCGCGAAGCGCAGGCGCGGCGTCACGGAGTAGCGCTCGCCGGTGCAGACCCCGCGGGCCCCGAGGTCCACGTCTGGATCCAGGTCCTCGGGGGTGAAGACGATGTCGACCGGGTCGATGGTGCTGCCAGAGTCGCCGATGTCGCAGGCGGACTCGACGACCTGCCGCCCGTCGACGAACGGGTCGGCGTCCCCATCGACACCGAGCACGTTGTTGAGGCTGCGGAGGTTGCGATCGCGGACCTGGAACCAGAGACCTGGGCGGAACCAATCGTTGACGTCGACATCCGCCCGCACATAGGCGTTGAGCTGGATCTGCTCGCCGTCTACGCCGGACCACAGGTCGAGCAGTGATCGTACGGACGCGCGATCGGCCAGGAACGCGCTGTAGCGGACTCGGCCGCCGATCTCGTCCGACGCCCGCACGCCGTTGTTCTGATCCGCGGCCGTGATGGGGCGGGCGAACGGGTTGTTGTAGTCGTCGTCGTAGTAGCGCGCCGAGACCTCGACCTCGTGGACGTCCCAGGTCGCCGTGTGGCGCAGGATGCCAGCATAGCCACCACCGAGCCTCTGGTCCTCATGGTCGAAGCTGCGCGCGACCTCGACGAATACATCGGCCCAACGATGCCCCCACGACGCGTCGGCTCCGACAGCGCCGAAGGATCCGCCGTAGGGGAGCGGAGCGTACGGGCGAAAATCGAGGTCGGCGCCCTCGACGAGGAACTTCGGTTGGGCGCCGAACCCGGTCACACCGACGTGGGTGCGCCGATCATGGAACCACGCGAAGTTCCCGCCGCCGAGCACGAGGTCGAACATGTTGGGGAGCGTGGCGAACGAGAACTTGCTGGTCTCGGCGAGCAGCGGCGAGGGACGCTTGTAGATCGCCGGTGCCGCGCACGAGTCGTCATCGGACGTCGCGTCGTCGCACACGTTCTTGTCGTACATCTGGTACTGGTACAGGTCGCGGCGCTGATACGAGAAGAACCCGTACATCTGCAGCCAGCCCTTGCCCACCGGGATGCGCTTGGCGCCCGCGGCCACGCCGAGCAACCCGTACCGCGTCGCGAAGTCGGGGGTGGCGTACTCCGAAGTATCGCAGGGGGTGGCGTCGAGTTCGCCCGGCGATTCCTTGCATCGCCGGGTCAGATCGAAGCGTCGGTAATACGCGTCGTCGAGGTAGAACCCGTTGGGCGTGTAGCGGCCGCTGTTGTCGAAGGTCAGTCGCTGGCCGAAGCCGATGCGATACGAGCCCACGATCACGCCGTACGTCGGCGTGTCCCATTGCACGAAGACCTTGGGCAGTCGCACGCGCGCTGCCGGTCCATCGGCGATGAGGGCGTTGCGATTCGGGTCCCACGAGGCGATGCCGGGCTGGTTGCGAGCGACCACCCCGGCCATGCCGAGCGTCAGGTGGCGCAGCGTGGTGATCCGGGCGCGCAGGACCATCGGCGGCACCCGGTCGTCCTTCGCCGTCCAGATCGTCTGGTACTGCGCAAAACCGGTGGCGGGGGCGCGTCCCTTCGGCCCATCGCCGACCTGGAGGAACACCGCGATCGACGCGAGCTTGCGCGCGCTCAAGACCCCCGCGGGCACGAGCGCCGCGGGATCGCGGATGCGACCGGCCTCCGCACGGTAGGCGAGGATGCGATCGACCTCCGCGTACGTCAGGTTGGGCAGCGCATACAGGGCGTCGCGGTCGGCCACGTCGAGATCCGTGCCGGCCCGGAAGACGTCGAGCAGCGACAGGTAGGTCGACTCGCTGATCTGCCCGGTCACGTAGAGGTCGTAGAGTTCGTCCTCGTCCTCGACGTCGATGAACACCTCGTACTCGATCGCGTGGGCGATCCGCGGCACGACGATCCACAGCGCAGCGATCAGCGCGATCGAGCACCGACGCAGCCAGGACGTCAGCCTGTGACCCCGCCTAATCACACGTCACCTCTTCGCACGCGCCCCAGAGCCCGGCCATGCCGTTCTTCGCCGCGTACTCGAGGTCGTCGAACTCGTCGGCCCGGTCCGCGCCGTTGGGCGGGATCTGCAGCACGCACGCGTAGCCGCGCTCGACCATCAGCGCGTTGATCTCGCGGTCGCCGACCGAGACGTACGCCAGCAACCTGCCGTAGTCGTCCTCGCAGACCTCGTCGTAGGTGAGGCTCACCTCGCGGCCCTCGACGGCCTGGCGGTTGAACGCCACCGCCTCGGCGCCGAAGCAGTCGTTCTTGCCGCCGGTGGTCTCCGGCGTGTCGATCATCAGGTACCGGACGCGCTCGCCGGAGGTGAGCTCGACGGTGTCGCCGTCGATGACGCGGGCGACCGTGGCCGTGCTCGGGCCGCAGCGCTCGCCGCCGTCGCAGGCCCACGCGCAGGCGAGGCCGGCGACGAACGCCAGGCCGATGTGGTGCCGTCCGATCACAGGCAGGCGTCGTTCGTGTCGGCGGGCGTGCCGAGATCGCCGTCGCCGTAGGGCGACGTCGAGCTGCACCAGTTCAGCGGATCGTCGTTGCCGACCGCGGTGAGGAACGCCTCGTCGAGGCTCCGCGACGCGCCCGTCGGCGTCGAGGTCCAGACGACCGCGTCGAGGATCACGTCGGCGACGCCGAGCGCGATGCCGTCGTTGCTGTTGACCAGGCCGAACGCGAAGACCTGCGCGCCGTCGGGCAGGCCGCCGTTCTCCATCATCGTCGGGTTGCGGGCGAACAGCACCCGCGACCCCGCGGTGACCTCGATGCAGCTCGCGGCCCCGAGCGTGGCCTCGAGCGAGGTGGTCACGCCGTCGGTGGTGTACAGCTGCAGGCCGTTGAGGTCGACGTCGGCCATCACCGCGACCTCGAACCACTCGCCGTCGGCGTCGGCGACCTGGGCCGGGTTCGCCATCACCTCGCTGATCACGAGGTCGCCGTCGCCGGCGGCCACGATCGCCCGGACGTTGCCGCCGTCGTCGCACATCCCGTCGGGGATGCCGACGCCGCACGCCTCACCTGCGGCGCCCGGCGTGCCGAGGTCGCCCGCGCCGTAGGGCGCCGTCGCCGGGCAGAAGTTGGCCTGGTCGTCGTTGTCCGCCGGCGTCTCGGCGCCGGGATCGAGGCTGCTCGCGGTGCCCGGGTCGGAGCCGCTCCAGGTGATGACGTCGAGCGCCTCGCCGCCGTAGCCGACGAACAGGCTGCCGCCGCCGTTGGTCAGGCCGAAGTCGAAGGTCGCTGCCACCGGATCGAGCCCGCCGTTGGTCGCCGAGTCCGCGCTGCGGGCGAACACCACCCGCGTGCCGGCGGTGACCGACAAGCAGTCGCCGCCGGGGACGACGGTCGCGGCGTCGCCGACCTCGGTGCCGAGCTCGAGGCCGTTGAGGTCGACGTCGGCGAGCACGAGGACCTCGAACCACTCGCCCTGCGCGTCGCCGACCGCCGAGGGGTCGGGCATGAACTCGGTGATGACGAGCTCACCCGCGGCCGGCGGCACGACGTCGCGCTCGGTGCCGCCGTCGGTACAGACGCTCGGGTTCACCGAGCCGCACGCGGGGTTCACTTCCGCGGGCGAGCCCAGGTCGCCGTCGCCGTACGGCACGGTCGAGGTGCACCAGTTGAGCGGATCGTCGTTGCCGGCGGCGTCGGTGATCGACGGGTCGAGGGCGGTGGTCGCCCCCGACACGCTGCTCGCCCAGGTGATCTCGTCGAGGACGGTGCCGGCGTAGCCGACGAACAGGCTGCCGTCGCTGTTGCCCAGGGAGAAGTCGAACTCGGCGCTGACCGGCGTCAGCCCGCCGTTGGTCGTCGGGTCCGAGCCCCGCGCGACGACGACGACGTCGTCGGTGCCGACGAGGATGCACTCGTTGGCCTCGACGGTGGACTCGATCGTGCCCTCGCGGCCGAACTCGACGCCGTTGAGGTGGAACGGCGCCGCAGCCCGCAGCTCGAACCACTCGCCGTCCGCGTCGTCGACGACCCCGGGGTTGGCGTGGAACTCGGTGATGATCACGTCACCCGGCGCGGGCGCGATGGCGTCGACATAGCCGTTGCCGTCGAAGCACTGGCCGAGCGGCGGGGCGACGGCGCAGGCGACGTCGTTGGCGGCCCCAGGCGTGCCGAGGTCGCCGTCGCCGTAGGGCGTGGTCGCGGCGCAGAAGGCCTCGGGGTTGTCGTTGCCCTCGGCGGTGAGGAAGTCGGGATCGAGGGCACTCGCGGCGCCCGGGTCCGTGCCGGTCCACGCGATCTCGTCGAGGATGTCGTCGCCGTAGCCGAGGACCAGGGCGCCGGTGCTGTTGCCGAGGCTGAAGTCGAAGGTCGCGCCGACGCTCGGGAGGCCGCCGTTGGTCGCCGGGTCGTCGCCGCGCGCGACGACGAAGTACGTCCCCGCCTCGACGGTGATGCAGTCGGCCGCGCCGATGTTGCCCTCGGGCTCGCCGGCGACCTTGCCGAAGGACACGCCGTTGAGATCGACGCGGGCCGCCGCGTAGATCTCGAACCACTCGCCGGCGTCGTCCTCGACGATGTCGGGGTCGGCGTGGAACTCGCTGAGCACGAGGTCGCCGATCGCCGGGGCGATGACGTCGCGCGGCGCCCCGTCCTCGTTGCACGTGGTCGGCACACCGGTCGGCGTGCACGGATCGTTCACGCTGCCGGGCGTGCCGAGGATCTCGTCGCTGAACATCGTGGTCGCGTCGCACCACAGGTTCAGGTCGTCGTTCGTGGTGGGGTCGGGCGTCCGGGTGCCGTCGAAGCCGCGCGACGTGGCGTCGGTCGCGGTCTGGTAGAGGACCGTGTCGATCGGGTTGCCGCCGCAGCCCAGCGCGATCGTCCCCGCGGTGTTCCGCAGGTCGCCGAGGTCGTTGCCGTAGCCGTAGTCGACGTGGTCGGGCCGCGTGTCCTCGAGCACGCCGCCGACGACGACGTAGTCGCCGGGCTCGATCGTGAGGCCCGCGATGGTGTGCTCCTTGACCGAGCTGCCGTCGTCCTTCGCGGTCTGCAGCACGATGCCCGTGAGGTCGAGCGCCGTGTCGGTCGCGTTGTAGATCTCGAACCACTCGTTGCCCTCGTCGGCGCCGGCGGGGTTGGCGAAGATCTCGGTGATGACGAGGTCACCGGGGAGCAGGTCCGCGCCGCAGGCGTCGACGCGGGCCGAGCCGCCGCCGCCGCAGGCCGCGGGCCCGGCCAGGGCGCAGGCCGAGGCCAGGGTGCGAAGGGCGATCACTCGAGTTCGTGCGCGCGTGTTCATGGCGTTCATCCGGCAGGGGTTGGGGCGGCGTCGAGCTCGGGCGGTCGTGCGTCGTCGGCGGGAGGGACCTGCGAGTCGACCGCGGTGTCGGCGGTGGGCTCGTCCAGCGCCGCGGGATCGGGCTCGGTCGGATCGCCGGGCGGCGGCGAGGCAGCGGCGGGCATCAGCGCGGCGGCGGCCGACCACGTGTCGACGAACGTGACCTGCTCGGGGCGCGACACGACCATCTGCAGCTGCTTCTCGCCCTTGCGGCCGCGCTTGCCCTTGAACTGGTACTCGGACACGGTGCCGCGGACCCGCACGAACTCGCCCTTGGCCTCGGCGATCCGCGACGCGGCGAACACCTCGTCGTCGAAGAACACCAGGGCGAAGTCGCTGAACATGCGGCGGGCCAGCATCACGCGGGTCGGCGCGCTGCCCTTGCCCATGCGGATGTCACCGACCGTGGCGAGCAGCTCGACCTCGTCGCCGACGTAGCCCTCGAGCTGCTCGAGCGCGTCCCAGTGGGTGAGCGCGATCAGCTTCGGGTTGTCGTGCGCGTCGTTCTGGAACGCGGTGACGAATTCGGCGCGGGCGCTCCACCACGCCAGGCGCGCGGAGTAGTCGACGTAGTGCTCGGCGCCGGGCTCCCAGATGCCGCGCTTGGCCGCCTGCGCCTCGCGCTGCGCCTGCACGAAGTCCTCGTGGAACCGCGTCGAGCGGCCGTACTTGTCGAAGTACGGGCTCATCCCCGCGCGCACGCACTCGACGTTGTAGTTGACCCACTCGCCCTTCTTCTGCGCGAACACGTAGGCGAGGTAGCGGTTGTACCGGTCGCGGATGTCCTTCGGGTGGTCGCGCTCGAGCCGGACCGTCGTCACGCCGTCGAAGAACTCCTCGGCGAAGTGCTTGGCGTCCATGCCGAGCGGCGTCGGCACCTTGACCGGGCGCGAGGTCTTCTTCTGCTCGTTGGCCAGGTATTCGGCGAAGCCGACCTCGTACGCGCGCAGGGCCTTGTCGCTCTTGAACGTCTCCTCGCAGTCGAGTCCGATCAGGCGGAGGCTCGCGTCGAGGCCGACGACCTTGATGGTGTCGCCGTCGACGATGGGCTTGTTGGCGAGCTGGAACTCGCCGATGCGCAGGCCGGGCGGCGTCTCGGGATCGGCGAGCGTGCGCTCCAGCTGCTGCCGATCGTAGCGGCCCGGTACGGCCTCGCGCGCGGGTTGACCACAGCCGCACGCGAGCGCGAGGACGAGGGCCAGCCGGCTCAGTCGCACGGTCGGTTCTCCTCGCCGGGCGTGCCGGGGATGCCGAGCTCCGTCGTGGGCCCGTCGGTCGGCGTCGCGTCGACACACCACGCCGCGGCGTCGTCGTTGGCCTCGGCGTCGGGCGGCACCACGCCGAGCGACCACGTGCCGAGCTTCGGCAGGTTGTCGTAGTCGACGCGGTCGATGATCTCGCCGCACGACACCAGATCGAGCAGGGCGTCCTCGTAGAGATCGCCGTCGTAGTCCCCTGCGAGCCCGTAGTCGACGCCGCCCTCGAGCCTGGTGTCGGGGACGAGTCCGAGCACGTAGTAATCGTCGGCCGGGAGCGGCCGCTTGTAGCGGACGATCATGTCGACGGGGTTCGAGCCGTCGGGGCGCTGCAGCGCGACGTGCAGGCCCTCCAGCTCCAGGTCGTCGCCCGAGACGTTGGCGAGCTCGATCCACTGGGGCAGCGAGTTGGGCGAGGTCTGCGGCCCGCGGATCTCCGTGATGACGAGGTCACCCGGCCCGGCGTCGGAGCAGATCAGGTCCTCGGGCTCGCGCGAGCAGCCCGCGATCACCAGGCACCCGAGCACCGGCCCCGACCAGCGCACGGCGACGGGCTGCGGCACCCTGGGCGATCGGGCCGCGCGTTCCGAGCTGGTCGACATCCGCGACGACGAGTCTATGGCAAGGCGAGGTCGATGCGCTAGCATGGCCGCGCGGGTCTTCGCGCGGTTCACCCCAGCGCGGTTGGTTTCGCCGCATTCGCGTGACGCAATGGACGAGCTGCTGCCATTTTCCCTCTTCAATCGGCTGCCCAAGACCGATCTCCACGTCCACCTCGATGGGTCGATGCGGCTCCAGACCGTGCTCGATCTGGCGCGCGAGCAGAAGGTCGCGCTCCCCGCCACCGACCTCGCGGGACTCGCCCGTGCGATGCACATCGGCGAGAACACCGGGAGCCTGGTGAAGTACCTCGAGGCATTCGACGTCACGCTCGCGGTGCTGCAGACGGCCGACGCGCTGTATCGAGCGGCCTACGAACTCGCCGAGGACGCGGCCGCCGAGAACGTGCGCTACATGGAGGTCCGCTACTCGCCGATGTTGCACACCCGTCAGGGGCTGCGGCTGACGCAGATCGTCGAGACGGTGCTGAAGGCGATGCACGACGCCGGGCTCGCCTACGGCATCGAGGTGCGGCTCATCCTCTGCGGCATCCGCAACATCTCGCCCGAGTCCTCGCTCGAGATGGCCGAGCTCGTGGTCGCGTACAAGAACCGCGGCGTCGTCGGGTTCGATCTGGCGGGCGCCGAGTACGACTACCCGCCGAAGGATCACCAGGACGCGTTCGCGCTGGTGCGGCGCAACAACATCAACGTCACGATCCACGCCGGCGAGGCCTACGGCCCGGCGTCGATCGCCCAGGCGCTGCACGTGTGCGGCGCCCATCGCATCGGCCACGGCTGTCGCCTGCGCGAGGACGGCGACCTGCTGCACTACGTCGTCGATCACCGCATCCCGCTCGAGTGCTGCCCGTCGTCGAACGTACAGACCGGGGCGGTGCGCTCGCTCGAGAGCCACCCGATCCGGCTCTACTACAACCTCGGCTCGCGGATCACGGTGAACACGGACAACCGGCTCATCACCGACACGACCGTGTCGAAGGAGCTGTACCTGCTGCACACCAGGCTCGGCTTCGGCCTGCGCGACATCAAGCAGCTGATCCTCAACGGCTTCAAGAGCGCATTCCTGCCGTACCACGAGAAGCGGCGCTACCTCGAGAAGATCAGCGTCGAGCTGGCCTCGTTCGACGAGCAGGGCGGCGCGGATCCTGGGCCGGCCGCGGTGGGCGGCGAGGCGTGAGGTCGATCGGCGGGCTGCTCGTGCTCGCGCTCGCGTGCGGCGGGCCGGCGGGCGCCACCACGGTCGGCGCACCGACGGTCCAGGCCGCACCGCCGCCGATCGACGTGCCGGCCCAGGGCACCCTGCTGCGGGTCGTGCAGCGCGGCCGCGCGGTGCTGCCGGGCAGCCACGATCGCGTCGAGGTCGCGCTCGGCGACGTCACGGGCGGACGCGTGCGCGTCGCCGTGTCGCGCGTGGGTGAGGCGCCGCTGGCCACCGCCGACGCAGCGCAGGGCGACGTGGTCCGATTCACGCTCGAGGACCACGGCTATGCGCTCGCCGTCGAGACCATGCGCAACGTCCTGGTCGGCGACGACTGGGTCGAGCTGCGGCTCACCGCGGACGCGCCCCAGGCCGCCCCCGCCACGCCCGTCGTCGACGAGCGCGCGCGGATCGAGGCCCTGCTGGCGGTCGTGCGCGGCTCGGGCATCGTCTTCGTCCGCAACGGCCGCGAGCACACCGCCGAGGAGGCCGCGAGCCACCTGCGCGACAAGTGGTCGAACGCGGGTGATCGCATCGCCACGGCCGACGACTTCATCGAGCAGCTCGCGTCGCGGTCCTCGCAGAGCGGCGAGGCGTACCGCGTGCGTCTGCCCGACGGAACCGAGCGCGACGCGGGGCCGTGGCTGCGCGAGCAGCTCGCGGCGCTGCCCCAACCATAGCGGCCTGCGGCGAGAACGGCCTGCGGCGAGAACGGCCTGCGGCGAGAACGGCCTGCGGCGAGAACGGCCTGCGGCGAGAACGGCCTGTGGCGAACACCACAGGCTGTCAGGGCGTCACGCGATGCGGCGCCGGCGGGCCCGCGCGCCGAGGGCGAAGAGCCCGAACAGCACCAGAGCGTCGCTGCGCAGCGCGACCATGCGGCAGGCGCAGCCGCCGTCCTGGGCGGCGTTCCAGGCGTCGAGCTCGTCGTCGATCGCCGCGGCGTGATCGAGCAGGACCATCGGTGCGCCGCTGCTCGGCACCTGCTCGACGGCCAGCGCGTACGGCATGTCCTCGAACACCGGCGGCTGGCCGGCGTCGTCGTACTGGATCACGCGGCCGTCGGCGAGCTCGACGTGGGTGGGCCCGTCGCAGTCCGAGACGACCGTCGCGGAGAACTGGTTGCTGACCGGAGGCAGCATCGGGTTCTCGTGGAAGGTCGGGTCCTCGGTCATCTCGGCCGGCGACATCGTCGTGTACAGCCGCGTCAGGTAGACGTTGGCGAGCAGGAGGTCTCCCGCGTGCTCGGCCGGTCCTGCGATGCGCTCCTCGAAGCGCGCCGCGAACTCCTCGGCGGGCCAGTCGGTCGTGTCGTACTCCTCGCTGCCGTCGAGGTCGCGCCACCACTCGGCCGGGGTGGTCCAGGCGGGCGTCGGGAAGAACTCCTCGAGCAGCGGTCCGACGAGGGGGTGCAGGGCGGTGCAGGGACCGCCGGTCTCGTCGAAGGTGTTGCCGAGATCGTCGGTGATGCTGCAGTCGAGCATGTGTTGGCGGACGAGCTCGGCGACGACGGCGTTGGCCCGGAGGCCGACGAATGCGGCGCCGTCGAGCCCGGGCGGCTCGACGTCGTTGCGCGCCACGACGCTCGCGTTTCCCGCGTACTCCGTCACGAACGCGTGCCCGGAGGCCTCGTCACCATCGACGGCCAGCGTCACGACCGCGTCGTAGTTCGCCGCGAGCGCGCCCCAGTCGATTTGGATCGGGTTGATGAGCACGTGGCGATAGTTGGTCGGGGCGACCCGGTGCTGGCCGAGGAAGAACGCGCGGATCCCCATGTCGTCGACCGCGGCGATGCGGGTCAGGCGGATCGGCACGCACGGCTCGCTGCCGCGGTAGCGCAGCACGACCGGGTGGATCTCGTCGACGCCGGCGCCGCCGCGGAGCTTGAAGGCCACGAACACGAAGCCCGCCTGCAGGTACGCGTCGAGGATCGGCGCGGCCTCGGGGTCGCTCGCGTAACCGTTGTCTGCGAGCCAGGCCGTGACCTGATCGGTCGTCTCACCGTCGAGCACGGCGTACTCGAACGCGCCCGCGGTCCCCTTCGCCACCACGGGATCGCCGGGTGCATCCCCGTCCGTGTCGTCGTCCACGAAGCCCGCGTCCGCGAGGGAGTCGCGCTGGGCGCCGCAGCCGAGGCCGCCCCCACCACCGCAGTCGCCGTCGGTGCGCTGCGAGACCGTGAACGTCGGGACCGTGGCGGCCAGCAGCGCGCGGAACAGCGGCTCGGAGCCGACGCTGACCTCCGGGATCGCCATCATCGGGACGATCCACGCGAAGTCCTGGGCCTCGCCCTCGTACTGGATCTGGATGTGGGCCTCGATGTCCTCGCCGTCGCGGACGAACAGGATGTTCTCGCCGCGCTGATCGACGGGCATGACCTGGGGCCCGCCGCCGTCGCAGAAGGTGCCGCCGCAGGCCGCCGCATCCGAGGTCGGCACGAGGATCGCGGCCGAGGCGAGGACGCTCGCGACGAGGGGGATGGAGATCGCTCGTGGACGCAGCATGGACACCTCGACGGTGGTGGTGCCGCGGCGACGCCGGACGATCATCGGGCCGGCGGAGAAACCTGATAACCTGCCGCGGTGGGCACGCTCGTCGTCGTTCGCCATGGTCAGGCCTCGCTGTTCGCCGCCGACTACGACGAGCTGTCGGCCCGCGGGATCGCCCAAGCCGAGTTCCTCGGCGCCCACTGGCGCGAGCACGGCCCGCAGCCGGACCTCGTGTTCACCGGCCCGGCCAAGCGCCAGCGGGACACCGCGCGGCGCTGCGGCGAGGCCTACGCCCACGCCGGCCGGACCTGGCCCGAGGTCGCGGTCATCCCGGAGCTCGACGAGCACGACGCCTTCGGGATGATGCACCTCGCCGTCCCGCGCCTCCGCCACGAGCCCGAGATCGGCGAGCTCGCGCAGCACGCCAGCGACGCGATCGATCACAACCGCCGCTCGGCGGCGTTCCAGCGGCTGTACGAGGTGATCATGGGTCGGTGGCTGCGCGGCGAGATCGCCGATCCCGCGATCGAGAGCTGGCCGGCGTTCGCGTCACGGGTCACGCGTGGCGTCGATCGCCTGCTCGCCCACGACGGCCCCGGCGTGCGGCTGGTCGCGTTCACGTCGGTCGGGCCCTTGGCCGTCATGCTGCGGCGCGCGCTCGATCTCGACGATCACGACGCCTTTCGCACCGCCTGGCGGATCCGCAACGCGTCGATCACCACGTTCGTGTTCCGCGGCCGCCAGTTCACCCTCGACGGCTTCAACGCCTTGCCCCACCTGCCCGACGCCTCCGCGTGGACGTTCCGCTGACCCACGCCTCACCGAGTCGAACCCGTCAGGAGAGCCGACCCCATGGACTTCGCCCCGTCCGCCTCGACCCAAGCGCTCCTCGCCCGCGTCCGCGCGTTCGTCCGGGAGCACGTCATGCCGCTCGAGGCCGGCCTGCCCCGCGGCTTCTGGGCGCTGTCGCCCGAGCTCGACCACGTCCGCGCCCGCGTGCGCGAGGCGGGGATGTGGCTGCCGCAGGTGCCGCGCGAGCACGGCGGCATGGGCCTGTCGCTGCTCGACCACGGGCTGCTGTCCGAGGAGCTCGGGCGCACGCCGCTCGGCCACTACGCGTTCGGCTGCCAGGCCCCCGACGCCGGCAACCTCGAGCTGCTGCAGGAGTTCGGCACGCCCGAGCAACAGGCGAGCTTCCTGCGCCCGCTGCTCGACGGCAAGATCCGCAGCGCGTTCGCGATGACCGAGCCCGAGCACGCCGGCAGCAATCCGGTGTGGATGTCGACCCGCGCGGTGCTGGACGGCGACGCGTGGGTGATCGATGGCCACAAGTGGTTCACCACCGCCGTCGACGGGGCCGCGTTCGCGATCGTCATGGCGATCACCGATCCCGACGCCGCGGCTCACGAGCGGGCGAGCATGATCCTCGTGCCCACGGACACCCCGGGCTT
The DNA here is from genome assembly GCA_001464385.1 of Deltaproteobacteria bacterium Ga0077550. Classification (GTDB taxonomy): domain Bacteria; phylum Myxococcota_A; class Polyangia; order Nannocystales; family Nannocystaceae; genus Xiheibacterium; species Xiheibacterium aquaticum. The sequence goes on along the minus strand of LNFB01000037.1, from coordinate 6,217 downwards.
CGAGCACGTCCGCAACATCCCGATCATGGGCGAGGCCGGCGAGGGCTGGATGAGCCACGGGGAGGTGCGCTTCCACGGCTGTCGCGTGCCGGCGGGCAACCTGCTGGGTGCGCGCGGCCGCGGCTTCGCCCTGGCCCAGGCGCGCCTCGGGCCCGGGCGCATCCACCACTGCATGCGCTGGCTCGGCATCTGCGAGCGTTCGTTCGACGCCATGTGCCAGCGCGCCATCACCCGCGAGCTGGCGCCGGGCAAGTTCCTCGGCGAGCAGCAGACGGTGCAGGAGTGGATCGCGGAGAGCCGGGCCGAGATCGACGCGGCGCGCCTGTTGGTGCTGCGCACCGCGTGGGAGATCGATCGCAACGGAGCCAAGGCCGCGCGCGACCTCATCGCGTCGATCAAGTTCCACACGGCCGGCGTCATGTTGCGGGTGGTCGACCGAGCGCTCCAGGTGCACGGCGCCGCGGGCATGACCGACGATGTCGTGATCTCGCACTTCTATCGCCACGAACGCGGCGCCCGCATCTACGACGGGCCCGACGAGGTCCACAAGAGCGCGCTGGCCAAGCGGATCCTCGCCGGCTACGGAGCGTCGCGGTCATGAGCGCGAACGGCATCGATGCGGCGGCGGCTCCACGCGAGGGCGAGCACCTCGATCTGCAGGCGCTCGACGCCTGGCTGACGGCGGCGGTGCCCGAGCTCGCGGGCGAGCTGACGTACGCGCAATTCGCCAGCGGTCACTCGAACCTGACCTACCTGCTGCGCAAGGGCTCGACCGAGCTGGTCCTGCGTCGGGGGCCGTTCGGCGCCCAGGTGAAGACGGGGCACGACATGGACCGGGAGTTCCGCGTGCTCACGGCGTTGGCCCCGATCTATCCGGCGGCGCCGCGGGCGATCGCGCAGTGCAACGACCCTGCGATCCTCGGCGCGCCGTTCTACCTGATGGAGCGCCGCACCGGCGTCATCCTGCGCCGCACGCTGCCGCCCGAGCTCGGAGTGACGCCCGAGCGCCTGCGGGCGATGTGCGCGTCGCTCATCGACCAGCTCGCGGCGTTGCACGCCATCGACGTGCGCCTGCCGGCCGTCGCCGCGCTCGGCAAGCCCGAGGGCTACGTGCGCCGCCAGGTCGAGGGCTGGATCGGCCGCTGGGAGAAGGCGCGCACCGACGACGTGCCCGACATCGACGCGCTCGGGCGCTGGCTCGTCGAGCACATGCCGGCGGACGCCGGCGCGAGCGTGGTCCACAACGACTACAAGTTCGACAACGTCGTGCTCGATCCCGCGGACCTCACGCGCATCGAGGCCGTCCTCGACTGGGAGATGTGCACGCTCGGCGATCCGCTGATGGACCTCGGCACCACGCTCGGGTACTGGGCGCAGACCGACGACGACCCGGCGTGGCAGGCGATGGCGTTCGGCCCGACGATGGCGCCCGGGGCCATGCGCCGCGCCGAGCTGGTCGAGCACTACGCCGCGAAGACGGGGCGCGACGTGTCGAACATGCTGTACTACTACGCGTTCGCGCTGCTGAAGATCGCGGTCATCGTGCAGCAGATCTACTACCGTTACCGGCACGGCTTCACGACCGACGCCCGCTTCGCCGTGTTCGATCGCGTCGTGCTCGTGCTCGGGCGCACGGCCATGCGGGCGCTCGAGCGCGGTCGGCTCGGCGGCGCGTGACTTAGCGCCCCCTGCGCCCCACGCCGTCGTCGGGCCCGCTGCGCCGGTGATTCGAGGATGCACCCCACGGCGCCGCCCCCGTGGCGGACGTCGGGGTTGACGCTGCCTGGGGGGAAACTTAGCTTTGCCGCCACGCGGATCCCCGTGGGATTCGCCTTCCGAAGGACCAATCGCACCGTGTTCGACAATTCATCGTGGTCGTCGCGCCTGCTGGGCGCCGCCGTGGCCGTCTCGCTGGGCTTCACGCTGCCCGCCTGCAACCCCGGAACCGATCGGTGGGTCACCACCGAGGACAGTCGCGTGGACATCGACTGGGACGAGGTCGGCCAGGCCTACAAGGACGCCGAGGGGCCCGAGGATTTCGAGCGCCGCGTCAACGAGATCTACGTCGGCGACGAGGTCATCAGCGTCTCGGTGCAGGACACCGACGAGAAGACCCAGCTCGTCACCGGCTTCTTCGACAAGGACGAGGACGGCAAGGTCGGCGAGACCGAGAAGGTCTTCACGATCCAGCGCGACCTGCTCGAGGGCGAGAAGGGCCAGTACCAGATCGCGGGTGCCGGTCCGTACGCCGGCTACCACTCGCCGATGTTCAGCATCTTCACGGGCATGCTGATGGGCTCGATGATGATGAACATGTTCTCCCCCGGCTATCGGCCGATGTACACGACCCCGTACACGACGCCGGCCGCCAACCGCGGGACGCTCGCCAGCCAGCGCAACGCGTACCGCCAGGCCAACCCGGAGAAGCACCAGGCGCGCATGAGCAAGAGCGGCAAGAGCTACGGCAGCAAGGGCGGCGGCTTCGGCGGCGGCCGCTCCTCGCCGGCGCCCCGCATGCCGTCCCGCGGTGGCGGTCGCTTCGGCAGCAAGTCGGCGCCGCGCGCTCTGGCCACTCGGCTGCTCGCGTAGTCGCCGATGGCGATTGCCCGGATCGCCGACATCCCCTTCGAGAGGCGCGACGTGCTCGAGCTGCTGGCGCTCGAGCACGATCGCCTCGGGGTCGACGCCGACTATGCGGGCTTCGGCTGGGCGCTCGCGGACCGGGTGACGCTGCAGGCCCCGGACCGCCCGCCGGTCGTCGTGGACGCGCCGGTCATCGTGGCGCTGCACAGCGCGGACGAGCAACCGACGGCGGACGACATCGAGCTGCTGTTCGAGGTCGGTGAGCAGAGCCTGCTGGTGCCGCTGTCGGCGTTCTTGCCCCGGGTGCTCGCGGAGGTGCCGGGGGATCGCCCGCTGGTGCTCGCGCTGTGCAACCCCGGCATGGTCGAGTTGCCGGCGGGTCCGCGACCGTTGTACTTCGCCCTTGGCGACGTGACCTCGTGGCTGGACCACGGCGACGCCGGCCCGAACTTGCGCCTGTCGGCCCGCCGCTGGCGATATCGCGGAGAACCGTGAGCACGGGTGATCAGCACGCTGTGCTCCGGACACTTCCGCGGTAGATGCCCGAGCGCCGCTCCCGAGCCCATCACCTGCTGCTCCTGCTGCCGAGCGCCGCCCTCGCCTGCGGGGGCGACGGCGCGGGTCCCAGCGGCGGCGGGACCGGCACGACGGGGACAGACCCGGCGATGTCGACCAGCGGCGTGGACCCGACGGGCGATGCGCCGGCGGACTCGACCAGCAGCGACGGTGGTGCCAACGGGACCAGCGCCGACGGATCGAGCACCGCGGCCGCGGAGTCGTCCGAGTCCTCGGGCGGCACCACGGCATGCGTGCTCGGGGATCCGATCTGGTCCGACGTCGACAGCTTCGCGCTCGACGTCGCCGTCGTGGATCTCGACAACGATCACGTGCTGGACGTCGTCCTCGCCGGCGGGTCGTTGAGCCTGTTGTTCAATCGGGGCGACGGGGTCTTCGGCGCCCCGACCGACTTCGGCCTGCCGGCCGGGTTCGGGGCGGTCGCGTCCGGTGACTTCAACGGCGACGACAAGGTGGATCTCATGCTTGCGAGCCGCAGCGCGCTCGCCGAGCTGACGTACTGGCAGGGTGCCGGCGTGCCCGGGTTCACCCAGTACGGGCCCTATCCCGTGGATGGGGGCGTGCGCACCATCAGCGCCGCTGACCTCGACCTCGACGGCGACCTCGACGTGGTCGTGCCGGTGTCGGGGACGTCGACGCTGCAGATCGCGTGGAACGACGGCGGCATGGAGTTCGCGCTCGACGACCAGTTCCCGACGGCGGGGGCGCCCTACGAGGTGGTCCCGGCGGACGTCGATGGCGATGGGTTGGTCGACCTGGTCTACGGCGAGGACGGCGGCATCGGGGTTCGACTGAACGACGGCGAAGGTCACTTCGACGACGCCACGTCCTGGGTCGCTGGCAGCGGAGTGCTCGGAATCCTCGTCGCCGACCTCGATGGCGATGGCGACGCCGACATCGCCGCGGCCGTGGGCGGTGACGACACGATCGGTGTGCTGCGCAATGCAGGGGATGGCACGTTCGCGGCGATGGTCCACTCCCCGGTCGGCGACGCCCCACGCTTCCCGGCGGTGATCGACCTGGACTCGGATGGCGCCCTCGACATCGTCTGCGGCAATGCTGGCGACGCCAATCTCGGGATCCTGCGCAACCTCGGCGACGGGACGTTCGCCGATCACGAGACGATGGCGACCGGGGATGTCGGTCGCATCGTCGCGGGCGAGCTCAATGGCGACGGCATGACGGACCTCGTCCTGGCCGACGACGTCGGTCAACGCCTGGGCATGGCGCTGAGCCACTGCGAGGGGTGAGGCGATTTCTCGCGGCCGCGCCCGATCAGGCGCAGCGGGTGCGGACACCAGGAGGACGCGGACACCAGGACGCGGACACCAGGACGCGGACACCAGAAGGACGCGGACACCAGGACGCGGACACCAGGACGCGGACACCAGGACGCGGACACCAGAAGGACTACGATGCCGAACCTCTCCCACCGCTCGCTCGCCGCGCCGTGCCTCGTCGTCGTGCTCGGCTGCGCCGCCGATCCCCAGCCCACCCTCCCGGGCTCGGGAACCGACGCCGCCGAGAGCTCGACGTCGACGGGCCTCGCCGGCAGCACAGGCGCCATCGGCGACACCTCCGGCGAATCGAGCTCGTCCGGGTCGACCACCGGCGAGGCGGACTCGTCCGGCGGCGACACGCTGTCCTGCGCCCTGCGGGCGCCGACGTGGTACCCGACGCCGGTGTTCGATCTCGTCCTCGCGGATCTGGACGCCGACGGCGACGACGACGTCGCCGTCGCGCTCGAGGGCGATGGACTCGGGCTGTTCGAGACCGAGGCCGATGGGACGCTGAGCGGGCCGCTGCGGCCCGAGGGCCTCCCCGTGGTCGAGTTCCTGGGCACGGGGGACCTCGACGGCGATGGCGTGGTCGAGTTCATCGCCGAGGATGCAGTCCCCGACGGCGGGACGTTGAGCGTGATCTTCAACGACCTGCCGGACGGCGTACGAGCGGTCGGAGCGATCCCGATCCCGTACTTCGCCGAGGCGCTGCGCACCGCCGATCTGGATGGGGACGGCGACGTGGACCTCGCTGCCGGCGACCTCAGCGGCAGTCGGATCCTGATCTGGCACAACGACGGATCGGGCGAGCTCACGCCGGCGCCCGACGTGCTCACGCAGGGAGACGCATACGACCTCCTGATCGAGGACGTCGACGGCGACGGGGACGTCGACTTGGCCTACGGCGAGGGTGACTCGATCGGCGTCGCGATCAACGACGGTGTCGGAGGCTTCGATTTCGACACTTCGTTCTCGGTGGCCCAGCTGCCGGACTACGACGTACGCGGCCTCGTCGCCGCCGACGTCGATGGCGACGGCGATCTCGATCTGGCCGCGGCGGTGCTCGGCAGCGACTACGTCGCTGTGCTGATCAACGCGGGCGATGGCACGTTCGCGGATTTCGTTCGGTACGACGTCGGCGGCGAGCCGTGGTACCTCGCGGCCATCGACGTGACCCACGACGGCGCCGTCGACCTGGTCGTCAGCAACACCGCTGACCGCTCGCTCGGCTACCTGCGCAACCTCGGCGACGGCACCTTCGCCGCGCACGTGACCCTGGCGTCGCCCAGCGACGGGCGCATCCTGGCCACGGATCTCGACGGCGACGGCGGCACGGACCTCGTGCTCGCCGACAGGGGTCTTGGGCAGATCGGCGTCATGCTCAGCGAGTGCTCGCCGTGAGGCCGAGTCGAGGCGCTGGCCCGGACCCCGTCGCGGTGCTACGCAATGGGCGTCCCGCCACCGGCGCCCAGAACCCCCATGACCCTCGACGAGACCCGCCTCGATTTCGCCGGCATCTACCTGCTCAAGAAGCTCGACCTCGCGCCCGAGGACGGCGGCATGGATCTGCCGCTGGCGCTCCCGCGCGAGCTCGACGTCCTCGATCCGGTCCTCGAGCAGCTCGTGCTCGGCGGTTGGGTCGCGATGGATCGCAAGAAGGGCAAGTACCTGCTCACGCCCTCGGGCGTCGATCGCATCGGCAGCCTGATCGAGGAGGCCGAGCACTACATCGAGGAGTTCGACGACGAGGAGGCCGAGGTGGTGGTCGCCGAGCTGCG
>LNFB01000036.1 GCA_001464385.1 Deltaproteobacteria bacterium Ga0077550 | reverse complement strand
GCGGCGGGCTCGGGTCGGAGCCCGCGCTCGAGGATCGTCCGCAGCCGACGCGGCGGCGCACCGTGCCGGCGGTCGATCCGATCGAACCGATCGATCCGATCGAACAGGGCCTCGCGCAGCGCCACGCAGAACGCGTACTGATCGCTCGCCGGCGTCGGGGTCCCGCCCGCGACGAGCTCGGGCGCGAGGTAGCCGGGCGTGCCCACCGGGCCGCTCGCGGACGGACCCTCGGCGACGCCGACGCCCAGTCGCGCCAGCCCGAAGTCCGCGACGCGCACGTTGCCCGGCGCGACCGTGTCGCCCGCGCCGCCCGAGACGAGCACGTTGTGGGCCTTGAAGTCGCAGTGCACGAGGCCCGCGGCGTGCGCGGCCGCGAGACCGCGGCTCGCTGCGGCGAACACCTCGACGATGCTCGGCCACGGGCGAGGCGTCGCCAGCCACGCGGCCAGATCACCGCCCTCGACCAGCTCCATCACAACGAACTTCCGGCCGGTCGGCGCATCGACGCCGATCTCGTGGACGCCGACGATGTTCGGGTGCCGCAGCCGTGCGAGGGCCTGGGCCTCGCGACGCAGCCGCTCGTGGGGGTCGACCGCGTCGTGCAGGAACTTGATCGCCACCTTGCGATCGAGCTCGGGGTCACGCGCCGCCCAGACGGTGCCCATGCCGCCGGCGCCGAGGCGCGACAGGATCTCGAAGCGCCCGATGGTGCGGACGGAGGTGTCGAGCTCGAGCAGCTGCGCGCGGATCTTCGCCAGCATCACGCTGCGATCGAGCGAGTCCCCGGGCGCCGCGCCGCGGAGGTGGGCATCGAGCGGATCGACGTCGTCGCTCAGACCCCGAACCCCACCTTGCGTTCCCAGCCCTTCTTGATCCCCTCCGCGATCATCTCGTCCGCGATCGTCATTGCGGCCGTGCGACTCGCCGCGAGCCTCACCTCGCGCTGCAGGGGATCCTTGCGGCCCGCGCTGAAGTCCGTGAACTGCACGACGTACGCCGGGTAGCCGAGCTCGCGGCCGACCTCGTGCTTGTGCGTCTCCCACACCACGAGCTTGCGGACCGCGACGTCGCCCTTGGCGGCCTTGGTGTAGACCTCGCGGCGGAGGATCTCGCTGGGCGGCAGGACCACGGGGTCGGCGTGGCGGTCGATCCCCGGCACCACGCAGCGCTCCTGCACCTGGGCCACGCGGACGTCGAGGGCGTCGACGCGCTTGTCGTCGCGGACCCGCACGAACACCGGGTGCAGGATGCTCGCGCCGGGGAGCTCGCGGACGCGCCGCCATGCGCCGTCCTGCCACTCGAGGATCATGCGCTCGATGGGGTCGCCGCTCGAGTCCTCGGCCTGGATGTCGGTGACCTTGATCTCGACGACGATCTCCGGCCGCACGAAGCGATAGAGCGCGCCGCGGTTGTTCGCGTGGCGGTAGTTCGAGTCGGCGTGCATCGCCTGGAGCACCGGCATGAACGCCAGGCGCTGCTCGGTCGGCATGTTGCCGCAGGACCCGATCAGCTGCATCTGCCCGTCCTCGCGCACGAGCCCCAGCAGCAGCGAGCCGACCCGATCCGCACCCTCGGAGGACTCGGTGTAGCCGATGACGGCGGCGTCGATCGAGATCGTCGGCTTGGCCTTGTAGATCAGCTCGTCGCTGCCGCGGATGACCAGGCCCTCGCCCTTGCCGCCCTCGACCCACTCGGCGAAGAGCGCGGCGACGGCCTCGCCGCCGGTGACGACCTCGGTCTTCACCGCGCGCACCCGCTTGCCGCCCTCGAACAGCCGGCCGAGCGACGCGAGGCGCTCGGCGTAGATCGGCGTGCGCTCGGGGCCGTCCTTCGCGCCGCCCTGCAGCGTGTCGAAGGCGACGAAGGCCATGCGCTCGACGGCGGCCTTGTCCTCGCCGCCCATCGCGTTGGCGAGATCGCCGACGCGCGGGCGCCCGCTGCTGCGCGCCGCGTAGAGTTCAACTGCGACGATCGTGCGGGCGTGCGCGCGGGGGGCCGCCGCGCGGGCCTCGGTCAGCACCGGCACATCGCCGGACACCACGCGGCCCGACGGCGCGGCGAGGAAGACGTCGTCGCCGTCGAACACGAGGAACCACAGCTCGCCGTCGACCTTGGGCGACACCTGCAGCGGCCCGGGGGGCAGCGACGTGAGCAGCTCGTCCTTGATGAGCGCGCGGTAGCGGCTCGCGACGCCGCGCTTGTAGCCGCGCAGCGTCGTGAGCAGCTCGTGGTCGACGACGCTGCCGGCGGGGGATTGCAGGCCCTGGCCCAGGGGGCGGGCGCCGTCGGTGGTGTACAGGCTCATGTCGGCACCCGCAGCTCGAGGTTGGAGAGGTGCAGCAGCAGCTGGTAGCGCGGGCCGTCGACGCGCCCCTCGAGGAAGCCGCGGTACGGCGTGCCGTTCTCCTGGAACACCAGCGGGTCGCGGCCCTTCGCGCCGGCGCCGAGCATCGCGAGCACGCCCTCGTCGGCGAGCTGCTTGGCCATCGCGTACAGGAAGTCGTAGGTGAGGCCGTCGACGTGGCGGATCGCGACCGTGCGGCGGAACGCGAACTTCGTGATCGCCTCGGCCTTGGCGATCCGCTTGCCCACCACGCGCACGGCGTCGACGTCGTTGACGTTGCCCGGCGTGTCGGCGGCCGGCTTGCGATCGCGCTCGGTGCCGTCGGCGTTCAGCAGGACATCGACGAGCGTCGGCGAGACGTGCAGCACCTCGCCGTCCGCCGACAGGTACACCGGCGTGGTGTCGCCGATGAGCCGGCCGACCTGCTCGAGGTCGATCTCGGGATCACCGTCGACGAGCGCCTGGGCGAGGTGCTCGCCGTGGGCCGCGAGCAGCGGCGCGTGCAGGCCGGCCTCGGTGGACGCGAGGTAGCGGTGGAAGACGACGGTCCTGCCCGGCACGCCCAGCTTGGGGCTCGGGGCCTCGGGGATCGACTCCATCGCGATGGTGGCATCGCGACTCGTCTCGTTCATCAGGTGGATCTTGCGCATGGTGGGCCCTGGTGAGCGGTCGCGATCAGAACATCTCGAAGTCGAGCTCGTCGTCGTCCTCGGCCGCGTCGAAGCTCGCGGGCGCGGGCAGCTCGAGGGACGCCCACGGCGGCGGCGTGGGTCGGCCGACCAGCGCGAAGACGCCGCTGTCGTTGGCGACGAGGATCCCGATCTCGGCCTGGTAGTCGGCGCGGTAGTTGAACGCGAAGCGGAACGCGGCGCCGCCCTTCAGCTGCTCGGCGAGCGCCGGATCGAGCTGGTCGGGCTCGAGCACGTAGACCGTGCGCACCGCGAGATCGAGGACCTCCTCGGGGGCGATCGGGCCCTCGAGCGGCTGCGCCACACCCAGCGTCGAGGGCACCTGCGGCAGCGGCTTGCCCTCGCGATCGAGGCCGACCAGATCGCGGTTGGGGATCCACGCGCCGCCCTCGTCGAAGTAGCCCTGCGCCGTCATGCCTGCGCGCACGAGCAGCGCTCCGTCCCGCGTGAGCTCGGCGCGCTCGCAACGCCGACCCTCGGGATCGAGGGGACGCCGCTCGCGGCGGCCGTAGAGCTTGGCGCGATCGAGCTTCTCGAGCCCGAAGCTCGACTCCACCCCACCCAGGGTCACCACGATCGACTTGGCCACGTCGGCCCATCTTCGGCCGGGGCCGACGGGGGGGTCAAGCACCCGGGGGCCCGACGGCGGCACCGCGGTGCGATTGTGGGGTTGCGGGGTGACGGAGTCGGGGCCCGGCCGACAACCCAAGGCGTGGCAGAATCGTGCCAGATGACCGTGCTCGAACGACCGGCGCTGGTCATCGCGCCACCCGCCGCGCTCGACGTCGCCGCCGCGTTCCGCGAGCACTACCCGTTCGTGCTGCGCGCGCTGGTCGGCCTCGGGGTCACGCCGATCGACGCCGACGACGTGGCGCAGGAGGTGTTCGTCGTGGCCCATCGGCGGCGCGGCGAGTTCGATCCGTCGCGGCCGGCGCGCGCGTGGCTCTACGGCATCGCCCGGGGTCTGGCCCGCAACCGCCGGCGCGTGCGCAGGGACGAGTCGCTCGACGTGCTCTCGGTCGGGGTGAGCACCGAGGATCCCGAGCGCGCCGCGGCCCAGAGCGAGGCGCTGTCGCTGGCGTTGCGGTGTCTCGATGCGCTGTCGACCAAGCTGCGCGAGGTGTTCGTGTTGACCGAGTTCGAGGGCTTGACGGCGCCCGAGGTCGCCGAGCTGTTGGAGCTGCCGGTCAACACCGTGTATTCGCGCGTGCGGCTCGGCCGCGAGCGCTTCGATGGCGCGCTCGCGAAGCTGCGGGCGCAACGAGGGGGGAAGGGTCCGTGAACGTCGAACAGGATCGCGAGCAGTTGATCGGCCAGGCCCGCGCGGCGCTGGAGATCCGTCCCATCGACCTCGACGAGGCCGCCCGTCGCTTCGCCGCGCGGATCGACGCCGACGCCCAGCGCGGGGCGTGGCGCGGTTCGACCGAGTTCGTGCCGCTGGTGCGCACGTGGGGCCGGGTGCTGGTGCTCGGCGCGATCGGCATCGCGCTGATCGCCCTCAGCATGGCGAGGTGTCCGCTCTACGAGCGCGCGATCGCCCCACCGGCGCCGGTGGAGTCCGAGGGCTGACGCGCGGGCCGCACGCCCGGCGCACCGGCCCGCCGAACAAAGTTCGATCGGGCTGTAATGCGCCCCGCGGCTGTGCATCTCGGAGTCCGAGGACACACCACGATGTTCACCCGCTCCCTGACCCTGTCTTTGTTCGCGTCCCTTGGCCTCGTCACTCTCGGTTGCGACAACTCCGGCGACAGCCCGGTTGTCACCGACCGCGACGGCGACGGCATCGAGGACGCGGAAGATCCCGATGACGACAACGACGGCGTCGAGGACGCCGAGGACGCGGACGACGACAACGACGGCGTCGACGACGACGCGGACTCCGAGGACGCGGACGACGTCGATGACGACGGCGTGGACGACGACGAGGACTCGGACGACGACAACGACGGCGAGGGCGACGCCGAGGACGACGACGACGACAACGACGGCACCCCGGACGACGAGGACGAGGGTGATGCCGAGGATGTCGACGACGACGGCGAGGACGACGACGCCGACGAGGACGACGACAACGACGGTACCCCGGACGCGGATGACGACGACGCCGACGAGCCCGACGACGGTGCCGAGGGCGGCGACGAGCCGGACGGTGGCTGAGATCGAGCGGGTGCGCGTGCTTGGCTTCCCCTGACCCCTGACCCGTGACCCCCGACCCCGCCCCGGTGCAGACCGCGGCGGGGTCTTTTCGCGCGCGGTCCTGGGGATCGCGGTGCGGCTCGACCTGTCCGGTGAAATCCCGGATCCTGCGACCGTGCGCCGGACCGTGCAGCGCGTGGGTGTCGTCTCGGTCGTGCTCGTCGGCTGCACGTTCATCGGTGACCTCGGCCAGGACGGCGCCTCGGCCGGCGGCACCGCGGGCGCGAGCGAGGGGAGTGATGGCGACGCCTCGGGGAGTGCGGACGCCGACGGCACCGGGGGCGTCGACACCGAGCTGCCGCCGCTGCCCGAGCTGACCAACGTGCGCGTGCGGATCGTCGGCGACGCCGCGAACCTCACCTTCGATCCGGTCGACGACGCGCTCGACTACCGCGTGTATCCGCTGCCCGCGGACGAGGACATCGTGGTCGACGCCGACGGCGGCGTGGTGGTGACCGACGCGATCTACCGCTGCGCGGGGGATCGCGAGGCGCTGTACATGCTCGAGGACGTCATCAGCCCCGACGAGGGGTGGAACGACGCCGCCGCGGGCGGGACCTCGGTCCTCGCGCGGCCCGTCGTGGGCTACACGCGCGCGCCGGCCGACGCGGAGCTCGGCTTCGTGTACCTGACGGAGGCCGACGATCGCGTGCCCGTGTATGCGCTGGGCGATCCGGATCCGGCCCACGACGGCGCGGCCGAGTGCGGGCGACCGGTGTTCACGGCGACGCGGACCAAGCGGTACGTCACCGACGTCGCGACGCGGGACGCATTGATCGCGGAGCACTGGCGCGACGACGGGATCGCGTTCTGGGTCCCGCGGGAGGCGAGCGCCGCGACGCGGCCGGTGTACGAGGGCACGTTCGTGGACGATGCGCTGCTGCGGTGGATCGACGGGCCCGAGGCTGCGGCCCGCGGCGCGGGGACGCCGGTGTTCGAGGTGTTGCGCGAGGCTGCGCCGGGGACGACGCCCTTGTTGCGCGTGCACGTGCAGCCGTACTGCAGCCGCGCGCACGACGAACTCGTGGCCGGGGAGGCGCGTCACCGCAAGGTGCGGCGGCAGGCGGATCAGCCGCTGGCGGCGCTGCGGTGGTCGGGGATCACGGGACCGGTCACGCTGGTGGCGGAGGCGTTGGACGGCGGGTGTCCGTACCAGGGGCTGCTGTCACCCGTGGCGGAGCCGGCGTTCGAGGACGCGGGGATCTCGTACGAGCCTTGGGTGACGCTCGAGCAGATGCGCGCGGCGTCGCCGACGGGCGAGGTGTTCGTCGACGGGCAGCACGACGGGGTGGGGGCGCCGAAGGCGATTGCGCGGAGCTTCGTGCGGGTCGAGCCCGAGGTGCCGGAGCTGGACTTCTACGCGACGTTTCCGGAGGCGGAGGATCTGCGGGCGGAGTTCGGCGAGGCGACAGGGGACGTGTACGGCCTGCACTTCGAGTCGCCGCGGTTCTCGCTGTCGTCGTACTCGAACTCGCGGGTGCACTTCGGGTCGATGCTCGGCGAGATGTGGCTCGTGTACAACGACATCGCCGCGGGGGTGAACGGGATGGTGCGGTTCACGGCTCGGCCGCCGGCGGGGGCGGAGGCGCGGGTCGAGGAGGGCGGGTATCTGTACGTGAGTACGGAGTTCGACATGGTGACGACGGCTCGGCGATTCCCGCAGGTGTTCGTGAGCGATCAGCCCGCGCCGCTGCAGGACAACCTCGCGGCGGGGACGACGTTGATCATCGGGCCGACCGGGTATGCGCCGAGCTTCTTGGAGCTGCAGGTGTGCGATCAGGTGACGTGGGATCTGGGGGCGGAGTGCCCGCGGCTGCCGACGTTTGCGCCGGAGTTCGCTCCGCAGGTGCGGCCGTTGGGGGACATGGCGGGGAGTGACACGGCGGTGCACCTCGAGGTGTATCTGTCGCCGGAGCGGGTGTATCTGGTGGTGGATGGGGAGCCGTACTCGTGTACGGATCTGCCGGGGGTTGACGAGGATG
>LNFB01000035.1 GCA_001464385.1 Deltaproteobacteria bacterium Ga0077550 | reverse complement strand
ATGTTCGAGCTCAATGAGTGCCCGTGGCGCGTGATCCTCGATCACGTCCATCGCCGACCGCAGGGGGCGCTGGCGTCGATGCTGCGGAAATCCGATGCATACGAGACCCACGCAGAGGATCGGACGCTGAGTCCGTGGATCACCTGGTCCTCGCTCCATCGCGGCGTCGATGATCGCGCCCACGGTGTGATCAATCTGAATCAGGATCTGTCGCACTGCGATCGCGAGCATCCGACGGTGTGGTCGCTGCTGCGCCGCGCGGGCGTGCAGGTCGGTGTGTTCGGCTCGATGCACAGCCACCCGCTCCCCGTGGATCCCCAGGGCGTGGCCTTCCACGTGCCCGACCCGTTCGCGACCGACGCGGCGACGGTGCCGGCGGCCGTGCGGCCGTTCCAGGAGTTCAACCTCGCGATGTCGCGGCAGAGCGCGCGCAACGTGTCGACCGCCCTGCCGTGGTCGAGCGCGCTCGGCCTCGGGGTCGCGCTGCCGCGCCTGGGCGTGCGGGCGCGGACCCTCGCCGCGATCGCGGGACAGCTCGTCGACGAGCGCCGGGAGCGGTGGAAGTCGGCGCGGCGGCGGACGTACCAGGCGATCCTCGGCTTCGACGTGTTCATGCGCCTGCTCGAGCGGCGCACCCCGGACGTCGCCACCTTCTTCACCAACCACGTCGCCGCGACCATGCACCGGTTCTGGGCGGCGGCGTACCCCGGGGACTACGCGGTCTACGGCTACGACGACGCGTGGCGGCGCCGCTACGCCGACGAGATCGCGTGGTCGATGGATGCGGTCGACGACATGCTCGCGCGGCTGTCGACGTGGGCCGAGCGCGACAGCGGGCGCGAGGTGTGGCTGACCACGAGCATGGGCCAGGCCGCGACGCGGGCCGACAACCCGGTGTCGACGCAGCTCTACCTCACCGACGTCGCGGCGTTCATGGCCGCGTGCGGCGTCGCGACGGGGGAGTTCGTGCAGCAGCCGGCGATGCTGCCGCGTGTGGTGGTCGCGATCGATCCCGATCGAGCGGCCGCGTTCGAACGCCGCGCCGGCGGGATCGAGCTCGCGCCCGGGGTGCGCCTCGGCGTCGAGGCCCAGGGTCCGGGGCGCTATTGCCTGGCGGTGCCCGTGCTGCAGGATCACCGCGACGACCACGCGACGCTCGACGGTCGCCGGGTGCCGCTGTCGCGGCTCGGCTTCACCAACACCGCCATCGAGGACGAGTCGGGACAGACCGCGTACCACGTGCCCGAGGGCGCGTTGCTCGTGCATCATCGCGGCGCGCGGCCAGGCGCCTCGGCGCCGCTGCGACGGGTCTCGACCCTCGACGTCGCGCCGATGCTGCTGACGCGCCTCGGCGTCCCGGTGCCGGCGTACATGCGCGGGGAGTCGGTGCGCCGGCTGGTCGCCCTCGGTCCCGCGCACGCATCGGGCACGGGCGTCGCTCGGCCGCGACCCCTGTTCGCGCGGCCGAACCCGCCGCGTCGCGAGCCGGTGGCGCCGGTGCGGCTGCCGGTCGTGCCCTCGGGCGCGTGACGATCCGGACCGCAACGGCACTGCGGCGGCCGCGTGGCCGGCCGATGAACGCCCCGTGGCCGCTGCGCTCGCGTCGATGCCAAGGCGGGACACCCCCGTGTCCCCGCGCACCCTCGTCGCGCGTGCGCTCGAGGACGGCAACGTCGAGCTGCCGGTGCTGCCCAAGGTCGCCAACGACGTGATGCTGGCCGCGCAGGATCCCCTGCGCGGATCGGCCGACGTCGCGCGGCACATCGAGCGCGACCCGGCGCTCTGCGCCACCGTGCTCCGCTCGGCGAACTCGGCGATCTACGGCGGCAGCGTCGAGATGGTCTCGGCGCGGCAGGCGGTGGCGCGGCTCGGCATGGTCGAGGTCGCGTCGCTGGCGATGACCGCGGCGGTGCGCGCCGCGGTGACCTCGTCCGGGCTCTACCAGGCGCACCTCTCCGTGTGGTGGCGGGAGTCGCTCGCGACCGGCCTGTTCGCCAAGGAGATCGCCCGCGCGCGCCGCTGCGCCGTCGACTCGGCGTTCCTGTGCGGCTTGTTCCGTCGCGTCGGCGTCCCGGTGGTGCTGCGCGTGCTCGAGCGTCGTCGCGCCGATGACGACGCGGGCCCCGGCGCCGACGAGATCGCGGCGCTCCTCGACGAGTTCGCGGTGCCGGCCGGCGTG
>LNFB01000034.1 GCA_001464385.1 Deltaproteobacteria bacterium Ga0077550 | reverse complement strand
GGCGTCGGCGACATCCCGTCGGCCTTCGCCGACCACGTGTTCACCGCCGCGCTCGGCGGTGCGCTCGCGCGGGCGCTCGCCCAGGGCACCCTCGATGGGGCGCCGGCCCCGAGCGCGCTGAGCGAGTCGCTGAACCTCTACCCCGACGATCTCGAGCACATCGTCGCCACCGCCCCGGCGATCGCCAGCAGCGTGGAGAACATGGCATGAACGAGCGCTTCGACTGGGTCATCGTGGGCGCCGGTCCGGGTGGACTCGAGGCCGCTGCGTGTGCCGCCCGGCGCGGGGCCAAGGTCGCGATCGTCGAACGCGATCCGCGGATCGGTGGCGTGTGCGTGCACCGGGGGACGATCCCCAGCAAGGCGCTGCGCGAGGCCGCCCGGCAGCTCCAGCGGTTCTTCGTGCAGGCCCAGCAGTTCGGCATGGTGCCGCCGTCGGAGCTCCGCTTCTCGCACGTGCGCGGTCGACTCGATCGCGTGATCGACACCCATGTGCGCGAGCTGTCCGACGGCCTGGCGACGGCCGGCGTCACCCGCATCCACGGCGTCGCGCGCTTCACCTCGCCCCGCGAGCTCGAGGTCCGCAGCCCGGGTGGACGGATCCGGACGCTCGAGGCGGGCCACGTCGTCGTGGCGACCGGGTCGCGCCCGCGTCAGCCCCCGGACATCGCGATCGACCACGAGCAGATCCTCGACAGCGACTCGGTGCTCGGACTCGAGTACCTGCCTCACTCGATCGTAATCCTCGGCGGCGGCATCATCGCCTGCGAGTACGCGTCGATCCTCGCGACCCTCGGCGTGCTGGTGACCATCGTCGATCGCGCCGCGCGACCGCTGGCCTTCCTCGATCCCGATCTCTCGCAGGGCTTCCTCGACGCGTTCACGGCGATGGGTGGTCGCTACCTCGGCGGCCGCGGCGTCGTGCGGGTCGAGGCCGATGGCGTGTCGTCCACCGCGACGCAGCTCGGTGACGGCGAGCTCATCACCGCCGAGAAGGTGATGGTCGCCCTCGGACGCCTGCCCAACACCGCCGGGCTCGCGCTCGACGTCGCCGGTGTCGCGCTCGACGAGCGCGGCTGCATCCCGGTCGACGCCCACGGGCGGACCGCGTGCGCGCACATCTACGCGGTGGGCGACGTCATCGGCCCCCCGGCGCTCGCGTCGTTCTCGATGGAGCAGGGCCGCCGCGCGGTGGGCCACGCCTTCGGCGAGCGCGGGGAGCCTCGCGCCAACTTGGTGCCGACGGGGATCTTCACCGTGCCCGAGCTCGCGGCGGTCGGTGAGTCCGAGGACGCGGCGCGCCGCCGGTTGGGCGACGTGTTGGTGGGCCGCGCCGACTTCGCCAAGCTCGCGCGCGGGCAGATCACGGACGAGCCCAGCGGCTTCCTCAAGCTCATCGCCGATCCTACCGGCGAGCATCTGCTCGGCGTCGGCATCGTCGGGGAGGGCGCGACCGAGCTGATCCACATGGGCCAGCTGGTCCTGCTCGGGAGCGGCCGCGTGCGCGAGTTCGTCGACAACATCTTCAACTTCCCGACCATGGCCGAGGCGTATCGGGTCGCGGCGCTCGAGATCGTCGCCAAGGCGTCGGCCGATCTGGTGGGGCCGACGACGTGCGCGGCGTGAGCCCGGCCCGCGCGCTGGCGCCAGCGGTCGTGCTCGGGCATCTTAGGGGACGGGCCTTGCGAGCATGGCGAGCGAACTCGAGACGCTGAGGGGCTGGGTGCGGCCGTATCCGCTGCTCGAGCACGCCGTGGTCGTGCTGGCGCACGGCCTGGGCTACCCGGTGAAGAGCGCGCTGTTCGTCAGCGGCCCCGAGCTCCCGATCAAGGTGCTCTTCGAGGAGCCGGAGGGCTGCGAGGACGTCTGCACCCATCGCATCCGCGTCGAGCCCGACGGCGAGGACGACGACAGCGTCCGCGTGGTGCTGCGCGCGCCCGGCTCGGACTCGGTGCAGGCCGAGCGCACCGTCCGCTGGGACGGCGATCCCTCGCGGACCGATCGGCTCATCGGGGCGATCCGCGAGCTCGCGGGCCTCGACGCGCTCGAAGGGTGAGGCCCCTCCCGGCTCACGTGCTCGGCGGAAGTGACTTGGGATCGTCGATGCTCTGGCCCAGCGCCCGCGCGATCGCGACCGCGAAGCCCAACGCCGATTGCACCGCGGGATCGCGGAGCGCCCCCAGTGCGCCGAACAGGCCCGCGCGCGTGGGTGGTTGCTTCGCGGCCACGGCGACCGCCGCGCTCGCGCGCCGCAGGAAGTCGAGGGTCGCGGCGTCGGTCGGTAGGGCCAGGAGCGCGTCCTTCAGGCGCGGGAGGTGCTCGATCAGCTGGTCGAGGGCCTGCGACACCTTCGGCTCAGCCAGCGTCTCGAGCAGCTGCACGCCGACGTCGAGCGTCTTCGGCGACACCGACGTCAGCTTCTCGATCAAGGGCAGCGCCGTCGGCACCAGCGTCGCGAGGCGACGCACGGTGTCGGGTCGCGACACGCGGAACGCCGCCTCGGTGAGCGCGTCGATGCGTGCATCGAGGGGCACGCCGTCGGCGTGCGGCCCGGTGCGGGCGCGCACGACCTCGAGCGCGTCCTCGAGGAGCTCCGGCACCGCGGCGGCCGCGAACGCGGCGTACTCGAGCTGCGGCACCAAGCCCGCGATGTGCGTGAGCGACTGCAACACCTCGGGGTGCAGGGCGGTGCGCGTCAGCTCGTGGATCTGCGCCGCGAACTCGGCCTCGCCGACGACGCCCTGGACCTCGCCCATCGCCTCGGCCGCGGCGGCCACCGGGCCTGCGACCGCCGGCGCCGCTGCAGCGACGCGACCCACCGCCCGGATGACGTCGGGTCGCGCGAGCAGGGTCAGCGCGTCGGAGATCGCGGCGATGCGTTGTGGTCCGTCGGCGCCCATGCGCTCTCGCACCACGTCGAGCGCGTCGCCGAGGAGCTCCGGTGCCGCCGCAGCCGCGTGCGCTGCGGCCTCGAGCTGCGGCGCCAGGGTGGCGATGCGGGTGATCGCCGACAACACCTCGGGCTCGGAGATCTCCATCAGAGACGCGGCCAGGCGATCTCCGACGGTGCCGAGCGCGGGGGTTGGCCCGGCGAGCGCATCGGCCCGTGCGACCAGCGTGCTCTGCTCGATGACATCGATGAGGCGGCCGACCGTGCGCTCGAGTCGATCGAGCCGTGTGCCGAGATCGCCGCGTTCGTGGTTGCTGGAGAGTTCCATGGTGCCTCCTCAAGTGGTGACGAGCAGAGTGGTTCCGACCCACACGACGCCGACGCCGACCGCGGCGACGCCAGACAGCCGCAGCGCCTGCGGCAGAGCCCCCGGGGGGACGACGCGGCCGCACGCGAAGGCGAACACCGCCATCGTGACCACCGCGCCGACGAGGTACGAGCCGAGGTAGAGCATCGCGCCAGCGCCGGGCAGGGCCAACGCCGGCAGCGCGCCGATGAGGTGGCTCCCGCCCGCAGCGCCGTGCAGCAGACCGAAGCCCAGCGCGCCGTGGAGGTGCCGGTGTCGCCCCCGCCGCAGGTGGTCCGCGGCGCCGACGGAGCGATCCCCGACGTGCAGGTGCACGTGCGCGTGATCGTGGTGGCGATCGTGCACGTGGTCGTGACCGTGCGCGTGCACCACGACCACGCGGCTGCGTTGCAGCGCTCGCACGCCGACGAACACCAGCAGCACGCCGACCAGCACCTCGCACAGCCGCGACACCGACTCGAGCTGCACCTGCGAGAGGGCGAGGTGGGCGACGGTGCCGAGCGCCGCCACGCCGGCGCCGTGGCCCAGGCCCCACGCGGCGCCGATGCCCAGCGCCTTGCGCCGGTGCTCGACCGCGAGCGGCACGACCGCGGCGAGGTGATCGGGCCCGGTGAGGACGTGGGCGGCGCTGGCCAGCAGCGCGCCGGTGAGGATCACGAGGGACGACATGTCTATGCCGACTCCATCGTGTCGCCCTCGGTCGTGTCGGGCTCGGTCGCCGTGGGGCGCCGAGCGTCGAGCCAGTCGATCCACGCGTCCATGCCGGCGCCGGTGCGCGCCGAGACCTCGAGGAACGTGGTGCGCGGGTTGAGCGTCGTGACCGCGTCGCGGGCCCGAGCGACGTCGAAGTCGACGTGGGGTAGGAGATCGATCTTGGTGAACACCACGAGGTCCGCCACCGAGAACATGTGCGGGTACTTCGCGGGCTTGTCGTCGCCCTCGGTGACCGAGAGCAGCACCACGCGCGCGCCCTCGCCGAGGTCGAACAGGGCGGGACACACCAGGTTGCCGACGTTCTCGACGACGAGCAGCGTGCCCGGGCCCGGCGCGAGCTGCTCGAGCCCCGTGTGGAGCATGTCGGCCTCGAGGTGACAGCCCTTGCCGGTGTTGATCTGCACCACCGGCGCCCCGGTGGCCGCGATGCGATCGCCGTCGATCGACGTCGCCTGATCGCCCTCGACGACCGCGACCGGCCCGCGCGCGAGCAGGGGCGGCAGCGTCTTGGTGAGCAGCGTGGTCTTGCCCGCGCCGGGGCTCGACATGAGGTTCAGCGCGAACACGCCGCGGCTGGCGAGCTCGCGGCGGTTGCGGGCCGCCGCCGCATCGTTGCGCGCGAGCACCCGAACGCCCAGGGGCTCGACGCGCACGAAGCGGTGTCGATCGGGCTCCGCGTGCGCGTGCGGGTGCGGGTGCGCGTGATCGTGAGAGTGTCCCTCGTGCGCGTGGCTGTGCCGCACCACGCGACCGTCGGGCAACACGTGGGTGTGCTCGCCGCCGGGGTGGTGCACGACGGCGCCGTCGCCTTCGCAGCCGCAGGTTTCACACATCTTCGACCTCCATGGATGCGATGAGGAGCTCGTCGCCCGAGGTGCGATCGAGCAGCGCACGGCGCTCGCATGGGCACACGCCCAGCGGCGCCGACAGGGGAATCTCGGCCGCGCAGCCGCGGCAGCGCGCCGCGCCGGGGACCTCCTCGACGTCGAGGCGGCTGCCGTCCAGCGGCGTGCCCTCGACGCACAGCGCATAGCAGGCGCGCACGGCCGGCACGTCGATGCCGGACAGCGCGCCGATGCGGAGTTGGAGCGCACGCACGCGTCGACCGCGGGCGTGCTCCGACACGATGGCGACGATGTTGCGGGTGATGCTGAGCTCGTGCATGGCGACCTCGGTGCCGGGATCAACAGATCCGCGGCAGCGCCTCCCCCACCAGCATGTCGAGGATGCGCTCGCCGCCCATGCCGGTGCGCACCGTGACGACGCCCGGGCCGCGCTCGCGCACGTGCCCGATGATCGCGGCGTCGCGACCCAGCGGGTGGGCGCGCATCGCCGCCAACGCCCGCGGTGCCGCGTCGCCCGGCACCACCGCGACGAGCTTGCCCTCGTTCGCCATGTGCACCGGATCGAGCCCGAGGATCTCGCAGAACCCCCGCACCTCGGGGCGCACGGGCAGCGCGGACTCGTCGACCACGACACCGGCCTCGGAGGCGAGCGCGAGCTCGTTGAGCACCGCCGCGAGCCCGCCACGGGTGGCGTCGCGCATCGCGTGCACGTCGGTGACCGCGAACAGGGCGTCGACCATGCCGTGCAGCGCGGCATAATCCGACGGGATCTCGGCGTCGAGCCGCAGCTCGCCGCGCGCGACCAGGATCGCCGCGGCGTGATCGCCCAGCGTACCGTTGACGAGGACCGCGTCGCCGGGCCGCAGCCGATCGCTGCGGGGCGCGCGGCCGACCGGGATCACACCGATGCCCGTCGTGGTGACGAACAACCCGTCGGCCTTCCCGCGCGGGACCACCTTGGTGTCGCCGGTGGTGATCGACACGCCGGCGGCGCGCGCCGCCTCGGCCATCGAGCCCAGGACGCGGCGCAGCGTGTCGACGGCGAGGCCCTCCTCGAGCACCAGGGCGCACGACAGCATGTACGGCCGCGCGCCGGACACCGCGAGGTCGTTGATCGTGCCGTTGACCGCGAGCTTGCCGATGTCCGCGCCGGGGAAGAACAGCGGCGTGACCACGTAGGCGTCGGTCGTGAACGCGAGGCGATCGCCGTGCTGCGCGAGGACCTCGAGCCCGACCCGCGCCTGGTCTTCGCCGGCGTCGAGGCCCAGCGAGCCGAAGGCGCCGACCACCAGGTCGTCGATGAGGTCGCGCATCGCTTTGCCGCCGCCGCCGTGCGCCATGTCGATGAACGTCTGGCGGACGCGCCCGCTGCGTCGCCGCACGCGCTCGATCTGCGCGAAGCGGGGGTGTGTTGCGGGGTCGTCGTGCGCGTCGTTCATGCCGCGGGCTCCTTGGCCGGCGTGCGTGGGATCCGGCGCACGGTGGAGAGCCGCCCGTAGTTGTAGTAGGCCGCGCACGCGCCCTCGGACGAGACCATGCACGAGCCGATCGGCGTCTCGGGCGTGCACGCGGTGCCGAAGACCTTGCACTCCCACGGCTGCAGCGCGCCCTTCAGCACCTCGCCGCACTGGCACGCCTTGGGGTCGGCGACGCGGCGCGCCACCAGGCCGTAGCGCCGCTCGGCGTCGAACGCCGCATAGCGCTCGCGCAGCCGCAGGCCCGACGATGGCACCTCGCCGAGTCCCCGCCACTCGAACGACTCGCGCAGCTCGAAGACGTCGTCGATCGCCGCCTGCGCGCGGGCGTTGCCACCCTCGCGCACGACTCGGGCGTACTGGTTCTCGACCCGAGCGACGCCGGCGACCAGCTGCTCGAGCACCATCGCCACGGATTGCAGCAGGTCGAGCGGCTCGAAGCCCGCGATGACCATCGGCTTGCCGTAGCGCTGCGCGACCAGGTCGTACGGCGGCATGCCGATGACCATCGTCACGTGCCCGGGCCCCACGAAGCCGTCGATCGACAGGCCGGGCGAGTCGAGCAGCGCCTGCAGCGTGGGGATGATGGTGATGTGGTTCGAGAACACGCTGAAGTTCGTGACCCCGGTCAGCGCGGCCTCGGTCACCACCAGCGCGGTCGAGGGCGCGGTGGTCTCGAAGCCGAGGCCGAAGAAGATCACCTCGCGCCCGGGGAGCTCGCGCGCCAGCGTGAGCGCGTCGGCGGGCGAGTACACGGTGCGCACGTCGGCGCCCTGCGCCTTGGCCTGCAGCAGGCTCGCGTCGCTGCCCGGCACGCGCATCGCGTCGCCGAACGTGCAGAACACGACCCCGGGGCGCCGCGCGAGCTCGATCGCCGCGTCGACCCGCCCGATGGGCAGCACGCACACCGGACAGCCGGGTCCGTGCACCAGCTCGAGGTCGTCGGGCAGCATGCCCTCGATGCCGTAGCGGAAGATCGTGTGCGTGTGGCCGCCGCAGACCTCCATGATCTTGATCGGCGCGCCGCCCTCGGCGACGGACTTGCGCCCGAGGGCGCGCTGGGCCTGGGGCACCAGCGCCGCGATGCGGGCGAGCGCGGCCTGCCCCAGGGCGGGATCGCGGAATTCGTCGACGTGCTTCATCGGGGCTCCACCTGTCCGGCGCGATCGAGCTCCATCAGCTCGCCCATCTCTCGGATGAGCTCGAGGGTGCGCGCGGCCTCCTGCTCGTCGATGCGACTCATCGCGAACCCGACGTGCACGAGCACCCACTCGCCGACGAGCTGGTCGAGCGGTTGTCCCGGCTCACGCACCAGGATCAAGCTGGCCTGTCGCCGCACACCGCCCACGTCGATGACGCCGAGCTGCCGCTGCTCGTCCTCGATCGCCACGATCTTCCCTGGAATCCCCAAACACATGGTTCAGATGTCCTCTCCGCCGCGCGGCGGTTCTCCGCCGCCGCAGGGCGATCGGGCGATGCGGGCCAACGCGACCAGCGCCTGGCCGAACGCCAGGCCGCCGTCATGGGTCGGTACCTCCGCGTGGGAGAGCACCTCGAAGCCGCACCGCTCGAGCTCCGCGGTCGTGCGGGTGTGCAGCACCGCGTTCTGGAAGCAGCCGCCCGACAGCGCGACCTGCCGCGGTGCGGCGTCGCCGAGCACCTCGGCCTGGCGCGCGCACAGCTTCGCGAGCCCGAGGCCCAGGGCGACGTGGAAGCGCGCAGCGACCAGCGACGGTGCGACGCCGGTCGCGAGGTCGCCGAGCAGCGCGCGCCACAGGCCGAGCGGCTCGATGTACGGCAGGCCGCCCGCCAGCGTCGGCACCGAGAGCGGATAGACCTCGTCGGCCTCCCGCTCCTGCAGCGCCTGCGCGAGCGCGGCATCGGTGACCAGCGACTCGAGCATCGTGGCGGCCTGCGCCTCGTGGTCCTGGGCCTCGAAGCAGAGATCGAGCGCCGCGGCGACGGCGTCGAAGAGCCGCCCGCCGCTGCTCGCCCGCGGGGCCCCCACGCCGCCCGCGAGCATCTGATCGAGCAGCTCGACCGGCTTGGCGCGCAGCCGCGCGATGACGTCGACGTCGCCGAAGTTCGCGAGCAGCTCGCCCCAGGCCATCTCGGCGCGCAGGTGGGCGTAGAGGCAGCGCCACGGCTCGCGCGCCGCCCGGTCGCCGCCCAGCAACGCGATGGGCTTCAGCGTCGCGACGCGACGCACCTCGGCGTAGCCGCCCACGAGCAGCTCGGCGCCCCACGACGAGGTGTCGTCGAGGCCCACGCCGGTGCCGTCGAGCACGAGGCCGAACATGGCGGGCGCACCCAGGGGCACGCCGTTCTCGCCGAGGCACGCGGCGAAGTGGGCGTGGTGGTGGGCGACGCGCTCGATCGTCGCGCCGGTCTCGGCCGCGATCGCGAACGCGTGCGCGGCC
>LNFB01000033.1 GCA_001464385.1 Deltaproteobacteria bacterium Ga0077550 | reverse complement strand
CCCAACAGCGTGCGCTCCGACGTCAGCGCGCTCCACCCCGCCGGAACGACCGGTGGCTCGCCGGCCTCGTGCCGCGAGCGCGCCGCACGGTATGCCGGGTCACGCCGCTGGTTCTGAGAGTAGAACCCCACCGCGAGCTGCACCTGCCCGTCGCGCAGCTGCTTGCGGGAATCCGGGAACCACAGCGACACGCCGCGGCTCGGCTGCAGCTCGATCCACAGCTCGCCCTGGCCGACGTCGATCTCCTCGTCCATCAGCACGAGCTCGGGATCGAAGCTCAGCGCACCCGCGAGCGCGTCGCGGACCGCGGCCACCAAAGTCCGCCCCGCATCGGGCCACGCACCGCGGCTCGCCTCCGCCGCCGTGATCACGGCGGGCATCGTCGCGGTCGCGCGGCGCGTCACGGGCCACCGAGATGCCCACCCGATCCGGCACCGGCTCGGGCACCACCACGGGGATCGACGCCGCCGCGGGCGGGGCGCTCGGCAGGCCCGACCAACCCAGCGCCTCGTGGATCTTCTCGGCCTCCGCCTCGGACAACCCCAGCTCTGCGCGGTGCGTCGCCAGTCGACTCGCCTCCCCCGCAGTGACGAGCCCGTCGGCCAACGCCATGTCGACGAGGTCGCGGTACCGCCGTTCCGCGTCCGGTGCCCGACTCACGGTGATGGAGGCCTCGGGCTTCAGCAGGAACGGCGCGCGCTCGGTGAGCTGCGCCATCAACGGGTCCGGCCGCCGCGGCTCGATGATCCCGGGCGCCTTGTACATGGGGTCGCTGCCGAGGCCGGCGAGCACGTAGACGACCTCGTCGTTGCCCGCCTCCTCGAGGTGGAAGAACGGCGTCAGCTGCAGCGGCGGTGACTCGCCGTTCCACATGTAGATGAAGCGCGGCCGCAACCCTCCCAGCTGACGAATGTCGCGCGTGCGTCGTGCCGCCCGGTTCGTCCCCATCAGCTCCAAGAAGGTCACCTTCAAGTCGTCGGGCCCCAGCACCTCGATGCGTTCGATCCACACCAGCGGCTGCGAGATCAGGATGGGTAGGTGCTCGAGGAACTCGCGAAGCGCGGGCACCAGCAAGTCTGTCGCCTCACGCGCCTGGTGCTGCCCGGTGTAGCCGTGGCCCTTCTCGCGGTTTCGGATCTCGACGACCCGCGACAGCATCGTCACGAAGCTGACCTTCTTCGCCTTGGCGGTCGCCGTCGCTTCGCACAGCTTCATCGCGGCGGGATGGGCGTCGCTGCGCGAAAGGCCGAGCGCGAAGAAGGGGTCGTTGTTCTGGACCAGGAACTGATCGAGCGCCCGCAGGGCCTGCACGTAGTGCCCGAACGACGGCCGTCGCAGCCCCTGCAACACGTTCTCGACATCCTCGTCGTTGCGGCCCTGGGCGAAGTACTCCGCGTACCGGGCGATCGTCATCAGCGTCAGGTACCGCGTCACGTCCTCGAACGCGGTCAACAACATGTCCCGCAGATCGCGGTCGCCCACGGTGCGCTCCAGCTCCGACAGCGTCCACGCGATGGGTCGCGGGTATCCGGTCAGCTCCAGCGTCAGCTGCGTCATGGGACCACGGCCTTCCTCCCGTGCTCTCCGATCCTACGCCGTCGATCGCACGCCCAACACTGAACCGGCGCGTAGTCGCGCGGCGGCCATTCGGTCAATTTTCGACGCGACCCGATGTCAGCTCCTCTCGCCGCGAGCGTGGGTGTCAGCGAGGCCGACAGCCGACCTCGCCGAGCAGGAGCCCACCATGACCACGACCGCCACCGATCTCGTCGCTTGTGTCACCACCACCGCCGCCACCGTCGAGGTGGTCCTCGTCGACCCTCGTTCGGACGCGCTCGCCGTCTTCGGCGAGCTCACGCCCGAGTTGGGTTCGCAGCTCGCCGCAGACGCGTGGGTCATCGGCCTCCGTGCGCTCGGGAACGCGCGGGCGGAGGCCCGTGAGTGTCGGCTCGCCGAGATCGGCGAGCGGCTCGTGACCGACGTCGACGCGAAGCTCGAGCAACAGTTCGCCGCGCACGAGCAGGCGATGGCGGCTGGCCTCGCGCGGTTCTTCGATCCCTCCGACGGTTCGGTCACCCAACGCCTCGCCGAGTTCGTGGCCGACGAGGGGGCGCTGGCGCGTGCCCTCGACAAGCACATCGGCCCGCACCGCAGCGTCCTGACGGAGACGCTCGGGCGGCTGGTCGGTGACGCGAGTCCGTTGCTGCGACGGCTCAGCCCCGATGGCGACGACAGCGTCGTGAAGGCGATCGAGGATCGCCTCGCGAACGCGGTCGCCGGGAGCCAGCGCGAGCTCGCACGGGCACTGGACCCGGCGTGCGACGACTCGCCGGTCCGCCGCTTCCTCGTGACCCTGCGCGACGACCTGGCGAAGGCCGACAAGGATCGCCACGTGCAGCTCGCGACGGCCCTCGCGGCGCTCGACGCCAATGACGAGTCGTCGCTCATCTCCCGCCTGTTCCGTGAGACCCAGCAGGCGCGCACCAGCCTCCTGGCCGCCATCAACCCCGACGCACCCGACTCGCCGATGGCGGCGATCCGCACCGGGATCGAGGCGGGCCTCGCCCGTCATGCCGCGCGGCAGGAGCAGGTCGCCACCGAGCTGCGTGAGGCGATCGCTCGGCTCGAGACCCGGCGCGCGCAGCAGAGCCGCGCGCCCTCGGGTGGCCTGGCGTTCGAGGATGCCGTCGCCGAGCTCGTGCAGCAGGCGGTGGCCGAGGGCCCGTATGTCACCGAGGCCACCGGCGCCTCGATCGGGGCCGTAGCCCGCTGCAAGAAGGGCGACGTGGTGGTGCGATTCACCGCCGAGAGCGCCTTCGACGGCGCGGCCGTGGTCTTCGAGGCCAAGCGCGACGCGGCGTACACCGTGCGCACGGCCCTCGAGGAGCTCGACGCGGCGCGCAAGAACCGTGCGGCCGACGTCGGCGTCTTCGTGATGGCGGCCTCCCACGCACCGACTGGGTTCCCCCGGTTCGCGCGGCACGGCCACAACGTGCTCGTGCAGTGGGACGAGTCCGATCCCGCGACCGACGTCTTCCTGCGCTGCGCCGTGTACCTCGGCATGGGTCTCGTGAGCCGCACGCGATCCGCTGGGGATCCAGGGGACACCGCCGCGATCAGCGATCTCGCCGGACGGCTCGAGGCGGAGATCACCCGCATCGAGCGGATGGAGAAGCTCAACGAGGGCGCGAGACGGGCGAACGACGGCCTCGCCGACGAGCTCCGCAAGTCCCGGCGCGCCGTCGAGCGAATGGTCGCCGACACCCAGGCCGTGCTGCGTGCCCTGCACCTCGATGTCGTCGACGAGACGACCGAGGCGAACACGCCGATCGCCTTTCGTGACGCGCCTCGCGATGGCGCAACGCACTCGCTGCCCACGGCCCCACCCGCGCCCGTGCACGGGTGATTCCTCGACGGACGCACGACGGCATGCGAATGCCGGGGTCCAGGATGACCACGCACGGGGCCGGACAGGAGGTCACCCCGCGCAGTCGTCCGTCGGAGAATCACCCGTGCTCGGGCCGAGGCCACGAGCATCGACCGGGCGCGGCGTAAGCCCCGCCGCCGCGGGCCGTTTCCCCCACCCATGCGTCGCTCCGCCCGCGTCCCCGTCGCCCTGGTCCTCGCCGCGAGCCCCGTCGCCGTCACCCTCCCCGCGTGCGACGCGAGCACCGACCCCGCCGCCTCCGACCCCATCGCCCTGGGCACCGACGACCCCCCGTTCCGCGGCGCGTGGCAGACCGTCCACTCCGGCCCGTTCATCCCGCTGCTCCCCGACGGCAGCGTCGCGATCGAAGACCTCGTCATCGGTCGCACGGCAGCGTTCGACGGCAACTTCGAGAACCGCGGCGACGTGATCGTCGAGTTCGACGCCGAGCCCGGCACGATCGCGATCGAGCTGCGACCCTTCGCGGCCGCGCCGACGCCGGCCGAGGCCGGGGCGATCCAGGCGCGGCTCGGGCTGTGGGCGTTCCACGAGTCGATCGACGCGCCGCTGCCCCCGGCCGCGATGGATCCGGCAACCAGGTGCGACCTCGCGGCGACGTGGCCCGACGGCTGTGCGATCTACGTGCACTTCGACGGCGACGTGCAGCCGCCGGGATCCGGCGCGGATCTCCGGGTCCACCTGCCCGCCGACTACCGACGCAAGGTCGCGATCGGGACCGCCGACAACGTGCCGTCGGAGGCGTATCCCAACCGCGGGAACGTGTGCGTGGCCGGGTTGCCGGGGCACGTGGAGGTCGAGCTGGGCAGCGGCATCGCGGCCATCACGGTCGCGGTGGACTCGTCCATGCCGTCGTGCCCGGCCGCATTGGTGAGCGCTTGCGAGGCGTACGACGACCCGTCGACGCCAGGCCCCGACGCCTGGGACGCAAACTGCCCCTGCTTCGCAGAGGGGTACGAGTCCGGCCTCGCGAAGGTCGAGTCGATCGACGACGGCGCGGCCGACATCACGATCGATGTTCCGGCCGGGCTCTGGGCGTCGTTCCGCGGGGAGAACGCCGGGGAGAACAACCTCGCGGGCAAGCACTGTCTCGCCGACGTCGACTCGCTCGAGAACCTCGAGTTCGGCGCCAGCGGCAACGACCCCAACAAGCCGTGGCTCGCCTTCGGCGTGGCCAACAAGCCCCCCGAGGCGCCGGCCAGCGGCTTTCGCCTCGACGCCAGGTCGACGGGGTGCGAGGCGGTCGCCGACGTCGCCGATCCCGACGCCTGGGATCCGAGCGTGACGCCACCGACGACGCTGCGCGGCAACGTCGAGCTGTGCGTCGGCTGTCTGGCGGACCGCAGCTGCGACGAGCTCCTCCCGGGCGGCTGACCGCGAGGCCCCGAGCCGAGGCCGGCCCCGCGTGCTACGTTCGCGGCGCCCATGAACCGCATGGATCAGTTCGCGTCGCTCATCCGGGCCCAGCGCACGACCCTGCTCGATCAGTGGCGCAGGCAGGTCCGCGAGCTGCCGGCGGCCCAGCACCTCGACACGCCGACGCTGACCGATCACATCCCGCAGCTCATCGACGAGCTCATCGCGGCGTTCCGCGCCCAGTCGACCGAGACGATCCCCGAGCTGCTCGAGGAGGGGACGCCGCCGGCCCACGGGGCGCAGCGGCTCGCCGATGGGTTCGACATCGAGGAGGTCGTCGCCGAGTACAACATCCTGCGGGGCTGCCTGCACGATCTCGCGGAGGCGCACGACCTCGACCTGCAGGGGCGACCGTTCCGGATCCTCAACCGCACGCTCGACGGCGCGATCGGGGCGGCGGTGCGGACGTACGCCGAGCTGCAGGCCAAGTCGGTGCAGCAGCGGCGCGAAGAGTACCTCGCGTTCGTCATGCACGACCTGCGTACGCCGCTGGGCGCCATCACGCTGGCGACCGAGCTGATGACCGAGGTGCTCGGTGGGCCCGATGCGGACCCCCGGCTGCGTCGCGTGCTGACGACGCTGAAGCGCAACGTCGGCCACCTCGCGGGGCTGGTCACCAAGGTGATCGCCGAGAACGCCAACGTCGAGGCCGACTCGGGGCACAAGCTCGAGCGGCGCACGTTCGATCTGTGGTCGCTCGTCGAGTCGCTGATCCACGACCTCGCGCCGGTGGCCGACGCCGCGGGCACGCGGCTGGTCAACGCGGTGCCCGACGATCAGGCGGCGTACGCCGACGCCGGCCTGCTGCGGCGGGTGTTCCAGAACCTCGTCGCCAACGCGATCGAGTACACGCCCGGGGGCACGGTGACGATCGGCACCGACGCGCCCGAGGCCGACGGCACCCTGCCGTGCTGGGTCCGCGACGACGGCGCGGGGATGCCCGAGGATCGCACCCGCCGGGTGTTCGACAAGCACGAGACCGACCCCGAGAAGAGCGGCGGGCTCGGGCTCGGGCTGGCGATCGTCAAGACGCTCGTCGAGGCGCACGGCGGCACGGTCGCCGTGCAGAGCGAACTCGGCGTCGGCACCACGTTCACGCTGCGCCTACCGCCGCGGAGCTGACGGGCCGGATCGCCCGCGAGCGCATGCGCCCACCGTGGCGCGATGGTCCGAGGCGGCTCGCGCCGTCGTTGATGAATCGCCGCGGTATGGCGAGTGCAACCCGCTCGGTCGCATGCGTTGGCGTGAGTCCCGTTCCCCTTGCGCCCCCTGGCTCGTCGCTCTGGAGCTCGTCGGCGCCTTCGCGTTCGTCGGGGCGCTCGCTCTGCCCACGACCGCCGACGCGCGCCCGCTGTCGACGAAGGTCACCGAGCGGGTGGTCGACTCGGCGGTCGACACCGCCCTCGAGGCGCTCGCGCGGCCCGAGAACCAACGCCGCCTGGCGACGATCCTGTCGTCGCCAGCAGTGACCGGCGGCGTGCACGACATCGCGTTCGCCGTCGTCGACGGCGTCTTCGACGGGCTGCAGGGCCGCGTGAAGTTCGACCTCGACACCAAGACGTTCTGGAAGGACTTCGACCACGCGATGCGCCGGCACGTCGCGCCCGCCGTGAGCACCGCGACGCGCGGGGCCGTCGACGCGGCGATGGCCGCGGCGCTGTCCGAGGAGAACGGGGTGCGGGTCGAGGCCCTCGCGGCCCACGCGACCCACGGTGTGATCAAGGGGCTCTCCCAGGGCATCCGCGAGGACCTCGGGCCCGCCCTCGCGCACATGATCGTCCACGATCTCGCGCCGGCTGGGGCGGCGGCGATGGAGAACGAGATCATGCCGGCCTTCGCCCGCGCGCTCGCGCAGCCGCCGATGCAGGCCGCGATCGCGGGGACGATGAGCTCGGTCGCGCGCAACCTCGTCCGCGGCGGCGATGCGGGCATGGAGACCGCGAAGGCCGAGGCGGCGGCCGAGGGCAAGGTCGGCGCGCTCGGTGTGTTCGGCGATCGTCTGTCGATGGGCCTCGGCGTGATCGTGGTCGGGGCGCTCGCGTTCGCGGCGGTGTTGGTCCTGCTCGTGGTGCTCCTGCTCCGCAGCAACCGCGGACAGCAGCGCCTGGTCGCCCAGGGCAAGCGGCGCGAGGACGAGCTGCTCGCGGTCGTCGAGGAGCTCGACCACACCACCGTGGACTTCGACGCGGCGAAGCTCCGCGATCTGCTGAAGCAGCACATCCGCTCGCCGTGAACCGGACGTCACCGCACGATTGGGTCAGCGCGAAGTCGCGGCGTTCGACCCCGCGCCACCGAGGAACGACGTTCGGATCCGTGGACCCGAATCGGCATCATCGCGCGCGCGGTCGCGCGGCCCGATCCGATAGACTGGGCGGTGGATGCCGTCGGAGGACCCTGCACGGCTCGCTGACCCGGCCCTCGCGTCGGATGAATTGTCGACGCGCGACACCCTGATCGAGCCGGGGTTCGCCCAGCGCAGCGGACCCGCGCCCGAGCCGCTGCGGTATCGCGAGCTGCCCTTCCACGTCGGTCGCTACGTCGTCACGCAGCTCATCGGCCGGGGCGCGGCGGGCTTGGTGTTCCGAGCCACCGACCCCGAGCTGGCGCGCGACGTGGCGATCAAGCTGGTGGTCCCGCGCACCGGCACCGACCGCACGCGGGCCCAGCTGCTCGGCGAGGCCCAGGCCATCGCGAAGCTGTCGCACCCGAACGTGGTCGCGGTCTATGACGTCGGCGAGCTGCCGCCCGACGACGATGGCGGCGGCGCGGGCATCTACATGGTCATGGAGCTGCTCGACGGGGTCAGCCTGCGCAGCTGGCTCGCCGCCGGGACGCGAACGGTGAGCGAGACGCTCGACGTCCTGCTCGCGGCGGGCCGCGGGCTCGAGGCGGCCCACCGCGCCGGGCTCGTGCACCGCGACGTCAAGCCGGACAACGTGCTGGTCAGCGACAATGGTCGCGTGCACGTGCTCGACTTCGGGCTGGCCCTTGCCGACGCGGGGACGCCGAGCAGCCGCGAGTCGCTCGTCGATGGCCGCGTGGCGATCGAGATCGCCGGGACGCCCGCGTACATGGCCCCGGAGCAGCACGAGGGCGCGAGCAACGATCCACGCACGGATCTGTTCGCGTTCTGTGCCACGTGCTGGGAGGCGCTGCACGGCGTGCCGGCCTATCGGGGCCGCACGCTGCACCAGCTCGCCCGCGCCAAGGCGGCGGGCTGCGGGCCGGCGCCGACACGTCGCCCCCCGCGGTGGCTGCACGACGTCATCGCCCGCGGGCTCGCCCCGGATCCGGCGAGTCGCCCGGCATCGATGACCGCGCTGCTCGGCGAGATCGAGCGACGACGTCACCGCCGTCGCAACTTCACCCTCGGCGCCCTCGCGTTCTCAGCGTCCGCCGGGACCCTGGCGCTCGCGTCGAGTCACGGCGCCGATGCGCAGGCGTGCATCGCCAGCGGGCACGATCGCCTGGGCGCGGTGTGGAACGACGACGCGCGGGACTCGGCGCGCGCACGGTTCGGCGCCGCGGGGCTGCCCTACGCCGACGACACCTGGGGGCGGGTGGAGGCCGTGCTCGACGAGCGCGCCGCGGCGTGGAGCACGGTGCACGCGCAGGCCTGCGAGGGGGCGCTCGACGCCAGCGCAGGGGCGGTCGAGCAGGCCGCGGTCGTGCTCGCGTGCCTCGACCGCCAGCTCGACGAGCTCGGCGCGCGCGTCGAGGTGTTCGCCCACGCCGATCGTGACGTCATCCGCCAGGCGGGGCGCATGGCCGAGCGGATGCCGCGACCGGAGCGTTGCCTCGATGCTCGCCGCGTCGCCGCCGAACACGAGGGATCCGGCGGAGACCTCGAGGCCGAGCTGCTGCGCGGGCGCCTGCTCTCCGAGGTCGCGCGGTTCGACGAGAGCTTCGTCGTCGCCACGCGCGTCGAGGCCGCGGCGGCGGAGGCCGGCGACGTCCGCCGCCGCGCGCGGGCGCTGTTGCTCGCGTGCCGCAGCGCCACGCGCGGGCGCATCGACGTCGGCGCGGCCGACTACTGCTCCGACGCGTGGGTCGAGGCCGAGCGCGCCGGCGCCGACACGGTCGTCGTTTCGGCGATGCTCGAGGTGCTCGGCAAGGCGACGCCCGAACAGGAGCGCGAGGCCCAGCGGATCGAGCGGCTGATCCGCGCGCGCCTCGACGCGCGCGCGCCCGAGGAGCAGGACGCCGGACTCGAGTCGGATCTCGCGCTCGCCCTGGCGCAGCGGCGTCGGGCGGCGGGCCGGTGGCAGGAGGCCCGCGTGGAGGCCCAGCGCGCCTACGAGATCGCGGCGCAGTCCCGTGGCCCCGAGGATCCCGGCGTGGTGTCGGCGCTGAACGAGCTCGCGCTCGACGCCGAGAGCCTCGGCGAGCTCGACCGGGCGCGCGAGCTGTTCGCCGAGGCCTCGGACATCCTCCTGGCCACGCGCGGCCGCGGGCACCCGGACGTGGTCAGCCTCGAGAACAACGTCGCCGGCCTCGAGATCGCGCTGGGTCGCCACGTCGACGCGCTCGAGCGGCTCGGCCGGGTGCTCGACGAGAAGCGGGCGCTCGACGGCGAGCGATCGGTGTGGCTGCTGACGACGATGTACCAGCAGGTCGAGGCCCACGTCGCCCTCGGCCACGGCCCGGCCGCGCTGGAGATCGCGCGCGCGATGCTCGAGCTCGCCGAGTCGATCCACGGCGGGTCGTCGAGCGAGCTCTTGCCGTCGCTCGTCGGCTTGGCGTGGGCCCTGCGCGTCACCGACCGCTGCACCGAGGCCCTCGACGTCGTCGATCGCATGACCGCGATCTCGGCCCGGGTCGCGGTGCCCGATCCCGAGACGCGCGCCCTCGCCGAGCTCGAGCGGGCCCGGTGCCTCGAGGTCGTCGGCCGCTCGGTCGACGCCGGCCGCGGCTTCGCACGCGCGGTGGTGCAGTTCGAGGAGCTCTACGGCGCCGAGGGGCGCGCCGTCGCCGAGGCGCTGCTCGAGCGCGCGCGCTGGGAGCTCGCGCACGGCTCGGCCACGCTCGCCCGCGAGCTGCTCGATCGCGCCGCACGGATCTGCGCGGCGACCGAGGGCGACCCCGCGCTCACGCGGCGGGTCGAAGCGCAGCGCGGAGCCCCCGCGAACCCGTGACCGGCCCACGCGAGCCTACGCGTCCGACTGCTCGCAGCGGACCTGATTGCGTCCGCTGCGCTTGGCGGCATAGAGCGCGGTGTCGGCCGCGACCAGCAGCTCGGCGCCGGACCGCTCGGCCTCGGGGCTCGACGAGGCGATGCCCGCCGAGATCGTGCACGAGAACGTCTTGCCCTCGTGGGCGAAGTGCACGTCCGCGAAGCGCCGGCGGATGTCGTCGATCACGATCCGGGCGTCTTTGGTTTCGCACGCCGGGAGCACGGCCACGAACTCCTCGCCGCCATAGCGGCCGACGATGTCGCTCTGTCGGAGGCGTTGACGGAGCAGCGTGGCGACCGCGGAGATGACGACGTCGCCGACGCCGTGTCCATGGCTGTCGTTGACGGCCTTGAAGTGGTCGATGTCGAGCATCACGACCGTCACCGGGTCGAGGGTGCGCCGGGAGCGGGCGACCTCGATCTCCAGGGCATCCTTGATGCTCGCGTGCTTGAGCAGGCCGGTGAGGCTGTCCTTGCTGATCTGGGCGTCGAGCTGCCGCGCCCGATCGATGCGGGCCCGCACCGCCGCGACGAGCTGGGCGCCGGAGATCGGCTTGGTCAGGAAGTCGTCGGCGCCGCGGCTCAGCGCGGCGATCTTCTCGTCGAGGTCGGTCTCGGCCGAGAGGTAGACGATCGGCAGGCTGGACCAGCGCTCGTGCTGGCGGATCACGCCGGCGAGATCGGTGCCGGAGTAACCCGGCATGCGCAGATCGAGGAGCACCAGCTCGGGGCGTCGCGTGGCCAGGGTCGCGATGATCGCCTCCGGGTCGCGCAGGACGTCGGCCTCCATGCCGGCGGCGAGCAGCACCAGGCGGTAGTGCTCGGCCAACGCCGCGTCGTCGTCGACGACGAGCACCCGGCGGGGCGGGGCGTCGCGTTGGTCGAAGATCTGCGAGATGCGTCCGACGAGCCGCGGGACGTCGACCGGTTCGAGGAAGTAGCCCTCGGCGCCGAGCCGCGACGCCCAGACCCGCGCGGCGAAGTCGTCGCGCGGGGAGACGAGGATCACGGGGCTGTCGGGGGCCTGCTCCACGAAGCGTCGGGCGAAGGCGTCGAGCTGCGGGCTCGGGCCTCCGCCGGTGTCGATGCTCAACTCGAGGATGAGGATGTCCGGGGGCGGTCCGACCGCCAGATCGACCTCCGCCGAGAGGGCGAAGTGTTGGACCGCGTGGCCGAACGACTCGAGCTGTCGTGCGAGGTGGCCGGCGAGCTCGGCGTCGGCCTGCACCAGCCATACGCGGAGCGCCTTGCCCCCGGCCGTACGCGCGCGCGGTGGCGGCGAGGGGGTCGCGTCGGTCGCCGGCAGGAGGTTGCGCCCGAGCGCGTCGAGGTCGGCGGAGAGCTGCGTGCGCGCCCCGACGTCGAGGCCCACCAGCGAGCCAGCCAGCCACCCCTTCAGCAGGTGCTCGAGCGTGCGCGCGCGGGCGGTCAAGGGCGCGAGGCCGAAGGTGCCGGCCGATCCGGCCAACGCGTGCAGCCGCGAGTACAGCCGCTCGATCGGTTGTCGGTCCGACTCGTCGCCGTGCAGACCTTCGGCGATCGCGGTGAGCGTCGCGAGCTCGGCCGGAAGCCGGCCGACGTAGCCGTCGCGAAGGCGGGCCATGAGCGCTGCGGTTGCGGCGAGCGTGTCCTCGTCCGGTTCGGTCATCGGTGACTCCACAGATCGCGGACGCGCTGCGCCAGCTGCATCGCGTCGAACGGCTTGGGGATCACAGCGAACGCGCCGAGCGACTCGAGGTGGGAGATCTCCTCGGGCTGGACCTTCGCCGTCATGAACGCGACCGGGACATCGGCGAGCGACGGCACGGCGCGGAGTGCCTCGAGCGTGGTGGGTCCGTCCATCCCGGGCATCATGACGTCGAGGAGGATCATGTCGGGCGCGAATCCTGCGGCGTCGCGCAGGGCCTCCGCACCATCCGCGCAGATCTTCAGCGTGAACCCGCCGACGAGCTGGAGCGCGACCCGGGCGATCGCTCGGATGTCGGCCTCGTCTTCGACGTAGAGAATGCGTTGCAGGGCGCTCATGGTGTCCTCAGCTGGCTCGCCGCGTGGATCGGGTCGAGCGACCGGTCTCGGGGACCTCGGGGGCCGGGACCTGCTCCTCCCAGAGCGGCAGTTCGAAGGTAAACGTGGCGCCGGCGCCCTCGACGGACTCGAAGCCGATGCGACCGCCCATCCGCTCGAGGAGCTCGCGCGTGATGGCGAGCCCCAGCCCGGTGCCGCCGAGCTCGCGCGAATCGGAGGCGTCGGCCTGTGCGAACTTCTGGAACACGCGGTCGCGGAAGTCGGCGGGGATGCCCTTGCCGTGGTCGCGTACGCTGACGGACATCCACGGCTCGCACCGCCGCACCGCGACCTCCACGATGCCCCCCTCGGGCGAGAACTTGATCGCGTTCGACAGCAGATTCGAGAGCACCTGGGTGAGGCGGAGGCTGTCGACGCGCACGCAGTGATCGTCCTTCTCCCCCGTGAGCATGAGCGTTACCCGTCGGCCGGTGCCGTAGGCACGGTTGGCCTCGAGCGCCTGCTCCACGATCGGCAACAGCGGCTGGACGCGGAACTCGAAGTGCATTTTCCCAGCGGTGATCTTCTCCATGTCGAGCAGGTCGTTGATCAGGTCCGTCAGGCGCTTGCTGTTGTCGTACGCGACGTCGAGCATCGCGCGCGCATCGGGGGTCATCTCGCCCAGCGCGCCTCCGGAGATCAAGCCCAGCGCACCGGTGATGCAGGTCAACGGCGTGCGCAGTTCGTGGCTCACCGTGCTCACGAACTCGCGCTTCATCCGCTCGTCGCGTTTGCGGTCGGTGATGTCGCGGACCATCGCCACGTACATCGGTCGACCCATGCGCGTGATCTGGGAGATCGCGAGTTCCAGCGGGAACAGGCTGCCGTCGGCGCGCTGCCCCTCGAGCTCCCGACGGATGCCGATGACGCGCGCCTCACCGGTCTCGATGAAGCGCTGGAGGTGCCCGTCGTGGGCCTCGCGGTGGGGACTGGGCATGAGGACGTTGACGTTCTTGCCGACGACCTCCCTCTCGGAGAAGCCGAAGATCCGCTCGGCGGCGAGGTTGAACGAGGCGATGATGCCGCGTTGATCGATCGCGATGACACCGTCGACCATGTTGTCGACGATCGCGCGGGTGTGCTCGGCCTGTTCGCGGAGGATCGTCTCGGCCTGCTTGCGCTCGGTGATGTCCTGGGCCATGCCGAGGTATCCGACCACGCGGCCGTCGGTCGAACGCAGCGCCGTGGCCACGAGGGACACGGGGAACTGGCGGCCGTCCCTGTGGACGTACGTCCACTCGTGGGCGTCGGAGTTCGCGCGCTCGAGCGGTTCGACGAAGACGCGGAATCCGGCGACGGGGCGGCCCAGCGCGGCGGTCAGTTCTGCGCCGCGCGCGGCCACCTCCTCGGGGAGGTGCACGATGGCGGGCGTCTCGCGGCCGACCATCTCCGCGGCCGAGTAGCCCAGCATTCGCTCGGCGCCCGCGTTGAAGATGGTAATCACGCCCTCGGGATCCGTCGCGATGATCGAGATCTCGGAGGCGGCCGCGAGCACCTTGGTGAGGAGCATCGTCACGCGTGAGCGCTCGGCCTCGACCTGCTTGCGCTCGGTGATGTCGCGGATCACTGCGACGAACCGCGGGGATTCGTCCTCGGGCGCGACGTACTGAATGCTGACCTCGACCGGGAAGGTGCGGCCATCTCGGTGGCGGTGATTCGATTCGAAGGTGAGCCGGTCCTCGCCCTCACGACGGAGGGATCCGAGCCTCGTTCGGCACTGCTCTGGCGTCAGGTTAGTCGCGATATCCCACGGGTACATCGTCAACAGTTCGCTGCGACTGCAGCCGGTTTGTTTGACCGCGCCGTCGTTGCCATAGAAGAATCGCAGCTCGTCGGTGTCGAACATGAGCACGCAGTCGAGCGCCCGATCGACCGTCCCTTTGAAGCGCTCGAGCGCCCGCTGATCCTGTCGGTGTCGCTCCTGGACTCGCGCGGCGACGACGAGCTGGCCCAGCGTGATGAGGAGTGGCTGCAGGAACTCGACCGTGCCTTCGTCGTAGCCGCCCGGCCGATTCGCGAGCCCGATCATCGCGACGGGCTCGCCTCCGTGGAGGATGGGAATGCCGAGGAAAGCGTCGAGCCGCGGGTGCGCCGGGGGCAGGCCCCCTCGCCGCGGGTCGCCCTGCAGGTCGTTCGCGAACACGGGTCGGGCCGTGACCATCGCTGCGCCGAAGAGGGTGTTCAGCGCGACGAGGTCCATGCCCTCGGGCGCTCCGGCGGCATAGAACGCCCGAGACTCCTCGTCCCACGCAACGTCGGTGATCGCGTACGTCTCGAGATACGGGGCGCCATCGGCCCCGTGCAGGACCTCGCCGATGAAGCCGTACTCACTCGTGGTCAGGGTCAACAGATCGTCGAGCAACCCGTCGAAGGCGCGGCGGCGTTCCGCCTCGCGGATGAACCTCAGCTGCGCGCGGGCGATCATGTCGGTCAGCCGGTGTTGACGAAGCAGCGCGGCCTGGGTCGCCTTCTCGCGGCTGATGTTCCGGATGATGATCAGCGTCTGTGCCCCGTCGAGCTGCTGGAACCTCGCCTCGAAGTCCGCGGCGCCGCCGGGGACGTCGAGGTGATAGGCGAGCTCGATCTGCGCGCCGGTGCCTTGGGCCGCCGCGATCGCGTCGAGACAGCGCGCGTGCAGCACCGGGGGCAGGATGTCGGCGAGGCGCCGCCCGAGGACCATCGCGCGCGGCTGATAGAGGTCCGGGTGCTCGTTGCAGTCGATGCAGACCCCCTCGCGGTCGACCAGCAGCGCGAGGTCGGTGAGGCCGTGGAGGATGGTCGTGCTGCGGGCCGAGCTGGCCGCGAGCTGGGTCTCGAGTCGATCGGCGGTGACCCGACCGATCTCCTCCTGCACGCAGTCGGCGAGGCCGCGCAGCACCGCCCGCTCGCCGGTGGTGAGGCGTCGCGGCCGGCGGTCGGCCACGCACAGCGTGCCGACGCGGTACCCGTCCACGCTCAGCGGCGCGCCGGCGTAGAAGCGCAGCCCCAGCTCGCCGGTCACCAGCGGGTTGTCGGCGAACCGAGGATCGAGGCTGGCGTCGGGGACCTCGAAGATCTCCGCATCCAGGATCGCGTGGCCGCAGAACGAGATCTCGCGCGACGTCTCGCACGCGGCGAGTCCCTGGCGCGACTTGAACCACTGCCGGAGCTCGTCGACCAGCGAGACGAGGGCGATGGGGACGTCGAGGCACTGCCGGGCGAGGCGAGTCAGCCGGTCGAAGCGCTCCTCCGGGGCCGAGTCGAGCAACTCGGTGGCGCGCAGGGTCTGCAGGCGCGCTGCTTCGTCCGAGGGGAGCGCGGCGGGGATCATCGGCGGACCCCATCCGGCACCGAGCGTGCGGCCCCGTGCGACGGTCGGCGATCGGTCGTCGGTGGCCCGCGATGGGGCGCCGCGGCGCGGGGCGGCCGGGGATCGGTGGAGCTCGCGGACACGTGGAGGCCATGTCGCGTCGCGGGGGCGCGGCCGCAAGTCTCGGCGTGGTCCGTTTGGGGCGCCCGTGGCCTGCCGTCACGGCCTTGCGGCGAGCCACGCGTCGAGCTCGGCGAGCTCCGTCGATCGTCCGGCCGCGATCAGCAGCGCACGTGCGGCCTCGGCCTCGCGTCGCGCCCGCGGCCGGTCGCGTCCGCTGTCCCACAGCGCGTGGGCGAGCTCCACGTGGGTCGCCGCGACCTCCACGGGCGGGGCGGCGTCCTTCGCCGCGCGCAGCCGCAGCGCCCGCTCGAGCGGCTCGATCGCCGCGTCGGGGTGACGCATCGCGACGTGGATCCGGCCGAGGGTGGTCAGGCCGTAGGCGACGCGCGGGTGCTCGGGGCCCAGCGTCTCGTCCCACAGCGCGACCGCCTGCTCGGCGGGAGCCAGCGCCTCGGCCACGCGGCCGCGCGCGAACGACAGCAGCGCACGCGCGTGCAGGTTGCCCGCGGCCGCCTCGGACTTCGCCCCGTACTGCTGGGCCTCGATCGCCGCGGCGGCGTCGAGGTGGGCCTCGGCCTCGTCGTAGCGCCGGAGCACACGCAGCGTGTTCGACAGGCTGTTGTGGGCGGTCGCGACCGAGGGGTGCTTGGGGCCGAGGGCCTTCTCGAGGATCGCGAGCGCGCGCTCGTACAACGGCAGCGCCGCCGCGGTGTCGCCCCGGGCCTTGTGCAGCCGCGCGAGGTTGCCGACGACCTCTCCCACGATCGGGTGGTCCGGTCCGCGCAGTCGCTCGAGCGTGGCGAGCACGTCGTCCAGGATCGCCTGCGCCTCGTCGTAGCGCGCCTGCCCGTGGTAGACGAGCGCGAGGCGCTGCCGCGTCTCGATCGCGTCGAGATCGTCGGCGCCGCGGGCCTCGAACAGCGCGTAGGCCTCGGCGAGCTCGGCCTCCGCCGCCGGGTAGTCCTCGCGCAGCAGTGAGATCGTACCCCACGTCGCCAGGAGTCGCGCGCGGCGCAGCTCGTCGTTGCCGGCCTGGATCACCGCGGCCCGGGCGGCGTGGAGGATGGGCTCGACCAGCGCGAAGTCCTGGCGGTTCACCCCGGTGAGGATCGCCAGGGAGATCCAGGCGTCCGCCGCCAGCCGCAGGTGGTGCGACGTCGCGGCCGCCTCGACGGTCTCGTAGGCCAGCTGCTCTGCCAGCTCGATCTCGCCGACGTCGCTCGCCGCCGCCGAGCGGAAGTAGAGGAACTCGGTGCGCAGCGGCGGGTGATCGAGGGCGTCGACCTCGTCCTGCAGGCCCTCGATGAGCTCGCGGGCCCTCGCGAGCCGACCCACCGTGCGCAGCGTGCCGACCTCCTCGAGGGTCGCGACCGCGGCCGCGACCCGATCCGCGATCGCGGCGTCGGGCGGCGGCAGCTCGGCGAGCAGCGCGTCGACGTCGGCACAGTCGGCGATCGGCGCGAGCCGATCGGTGACCTTGCCCGCGCGCTCGACCACGACGGCGTCGGCCTCGGCGAAGAGCTCGGCCGCGGTCCCGAGCTGCACACGCCGCCGCTCGAGGCACAGCATCCGGCGATCGAGCAGCGCCGGCGACTGATCGCCGTCGACGTGGGTGGCGCGACAGGCCTGGCCGTACATCTCGACCCACGCCGCGCCGTACGCGTCGAGGGCGAGGGCCGTCGCGGTCCACGTCGAATCGGCGCCGGGGCTGCCCGCGTTGCCGAACGCCGCGCGCCCGGCCTCGCGCAGCGACGAGCTCCACACCGCCTCGAGCTTCGCCTCACCCTCGCGACACGGTCGCCCGGCGATCGTGGATTGGGCATAGGCGCCGCCGACCAGGGCGACCACGCCCAGCGCGATCCCGGCGGTGCGCGCTCGGGCGCGGCGGCGGGCGCCGCGATCGATCGCGAGCGCGTCGAGCAGCGCCCGCACCGACGGGTGTCGTCTCGCCGGGTCGCGCTGCAGCCCGCGCACGAGCAGGGCGAAGATCCACGTCGGCACGTCGCGCCGCGGCGGCTCGCGCAGCGCACCATCGATCACGTTCGACGCGAGCTCCGCGAGCGTCACCCCGGCGAACGGGGCCTGGCCATAGAACGCCTCGTACGCGGTGACGCAGAACGAGAACTGATCGCTCGCGGCGTCGGCCGGCTCGCCGCGGTGCTGCTCGGGGGACATGTACGCCGGCGTGCCGATGCGCGCGCCCGTCATCGTGAGCTGGCGATCCAGGCCGTCGAGGCTCTTGCCGAGCTCGTGGCCGTCGGTGCGGTCCGCGTCGCCGCCGATCGCCCGGGCGAGGCCGAAGTCGACCACGCGTACGCGGCCGTCGCGGCCGAGGAGCACGTTGTCGGGCTTGAAGTCGCGGTGGACGATCCCGGCCTCGTGCGCCGCGGCCAGGCCTGCGCCGGCGCGCCGCAGCTTGTCCAAGACCTCGCGCCACTGCCGGGGCTCCGCGCGCATCCACTGCCCGAGCGTCCCGCCGTCGAGGTACTCCATCGCGATGAAGACCTGCTCGCCCCAGGTCCCGACGTCGTGCACGGTGACCACGTTCTCGTGGTCGAGCTTGGCCATCGCCTGGGCCTCGCGCGCGAGCCGATTGCCCGCCGCCCTGCTGCCGGTGCCGTCGTCGGCGACGAGCTTGAGGGCGATCTTCCGGTCGAGCTCCGGATCGAACGCGGCGTAGACCACACCCATGCCGCCCGAGCCGATGCGCTCGAGGACGACGTAGCGGCCGATGCTCGTCCCACGGGCCAGATCGATCCACCGCGGCGTGGGGCCGTCCGCCACCGAGCGCAGGTCGGCGTGGATCGTCTCGTCGCCGGGCGGCGCGAGCGTGACCTCGTCGGATCCGGACCTCACGGCGCCAGGATACTTCGCGGGGCCCGTGCGTGCGCGGGCCCGGGCGCCGGGCGACGCGGTCGGCTTCACTTCGCCCGCGCCAGCGTCCGGCGGTCGAGCTTCTTCGCCGACTCGACCAGCCGGACGAACTCGGCACGGTGGCCGCGGTCGTCCCGACCCAGCGACTTGCCCGCGAGGGCGAGGACCTCGTCGTAGGTGGCGTCGCCGCGGTGGGCGCTGTCGCGGAGCACCATGCCGAACTCGGCGACGGCCGCAGAGAAGCGGAAGTCGTCGGTGGTCCGATCGAGGCTGCGGTCGTCGCCGGTCACCGCGAAGCTCAGCAGGTCACTCTTGTCGCCGTCGGGCTTCTTGTAGCGGATCTTCACGGTCATCAGCTCGCCGGTGCCCGCCGCCTTGGTGAGGGCGCCCGCGGCGGGGGCCGTGTCCTGGTACTTCAGCGGGTCCACCGAGGGGGTCGCGGGGTCCTTGGCGCCGACCGGGACGACCTCGTAGAGCGCGGTCACCGAGTGCCCGGCCCCGATCTCGCCGGCGTCCTTGGTGTCGTCGTTGAAGTCCGTGTGCGCGAGCTTGCGGTTCTCGTAGCCCACCAGCCGGTACGACGCGACCTCCTTGGGGTTGAACTCGACCTGGATCTTCACGTCCTTGGCGATCGTCACCAGCGTCGAGCCGCCCTCCTCGACGAGCACCTTGCGGGCCTCGGAGAGCGAGTCGATGTACGCGTAGTTGCCGTTGCCCTTGTCGGCGAGCATCTCCATCGTCGAGTCCTTGACGTTGCCGGTGCCGAAGCCGAGCACGCTCAGGAACACGCCGCCCTTGCGCTTGTCCTCGATGAGCTTCACGAGATCCGACTGGCTGGTGGTGCCGACGTTGAAGTCCCCGTCGGTCGCCAGGATCACGCGGTTGATGCCGCCCTCGATGAAGGTCCTCTCGGCCAGGCGATAGGCCAGGTCGATCCCGGCGCCGCCGTTGGTCGAGCCGCCGGCCTCGAGCCGACCGAGCGCGGCGAGGATCTCGGCCTTGTCGGCGGTCGGCTCGAGCACGAGCCCCGACGCCCCGGCGTACACGACGATCGAGACGCGATCGTCCTTGCGGAGGTTGTCGACCAGCATGCCGAGGCCGCGGGTGAGCAGCGGCAGCTTGTCGGGCGAGTTCATCGAGCCGGACACGTCGAGCAGGAACACGAGGTTGCGCGCGGGCACCTTGCTGTCGTCGATCTCCTGGCCCTGCAATCCGACGTGGACCAGGAGGTGGTCGTCGTTCCACGGGCAGGTCGACACCTCGTGCGTCATCGAGAACGGCGCTGCGCCCTCGGGCGCGGCGTAGTCGTAGTCGAAGTAGTTGACCAGCTCCTCGATGCGGACCGCGTCGGCGGGCGGCAGGCTCTGGTCCTGCAGGAAGCGGCGCATGTTGCTGTAGGACGCGGTGTCGACGTCGATCGAGAACGTCGAGCGCGGGTCGTCGGCGACCGCGACGAAGGTGTTCTCGGCGATGGCGGCGTAGTCCTCACCACCTTCGCCGTCGGCCATCACGTCCTTCTCGGCGAGCTTCTTGTGGCCCCAGCCCGCGGGCGGCGAGGCGGGCATCGCCATCCCCATGCTGCGCTTGCTCTCGCCGGGCTTCATGGGCGACGCGGCGCTCGGCATCTTGGTCGCGGTGCTCTGGGGGTCGGCGGCGGCCTGCTCCTCGCGCGCGGGCGCGATGGGCCGCGGCGCGCTGGTCGACGCGACCGGTGGAGGCGCGACTGGCTCGGCGTTGTCCAC
Source organism: Deltaproteobacteria bacterium Ga0077550 (assembly GCA_001464385.1). GTDB lineage: Bacteria > Myxococcota_A > Polyangia > Nannocystales > Nannocystaceae > Xiheibacterium > Xiheibacterium aquaticum. The sequence continues at coordinate 916 of LNFB01000033.1, read as the reverse complement.
CACGGTGGAGTGGTTCCCGCCACGATCGACCAGGACCTCCGACGGCGTCGCCGCGGCGACCGGCTCGGACTTCGCAGCGGCGTCGGTCGGCTCGGTCGCGGTGCGCTCGTGTCGATCGCAGGCGGGGAGGGTGGCGAGCGAGAGGGTCGCGAGCTGGAGGACGCCGAGGATTCTGCGGGACATTGGATGAACTCCTCGCGCCCGCGTGGCCCCTCGCCGGGCGCGGACGCTGTGGATCCGCGGGCGGGGCGACGAAACGAGGTTCGGGCGCGTGTCCGGCTGCAACGCACCAGCGCCCGACTCCGATCTGCGCCGCAGGACTTCGCACGGTTTGACGGCCCTCCGAGCACCGGCGCATACTGCGCTGCGATGAGGATCATCTCTACCACGCTAGGCGTTGCGCTCTGTTCCCTCGCTTCACCGTCGTTCGGTTGTGTCGACGACCCCGAGACGTCGATCGACGATCTCGAGCTCGACGACGACGACAGCGAATCCGACGACCCCACGCCCGCCGGTGTCGGCCTGGCCGCACCGTCGGCACCCCAGGCCGCCCAGCCCAACGGCAAGAAGCTGTTCGAGAAGGAGACGTTCGAGGGCAACGGTCGCACGTGCCGGACGTGCCACACCAAGGAGACCGGGGCGCTGTCGCCCGAGCAGGTCCAAGAGGCGTTCGACTGCGATCCCGACGATCCGTTGTTCCGCGCGATCGACAGCGACGACGGCCTCGGGCTCTCGTATGAACGACTGCTCGCCGATGCGACGATCCTCGTCGACATCCCGCTGCCGGCCGGGTGGACCCGCGTCGACGATCCGGCCGCGACGTCCGCTCGGTTCGCGCGCGCGGTGCCGACGACCAACAACGTCCCGTCGCTCGACGTGCTGTTCATGGCCGATGGCCTCTTCACCACCCTCGAGA
>LNFB01000032.1 GCA_001464385.1 Deltaproteobacteria bacterium Ga0077550 | reverse complement strand
CCCTCGCGTCCGCGCGCTTGGTGCTGTTCACCCCGCGGCTTCCCGGGCAGACTCGCGAACGGACCCGTCATGACGCGCATTCGTCCGTTCCCGTCGCGCCCCTGCACCCTGGCGACCCTGGCGACCCTCGCCCTGACCGCCTGCGCCGAGTCGCCCGTCGGCATCGCCGACACCCCCGACGGCGAGGGCCCCGTCGTCGTCTTCGAGTTCGATCGCAAGCCGCTGCCCGAGATCCCCTTCCCGAACGACCTCGCCACGCGCCCCGATCCCACCTCGCCCACGGGCCTGCGGATCAACGCCTCGCTCATCGCCCCCACCGAACTCGAGAGCACCGCGCGCCGCCGCATCGACGAGCTGCCCGGCTTCGGCGTCTACCAGGCGATCAGCTCGACCTCGAGGCGATCTACGCACGGCACCGCGATCACCGGCGCGGCGACGGGACCGACTACGACTTCACCGACGACGCCGTCTACCTCATCGACGTCACGCAGGGCTCGCCCACCTTCGGCGAGCCCGTGCCGCTCGACTTCGGCGAGGGCAACTTCCCCATCATGCTGCGGACCCCCACGCAGTACTGGGAGCACGACCCCAAGACGGTCACGCGCGCGCTGGCCGTCGAGACCCACGAGGAGGATCTCAACGGCAATGGTGTGCTCGACCGCGGCGAGGACCTCGACCTCGACGGCGTGCTCGATCACCCCAACATGAACGCCCACGAGGACGGCAACCCCGAGCTCGATCCCAAGCGCGACCTGGTCTCGTTCTACGAGTTCGAGACCAACACGCTCATCTTCAAGCCGATCTTGCCGCTGCGCGAGGGCACCACCTATGCGGTCGTCCTGACCAATCGCCTCGTCGGCGACGACAACGAGCCGGTGCGCTCGCCCTTCGAGTACGTCAACCACGCCAGCCAGACCGACGACATCCGTCAGGCGCTGCCCACCCTCGCCGAGTACGACCTCGATCCCGAGGACGTCGCGTTCGCGTGGACGTACACCACCCAGACCGCCAGCCGCGATCTCGTCGAGCTGCGCGACGGCCTCTACGGCGCCGGACCCCTGGCGTGGCTCGACGAGGACTACCCGGCCGAGCTCGCCAGCCTGTACAAGATGGTCGATCGCACGGGGATTCCCGTCGACTCACCGGCGCCGGAGAACCCGTACGTGCTGCCCGGCGAGACCCTGCAGTACGCGCTGCCGATCTTCGCCCAGCTCGCGTTCAGCAGCTTCGGGATCACCGACGTCGACAAGATCGTCGTCAACCACGACTTCTACGCGTATCACATCTCGGGCAAGTTCCGTTCGCCGCGGCTGCTCGACATCGTGAAGTCCGGCACCCTCGACGCGCGCGCCTGGCCGACCGATCTGCACGACCCGAGCCTGCGCGATCGCATCGGCACCCACGAGGTGCAGTTCTGGTGCGCGATCCCGAAGGACGAGTACAAGGCCGATCCGAACGCACCGGCGCCGGTCGTGCTCTACGCCCACGGCTACACCTCGAACAAGCTCGAGCAGCTCGGTCTGGCGCTCCACGCCAAGTTTGGCATCGCCGGGTGCAGCATCGACGCGGTGCTCCACGGCGTCGACGTCCCGCCCGAGACGCAGGCCACGGCGCGGAACCTGCTGGGGCTCTATGGCATGACGCCCGCCGCCGACGCGCTGCTCGACGGCCGCATGGAGGACATGGACGGCGACGGCGATCTCGACGTCGGCGGCGAGTTCTTCACCGGCTACATGTTCCGCACCCGCGACAACCTGCGCCAGACGTTGCTCGACTGGATCACGCTGGTCCGCCTGATGCGGAACTTCGGCAAGATCGACATGCTCGACGTGAACGGCGACGGCAAGCCCGAGAAGCTCGGGGACTTCGACGCCGACGGCACGATCGACATGGGCGGTGAGGACGGGGTGTTCTTCGCCAGCGGCACCAGCCTCGGCGGCCTGTTGTCGTCGTCGCTCGCCGGCATCGAGCCGCAGATCGTCGCCGCCGCGCCGATCTCGGGCGGCGGTGGGCTGGTCGATCTCTCGACCCGCAGCGAGCAGGGCGGCGTCGTCGAGGCCCTCGTGCTGCGCATGATGGGCCCGACGATCATCGGCGAGCCGACCGGCGAGGGCGACCTCCGCATCTACCAGCTCGTGCCCAACGGCAACGAGGACGCGCGCTACGACCTGGGCTTCCGCGCCGGCATCATGCCCGGCGACACCGTGCGCGTGACCAACCTCGCCACCGGCGATGCCCGCTGCGCGCGCGTCATGCCCGAGACGCCCCCGCCCGGCTACGAGGACTACGTCGGCTGGAAGGAGCCGAGCAACTGCGCCGTGAACGACGGCGGCGGCTGCCGCACGTGCGCCCCGGCCACCGAGGGCACCTACGCGTGCGATCTGGCCGGCACGTTCCGCGTCGGCGTCGCGGCCGACCGCGGCGATCCCCTGCGCGTCGACGTGTTCGAGGGCGGTGACGTGGCCACCATCGAGGGCGACGAGCGCGACTGCGTCATCGACGAGGATGCGGCGCTGCGCACCAGCCTCTCGACGTTCGACGCGACGCCGTTCACGTACCGCGGCCGCGGCTACACGCAGGGCGAGCCCCTGGTCGCCCTCGAGGACGGCTACGGCTTCCAGCGCGGCACGCCGCTGATGCGGCGGTTCCTCGGCATCGCGTCGATCGTCGTCGAGCCCGCCGATCCGGCGATCTACGCCGCGCACTACAGCCGCGATCCGCTGACCTTTCGCGAGGGGGCCGAGAGCTTCCTCGACCTCCCGACCAACGTGATGGACGTCGTCACGATCGGCGACCCCAACGTGCCGGTGAACACCGGCGTCGCGATCGCCAAGTCGGGCGGCTTCATCCCGCTGTTCGAGCCCGATCCGTCGTGGGGCAAGACCGTGAACCGCCTCATCATCGACGAGGGCGTCCAGGCCGGCATCCCGTGGGTCGAGACCCGCGGGCCGGTGTGGGGGCCGGTGCTCGTCGACATCGACAACCTCAGCGACAGCACCAATGCGGTGCCGATGGATCCGACCAACGCCGTCGATGGGCTCGTCGCGCCCCGCACGATCCCTCCGCTGCGCTACCAGCAGAAGACCGCCGGCACCACCGACGGCAAGAGCGGCATCGTGTTCCCGATGACCTCGGAGTACGACGGCGTCCACGGCTTCGCGCCGCCGGGCCTCTCGGGTCTGCCCTTCGACGTCGGCCAGTACATGGAGCACTTCATCGGCTGGTACTTCAAGAGCGGCGGCACCAGCATCCGCCACGAGGCGTGCATGGCCGAGGTCGCGGGGTGCGACTGGATCCCGGTGCCGTCGCGCTGTGTGGCGGACCCGGAGGCGCAGGGCTGTCGATAGCAGGAGGTCGAACCGTGGCGAAGGCGAAGACGAAGGTAAAGGCAAAGGCGAAGCCGGCCGCGAAGGCGAAGCCGGCGACGAAGGCGAAGCCGGCCGCGAAGGCGAAGGCGGTCGCGAAAGCGAAGGCGGTCGCGAAGGCGAAGCCGGCCGCGAAGGCGAAGGCGGTCGCGAAGGCGAAGCCGGCCGCGAAGGCGAAGCCGGCCGCGAAGGCGAAGCCGGTGAGCGACGCGGTCGCGATCGTCCGTGCGCTCCGTACCCACGCGCTCGCCTTCCCCGGGGCGGTCGAGGAGTTCCCCTGGGATCACAGCGTCGTGAAGATCGCCAAGAAGGTGATCATCTTCCTCGACCAGGATCACCAGGTCGGCGACGAGGTCCGCTTCAGCGTGAAGCTGCCCGAGAGCGCCGAGATGGCCCTGAACCTGCCCTTCGCGACGCCGACCGGCTACGGCCTCGGCCGCGCCGGGTGGGTGAGCTTCGCGTTCGGCCCCGCCGACGCGCCGCCCGCCGAGGTGCTGCGCGCGTGGATCGACGAGAGCTTCTGCGCGGTGGCACCGAAGCGGGCGGTCGCGGCCTGGCGCGCGGGCCGGGGTTGACCTCGCGGGCGCAAGCATCGGGCACGGGCACGGGCAGGGGCACGGGCACGGAGCGGGGTGTCCGGAAGAACGCTTTGCGTTCTTCCGCACCCCGCTACCCCTGCACATCCGGCGGCTCGAGAGCCCACGCGCCGCGCATGTTCTGGTTGTTCAGCTCCTGGCCCGGCAACCGGAACGCGGGGTGACTCGGATCCACGCCGTCGGTCGGATCCGCGTCGATCGCCGTGACCCACAGCTGCTTGCGTCGGGTCTCGACCACCTCGTCGACGAGCGTGTTGCCGTAGACGCGCTCCGACACGAACACCAGCCAGAAGTAGCCGCCGCGCTCCTCGGGCATGAAGGTTGGCTCGTAGCAGGCCGACGACTGTCCGGCCGAGAGGCTGCCGACGCCGCACGCGTGACCGAGCATCATCTCGGTGCTGCCGTCGGCGGCGCTCAGCCACAGCTCGCCCTGGGCGCCGCGCGTGCGGGCCTGGGTCGCGCGGCCGTGGGCGAGCCACGCAGAGTCGGGGCTCCAGCTCGGGAACACGACCGCGGGGCGATCGGGCGTCGCGGCGGCGACCTGCAGCGCTGCGGCGAAGCCCGGCGTCACGGTGTCGACGTCGGAGACCCACAGCGTCGACTGGGTGAAGTCGAGCCAGTTGCCGTCGGTGCGCACGGAGTAGGCGATCTTCTCGCCGTCGGGTGACCACGCCGGGAACGCGGGCGAGCCGGTGGGCGTGAGCAGCTGCGCGAGCTCGGTGACGCTGTCGAAGGTCGACAGGGCGAGGTACCCGTTCGTGTTCGCGGCGAAGTCGTTCGACTGGCCCCACACCACGTGGCTGCCGTCGGGCGATATCGCCTGGAAACCCGACGCGGAGTCCGACGCGAACGTCGATGCGCCGTCGGCCGCGTTGAACGTGCCCCACGGGCTGTAGCCGCCGTGGAACGACGCGACGAGGCGCGAGCCGTCGGCCGAGACGCTGTGGCACGCGACGCACGTGACGCCCGGCGGCTTCTGGATGAACACCTCGGGCGTGGCGTCGACGCCGGGACGCAGGCGCACGACGTTGCCCTGGTTGACCTCCCAGTAGTAGATGACGCCGACGAGATCGGCGTCGGCGAGGTGCCACTGCTGCGTCGCGGGCAGGTACGCCTGCACGCCGTCGTAGCGCTGCAGCGACACCGTCACGTCGCCGGGCGCGACCGATCCGGTGAGCTTGTCCCAGACGATCTTCGGCAGCGTCGGCAGCACGTAGCGCGACGGCGGCGGCAGGGTGCGCCACGTCTCGAACGAGAAGCTCGGCGCGTCGATGCGCAGGCGGTACACGTCGGTCGGGCCGCCGCCGTTCCACTGCAGCTCCGGGCTGCCGAGGCCGCGGGGGAACACGGTGCCGTCGTAGGGGTACGCCCACGCGAGCGTCGGGTCGGGGTTCACCGCGTCGTCGAAGGCGTCCTTGATCGGATCGCCGACCATCTCCGGGTCATCGACGATGCGCAGCTTCACCGTCAGCGAGGTCGTGACCTCGGGTGTGTCGGCGCTGTTGAACGAGATCTCGGCCACGCCGCCGTACAGGCCGCTGGGCAGGAACTCGCCGGTCGAGCCGTCGATGCCGCCCACGTCGAGGTCGTCGATCGCCCAGCTCCCGCCGAGCTCGCCCTCGCTGCCGTCGGAGTAGGTCGCGACGGCGGTGAACTGCAGTGGCACGGCCGGTTGGCCGTCGACGATCTCGACGAGCGCGTCGGCGGGCTCGATGCGGACCTCGTCGACGGTGACGTCGTCGGCGCTGCTGGTGCCCGCGGGCGCGTCGGAGGTCGTGCCCGCGCCGCTGCTGTCGCCGGAGCCGCCGCTGCCTCCGGCGGTCGGGTTCACCCCGTCGCCGCCACCGGCCGTGTCACGACCGTCACCACTCGAGGATCCGCAGGCGAACAACGCGACGGACAGCGCCGCGATCAGGGGGATTCGCATGGTGCTTCGACGACGGTCGTCCGCGTTTTTCCGGCGGTGTGGGCCCGCGATGACGGCGCGGCGTCGTTCTCTCGGCGATCCCAGCGAGAGCGGCGCCAGCGGCACCCGCGGTGTGGAAGGGGATCCCCGGGGACGGGGCGGTGGAACCTCGCGCGCGCGTGCCCCGGGCCGCGGCTCCGGCCGCGCGCGTCGGCGCCGCCGGAGTTGTGGCAGGCTCCGCCCACGACCATGACCGCGAGCCACTACAGCCACGCCGAGCTGGGGAGATTCCGCGAGGTCCAGCAGCTCGCGTACCGCTGCGCCGTGCAGGTCGCCGACGAGCTGCACCCCGGCGTGACCGAGAAGGAGGCCGCAGCCGCGCTCGGCGACGCGCTGCGCAGCCACGGGGTCAAGCAGTTCTTCCACCAGCCGTTCGCGTGGTTCGGCGATCGCACCGGGTTCGCGGGGATCCGGCAGCCGCTGCAGTTCTTCCCCACCGATCGCCGGCTCGAGCTCGGCATGCCGGCCATCCTCGACGTCGCACCCGTCGTCGACGGCTACGCGGCGGACATCGGCTACTCGTTCGCGTGCGGCGAGAACCCCGAGCTCGATCGGCTCGTCGACGACCTCGAGCCGTTTCGCGCCTGCATCCTCGAGCACGTCGAGCGCGGGGACACGCTGGCCGAGATCTATCGCTCGGTCGAGGACCTGCTCGCCGATCTCGGCGTGCGCAATTGCCATCGCCACTATCCGTTCGGCGTCCTCGCGCACCGCGTGTATCACCAGCCCGCGGTGCCCCTGGCCCAGGCGCGACTCCTCGGGTTCGGCCTGTCGGCCGGCGGCGGCCTGCTCGCGCAGAGCGTGGTCAATCGCATCCCGCTGCGGGTGCGCAACCTGGTGTCGCCGCTGCGGCAGGGGTCGCCGTTCTGCAACACCGGCCCCGGCTCCGATGCGCCGCCCGAGCCGGGCCTGTGGGCCTTCGAGCCGCACATCGCCCGCGGTGATGTCGGCGCGAAGTGGGAGGAGCTGCTGGTGATCGAGGACAAGCGGGCCTACTGGCTCGACGACGATCTCCCGCACGTGCGTCGCTGGCACCGCGCGCCCCCGTCGGCGGCGAACGCATGAGCGGCGTGGGCGGGCCGCCGATCGACGCGGACCTGGTGGTCGCGATCGCGGCGGCGCGGGCGGCCGGTGCCGTGCTGCGCGACGCGTTCGAGGGCGAGCTGACGATCGAGCACAAATCCAGCGAGATCGATCTGGTCACCACGGCCGATCGCGCCGCCGAGGCGGTCGTGCTCGAGCACCTGCGGCGGGCCTTCCCCGACGACGCCATCGTCGCCGAGGAATCCGGGGCCCACGTCGGCGGCGCACGGCGCTGGATCGTCGATCCCCTCGACGGCACCACCAACTTCGCCCACCGCTTCCCCCACTTCAGCGTGTCGATCGCGTGCTACGTCGGCGCGACGGGCCTCGTGGGGGTCGTCTACGACCCCTTGCGCGACGAGGTGTTCGCGGCGGCGGCCGGTCACGGCGCGTGGCTCGACTCGCCGCGGCACGACCACGTGCGGCTGTCGGTGACGTCGCGCGATCGCCTGGCGACGAGCCTGCTGGCGACGGGCTTCGGCTACGATCGCGCGAGCACGGCGACCAACAACCTCGCCGAGTTCAATCGCCTGTTGCCGAAGGTCCGCGGGATCCGGCGGCCGGGGTCCGCCGCGCTCGACCTGGCGTACGCCGCGGCGGGTCGCACGGACGGCTACTGGGAGTACCACCTGGCGCCGTGGGACTGGGCCGCGGGCGCGCTGCTCGTGCGCGAGGCCGGCGGCGTCGTCACGCGGATGGACGGCGGACCGTGGACGCTCGACGCCCCGAGCATCGCGGTAGCCGGCGCAGCGCTGCACCCGGCGCTGCTCCGTGAATTGCAGGCCGCCTCCGTTGCGGCAGCCGGCCCTGTCGCCGGCGGATGAGGACGAACGTGAACAGCCACAGTTACTACGTCACCGCGACGCGCGGCCTCGTGGGCCTCGTCGACGACGAGCTCCGCCAGCTCGGCGCCCGCGTCACGCGGGTCGAGCCGGCGGGCGTGCGCGTCCGCGGGCCGCTGCACTTCGGCTACCGCGTGTGCCTGTGGTCGCGCTGCGCGTCGCGGGTGATCCTCCACCTGCACGACTTCAAGGTCGAGAAGACCGACGATCTGTACGACGCCGCGCTCGCGTTCCCCTGGGAGGACCACGTGGCGCCCGCGGGCACGATCGCGGTCGATGTCACCGCCCAGGGCGAGGTGGTCACGCACAGCCGGTTCGCGGCACAGCGGATCAAGGACGGCGTCGTCGATCGCATGCGCGATCGATTCGGCACGCGGCCGTCGGTCGATCTCGACGAGCCGGACCTGCGGATCGTCGCGTACGTGCGCGGTCGCGGCTGCAGCCTCGGGATCGATCTGTCCGGGACGTCACTGCACCGGCGCGGCTGGCGGGGCGAGCAGGGTGGGGCGCCGCTCAAGGAGACCCTCGCCGCCGGCATGCTGATCCGCGGCCAGTGGGCCGAGCGGGCCGCCCGGGGCGAGCCATTGCTGGATCCGGTGTGCGGCGCGGGCACGCTCGTCATCGAGGCCGCGTGCATCGCGATGGATCGCGCGCCAGCGCTGGCCCGCGGGCGCTTCGGATTCACGCAGTGGAAGGGCCACGACGTGGCGGCGTGGACCGAGCTGCTCGCCGAGGCGAAGGAGCGCGCGCGGGTCGGGGAGTCGGGTGTGGTGCCGACGATCCTCGGCTACGACGCCGACGAGACCGCGATCGCCCGGGCGCGCGCCAACGCGGCGGCGGCCGGGGTGGCGAAGGCCGTGCAGGTGTCGCGCGCGTCGATCCGCGACGTGCAGCCGCCGCAGGGCCCGGGCCTGTTCGTCGCCAATCCGCCGTACGGCGCGCGCATGGGCACCGAGGCCCAGGTGCGCATGGTGTTCGACGAGCTCGCGACGCTGATGCACGGGCCGTGCGCCGGCTGGCACGCCGAGCTCATCGTCGCCGAGGCGACGCCCCTGGCGCTGCTCGGCCTGCCGCACGCCGACGCCGCCGCGGTCGACAACGGGCCGATCCCGTGTCGCTTGCTCTCGGGCGAGACGGGCCGACCGTCGGCGGGCGAGGGCGAGGCGGCGCCCGCGGCCGCGATCGACGAGTCGCCGTTCGCCGGGCGGCTGCGCAAGAACCTCGCGCGCCTGGGGACGTGGGCCCGCAACTTCGGGGTCAGCTGTTATCGGATCTACGACGACGAGATCCCGAGCTTCCGCGCCATCGTCGATCGCTACGGCGACGCGGTGCACCTGCAGGAGTACCAGGCCCCGCGCAACGTCGACCCGCAGGTCGCCGAGGCGCGGCTCACCGTGATGATCGACGCGACCGCGCGCGAACTCGGCGTCGATCGTCGGAAGATCTTCGTCAAGCGTCGGCGCCCGCAGACCCGCGGCACGCAGTACGGGCAGTTCGACGCCCGCGGCGAGGAGTTCGCGGTGCGCGAGGGCGAGGCGACGTTCCTCGTCAACCTCACCGACTACCTCGACACGGGGCTGTTCCTCGATCACCGCGCGCTGCGGCGGCTGCTCGCGCAGCTGGTGACCGAGCGCGGTGGGGCGCCGCGGCTGCTGAACCTCTTCAGCTACACGGGTGCGTTCTCGGTGGTCGCGGCGCGGGCCGGCGCGCGCACGACGTCGATCGATCTGTCGAACACGTACCTGGCATGGGCCGAGCGCAACTTCGCCGCCAACGGCCTCGACGTGCGACGCCACGCCTTCGTGCGGGCGGACTGCACCCGCTGGCTGTCCGAGAGCGAGCAGCGCTGGGATCTCATCGTGCTCGATCCGCCGAGCTACTCCGCGTCGAAGTCGATGTCGTCCAACTTCGAGATCCAGCGCGACCACGTGGCGCTGGTGAAGCAGTGCCTCCAGCGCCTCGCGCCCGGCGGCACGCTGCTGTTCTCGACCAACAAGCGCGGCTTCGTGCTCGACGCCGAGGCGCTGCCCGAGCTGCGGGACATCACCGCGACGACCCTGGACCCCGACGTCCGGCGCATCCCGCCGCCGCACCTGTGCTGGCGGGCCGATCGGGCCTGAAGGCCGATCGGCCCCCGCGATCGATCCGGGGGTGGGCCGTGTGCGTACACGATCCACGATGGCCGGCTGCTGCACCAATCTCGGGCCCCGACAGCAGCGATTGCGATGGCTCGCGTCGGCCGCCGCGGTCGCGACGGCGCTCGCCCTGTCGACGTGGTGCGCCGGGCCGTGGGTGCGCGTCGCGGTCGTGGTGCTCGTCGGCCTCGCGGGGTTCTGCGGCCTGCAGGCCCACCGGGGCACCTGCGTGATCCTTGCGTTCGCCGGGCTGCGCGACCTCGATCGTGGCCGAGAGCCGGTGCCCGACTGGGATTCGCGCGTGGTCCTGCGCGCGCAGGCGTGGCGGATCGTGCTCGTGTCCGTCGGCCTCGTGACGATCACCGCGTCCGTCGCAATTGTGTCGTGATGGGGCGTGACGTGGCGCCGCGCACCGCCGGGTCGATTCGGGCCGCCTGGAGTGCAACCGAAGTGCGGTCCGTCGGACTAGCGCATTCGGAGTGACACTGACGATGCAAGGATTCGCGAGGAGAGTCGTGCGGCGCGGAGCGTTGGCGGTGGCGGCGATGATGTCCGCGTGCGACTCACCGCCCGACTACGAGAGCGAGCAGGGCCAGATCGGTCTGCGCGGCGAGGGACTCGACGGCGAGACGATCGATCGGCCGCGGCCGTCGATCGACGCAGTGGTCGGCTCGAGCGTCTGCCTGACGTTCGACGGCTGGTTCGAGCCCGACGGGGAGACCTATCATACGCGCAGCGAGGAGCCCGACGACGCGTGGCTGCGCGAGTGCTTCGAGCTCGAGCCCAGCGCGGGGCTGCGCCTCGACGGATCGTGCGTGGTGCTCGATGGCGTCGGCCAGGGCTCGTTGGGGCTGGCCCCGACATCGTGCGAGCTCGACGACGTCCGCGAGTTCGTCGAGGACGCGCTGCCCGTGCGTGCGTACGGCCTCGACGAGCTCACGCTCTCGTACCCGGATCTCGCGACGTACTTCGTGGAGTCGCAGGATCCTGGCCCCGCCGACGCGTTCCCGCCCCGACCGCCGCGCGCCGCTGGCACACCGATGCGCGTGCTCGCGGGGTCGCCGTACATGGTGCTGCTCCAGCCCGTCACGCGCGAGGCCCCGAGCCGGACGGTCGCCTACTCGGACGGGGTCGAGCAGTTCGTCGGTGACACGCCGGTGGAGTTCGCCGCGAGCTCGAGCGGGGCCGCCACGCTCGTGCTCGACGTCGACCAGCGCCTGCAGCTGCAGCTCGCGCTGCCCGCAGGGAACCTCGAGGGAGATGAGGTGGTCGGGGTCGATCCGGCGCTCGCGACGGAGCTCGGGATCATCGCTGGCTACACGTCGTGCTCGACGTGCGAGGACGGCTACAGCGTGCCGAGCTTCGCCTACGCCGTGATCCGCGACGCCGACGGCGACGAGCTCTTCGGCGGCGACGTCCGCTGGACCATCGATGGCGCGGCGATCTCGACGGAGGCGCCGCTCGACCCGGCCCTCTCCCAGCTCATCATGATCGAGTCGGGGTGCAACCCGGAGGATGCGGGCGCCGAGCGGACCGCGATGTTGCATGCCGAGCTCGGGGGGCTCACCGCGGACGTGGAGCTCGCGTACACGTGCCCCGACGAAGACGAGGGCGACGACTGGGGCGCCGAGGTCGTCGACGGTGAACCCTCGGACGCCGATCTCGGCTGTGGCTGCGACGCGCAGCGACGCGACGCACCGGTGGGCTCGCTGGGGGTGCTGGTCCTGGGTCTGCTCGCGCGCCGGCGTCGGCGGTGATCACCCCGCGGGCTCGATCGGCCCCGCGAAGCCCTCGATGAGTCGGTCGTAGAACGTCCCCTCGCCGCCGGGATCCTCGGCGGCGAACGCCTCGGCCTTCGCCAGCTCCTCGGTGATCAGCGCCTCGAAGGCGTCGACGGGCTGGGCGCCGCCGAGCAGGCGACCGTTGACGAAGAACGTCGGCGTGCCCCGGGCGCCGAAGGCCGCGGCGACGGCCGCGTCCTCGGCGAGCATCTGCTCGAGCTCCGGGGCGGCCATCGCCCGCGCGAGCTTGCGGGGATCGAGGCGTGACTTCTTGGCGAAGCGCTTCCACTGGGTGAAGTCGCGGCCGCCACTCTCGAAGATCAGATCATGCATGGGCCAGAACTTGCCGAAGCGATCGGCGGCCAGGGCGAGCTTCGCGAGGTCCCGCGCCTGTGCATGGAAGGCCAGGGGCAGGTTGCGGAACACGATGCGCACGTCGTCGGGGTGGCGCTTGCGGATCTCGGCGAGGGTGGCCTGCGCGCGGGCGCAGAACGGGCACTGGAAGTCCGAGAACGCGATGATGGTGACGCGCGCGTCGACGGGCCCGAGGACCGGACGGCCCGCGGCCGGCACCGCGTAGTTGAGCTGAGGATCCACAGCACCGGGTGCCCCGGCGGCGCCCAGCGGCTTGGGTACGTCGGCGACCGCGAGGATCTCGGCGTAGATCTCGGCGCGTGGCAGGCCGTCGCGGACCAAGGCTGCGGTGGCCTCGCGCTCCTGGCCGATCGCCGCGACCAACGCGGCGGCGTCCTTCGGCCCGGTGCGGCCGTTGATCGCCACGACCCCCGCGCGCGCCACCCCGAGCTCGCGCGCCGCGGCGATGTTGGCCGCGATCCACGGCTCGTGCACGCGATCGGCGATGGCCTGCCTCCACGTCGCGAGGTCGAGGCCGGCGGTCGTCACCACGCGTTCGATCGCGGCGGCGTCCGCGGGCGGATCGGCGAACAATCGATCGTGCACGTCCCAGAACCTGTCGGTGGCGCCGGCCGCCGCTGCGGTCTGGGCGGCCATGCGCGCGACCGGCCGCGAGCTCCCCGGCACGTGCACGAACGCGAGGCGCACGTCGTCGGGCCAGCGCCGCAGTGCCTCGTCGATCGCCCGGGCCTGCGCGGCGCTCTTGGGATCGGTGTAGTCGCCGAAGTGCACGACGGTCACCAGCGGCGCGGCGGCCCCGCGCATCGGCGTGTGATCGGGGATCCGGATCGCCTGACGATCGCCGCGCAGCGCGTCGCGCCACGGCTTCGTCGATCGCGGGTCCGCGGCCGCGTCGGGGGCAGTTTCCCCAGCGACGAAGCCCCCGCCGCTCGCCGGAGCGCGCGGGGCGATCGGGGCCGCGTCCGGTCGACACGCGACGAGCAGCGCGCCGGCGACCACGAGCAGGGGAGCGAACCGGATCGAACGGGCCATCGGCCCGAAGGTAGCACCAACGCGGCCGGTCTCGCCGGCGTGGCGGCTAGTCGAAGTGCTCGCGCCGCCGTGCGATCAAGTACTCCTCGAGCTCGGCGACGTTGGGCGGGTCGTCGGGCAAAGACGATCGTTCCATGCTGCGATCGAGCAGCGCCATGGCGCGCTCGGCCTCGACGAGCCAGCGCTGCGCGACCTCGGCGGGCAGCGGCGTGCGCTCGCCCTCGCGCTTGATCGCGAGCAGCTCGCGGACGTGCTCGAAGCCGTAGTAGCCCGCGACCTCCTCGAGGTCGGTGCACAGGGTCGCGCTCGCCAGCAGGTGCGCGCCCGTCAGCGCGGTGCGCAGCACGTACAGCACGTTCTTCGCGGTCGGCGTGGGGCTCTGCTGCGCGTCGCGATACTGGCTGGTGGCGAAGCCGCGGTAGTGGGCGTGCACGCGGCGCGACACGCTGCGGACCACGAGCGGACGCAGCTCGGCGAGCTCGGGCGATTCTTGCACCGGCCACATGCCGAGGATGCGCTCGTAGAAGCTGCCGATGCCCTTGACGATGCCGCCGAGCACCTGCCCGAGCTCGTTGGAGGCGTAGTCGATCTCGACGCCCTCGATGGTCTCGAGCCGGCTCGCGTGATCGGGGCCGCGATGGAAGCCGAGCAGCGCACGCGTCGGGGCGATGTGCACGCCCTTCAGATCGAGGTCGCTGTCGGGCGAGGGGAAGCCGTAGGCATGCGCGCCCGTCAGCGTGATGACCAGGTGGTGGCGCTGCTGCGACTCCTCGGCGAGCACGCGCCTCGCGATCGCATCTTGGTGGGCACTGATCGGGAGCCGGATCGGCGGTCGCATGGCATCACCCCGCCGGCGCGCAGGCGACCGAGCCCAGCGCGTTGCCGGTCATGTCCGAGTAGGTATACGGATCCTCGAGGTCGGGGAACACCGACTCGGTGAGCATCGTCGCGACGTCGATCTTGAACGCGGCCGCCGAGGACTCGGGGTTCTCGGGGTCGCGCCAGGTCGTCGCCCAGAGGTAGCCGTCGGCGTCGAAGCTCACGCCCTTGACGGCCTCGTCGGTGGTCCACACGCCGCCCACGGCGAGGGTCTCGAGGTCGATCGCACGCACGGTCGAGCCCGCGGACACGTACATCCAGTCGTCGGGGCCCTCGGCGAGGCCGGAGCCGCCGAACCCCGCGACCGTGCTCCACGTCGCGCCGATCGGATCGAAGCGCGCGGCGTTGCTGCCCAGCGTCGACGACAGCCACACGCGCCCCGTGTGATCGACGGTGATGCCGTAGGGCGAGACGCCCTGGGGGATGTCCCAGATCGCGGCGGTCATCGAGGCCCGCTCGACGCGGACCAGCTTGCCCGGCGCGAAGGTGCCGAGCGGGCTGAACCAGAGGTTGCCCGCGCCGTCGACGGCCCCACCGTAGGCGCCGAAGCTCGCGCCCGAGAACTCGGGGATGACGACGTCGTCGGCGACCACGCCGGTCTCGCCGTCGACCAGCGAGGCGATCACGCCACCTTGGCCGCCGAGGCCGGGGAACAGGCCCGCGACCTCGGACGTCACCGTCCACACCTGCGCGCCCTCGGCGGAGCACGGCGCCTCGGCGTTGGTGCCGGCGGTCCACGCGACCGGGCGCTGGTTGCTCGTCGGGAACGCGGTGTACCAGGCGCGGCACTCCTCTTGATCCCACGGCAGAACGTCGTCGATGCCGGTCGACGTCTGGATGCCGGGGATGCCGTTGCTCTCGACGCACTTGGCCGGATCGCCGAAGAACTTCACGAGGCCGCCGTGGCGGTTGGCGACCGCGACGTCGCCGGCGAGGTTCACCGAGGTGCGCGACGGGTTGCCCATGCCGTCGGGTCGCGTCAGGTAGCGGCCCTCGGCGACCAGCGTGCGCGTGTCGATCTTGATCACCGTGCCGGTGTCGTAGTCCGCGATCCAGATGTCGGTCAGCTCGCACTCGCACGAGCCGAAGCCGCCGGTCGGGACGCCGACGTCGAGCTTGATGTCGCCGCCGCTGCTGTCGTCGGGGTCGGCGCTCGCCGAGCCGGTCGGCGTGCTCGCGGCGCTGGTGTCCGCGGGCACGCTCGGATCGCTGGCGGAGGACGCGGTGCCGGTGGAGCCGCTGCCCCCGGTGCCCGACGGCGCATCGAAGGCGTCGCTGTCGCTGCTGCCGCAGGCCGAGCTCGCCAGGGAGGTGCACAGCAGCAGACTCGCGCGGGGTCGTCGTCGATCCATGGGGCCTCGGATCGAGGGTAACCCCCCGGACGGTGCGGGGTCGTGCGCCTCGACCCGGCGGGCCGCGTGAGCCGGCTCGCACGTCCGGGCGCTCGGCGAGGGGGCTCGATCGCGCGCGGCCCTCCGCCGGGCCGTCGAGAATCTGGTTGCCGACCGAAAAAAGAACGGTACATTCGCTTTTGAGACATGCCGCAGGTCCTCAAAGACGAGGTGCAGCGCCGGATCGCCGAGGCGGCGCTGCGGGTGTTCGCGCGCCGCGGCTTCGCCGGCGCGACGATGGCGGAGATCGGCACCGAGGCCGGCGTCTCGACCGGCAACCTCTACCGCTACCACGCGAACAAGGAGTCGTTGTTCCGCGCCGTGGTCCCCGACGCCATGGTGGCCGAGCTGCACCGCCTGCTGCGACGGCGGTTGCGCGCGGTCGAGGGTGTGGACGACGTGCGCAAGCTCGCCGCGGACGCCGAGTTCCACGCGGTCTCGCGGCTGCTGATGGCGTTCTCGGTCGAGAATCGCCTCGCCATGGCGATCCTGCTCGGGCACGCCGAGGGCACCGATCACGCCGGTTTCGCCGCAGCCCTCGTCGACGAGCTGACGCGCTCGGCGATCGCCCACTTTCGCAAGCTGCGGCCGGGGCTCGAGGTCGGGCGCGTGCGCCGGGCCGGGGTGACGCGCGTCTACGGCAACCTCCTGCGCGCCTTCGTGGCCGCGCTCGAGGAGCACCCCGATCCGACCGAGATGGTGCAGGCCATCCGCGACTACGAGCGCTACCACCTCGCCGGGCTGAAGGCCCTCTTCGAGTGATCCTCGCGTGCTTGAAAAATGAACTGTCTGTTCATCATTGATGGAAACCACCCAGGGAAACGGAGATACGACATGACCGAACTCGACACCTTGATCGTGGGCGCCACGGGGACCGTGGGCCAGCTGGTGACATCGGGCCTGCTCGAGCAGGGCCTGCCCGTGCGGGCCGCGACGCGGGAGCCCGGGCGCTACCCCGGCACAGCCCTGGCGCGACCGGTGGCGTTCGACCTCGAGCGACCCGAGACCTTCGCGCCGGCCCTCGCGGGTGTGGGCCGCGTGTTGTTGATGGCCCGACCCGGTGACGACGCGCCCGAGCGGTGCGCGGGCCCGCTGGTCGACGCGATGCGCAGCGCGGGCGTCGAGCACGTGGTCGACCTCAGCGCGATGGGGGCCGAGCAGCAGCCGAGCTTCGGGCTGCGCCGCGTCGAGTGCCTGCTCGAGGACTCGGGCCTCGCGTTCACCCACCTGCGCCCGAACTGGTTCATGCAGGTGTTCACGGCCGGCCCGATCGCCGAGGGCCTGCGTCGCACCGGGGTCCTCCGGCTCCCGGCGGGCGCGGCGAAGATCTCCTACGTCGACGCGCGCGACGTGGCGGCGGCCGCGGTGGTGACGCTCACGCAACCGGGGCATCGGGGCGCCGCGTACACGCTGACGGGGCCCGAGGCCCTCGATCATGCCGCGATCGCGGACGCCCTCGGGGTGACGTACGAGCGCGCGGGCCGGGCTCGTCGCGGCCCTCGGCGAGCGGTGGGCCGAGCGGGTGCTCGGCTTCTATCGGCTGGTGCGCGCGGGCTCCTGCGCGCCGGTGTCCCCCGATGTTCCCGTGCTGCTCGGTCGGCCCGCGCGGAGCTTCGCCGCGTTCGCGGCCGAGGTGCGCGCGTCCCTGATCGAGACCCCGCTGTGGCCGCCGATCACCCAGGCGTGACGAAGCGACGCCCGGGCACCATGGTATCGTCGATCGCGATGCGAACCTGCGCGCGCGCGGTCCTGCTCGTCGGTGCGATGTCGGGGTGCTCGGGCGCAGGCGATCCACCCGCGGGAGCAGGCAAGGCCGCGCCCGCGGCGACGCCGGACGCGACGCCAGGCACGAAGCCAGACACGAAGCCAGACGCGAAGCCAGACACGAAGACGCTCGACGCGAA
>LNFB01000031.1 GCA_001464385.1 Deltaproteobacteria bacterium Ga0077550 | reverse complement strand
CGCGGGCCCGGTCCGGTGGGGGTGGTCTGCTTCGTGGGCTCCGGCGTCGGCGCGGGCGCGGGCTTCGGCGGCTCGGGCTCGGGCGCGGGCTTCGGCGTGGGTGCCGTGTCGCGCAGGGGAGCGGCGCGCGTGATCGCGGTGGGATCGATCGTCACCGCGATCATCAGCGCCGCGGTCTCGGCCAGCACCTCGCAGCTACGGTCGTGCAGCAGCCGCAGCACGGGCGCGCCGCTGCCGACCTCGAGCTGCAATCGCAGCCCGAACTCCCCGGACGACTCCTCCTCGACCTCGGCGTGGGCGGTCCGCAGGAGCGCCGCGGTGTCGTCGAGCGTGCGGCCGGTGTAGTGCTCGATCGCCGCGCGCACGACCGCAGCGTCGGGGCAGGATGCGGGCGCGATCCACTCGAACCGCGTCGCGGTCGGGACTGCGGGCGCGGCGGCCGGCGCGGGGCCCACGGGCGGCGCCGGCGTGGCCGTGGGTGCGAGCGCGAGTCGGCTCGCCAGCACCAGGGCCATCCGCGCGGGCACGGGGCAGAGATATCACCGATCGCAGGGCGACGGCGCGGGGAAGTCAGGCGTCGAGCTCGGCCAGGGCGAGCAGATCTGCGCAGGCGTGATGGTCCTCCTGCTCGAGCACCAGCTCGAGCACGAAGTTCGATTCTGCGTAGACCCTCAAGCGGCCTGTCCGACGAGGCGCGTCCCCACGAGCGCTCGGGTGAGGCCCGTGGCGTCGAGCAGCGACGGCTGGCCCGCGCTCGCGGACCGCGACAGGTCCTCGAGCCACCACGACACGAGGAGCTCGAACGCCATCGACTCGATCGTCTCTGGAGTCGCACCGATGCGCGCGAGATAGGGGGCGAGGATCGGGCGCGCGTCGATCTCGTGAGCGGGCGCGGCATCCGGTCCTGCGCCGCTCTCCCAGACGTACAGCTTGTCGAGCGTGATCACAGCGCAGACCCCGGTCGCCCACGCGGGGCGACCATGGTCGATCGCGTTGCGCCGGAACTCCGCCGCCCAAGCGGTGCTGGTCTCCGACACGCGCCGGGCTTCGACCGTGGCGCGGACCCTGCCATCGGACCCGTAGGCTGTGAAATCCGACTCTTGCATGGACGTCGCCCGGAACTCTGAGCCTACCACCGCGCCCGGACCGCCGCCAATCCGAGGGCGACGGCGTTTCCTTCACAGGTCGGACCCTTCGCGTGCATGGGCGCTCCGGAGTGACCATGTCGAGACGAACAGCGTGGAGTTGCGCGGGCATCGCGGTGTGGGCACTCGGGTGCGGGAGCGCGGCGTCGGATCCCGACGATGCGTCGAGCACGGGCGCGCTCGACTCGAGCGGTGGCGCCAGCGAGAGCGCGAGCGCGAGCGCGTCCGGAGCCGACGGAGCGAGCACCACGAACGCGTCGACCACGGGTGCAACCAACCCGTCGACCACCGCGGCCGACTCCGGCGACACCACCACCGGCGACGCCGACGACACGGGCCCGATGCCGACGCTCGGCGCGTGCGACAGCCTCGCGGCCAAGGGCACGTTCGAGGACATCACGCCGCCGGAGGTCGCGGCGGGCTTCGGCGTGGTCCAGGACGGCGGTGGCGCGTTCGCGTTCGCGGTCGATCCGATCAACCAGGGCACGCTGTACCTCGGCACGCTGCGGCAGAAGGTGTGGAAGAGCACCGACTGCGGCGCGAGCTGGGTGCACATCAGCACCGGCGAGAACGGCGAGGCGGTCGACTCGGGGATGAACTGGACGTTCGCGGTCGATCCGTTCGAGCCCGAGGTCGTCTACACCAACGCGGGCTACGGCGCGTACGGCAACGGGCTGTTCAAGTCGAGCAACGGCGGCGTCGACTGGGCGGTGGTCTGGCCGCCGGCGGCCCAGCCCGAGCTCGCGGCGAGCTTCACGTACAACTTCGCCAACGTGATCGCGATCGATCCCGACGATCACCAACACGTGCTGCTCACCTTCCACGAGTCGTGCCTCCCGCCGCACACCGCCACGTGCATCGCCGAGAGCCACGACGCCGGCGCGAGCTGGGCGCTGCACGACGGCGACCCGAGCTGGAACGGCAACGAGGGCCAGGTGATCTTCTTCCTCGACGACGCGGACACGTGGTTGTGGGGCTCGCAGACCAACGGCTTCTGGCGCAGCGGCGACGCGGGGGCCAGCTGGGATCCGATCCCCGGCATGACCACGAGCCACCTGCAGGGCTCGCAGTCGGTGCGCAGCGCCGCGGGCACGTGGTTCACCGCGGGCGCCGACGGGATCTGGCGCAGCCCCGACGGCACCGCGCCGACGTGGAGCCTCGTGCCCGACACCGGGCCGATCGTCGGTGGGATCGTCGACGACGGCACGTCGCTGTACGCGAGCACCTGCTACTTCGGCGACTTCTGCGAGCAGGCGCGCTACCTGACGTCGTCGGACGACGGCCAGACCTGGACGCAGATGGACGCGCCACCGCTGGGGATGGGCGGGAGCTTCGGCTACGACCCCGGGCACGGCGTGCTGTACTCGTCGAACCTGGGCTCGGGGTTCTGGCGCGTGGTCGTGAATCCCTAGCGCGCCGCGGTCGGGGTATCGTCGCGCGGCCGTGGTCCGGCGACTCGCCCAGCTCTGGCTCGCCCTCGCGTCGCGGCCGGCGATCGATCGGTGGATCCTCGTCGTCGCCGTGCTGCTCGTGCTTCCGTCGGTGCCGGTCGGCTTCACCGCCGACGACGCGATGCTGCGCGTGCGCAGCGGGGATGCGGCCGTGTTTCCCGGCCTCGATCCCACCCGATGGGATCTGTTCGTGTTCGTCCGCGACGACGCGGCCCAGCGCGAGGCGCTGATGGACCACGGCTTCCTGTCGTGGTGGACGGCGCCCGGCTATCGCCTCGGCTTCCTGCGGCCGCTCAGCTCGATCACCCACGCGCTCGACTTCTGGCTGTGGCCGACGCGCCCGGGTGCGATGGTGCTGCACTCGATCGCGTGGTTCGTCGCGATGCTCCTGGCGGCGCGCGCCGTGTTCCGCCGGTGGCTGCCGCCGGTCGCGGCCAGCACGGCCCTGCTGTACTACGCGCTCGACGACGCGCGCGGTCCGGTCGTCGGCTACATCTCCAACCGCAACGCGCTGGTGATGGCGACCTTCGGGTTCCTCGCGGTCGCGCTGTACGATCGCGGCCGTCGCGACGGCTGGCGACCCGCGCGTTGGGCCGCGCCGCTCGCGTTCGGCCTCGGCTTGCTCGCGGGCGAGGGCACCGTCGCGACGCTCGGCTACCTCGGCGCCCACGCGCTGTTCCTCGATCGTGCGCCCGTGTCCGCGCGCGCGCGGGCGCTCGCGCCGTTCGCCGTCCTCACGATCGCGTGGGCGCTCGCCTACCGCAGCCTCGGGTACGGCAGCTCGGGCTCGGGGATCTACATCGATCCGGGCGGCGAGACGTCCGCGTGGCTCGCCGTCGCGCCCGAGCGCGTGCTCGCGCTGCTCGGCGCGCAGTGGTTCGGGCCGTGGTCGGACTTCCAGCTGGCGTACACGCCGGTGGTCGCCGCGACGATCGGGCTGTTCTGCGCGGCGGTCGTCGCCACGGTGCTCCGCCTGGTCCAGCGTCACGCGCCCGATCGACCGCTGGCGTGGTCGATGATCCTCGGCGCGGCGCTCGCGTG
>LNFB01000030.1 GCA_001464385.1 Deltaproteobacteria bacterium Ga0077550 | reverse complement strand
GCGAACCTCGGCAACGTCCACTATCGGGCGCGGCGACGCGAGCTCACGCTGTCGACCTTCGAGCGCGCCGTCGCGATCGATGAGGCGGCGTATGGGCCGTCGCACCCCGCGACCGCGATGGTGTACTTCGGGCTCGCCAACGCCCTCACCGCGCTCGAGCGGTGGGACGAGGCCGAGCAGCGCCTCGAGGCCGCGCGCGCGGTCTACCGCGATGCCTTCGGCGACCGGCACCCCGGCACGATCGGCTGCGTCTGCAACCTCGGCGTCGTCGAGGAGGGGCGCGGCCGTCGCGAGCGCGCGATCGAGCGGTTCACCGAGTGCTCGACACTCACGGCGCTGGCGGTCGGGCGCGAGCACCCGGACTTCGCGATGAGCCTGTACAACCTCGGTCGTCTCCATCGCGACGCCGGCGGAGGGCGAACTCGAGGAGGCGATCGCGATCCGGCGACGCGTGCTCGGCGAGGATCACCGCGAGACGCTGGACGCCCGCGCGGCGCAGGCGGAGCTGACGCGTCTCGCCGGCGACGCCGCGGGGGCGAGCGTGCAGTACGACGGGATCATCGCGGCGATGGAGCGCATCGACGCCGATGCGGTCGAGCTGGCGAAGGCTCGCTTCGGCTACGCCCGCGCCGCGTGGGTCGCCCGCGGCCCGAGCGACGTCGCACGCCGACGCGCCGAGGAGGCCCGTGACGCGTTCGCGGCCGATGGCGAGCCGTCGGCGGCCGCGCGCGCCGAGGTCGAGACCTGGCTGCTCGCCGCAGGTGGCGACCCCGCACGCGACGAGGCTCGACGCGGGGACGCGGGCTGACGGGTGCGGCGGGCGATCAGAACCGGCCGCGCAGGACGGCGCCGGCGAACGTCGGCGACATCGCGGGCGAGAGGCTGGCCGACGCGGCGACCCGCGAGGCGCGGTTGCGCTTGATGCCGATCGCGAGCATCGCCGCGCCGGCACCGAGCAGCACCGGCGTCAGGATCGCGCCGGTGATCGTCAGCGCGTTCGCGACCTTGCCCTTCTTGTCCGCGTCGTCGAGGTCGCTCTTGTACGAGTCGTACTGGGCGCTCTGTGTCGCGTCGAGGCTCGTGCACTTCGTGTCCGGGAACGTGTTGCACAGGCCCAGGCCGCCGCTCTGCGCGACCTCGTAGTCCTCCTCGGCCCGCGGGGCCCCGACCGCGCCGGCGATGAGCACACCCATCGCGCCGAAGCCCAGCGCCGCCGTCACGGCGCCGCCGACGATGAGGCCGGTGCCGTTGTTCTCGGGCGGGAGCTTCGGCGGCGGCGGCTCGATGATCGGCTTGTCACCCGGGCCCTGCTTCACGTCGGGATCCGGGGGCGTCACGGCGGCGCCCTTGGCGTCCTCCTCGGCCTTGGCCAGCAGGGCGTTGAGTTCGTCGCTCTTCTGCTGCACCGCGAGGCTGATCGCGCGGCCCGAGCCGTACACCGCGCGGTACTGCTGCAGGTACAGCTCGAAGGTCTTCTTGCCCTCCTGCAGGTGGCTGATGTCCTTCTTGCCCTCGGGCGTCGGCAGCCGGTTGTACGCGTTGATGTGCGCGTCGAGGACGTTCAGCAGCAGGGTCTCGCGCGTCGACTGGTTCGCGTTCTCCTCGGGGACGAGGACCATCAGGCGGGTCCAGAGCTCGGCGGCGCCCTTGAAGTCGCCCTCGGCGTTCTTCTTGTCGGCCTCGGTGTACTGCCGCTCGATCTCGGCGGCGCTCGGGGCGAACGAGGCGTGGGCAGGCATCGCCGCCACGAAGAGCGCGCCTGCGACGGCGCCCGAGAGCAGGCGTGAGCGCACCAAAGCGGGGAGCTGGCGCACCGAGCGAGGATCGAGCATGGCGGGAGTCTTGCGGATGGAGCCCCCCCAAGTCAATCCGGCCCCGGGGGCCATGACCGCCCCATGACAGGCCGGAGGGCGGTCGCGGATCAGGTGGCCAGACGGGCGGCTGCCGTGGGATCGACCAGGCACAGTCGCTCGTAGACGAGGTCGGCCTGTTCGTACCGCGCCCCCGCCTTGGCCGCGGCTCGGATCGCTCGCACGAAGCCCTCGAGGCAGCGCGCCGCGAGCTCGGGCTCCCACGCGTAGAGCTGGCGCTCGCGAAGTTCGCGCTCGAGCGCGGCGAACAGACCGCGGGCGAGCATCGCCTGGCCCGCCTCGAGCAACGCGGTCGCCAGGCTCAGGCGTCGGACGAAGCGCTGTCGCTCCGTCGTCGACGTGTCGACGCAGCCCTGACCGATGCGCATCGCGTCCGCGGCCTTGCCCGCGGTCAGCAGCCCGCGGACCTCCGCGAACACCTTCAGGTCGTCCGCGGCGCCCGGGCTGTCGCCGCCGCCCCCGGCCGGCGCCCCGGACCCGGCGAGCACGATCTGCGCGATCCAGGTCTTGGTGTCGCCGTCGGACAGCGGCGTGCCGTCGCGGGCGGACAGATCCGGCGCATCGGGCATGCGCGTGAGTACGGCTGCGAGCTCGGCGACCACGGCCTGCCGCGCCGCGACGTAGGCGTCGCCGAGGCGCTCGAGGGCCCGGTGCGTGTAGCGGTGCAGATCGAGGCAGAACCTGGCGGTCGGCAGCGCGCCCTCGCTCTCGGCGATGAGGGCCTCCCACTTGCCGTTGGCCTCGAGCGTCGCGAGCTGCGTGCGCTTGGCCGGCAGCAACGCCGGGATCTGGGTCTTGCCCCCGGCCTCCGACGGGGGCGAGCGATCGAGGTGGAGGTACAGCCCGACGCGCATCAGCCGATACGCCGCGGGGTTGGTCGGCGCCGCCTCGCGCAGCTGGTTGGCCGCGCTGACGAGGTTGCGGCCGGTCTCCTGCAGGTAGGTGACCACGGCCTCGGCGTTCGCCGGCGCAGCCACGCTCGTGACGGTGGGCGCGGCCGCGGGGGTGGGCGTGGGCGCGGGCGCGGGTGTGGCGGGGGCCTGGGGCTGGGCCACCGGGGCGGGTGGCGGCGGCGGGGTCGGCTTCTCCTCGGGCACCGCGAGCAGCATCCGTTGCACGCGCTCGTTCACGGGTCCGAAGCTCGGCCCGTCGCTGGCCATGCGATCGCGCGCGAGCGTGGCCACCCGCGACACGATCGCCTGCAGCGCGAGGACCTCGGGGCGATCCTTGGGCGCGAGCTTCACCTCGCCGAGGGCCTTGTCGAGCTGATCGACGAGCCACGACAGCGCGTTGCCGCGGCCGCGCAGGCGCTCGGGGAACAGCCCGTCCCAGTAGCGATCGAGCAGCCCGCCGACGACCGCGAGGCCGACGACGAAATCGCCGATCCCGGTCTGCTTGAGCTTGGCGAACGCGAGGTACGTCGCCATCAGCAGGTCCTTGGACTTGTCGCGGAGGATCGTCGACGCGTGCTCGTGCACGAGCTTCCACTGCACGACGTTGTCGGTGACCGACTCGAGCTTCGCGATCTCGAGCCGCGCGACCTCGAAGCCGGGCTCGTAGCGGGCCTCGGCGCCGGCGGGGTTGGGCCCGGGGATCGGCGCGAGCCAGGTTTCGGCCTTCGCAGTGAACTCGGCGAGGGGATCGGCCGGCGCGCTCGGGGCCGCGGCGGCAGGGGTCGGCTCCGCGCTCGGTGCCGCCGCGGGGCTCGGCG
>LNFB01000029.1 GCA_001464385.1 Deltaproteobacteria bacterium Ga0077550 | reverse complement strand
GTACGGCGGCGGCGTCGGGTAGTCGTTGGTGTAGTGGCAGCCGCAGTTCTCGGTGAGGATCGTCGCGATGTCCGGCGGGATCTGCATCGGGCCCGTGCCCGAGTCGATCGGGTTCGTGGCGCCGGGGCTGAGATCGTCGAGGGCACAGCTGCGCAGCGTCGAGCCGGTGTCGGTCGAGCCGGAGTCCGCGCCCGAGTCGGAGGATCCGCCCGTGTCCGCGCTCGCGCACTCGAACACGCCGCCGCCGATCCAGGTGAGGATGGTGTTGATGTCCTCGACCTGCGCGGTGTTCGAGGCGGAGTACCCCTGCGGCATGCGCGTCCCCGTGATCGCCGCGGTGGGGTTGTCCATGATCTTCTGCGCGAGGTAGCTGCCCGCCGTGTTGCCGAGCTCGATCTGCGGCAGCGGACTGCCGGCCGCGGAGGCTCCGATCGCCGAGGCGAGCGCGAGGCCGCCGCCCGCCGCACCGCCGGTGTGGCAGCCCGGTCCGCAGCTGCGATCGAACGCCGCCTGCACCTCCGCCGGCACGCACGCCGCCGAGCCGCCGTCGATCGGCTTCAGCTGCTCGCACGCAGGCACGAGCCCGCCCACCATCGCCACCATCGCAACCTGGGCCACGCGTCGCATGATCGTCTCGCCTCGCATGATCGTCTCGCTTCGCATGATCATCAGGCCCCGCCCTTCGACTTCTTCGCCTTGCGCTTGGCCTTCGCGGCGTCCACTCGGCCGCCCATCGTGAAGTTGCGGCCGAGGTTGAAGCCGAGGAAGAAGTTGGCCTTGTGGAAGGGGTTCTTGCTGTCGACGCCCTCGGTCTTGAACGGGTTGCCGCTCTGACCGCCGGGGGCCGCGAGGTTGGTGTGGATCTCGCGGTTGTTGGTGAAGAACACCTGGAAGAAGTGCTTGCCCGTCGTGTACGAGCCGCCGATGCCCCACGCGCCGATCTTGCTGCCCGTGGGATCCGCGTCGCCGCCGCGGTAGTAGAACTTGTTCGGCGTGCCGCCCGCGGGGATCGGCAGCAGCCACTCGAGGTCGATGCCCCACTGCTTGCGCTTGCCGAGGTACACGCTGGTCGCGAGGCCCAACGTGAGCGTGTCGCGGGTGTCCTTCACCAGCACGGGCCCATCGCCGTTCTTGTAGTCGACCGTCGGGCGCGGGTTGTGATCGGTGCGCAGGTGGTAGCCGAGCGTCAGCATCGTGGCCCAGCGCTCGAACCACAGCCGCGACAACATCGCCATGAAGTTGCCCGACCACGGGTTGGCGACGTCGAAGTCGCGGAAGAAGTCGACCGACCCCATCATGCCGAACGACACCGGCATGCCAGCCTCTTGGCGCACCGGCACGTACTTGGTGCCGAGCTCCCAGGCCTTGCGCGAGTTGCCGCGGCGCAGCCGGACGTCCCAGCCGTCGAGGATGCCGTACTGCAGGCCCATGCTCATCACGACGCCGGCGTCGAGGCCGAACGCGCCGCGCTCGGTGCCGATGCGACCGAAGCGGTGATCGATGCGGTACTGCAGGACGCGCTTGCCCAGCGTCGACGTCGTCGGCAGCACGATCTGATCGGTGCCGTGGAAGGGCTTGGGCGTGCGCTTGGGTGGCTCGGGGCCGGTGCCGTCGCCGGACGGCTCGCCGCCGCCACCGGGCACCACCGGCGCCGTCGCGTCCTTGGGCAGCGCGGCGATCCACTTGCGCACCGCCTCGAGCTGGTCCTTGCTGAGCGGGTCCATGCCCTCGGGCATGAGGCCGCCCTTCATTGCGGCGGTGCCGTAGAGCTTGTCGATGAGGTAGCTGGCGTCGGGGTCCCCGGGGACGACGAGGACCTTGTCCACGACGACGGACTTCTTGCCGATCATCGAGGTCAGCGGCGACTCGAGGTCGAGCTCGCCGGGATCGGTGGGGTCGCCGCCGGCCGAGTGACACATGGTGCACGCGTCGTCGAAGATCGTGCGTACCGCGGCCTCCAGGGCGGGATCCGGCGCTGCAGAGGGGGGCCCGGTGTCGGGGCCAGAGGCGAGCACCAGCGCGAGGGAAACCGCGGGAACCATCGGGCCGCGATCATACGTCAGGTCCGACGCACCGGATACGGCCCGTCTCGGACGGATCTCCAGATTCGTTCCGGCCGTTTCGTTACACTGTCGCCCGAAATGTCGACCGGCAAACGATGCAGCGACTCCCCATCCCCGCGCGGCCCCCTCGCGAGCACGCTCCTCGCGCTCGTCGTCGCGTGCGGCGGTGGCAACGACGGCAAGCCCGTGCCCGGTGGTGAGAAGCCGCTGCCCGCGAAGGGCGACCCGAAGATCGACGCGAAGATCGAGCCCGCACCGGACGCGAAGGTCGAGCCCGCACCGGACGCGAAGGTCGAGCCTGCACCGGACGCGAAGGTCGAGCCCGCCCCGGACGCGAAGGCGGACGGCGGTGAGGCGAAGGCGGATGACGGCGGCGAGAAGGCCGCGACCGACGGCGCGAAGGCCGAGGGACCCGCGGCTGACGGTGGTGACGCGGCGGACGGTGGCGCGCCGCCGGCGGCCGATCCCGCGGCGCTTCAGACCGAGATCAAGACCAAGAAGACCACCGACGAGCGCGCCATGGCGGCGCTCGCCGAACTCGAGGCCAGCGGCGCCAAGCTGCGCGACGTGGCCAAGGCCGCCAACGCCCGCGGCGAGAAGCTCTTCGAGGAGCCCGAGCGGGCCAAGACCTTCTTCGAGTGGGCCGCGGCCAAGGATCCGAAGTACCCCGATCCGCTGTTCAACCTCGCGAAGCAGACGGCGAACGCGGGCGAGGTCGAGGCGACCCGCGAGTACCTCAAGCAGGTGAAGGCCCGCGGCGGCAAGAAGCTGCTGACGCAGGTCGACTTCGATCCGATGTGGGAGATCGTCAAGGACGACCCCGAGGTCCGCAAGCTGCTCGAGGGCTGAGGTCGCCATGGACGCCGCGCGCATTGGGGTCCTGTTCGTGTGCCACGCGAACCTGTGCCGCTCGCCGCTGTGCGAGGGCATCTTCACGGACATGGTCCGCGCGCGCGGGCTGCTCGATCGCTTCACGATCGACAGCGCGGGGTGCTGGGCCGACGGCGGTCAGTCGCCGCACCCGAACTCGGTCGAGATCGCCGCGCGGCACGGCATCGATCTCACGCAATTGCGCTCGCGCGGCGTCGAGCCCGACGATCTGCACCGCTTCGATCACATCCTCGCGATGGATCGCGCGAACCTCGACGACCTGCAGCGGCTGCGGCGGCTGTCGGCGTTCGGCCCGGTGCAGCCGGGCAAGGCGAAGATCCGGCTGCTGCGGCACGTCGTCGATCCGGCCGCCCAGGGCCCCGCGGCCGACGTGCCCGATCCGGTGCGCCGGGGCCTGGACGCCTACGAGGCCACGTTCGCCCTGCTCACGACCGCGTGCACGGCGTTGCTCGACGAGCTCGCGCACGCCTGACGATCGCGACCCGATCGCGTTCCGAACCCGATCGCGGTCCGATCAGGCAGCGCGACGCGTGCTGCCGTCGGACCACCACGCGAGGCAGCGCTGCAGCCAGCGCTCGGGGGCGGCGGCGCAGAGCGCCCACCGACGCAGGGCGAGATCCGGCTCGAGTCCGTCCTGCAGCTCCGCCATCGCGCCCTCGAGCGCGAACGCGGGCACGACCGGCGGCGGCGCGCCGGCCAGCGCGCTCCAGGCCTCGTGATCCGCGGCCGACAACTCGAGCACCGTCGGGATGCCCTGCGCGAGCGCCTCGAGGCCGGTGCGCCCCAGGCCATCGTCGCCGTCGAGCACGAGGTGGGCGCGGCGGCGTCGCTGCAGCGTCGCGAGGTGCGTGCGGCCGACCAACACCTCGACGCGGAGGTCGGGCAGCGATGCGGCGGCGCGCTCGGCCCGCTCGACCATCGCCTCGAGCCGCGGCTCGTCGCGCAGGCGCGCGGCACAGCTCGCGAAGACGATCCGCTCGGGGGTGCGCGTGCGGGCGCGGGTGCCCGCGGCCGTCGGCTGCCACGGCGCGCGCCACAGCGGCAGGAACGGCGCGACGAACTCCGCGCCCGGGACCATGTTGGGCCGTGTCGCGAGCAACGGCCAGCCGTTGCGCGACGCGAGCCTCGAGATCTCGCGCGCCATCGCCGGGCTCGGTCGCTCGTCGACCTGCAGGCTCACGCGCGCGAGGCCGTTGCCACAGCGCGTCCCGACGAGGCCGTCGAACAGCTCGACGTCGCTCGGCACCAGATCGACGAGGTGGAACGCGTCGGCTTCGCGCAGCAGGTGCTGCAGCTCCTGGCCGCCGTCGAAGACGTCGGCGATGTCGACCGGCCAGCCGCGCGCGGGGTCGTAGCCGAAGGTCACCACGCGGGCGTCGGCGATCCCGCGCTGGCGCAGCACCCCGGCGAGGTGGAACCACGAGCCAGCGACATCATGACGGGCGAGGACGACGAGTCGCACGGGGACTTCGTAGCGCGTGGCGTATGCGCGGCCACCGATGCGACGGGCCGCGATGCGCGATGCGGTGCCGCGCTGCGCGGGCCGGACGCGACGGGGGCACAGGACGGGCCGCAGCGCGCCGCCGAGCGCGTCCCGATCGCGGGCGCGTCAGGGCTCGACCACGACGAGCGTCTGATTGCGCGCGACGTCGTGGAAGATCTGCTCGGTGTCGGAGGCGGGCCACACCACGCGGACCTCGGCGACCGGATCGTCGCCGTCGCCGAGCCCGAAGTGGGCCGTGCGTTCGCCGTGGCCCATGTAGTGCGAGCCCACGCCGATCTCGCGCATCTGTCCGGGGAGGCCGGGACCGAGGCGAAGGTGCACGCGCGCGCCGAGCCCGTCGCGGTTGCTCGTGGTGCCGACCACGCGCACGCGCAGCCAGTCCGTCGCCTCGGCGCCGTCGTTGCGATACAGCTCGGGCGCGTCGCCGGTGTTCGACACGAACAGGTCGAGATCGCCGTCGGCGTCGTAGTCCCAGCTGAGGATGCCCCGTCGCTGCCGCGGCGGACCGAAGCCGACCGCGTCGCTGACGTCGAGCATCGGCGCGTCGCCCTCGTTGCGCCACAGCTTCAGCGGATCGTCCTGGTTGACGACGAGGTAGTAGCCGGCGCCCGCGACGAGGTCGAGATCGCCGTCGTTGTCCGCGTCGAAGAACGCGGCGCCCCAGCCCCAGCCGTTGTCGTCCACGCCGAGCGCCCCCGCGACATCGTCGAAGCTGCGCGCGCCGGAGTTGCGGTACAGGCGGTTGTCGGCCGGGAACTGGGCGTTGCTGAGCGATGTGACGTACCAGTCGATGTCGCCGTCGTTGTCGTAGTCGCCGAGGGTCGAGCCCATCCCGTTGGCCTCGAGGCCGACGCCGACCTCGGTGGTGCGGTCGGTGAAGGTGCCGTCGCCGTCGTTCCAGAACAGGCGCGAGGTCCCGTAGTCGGCGGAGATCGCCAGCTCGGGGTAGCGGTCGTCGTCGAGGTCCACGAAGGCGGCCGCGAACGCGTACGTCCCCGGGGCGGTGTCGGGCGCGAGGGCCCAGGCCCCGTCCATGACGACGCCGGCTTGCTGCGTCACGTCCTCGAAGCTGCCGGGCGCGGCGTCGCCGAGGTTGCGCAGCAGCCGGGCGTGGGACGGGTGAGCGCCGATCTGCGCGACGATGGTCCACTCGCCGACGTAGAGGTCGAGGTAGCCGTCGAGGTCGAAGTCCCCGAACGTCGGCGTCGTGCCGATGTGCAGCTCGCCGGTGTCGATCGCGGCGCCGCGGGCGAGGGCGTCCTCCACGAAGTGGCCGGTGCCGTCGTTGATGTAGAGCCGGTGGGCATACGACGCGACGGTGGCGACGAAGAGGTCGGCGTCGCCGTCGTTGTCGACGTCGCCGAAGGCCGCGCCGGACGAGTGCCCGACCTCGGTCAGCCCACGCGCCGCGCTCACCTCGAGGAACGTCCCCGCGCCGTCGTTGGCGAACAGGAGGTTGCTGCCGTTGGTGCGGGTGACGAACAGATCGAGATCGTCGTCGCCGTCGATGTCGGCCACCGCCGCCCCGGCGATCTCGCGCTCGGGGACGCAGAAGCCGAAGTTGCCCGGGCCGAGCTGATCGATGAGGCAGTGCGGCGCCTGCTGGACGACGCCCTGCACGTACCAGACGCCTGCGTCGTCGGTGACGTCGGTGAAGTGGGGCGGGGGTGGATCGAGGAGCAGCGTCGCGGCGGTGGACTCCGCGTCACCGCTCGTCTCGGTCGTCGCGCCCGTCGATCCGGAGCTCGACGTGCCGGCGGTGGTGTCCGCCGTGGCCTCGGCGTTCCCGGAGGACGTCGCTTCGGCGCCCACGCCCGTCGTGCCCGCGGTGCCGGTCGTGCTCGTGCCCGTGCTCGACCCCGGCTCGATCGCGGTCGTCTCGGTGGAGACCGTGGGCCCCGACGCGCCACCGGTCGTGGGGAGGTCGCCAGCGCTCGTGTCGGCGTCGCCGGTCGCGGTCGCCCCGTCACCTCGGCACGCCGGTGCGAGGACGATCGCGGGCGCGGCGAGGGCGAGCGGCCCGAGCCCCCGCGTCACCCAACGTCCCCACGCGGCGAATCCAGCGGTTCGCATCCACGATCCCCGAGTACGGTTATCCCACGCGCCCCCGCGGGGCGGCAAGGATGGCGCGGCGAGAGGCGCCCTGGGCGCGGGCTCCCACGAAACTTGCGCCGACAGGCTTGCGCCGTGGTCGCGGACGTTGTTGAGATACGCCTCACCCGATGCCGCTGCACCGCTTCCTGCGTTACGTCGCACCGAACCTGGTCACGGCCCTGGGCATGTGCTTCGGGTTGATGTCCCTCGTCGCGTGCTACGAGCACCGCTTCGTCGACGCGGCGTGGCTGACGATCTGGGCCGTGCTCACCGACCGGCTCGACGGCCTCGTCGCGCGATCGCTGCGGGCGACGAGCGACTTCGGCGTGCAGATGGACTCGTTCGCCGACGCGCTCAACTTCGGGATCGCCCCGGCGTTCCTGATCTACGTGACGCTCGAGGACGCCACGCCGGTCGGCTTCGCCGATGGCACCGGCCGCGCGGTGTTGATGGCCGCGTGCGGGCTGTGGGCGCTGGCCAACGTGTTCCGCCTCGCCAAGTTCAACGTCGTGGCCGAGCAGCCCGACGCGCCCAAGGTGTTCTTCGGCGTGCCGACGACGCTGGCCGCCGGCACGCTCGCGATGTGGTACCTCGTGCTCGCCAAGTACGCGGGGCCGGACTCGCCGATCCGCTTCGAGGCCTTCGGCGGCCCCAAGCTGCTCGGCGACTGGACCGTGTCGCCCGCGGTGTGGAGCTACGTGCCCGCGGTGATGATTGCCGGCGCGTTCCTCATGGCGTCGAACCTGCCCATCCCGAAGCTGCAGGCGCTGCCGAGCCGCGCCCTCACCTACGTGCTCATCGGCGCGGTGCTGTCGGGCTACGTCTGCGGGATGATGCGGACGCTGCCCGAGTACATGTGCCTGCTGCCGTCGGGCTGGCTCGTGTTCTCGCTCGCGTGGAGCCAGCTCTCGGAGCGCGCACGGGGCATGAGCCCGCCGCCGATCCTGCCGGACCCGGGCCCGCTGCGCCGCCGCACGCCGTGAGGGCGATGCCGCCTCAGGCGGCGCGTCGGAGGAAGCGGATGCAGGCGGGGGCGAGGCCGGCTGGCACGAGCAGCACCAGCGACGCCAGCCAGGCGAACGCGGCGCCGTGGACGATGAGGCCGCCGTGGGGCGACAGCAGCAGGTACCCGACCGGCGGGGCGCCGAAGGTGCCGATCGCGTCGGCGAAGGCGAGCAGGCCCGCGCCGCCCAGGGCGAGGGCGCCCCAGGTGCGCCGCGCGAGCAGGCCGCCGAGGCCGACGGCGCCGAGCACCATCGCGGTGATCTGGATCGCGTCGGGCCGCGGCGCGAGGGCGTAGAGGATGAGGAAGGGGATCGTGCTGCCGGCCGACAGCGTCGCGCGGCGCATCAGCAGCAGCGACTCCTCCTGGAAGTTCCACCGCTCGGCGGTGGCCTCCGAGTGCTCGTAGCGGGCCGCCATGCCCTCGCCGAGGAGGAACACCGCGATCGCGAGGTGGGTGAAGCCGAAGAACGCGATCATCGGCTCGAGGCCGACCTTGAACAGCACGAGCAGGAGCAGCGAGCCGAAGTTGCCCACGCCCATCGCGAACCATCGCGCCCAGAACCACTCGGCCCCGAGGCCGATGAAGGCCAGGCCGTAGCACAGCGCGAGTCCGAGGTAGGCTGCGAACATCTCGTCCGGCCCCAGCCACGCCGTCATGGCGAACTGGGTGACGTAGAAGCCGAGCAGGAGCAGGGCGAGGGCGCGGCGGAGTCCGACCATGGTGGTGCATTCGAGCCTACGCCGGGCCCCGAGGCGGCGCAAACCCGCGCCGACGGCCCGGTGTGGGCGCACGCGGTCCTGCGCGTCCGAGATCGGCGCCGTGTCGGCCCGACGTGGCGTGGGACGGTCCGCAGCGTCGATCGTGAAAGCCCACCGCTGGCCCTCGCGTTGTACGATGCGTGGGCATGACGACGATCCCTCGGGCGTGCGGTCGTAGCGTCGGCCCCGCGGCGCGGACTGCGGGTCGCGGTCGGCTCGCCGCGCTCCTGGGCGCGCTGGTGCTGTCGGCCTGCACCAATCACGCGGCGCCGATGGCCTCGGTCCCGCCCTCGGGCCGCGGCGGCGTCACCTTCATCGCGCCGCGCTGCGCCGAGGTCCGCTCGTGCCTCGTCGGGCAGGTGACCGCGGCCGACACCTCGGCGCCGTTGTCCCGCGCCGCGGTGTTCCTCGAGCGGGACGATCGCGACGGCCCCGGCGTCCGCATCCTGACGCTCACCGACGAGCAGGGCGTGTTCACGGTCGTCGATGCGCCGACCGGGCGCTATCGGCTCGCGATCTACAAGGACGCGCGGCGACTCGAGGCCCGCGGGCTCAAGCTCGGTGAGCCCGGCACCACGCTGGTGCCGGTGCGATTGCCCGCGAGCTGACGCCCGGCGCTGATCGGCCCCAATCGCCGATCAACCCCAGCGGTAGAAGCCCTCGCCGCTCTTCTTGCCGAGCTTGCCCTCGGCGACCATGCGCCGCAGCAGCGCCGGCGGCTCGAAGTGCGCGCCGTCGGGCAGGGCGGTGCTGAGGTACTCGGCGATCGAGAGGCGCACGTCGAGCCCGACGAGATCGGTGAGACGCAGCGGGCCCATCGGGAAGCCGTAGCCGAGGGTCATCGCCTTGTCGATGTCCTCGGCCGAGCCCACGCCCTGCTCGACCATGCGGATCGCCTCGAGCCCGATCACCAGTCCGAGGCGACTCGTGGCGAAGCCGGGCGAGTCGCGGATCGTGATGCACTCCTTGCCGAGCGCGGCGCCGAAGGCCGCGACGCGCCGCACGACCTCGGGCGAGGTGCCCTCGGCGACGACGATCTCGAGCAGCTTCATGATGTGCACGGGGTTGAAGAAGTGGGTCCCGATCACGCGCTCGGGCCGGGGGAGACCCGCCGCGATCGCGGCGATCGACAGGGAGCTGGTGTTGGTGCCGAGGATCGCGTCGGGCCGGGCGGTCGCCGCCGCCTCGCCCAGGACCGCGTGCTTGAGGGCGAGCTGCTCGGGCACCGCCTCGATCACGAGGTCGGCGTCCCGCGCCGCGACGCCGGGGTCGGTCGCGGTGACGAGGCGGGCGAGCGTCTGCTCGCGGGCCTCGGGCGTGACCTTGCCCTTGTCCACGCCGACCTGGAGGTTGGCGGCGATGCGGGCCATGCCGGCGGCGACACGGGCCTCGTCGATGTCGAACAAACGGGTGGTGAAGCCGGCGGCGGCGGCCACCTGGGCGATTCCGTGCCCCATCGTGCCTGCGCCGAGAACCGCGACCGTCGAGATGCCTTCGAGTGCGCCCATCGGCCGGGTTATGCCACGATTTCCCCGGGCCGCGGCCGCGGGCCCGCGGGAGCCCGCAGCGGGCCGCACGGGGTGCTTCCCCTGCGGGCCACGTTGGACATACCCTCCCGTGAAGCTCGCCCCCGTGGCGGCGAATCGAGTTCGACGTGAAGCCGCGCGGGGACATCCCGATCATCATCTGCTGCGCCGAGGACGACGAGCCCGTCCTCGCGAAGGTCGTGGACGAGCTGCGTCGCGAGGGCCTGTCGCCCGAGCTCGTGCCGGGGATCGAGTTCGACAGCAACCTGCTCGCGGCCGCAGTGGACGCGGCCGCCGCCGAGGCGCTGTTCGTGTTGTGCGGATCGGTCGCGCTCGACAAGGCCGCGCTGCGTCGACTCACCGGCCTGTTCTCCGCGCGCAGCGGCCCCGGCCAGCGCATCATCTCGACGTCGTTCACGCCGTCGCGCCCGCTCGCGGTGTTGCCGGCGATCCGCGGGGCGCTCAAGGAGATGCGCCTCGCGGATGAGCAGGCCTCGGCCGCGGAGATGGACACGCCGAGCACGGCGCACCTGCGCGACGTGGTCGAGGCGTTCGTCGATCCCGCCCCGCCTCCGGCACCGCGCGTGTCGACGCGCGCCGAGCCGCCCGCCGCAGTGAAACCCGTGACGCACCCGTCGGAGTTCCCGGGCCGCCCCTTCGAGGGTGTGCGCCCGCCGGCGAACCTGCCCCCGGCGCCCGCGCGCGCAGAGCCCGTGGTGCCCCGCGA
Organism: Deltaproteobacteria bacterium Ga0077550; assembly: GCA_001464385.1. Lineage (GTDB taxonomy): Bacteria > Myxococcota_A > Polyangia > Nannocystales > Nannocystaceae > Xiheibacterium > Xiheibacterium aquaticum. Next base: position 4,911 of record LNFB01000029.1, on the reverse strand, counting down.
GCCCGCGTCGACGCCGAGCGTCGCGCAGGGATCCGGCGCGCGGCCGCTGCCGACCCGACCGCTCGCCGACGGCGCGCCGCAGGCGGTGATCGACGACGGCGTCGGCCGCTCGCTCGAGCAGCGCCTCTCCGGGGTGCCTGCGATGCCGGACTCGATGGTCTCGACGGACCCCGAGACCAGCGGTGTCCGATTCCCCCGCGACGGTCGCATGGGCGCGGTCCCGCGGGCGCCGGTGTTCGACGAGCCGCGCGGCAACCGGATGTTGTTGGTGTTCGCGGGCGTGGGCATCGCCGGCATCGTCGCGCTCGCGTTGCTGCAGCTCCTGCAGCCCGCCGCGGACGGGCCGAGCGCGCCGGCGCGGCGCGGCGCGCCCCCGGCCGCGCCGGCGAAGGCGGAGGCGGAGACGCCGGCGCCGCCCGTGACGCCGCCGAGCGTGCCGTCCGTGTCGCCGACCCCCGCGACGCCGACGAGCCCCGCGACACCGACGACGCCCACCACGCCGACGAGCCCCACCACGCCGACGAGCCCCACCACGCCGACGAGCCCCGCGGAACCGACGACGCCCGCGACGCCGACGACCCCGGCGAGCAGCGACGTCCCGCCCGCGCCCAAGCCCGTCAGCAAGCGCGACATCGACATCGCAGCGCTCGAGCTCGCGGTCGGTGAGGGCCGACTGCAGCGCCTTGGCTCGCTGTGGATCGCCCGCGCCGGCGACGAAGACAGCACCTGGCAGGACGCCCAGCGCCGCTGCCAGGGCAAGCGCATCAACGGCGTGCAGGGCTTTCGCCTGCCCGGCGCCCGCGAGCTCCGCAAGATGCGGGCCGCGAAGGTGGTGTCGTCCGGGAGCTACTGGACGCGCGAGACGATGGGCGACGAAGCGATGGCGTTCGACGGGGAGACCGGCGCGACCAACGTCTTTCTCACCATCGAACCGAACGCGCGAGCGGTGTGCGTCCGGCTGCTGTGATCACGACGCCGCGACTAAGCGGGGCTCACCACAGCTTGACGATCTTCGCGCCGCGGTAGTAGTGGCCGAGGATCTCGTCGTGGTCCTTGCCGGCCTTGGCCATGCCCATGGCGCCGTGCTGGCACAGGCCGACGCCGTGACCGTGGCCGCCACCGACGAGCACGATGCCGCCGCTGCGATCGCGCTCGGGCTCGACGATGAAGAGCGAGCTCTTGAGGCCGCCCAGGGCCCGGCGGATGCGGAGCTCGCCGTGCAGGTCGACCTCGCCGCGCTCGGCGACGACGCGCAGCCCGGTGGCGCGGCCGCTCTTGCCGCGGCTCAGGATCTTCAGCGCGCGCACGGCCCCGATCCCCGCGTCGATGCCGGGCTTGCCCGCCAGGCTGTCGGGGTCGAGCACCTCGCGCCAGCGATAGGCCGCGCTGCCGACGTCGGCGCTGGGCATGCTGAAGCTGCGGGGCGAGCTGCGCAGGAACGCCTCGATGTTGGCGGCGGTGATGCCCTTGGCGAACTTCTCGGCGAGCAGCGGATCCGCCTGCCCGCGCAGCTGGGGGTCGGCGGCGCTCGGCCACACGACGTCGTTGTCCTCGCTGTGCCCGCCGCAGTTGGCGGAGTACACCGTGTCGACGAGCTGGGTCTCGCCCGGCCGCATCGCGATCGCGCCGATGGTCGCCCGCACGGCCGTGTTGGTGCGCTCGTGCTCGCGGATGCGGCCGGCGTAGACCTGGCAGTGCTGCTCACTGCACAGCAGGAACGGATCGTCGAGGTGGCGCGTGCCGATCTTCGCGAGCAGCTGTCCGCGCGCGGCGACGGCCTGGGCCTGCAGCGCGGCCATCGGCCCCGACGCGAAGATCTCGGCGGGGACCAGGCCCGACAGCAGATCGGTCTCGCCGACGAGGTTGACCACCGACAACGTGCCGTGGCGATCGACCGCGACGTAGATGCCGCCGCGGTACTCGCGGGACTCGGTCTTCGGTGGGCCCGAGCCCGTCGACTCGAGCGGCACGTCGTGCACGGTGACCGGGCCGCCGTCCTTGGCCGCGAACCACAGCACGCCGTCGGCGGTCACGCGGATGCCGTGCTCGGCGTCGTGGGCCCGCAGGGAGCCGTGGCCGCGCTGCTCGACGATCGGGTGGAGCTTGCCCAGGGCGCCGTTGCGCTGGCGCAGCACCTCGGCGCGGCGACGGGCGTCTTCCTCGCTACCGTGACGATCGGCGACCAGGAGCACGCGGCGGTTGTCGAGCACGCGTCCGGCAACGCCGAACACGGTGCCGACCTCGTGATCGGCGACATCGAAGCCGCGGTCCTTCCAGCGCTTCGCCGCGCGATCGATCGCGGCCATCGCCGGACCGGCGAGCTCCTCGAGCACGATCGCGAAGCTCTGCTTGGCCGCGTGCCCGCGCTCGAGCGTGATGTCGAAGCGGGTGCCGCCCTCGATCGTGGTGCCGCCCTGGCCCGAGGGCAGCACGAGCAGGCCGCCCGGCGCGCTGATGCGCACGCGCTCGACGTGCTGCACGACACCGACCGTGATCTGCGGCTCGCCGCGATCGTTGAAGTGGAACTGGTTGCTGTAGAGCAGCTTGATGCGGTCGGCGAGGCTCGAGTCCGACGCGTGGGCGCGGCCGGGCCACAGCAGCGTCGAGAACGGGGCCAGGGTCGCGAGCGCGCCGGCCTGGCGCAGCCAGTCGCGACGGGTCGGACCGCGGCCGGAGCCGGTGCGTGCGGGGGCCATGACGACGGTGTGCCGGAGTCACCGTCGACTCGTCGAGTTTTCGGCGTTCAGGCCTGGGCTGGCCGCACGGGGCCGCGCACGGACGGCCGCGGGGGGTTGCGGGTGATGTACAGCAAGTTCTGCAGGTTCACGACGAAGTGCAGGGCCACCGCCGCGCCGAGGTTGCCGGTCGCGAGCGTGAGCTCGCCGAGCACCACGCCGATCGCCAGCGAACTCGCGGTCCACGGCCACAGCGCGCGCTTGGGCGGGATGTGCAGCAGGGCGAAGATCAACGTGCTCGGCCACAGGCCCCACGCGTCGAGCATCGCGCCGCGGAAGAGGAGCTCCTCGCCCAGGGCGCTCGTGGCCGCGAGGAGCACCAGCTCGCTCGGGGCGGGTCGGCCGAGCAGCGCGCGGAACTCTGCGTGGAGCTGGGGCAGCCACGCGAAGCGGCCCTCGAGCGCGCGGAACAGCTGCACGACGACGAGGCCCATGCCGACGCCGACGGTAGGCGTCCACAGCATGGTGAGCCAGTCCTGGTCGGGGTCGACGCGCCAGATGTCGTTCGAGTCCTGGGCGATCGCGTGCCAGAAGAACCCGACCAGCCCGACCGCGCCGTAGAACGTCATCACCGTCCGTGCGCGCGCGGGCGCGTCGACCGGTGAGTGGTTCGCGTGCACACCCACGACCTGGCAGCATAGCGGGCTGCATCGTCTCGCTGCAACGCGGCCGGGATCGGGCCGCTCGCCGCGCGGCGGCATGGCACCTGGTCGAACGGGGAGGTCCGCCGCGAGCGGCCTCGTCAGGGGCCCGTGGGCGGCCGCGCGTCAGGCCGGCGGGGGATTCGGGCACGTGCCAGGCGATGGCGTCGCGGTCACGTCCCAGGCGTCGCCGCCGGGGGCGACGGCGGGGTCGATGCGCACGTACGACTGTCCGGCGCCGCCCGCGGGCACGTCGAGCACACCGGGCGTCCCGGTCTCGTCGGGGAGCTCCGCGACGTTGCGGTCGCCGTAGATCACCGCGTCGATGGGGAGTGTGTCGACGTCGATCTCGGCCGCGGGCACATCGAAGAGCGCCACCGCATCGGCGGCGCCGTTGGTGGTGTTCTGCAGATCCGGCGAGAAGTCCATCGCCTGATCGTAGACCGGGTCGGCGTTGAGCGCCGAGCTCATCGGGCCGCCGACCACGAAGCAGCCGCCGGCGCTGATCGTGCCGACCAGGTCGAGCGCGTCGGCGTACGTCTCACCGCCCCACGCGAGGCTGAAGCCCGCGAGGTCGATGTCGTCCTCGCAGGGGTTGTACAGCTCGACCCACTCGAGGCCATCGTCGGCGGTGTCGGGATCGTTGAAGACCTCGTCCAGGAGGAGCCGACAGGTCGCGGTGTCGCCGGTCGAGCTCGAGCCGCCGTCGGTGGTCGCGCTCGCGTCCGTCGTCGCCTCGACGCCGGTGGGATCCTCCGCGGTGGAATCCGGCGCGGTGGGATCCTCTCCGCTGGAGCCCGAGGCGGTCGTGCCCGTCGCGTCGCCGTCGCTCGCCGAGGCGGCGGTCGTCGTGCTCGGATCGCTGCCGTGCGTCGTGGCGAGCTCACCCGACGTGCTCGCGTCGAGGCTCGATTGGCCCATCGCCTCGACGGGCGAGCCCGCGCACGCGACGACGAGGGGCGCGCAGAGGAACGCAGAGCACAGGGCGAGAGAATCCGAGCGCCGCACGACGGGACTCCAGTCGGCTCGGTCGACTCCGAGCGGGTGGCTCGGGCAAACGCCGAGCGAGTCGCCGAGGTGGACCGGTCGGCCCCCAAGGCGTCCGGTCCATCCAGGCGAGTGCCAGCAGCGATTCTCGAAGTGCGAAGGGGGGGACTCGAACCCCCACAGGTTACCCCGCCAGATCCTTAGTCTGGTGCGTCTACCAATTCCGCCACCTTCGCGATGGGGCGCAATGGGTAGCACAGGGCGACCGACGGGATCAAGGGGTCTCGCAACAACCGCCGGCTACAACATTTCGCCGACTTCGTGCAGGCGCAGCACGTTCACGCTGCCGCGCTTTTTGATCGGCTGCGCCACCGTGATGACCACCCGCGCGGTCGCGTCGAGCAGCCCCTTGGCGACGATGGCGTGGTCCATGTCGATGAAGATCGTCTCGCCGTCCTCGGAGCTCGGCGAGAACATCACCGGGATCACGCCCCAGTACAGCGCGAGGGTCTGGTAGGTGTCCGGGTTCGGCGTGAACGCGTAGATCG
>LNFB01000028.1 GCA_001464385.1 Deltaproteobacteria bacterium Ga0077550 | reverse complement strand
CGTTCGTGGTGTGCCCGAGCTCGAGATCGACGCGCTTGTCGGCCCATCCGCGCTGCGCGCCCTCGGTGGTGCGGATGATCTTGTCCATCGTGCGCACGACGAGCACGGGGTGCAGGCCGGTCGCCGTCTCGCCCGACAGCATCACGGTGTCGCTGCCGTCGAGCACCGCGTTCGCGACGTCGGACGCCTCGGCGCGCGTCGGTCGCGGCTTGCTGATCATCGATTCGAGCATCTGCGTCGCGGTGATGACGAGCTTGCCGAAGCGGTTGGCGGCCTCGATCGCGCGCTTTTGGATGATCGGCACCGCCTCGGGGCCCATCTCGACGCCGAGATC
>LNFB01000027.1 GCA_001464385.1 Deltaproteobacteria bacterium Ga0077550 | reverse complement strand
CAGGCGTTGAGGAACACGAACGGCCGCGCGTGCGCACCGGCGCCCTGCGGCAGCGATCGCACCACCAGGGCCTTCGCGCGATCGGGGCTCCACTGCGCCGCGGCCACGCGGCCGAGCATCAGGATCGCGGCATCCTCGATGTCGTCGCCCTGGGCCTCGCCGTGCCCGGCGAAGTGGAGCAGATCGAAGTCGGCGTTGCCCGTGAGCATCGCGTACAGATCCGCCGCCGCGTCGCCGACGGACCTCGAGTCGAAGCGCGCGATGAGGAAGTCGAGCTCGCGCTTCGTCGCGGGCAGCTTCCACTGCGCCGCGGGATAGTCCGGCACGATGTGGCGGACCTTGCCCGCGTGCACGGCGATCGTCTCGGGCTGCACCTGAGTGTTGTGCAGCCACCGCACCAGCCCCTTGTCCGCGAGGAAGCACCGCGCGTCGGGGAGCATGCCCGTGTCCGGATCGCAGATGTGCACGAGCTCCCACGGCACGTGGGTCTCGGTCGACAGCAGGAGGATCGACTCGATCGCGTCGCGGTGCTGCCACAGCGCCCGCTGCACCTGCTGCGGCAGCAGCGACCGGAACAGCGTCGCACCATAGCTCTGCAGCTCGAGCAAGAACGCCGCGGTGTCGTTCGGCGTCCGCAGCCTGCGCTGCTCGATCTCCTCGTAGATGCCCTTCACGAAGCGCGGGACGTCGGACTGGCGCTCGTTCGAGTAGGACAGCCGCAGGTTCGCCGCGATCGACTCGAGCTCGAAGTGCAGCGCGAAGTCGGAGCCGACGGACACCTCGATCACCCGCAGTGTGTACGGCGCCTCGATCGTGATCGCCGTCGCGTCGTCGATGTCGGCGCGCGCGTGCGTCGTCCCGCCGCTGGCGCTCTGCGTCGACGGGACGACGCGGCCCTCGACCGTCAGCTTCGCGAGCACGCTGCGGCCCTGCCGGACGTAGACCCACAGCACGGCCGGGCCCTCGACGAGGGCGCGGCCGCGGAAGAACAGCTCGCGCGGCACGCCGGGCTCGGGGAACGGCACCTCCTCGAACGCGGGGTTGTCGAGCTCGACGTTGCTGCGCGGCGAGACGCTGACGAGCAGCGGCGCGTCGGGGTTCCCGTCGACCGCGGCCGACGCTGCGGCGACGCCGACCGCCGCCGCCGCGATCGCCTCGCGCGAGAGGATGACGAGCAGCTCGAAGGGCTGCGCCACGCCGATCTGCGCCGGCATCTCGGCGCGGCACTCGAGGCGCGCGCGGGGCGGGAGCGCCTCGTCGCCGCCGGCCGCGTCGGGCTCGCCCACAGCGGCCGCCGGCAGATCGACGTTCGCCGGGATGACGCCCGGTTGCATCGCCGGCGCGGGCATCGCCCGCTTCTTGCCGCCGCGGAACGATGCGTGCGGCCGGGCCGAGCGCGACGGGATCTGGGCGTCGCCGCCGAGCCAGCGCAGGATCGCCGCGGCCGTCTCATCGCGGGTGAAGTAGCTGACGTGGTGCACGGCCCCGGTGCGCCCGAAGTCGAGGGTGTCCTTCACGAAGCCACCGACGTCCGGATCGATCGTCGCCATCGACGTCGTGTCGACGATGAGGTCGTTCGCGACGCCGAGCAGCTGGTCGGCGAGTCGATCCCCGAGCCACATCGCGAGCGCACGCGGGAGCCCGCGGACGTCGTCGGCCTCGAGCGCCGCCTCGAACTCCGCCTGCACCACGAAGTACATCGAGTCGCCCGGGCCCCGCTGCCCGGGGTTGGTGCGGTTCAGCTCGACGAGGAGCGGCGATCCGGGCTGCATCGCCGCGAGCCCGGGCACGGCGCCCTCCTCGACCGCGTTGACCGCGAGGTACTTCACCAGCGCGCCGACCGAGCGGATCACCCCGTCGAGGATCGCCGCCACGGCCGGTCGCCCCAGTGATCCGGCGACCAGCCGCACCGCGTGCGCGCCGAGGTTGGTGTAGAAGTCCACGAACCGCTTCCAGTTCGCCGGCTCCGCGAGGTGCGTGCCCGCGTTCGTGCACCCGACCATCACGAGCCGATCGAAGCGCGGCGCCCAGACGGCCGACGGCGCGACCATCTCGACCAGCGCCCGCGCCACCAGCCCGCCGCGGCTGTGCGCGACGATGTCGACGATCGGCGCCGCGTCGCCGTAGCGCGCCGCGAGGCGAGCGAGCAGGTCCTGGGCGTTGACCACCGGATCGACGCTGAGCGTCGCGTGGTCGTAGCCGAGGATCTCGTCGTAGCGCGTGCGCGCCCACTCGAGGAACACGCGCCCGGCCTCGCCGATCGTCAGCGCGTGGTAGGCCCCGAGCGTGCTCGAGAACGTGCCGTGGACGAACAGCAGCACGCGCGGCGCCGACACCACGACGTCCTGCGCCGCGGCGGTCGACCACTCGAGCGGATCGGGCGCGCGCATGTCGACGAGGCGGGTCTCGACCTTGCGCTCGAGGAAGCCGATCGCGACCGGCGTCAGCGCCCGCGCGGCGAAGCGCAGCACCCAGGCGCGCAGCGCCCCGCGGATCGAGTCGCCGAGGCCGCGCACGGCCGACGATCCCCCGGGCGCCACCGGCCCCGGCGGCAGCGAGAAGACCAGCGTACGCCCCGTCGTCGACGGCCCGTTGCGCAGCCGGTTCGCCGGCGTCGCCTCGGGCAACACCCACTCGTACACGTCGTCGCGCGCGAGCAACACCACCGCGGACTCGTCGGCGGCAAGCGGCACCTCGAGCGTCGGCGGTACGATCACCGCGCCGCGCACCACCGTGTCGTTGGGAGTCAGCGCGATCTCGTCGAGGAGTTCGAAGTCCTGCAGCGCGATCGCATCGGCGACGTCATCGGGCGCGCTCGCCAACGCGACGTCGCCGCGCGGCAGGCCTCCGCGGCCACGGACGCCGCCGGGGTCGGGGCCCGCACCGTCCTGCGTCCACTGGGCCTCGTCGAAGACGACTCGGATTCCACTCGGTCGATCATCCTGCGCCATGGGTCACCATCTTCTCCGTTCGCGGCGAGCTGTGGGCCGGCCATTCGACACGACTCCAGCCAAGACCTCCACCGCTGGCCATTTGGCCGTAGAATCGGGTCGGCGAACGTGTGTACGGTGACAGAGCACGGCCCCACCGACTCAAACGTCGTCGTCGAGCTCCTCTGCGTCATCGTCGTCACGGTCGATGCCCCCGTCGATGTCCACCGGCGCCGCGCCGCCGCCCAGCAATCGCACCCGGAAGAGCCCAAGACCGATGATGCCGGCCTTCCCGACCAGCTCCAGCCCGACGCTCTTGTCGCTGCCGACGTCGATGTCGACGCCCACGTTGCCGAGCTCCAGCTGGCGAAGCAGGTTCGCGTGGGCGGCGAACGTCACCTTGGTGGACGCCTCGCGGGTGGTGATCACCAGCGCATGGCTCGCGTGCACGATCTGTCGAACGACACGGTAGCGCAGCCGCCAACCCTTCTTCGACCTCAGCGCCGTGGCGGCGACCTCGGCGTTCCGCATCTCTCGAGTCACGACCGCACTGGACTTGAGCACCAGCGACTCGGCGCTCTCGAAGTCGAACACGAGCTGCGCATCGATGGGCTGATCGGGGAAGACCGCGACCTGGCCGCCTGCAGCGAGCCGAGCGATGGTCGCCGACTCCGACACGAAGTCGAGCTTCCCCGCCGGGCTATCGGCGCTGGCGTCGACCGGTACGCCGAAATCGCGTTCGATGTTGCCGAGGGAGAAGAAGACTCCGTGCGCGATGAGGCCGTAGTCGCCGAGCGCGAAGTTGTTGGCGATCGGCGGCCACGCTGCACGGCAGGCGAGCTCGCGGTGGACGGTCCGGTCGTAGATGCGTGCGATTCCCATGGTGGCGGCGTCCTCGGGGTTGGTGACCAAGTGAGACCTGACGACGAAACGATCCGGGTCGCCGTCGATCTCCCCACGTGATCTTCCGGACAACTCCGGCTGCCGCGTCCGCGGCGAGCGGACCCCCAGGGCCCGCGGCGCAACCGAACCGACGTTCGCCCGCCAACGCCTACCGCCGTCCGCCCACGTCGGATTTCGAACCGCGAGGGGGATCGAACCGCCCTACCGCGACACTGTCTCGGGACACCGCTCCGAAAGGCATCTCGCGATGGACACCGAGGACTACGTCGTCATCACCCTTCCCGAGCTCGACACCACCAGGAGCGCCGTCCGGGGACCGCGGGCCGGCCTGCGCGGCGCCCCCTCGATCGACGAGCTGGGCGTGGAGCCGAAGACACTCGATCGTGCCGGCGTGCGTAACGAATCGGCGCGCGGCAACCTGGTGGTCCGCGCGGGCGTGCCACTGCGCCTGATCGCGCCGCGCGAGGCCACCCCCGAGATCGAGGCCGCGGCCGCGGCCTCGCCGAACCTGTGGGGACTGGAAGCCGTGGGCGCACTCGGCAGCTCGCGCACCGGCGCGGGGATCACGGTCGCGGTCCTCGACACCGGCTGCGACACTGCACATCCCGCGTTCGCGCGCCTGAAGGCGGCGGGCAAGATCGTGGGCCAGAACTTCACCGCAGGGGCGATCGGGGATGTGACGGATACGCAGGGCCACGGCACGCACTGCGCCGGGACGATCTGCGGAGGCACGGTGGACGGCCGACGGATCGGCGTCGCTCCCGGGATCGACAAGCTCGTGATCGGCAAGGTGTTGGGCGCGGGGGGTGGCGACAACGCCAAGATCCTCCAGGCGATCCAGTGGGCCGCGAGCCAGGGCGCGCAGATCATCTCGATGTCGCTCGGCATCGACTTCCCCGGGTGGGTCGAGGAGTTGGTCGCGCAGCGTGGGCTGCCGCGCGAGGCCGCCACGTCGGTGGCGCTCCGCGACTACCGCGAGACGGTGAGCGTGTTCGGCAAGCTGTCCGACTTCCTCTCTGCGTTCGGGGTGCTCGTGGTCGCCGCGTCGGGCAACGAGTCCGACCGTCCGAGGTACAGCATCGACAAGTCGCCGCCGGCTGCGTCCGCGAACATCATCAGCGTCGGGGCGGTGGGCCGGGGCGCTCAGGGCTATGCGATCGCGGAGTTCTCGAACACGGGGTGCGACCTCGTCGCGCCGGGCGTCGACATCGTCTCGGCGCGCAAGGGCGGTGGAGTGTCGACGAAGAGCGGCACGAGCATGGCGACGCCACACGTCGCGGGGGTCGCGGCACTGTGGGCAGAGGAGCTGCTCTCGCAGGGGAACCTGAGCCACCAGACGTTGAAGGCCGAGCTGCTGGCGAGCGCGAAGCCCATCCCGGGCGGTGCGCTCGACGACTTCGGCTCCGGGTTGGCGACGGCACCTGCGTGAGCGGCGGTAAGATGAACGCCCAGCAACTCGCGCGCAGGGCCGCCGCCGCCGATCGTCACGACGCCGCGAAGGCGCGCTGGCCCGACCGCGGCGGGGCCGGATTCACGGTCGAGCTCGAGGCGGTCATCCGCGAGCTCCAGGCGCTCACCGGGGAGATGCCCGCCGACACGCGCGCGTCCGTCGAGTGGGCGCGCACGTTTCGGTGGCTCGGCGATGCGTACTTCGATCTCGCGCGGGGCACCACGCGTGAGCTCCTGCTCCGCGGCGCCGAGGCCTATCGCAGCGCGGAGCGTCTGCTCGCCGCGTCCGACCCGCTCGAGCTCGGCAAGCTGCAGGTCAACTGGGCGAACACGCTGCGCGGGCTCGCGGGCATCGAGGATCGCGGCATGGCGGACGCTGCGCTCGAGAAGTATCGGCTGCTCGCGCAGCACGATCCACACCTCTTGCCGATGGTCGACGACCTGCTCGCGAGCCACGAGAAGCTGCTCTCGATCTGGGCGATGCGCGACCAGATGGCCGCCATGCCGACGCTCGATCCCGCGACGGCGACCCGAGCCGACGTCGTTCGAATGAACACCCAGCTCGACCAGGCCGCCACGCAGATTCGACTCGACGCGAGCACGATCGATCGTTCGGTGCAGCGCCTGGCGGAGCAGGCCGGACTGACCGTCGACACCAGCGAAGCAAAGCAACAGGTCGCGCAGCTCGGTGGCGGCAACGAGATGGCGATGCTGTTCGACCTGCTCCGGCAGCGCTTCGAGGGCGAGGTTCGCGAGGGCAAGGTCGAACCGTCGCGCGCCGCCGCGCTCTCGCGGCTTCTCGACGAGCTGCAGGAATTCGCCGGTCCGCCCCCGGACGACATCGCCGAGCTCGCGTACCGCACGACTCGGATGCGCGAGCTCATCGCACGCATCGTGCCGCTCATGCAGCGGCCCAGCCACGGGCTGTCCATGCCCCCGGAAGGCAGCCGCGCGCACGCGGTGCTCCTGCGCTGGGCCGCGCTGGGCACCCAGATCGCCGCGCTCGCGAATCGTCCGAACGCCGGCCCCAGGACCGCCGAGGCCGGCCGCTCGCTGTTCGCCGACGCAGCGCTCCTCGACCGCGAGCTCTACGTCGCTGGCGACGACGATGTCGCCGCGCTCACGCTCGAACGAGAGCGCCTGCGGGGCCATGCCGCCGAGGCGCGCCGCTTCGCGCTCCTCGGCAACCTCACGCTCGCGCGCCCGTCGTTCGGGCCGACCGAGGTGCACGTCCACACCGACCGTGTGTTCTTCGCGGGCTCCTCCGCCGTGCGCACGGTCGTCGAGCGTGCGGCCAGCCTCGTCGGGATGCGCCTCCAGCCCGACCCGGCCGGCGAGGTCTACGGCCATGCGCGCTGGGTGCAGCTGCGCGAGGCCGGACTCGGAGTCTTCGACTTCACCAGCGCACGCACGCCTGCCTTGCGCGCCACGGTGGCGTACGAGCTGGGCCTCGCACGGAGCCTCGGCGTTCCGGTGGTCGTGATCCGCGATGACGCCAAGGTCCCGTTCGACGTGGCGGTCGTGCCCGTGGAGCTGCGCGGCGACGACTCCGACGCGCAGCGCATCGCGGCGGCGCTGGACGACGCGAGCTACTCGCTGCCGGCGGAGGGCGCGAGCGATGGGATCGTGCCGACCGCCCGCGAGCTCATTGCGCGCCACGGCGACGACTCGGCCCATCCCGGCGTGGCGTACCTGTTGCGTGAGCTCGGCGATCGGCTCGCGGAGCCCGACGCAAAGGCGATCGAGCATTCGCTCCGCGCAGTGCTGCTGCAGCTCGCGGATGCCGGTCTCGTGCTGCTGCAGCCGGCGTGGCCCGCCGGCTACCCCGCAGCCGGACGGCCGCGCCTCTTCCACGTGATGCCGTTCGCGAAAGAGTTCGACCACGCCATGGCGGTCGTCGAGCGGACGTGTGGGCATGACGTCGATTATGCGCGGCACGATCGCACCGCGGACGATCGCATCATCGTTTCGCTCTGGCACGAGATCTGTCGGGCGAGCCATGTCCTCGTCGATATCACCGGACTGAACGAGAACGTGGCGATGGAGCTGGGCTTCGCCGATGCGCTCGGCAAAGCCGCGCTCCTGGTCGCACGCAGCGGCACGGTGAGGGCAGGACTCTTCCCGTCGATCGAAGTGCGGCGCGTGCACGAGTACGCCGATGACGCCCAGCTCGCCGGCATCGTCGCCCGATTCGTGCGACCTGCTGCGGCCACGTTGGCCCGTGCGCCGAAGACATGGCCGAGCCTCGCCGCATCGACGGCCCGCCCGGGCATCGCCGCCATCGCGGCGCAGCTCGAGCGCGCGTTGCGGGAGGACGCCACGACCGACGGCCTCCGCGCGCTCCTGCAGCAGGGCCCGCTGGCGTGGACGAACCCGGGATCGATCCCGGAGGTGGTGCAGTTCGTCCGCGGCTATGTCGGCTCGGTCGGCGCCGCACTCGAGGCGACCTGGCGCGTCGCCGTGGAGCGCGGCGTGGCCCCGCGCGTCGCACCGATGTTCGATCGCATCGAGCAGTACTGGGCGAATCCCCACGACGTGCTCCCCGACCACCTCGGCCTCGCCGGCGTCTGCGACGACGCTTACCTTGCGCATCAGGCCATGCTCGCGATCCGCGGGCGCGAGCTGGGCATCATGCCGAGCCCGGAGGAGCTCCAGCACGGGGTGGTGATGCGCAACGTCGTGATCGGTGAGCCGTTCGCGTCGCAGCTCGACGCGCTGGTCGTGCAGATCGTGCTCGGCGCGGGCCCGGCGTGGGGTGCATGACGAACCGGCAAGAGGGAATGCCACGGGGAGGGGGCTGTCGCATGAACATCGTCAACGACCTGAGAGACGTCAAACGCCCGAAGGGCACGCGCGGAGAGGTGAAGCGGAAGCGCTCGGTCGCGGAGATCGTCGGGATCACGCTGCACCAGACAGCGACGCCGGATTTCGCCGCGAACCACAAGGGGCTGCCGCAGCTGCCGGCACACGCCCTGATCCACCGCGACGGCGCGATCTCGTTGTTGCACCACCCGACGAACGTGGTCTTCCACGGCAACGCGCTGAACGGCGGCACGATCGGCATCGAGGTCGCCTGTCGCGCTGCGGGCACCGAGGGCGACCTGCGCACGCTCTGGATCAGCAAGGACGAGAAGGCCGCGGGGAAGAAGCCCGAGCTGCTCGTCCGCGAAGCGACGGACGCACAGCTCGCCGCCCTCGAGGAGCTCGTACGCCACTACATCTCCGAGATCGCGGCACAGGGCGGCCGCATCCGCGGACTCTGGGCGCACCGCCAAGGCCACGTGAGCCGCACCAGTGATCCGGGCTCACGGATCTGGTCGGTGGCCGAACGCGTGCGCGTGGCGCTGGGGCTCGAGGACGTCCGCGACCTGAAGCTCGGCAGCGGCAAGACGATCCCACCCACCTGGAGAATCGACACCGGGCAGGGGGAGATCGCGGGGCCGAACGCGACGGTGTCCGCGAAGACGCAACGCGGGAAGCCCGTGGCGCAAGCAAAGCCGGCGGCGACGCCCAAGCCGGCGACGAAGAACGCGGTGAAGAAGCGCGCGGCGAAGAAGCCGGCGCAGGCGAGCGATGCGAAGCGCAAGGCCACGCGCCGCTGATCGAGGATCGACCCCGGATCGATCCCCCGCCCCGCGACACTCCACCACGTACGGCCTCGCCGCCCGGGAGCCCCATGCCCAGCTCACCCCTCGTCATCCAGACCGTCTGCTTCCACCCCGACGATCACGCGGCCACGGCGGAGCTCGGCGGCCTCCTCTACGAGCAGCTCACGCGTCCCCGCGCTCGCCCGCTGGCGTTCGGCCCGGGCATTCCGGTGCGGGTCGCCACCGACCCGGCGCGGGTTCTGGCAGCGACCGCCGATCACAACCTCGTGGTCCCGGTGCTCGGTGCGTCGGCCTTTCGCGACAAGGACTCCCGACAACGCACCCGCGAGGCGATCGAGGCTTGGCATGACACGCTCGGCGACGGGCACGTCGTGCCGGTCCTCCTCGACGAGGTATGGAGGAACGCCTCCGCGGTCGAAGAGCTGACGCCGATCCTCAGCAGGCTGTACGGGGCCGACCCCAACTCGTGGTCGGCGACCATCATCAACGTCGTTCTCGCAGCGTGTCGTCTGCTCTCGAGCGACGGCGGCTCGCCGACGATCTTCGTCTCGCACGCAAAGGCCGATCTCTCCAGCACGGCGAACCTCGCCGAGACGATCCGCGACTTCATCAAGACGCAAACCGTCGGCGACGCCTTCTTCGACACCACCGACCTCGAGCAGGGCCGAGGAATCCGCAAGCAGCTCGCCCGCGCGACCGGGCGTGGCATCCTCCTGATGGTCCGCGGCGACATGTTCAGCTCGCGGCCGTGGTGCCAGAGCGAGCTGCTCCACGCGAAGCTCGAGGGCCTCCCGACACTCACGGTCGAGGCGCTCGATACGGGCGACCACCGCACCTATCCGTACGCCGGCAACGGCCCCTCCGTACTGTGGCGCCCTGACGCCGGCGTGGCGCCGATCGTGCTGCGCACGATGGTCGAATGGCTGCGCGCGCGCCACTTCGAGCTCGAGGCCGAGCGCATCGCGGCCAACCTGCCGAATCCCGTGATCTCCAAGCGTCCTCCAGAGCTCCTCGACCTGGCCCAAGGTCCCTTGCGGCACACCGGCCCGATCGTCGTCCTCCACCCCGATCCCGAGCTCTCCGTCGTCGAGCGGCAGGTGCTGCGCGACGCACGGCCGCGCATGCGGCTCGCCACGCCCAGCACGATCTACCGCGGGCTCTCGCCTCGAGTCCGAGCCGAGCCCGGAGCCCAGTCGACCGGTCGCAAGTTCATGCCGGCGGACACCGCGTGGATGACGTTGCCGCTCGCCGGCCGGGAGGTCGCGATCTCGCTGTCGGATGTCGCCGAGCGCGAGATCGCCGAGGAGGGGCTCGTCGCAGACCACGTCGAGGACGCGACGGTGTCGATCGCCCGTGCGCTGCTCTCCTCGGGCGCGGCGCTCGCCTATGGCGGGGATCATCGCTTCGGTGGGTTCGATGCGTTCCTCGCCGATCTCGTGGTCGCCTACAACGCGAGCACCGGTGCGGAGGAGGACTTCCTCATCAGCTACCTCAGCGCCTTCATCCCCAAGAGTCAGACCCTGACCAAGACCGCCTTCACCGAGCGGTCGCTGGCCCGCACGCCGAAATTCGCAGCGCAAGTACTGCTGACAATGCCAGGGCCTGCTCCCCTCAGCGCCGCCCGCAAGGCCCTGCATGTGTCGGACATGCGGCGCGTCATGTCGTTGAACGGCTTTGCCCGCGTGGTGATCGGTGGACAGACCGAGCCGCGCAGGAACGGCGCGCAGCCCGGCGTGGGCTACGGCGGCGCGTATCCGGGCGTCGTCGAGGAGGCGTGGCGGTCGTTGAGCCACGGCCTTCCGCTGTACGTCGTGGGCGCCTTCGGTGGGGCCGCTCGCGTCGTCGCCGACCTGCTCGAGGACCGGCCGACGCCGACGGCGATGCTCGCCAGCACGTTCGCCGGCGATGAATTCTCCGAGTTCCGCGCGTGCGCGTCCGAGTTCGCGTCCGATCCCGATCGAGCCGCCCTCGGCGTCCCCGCAGACCTGCAAGAGATGGTCGCGGCAATCCGCGCCGCCGGAAACGAGCGCCTGAAGGACGACGACTCCGCGCTCGCCTGGAACGGGCTCGACGTCGCGGAGAACAAGGAGCTCTTCCGCAGCCAGGACCCCGTCGCGATCACGGCGCTCATGATGAAGGGGCTCTATCGCAAGTGCAGAGAGCAATGCGCGGGTGCGCTGCGCATCGAACTGGTCCGCGGCAGCATCACGCAGGTCGACGCCGTCGACGCCGTGTCGGTCGCGACGTTCCGCAACGTCCCCTTCGGCGGCGCCGGTGCGGTGCTGGATCGGGTGCTGAACTCGCGACTCTCGACCGCGCTCAAGGAGCGCCAGACGGTGGTGGAGAGCCAGGGCGACGAGATCGACGCCGACTGGCTGGTCGTGGCCGACCTGGGTGACCTGACGCCGGGCGCGCTCGAAGCGGTACCAGGGGCGATCGAGTCCGCGGCGTCGCAGGTCGCCGAGACCGCGCAGCGCTACGGCTTCCGCCGAGTCGCGCTGGTCACGTTCTGCGGCAACGTCGTGGAGGACCTGAGCGTCGTCGTCGAGCGGATGCTGGCGGGACTGAAATCGGCGGCGCATACCACCGTGTTCCAGTGGTTCGAGACGGATCCGGAGAAGTTCCAGGGCCTTCGCCGTATCCTCGAGCAGAGGGACCGCGTCGTGCTGAGCACACGCGAGCTCCCGATGCCGGAGCTTCCTCCGCCGAGCACGCGCGATCGCGACTTCTTCGCCACCATCCGCTACGAGAACGAGACCCTCCACGCGACCCTGCTCCCGCCGGGCGGCACGGCCGCGGCGCTCTCCGTCACGACCCCCCTGCCCAAGAGCACGTTCACGTCGATCGCCCGGTCGGATGACCGGCAAGCCCCGCCCTCCTCCGCGCTCGATCGCATCGGTGACCAGCTCGCGACGGCGCTGTTCGGCGAGGCGGGCCGACACCTGCTGGAGCACAACAAGGGCTACCGCCTGGTGATCCAGCACGATCTGGAGAGCGGCGGTCTGCCGTTCGAGACACTGCGCGTCGGCGACCATCGGTTCAGCCTCGAGCAGGGCGTGGTTCGCCGGCCCGCGCTCGGCGGCTTGCGCCCGGACGACGTGATGACCCGGCCGGCGCACGTGGGCGCGCTCGGCGTGCTGCTCGTGGTCAATCCCCTCGACGATCTGCCGCAGACCGAGATCGAGGCCGACGCGGTGCAGCGCGCGCTCGCGGCGTCCGACGATGTCCGCGTCCGTCGGGTGCTCCGCGGCTCGCAGGCGACCAAGGAGGCCGTGCTCGAGGCGTTGCGCGATCCCGACGTGCAGGTGTTCCACTACAGCGGCCACGCATTCTACGACGGAACCGGCGAAGACGGGTCTGGGTTGGTCTGCGCGGGCGGAGAGCGCCTGTTCCTCCGCGATCTCCTCACGCAGGAGGTGACGCCGAACGTCGCATTCTTCAACGCGTGCAGCTCGGGGCGCGTGCGCGGCCAGCAGGTCGCGGACTCCACCCCGCCCGAGCTCGCGCGAGCATTCGCGGAGTACTTCCTCCGCAGCCGCGTCGAGGCCTACCTCGGCACGTTCTGGCCCGTCCTCGACGCCGGCGCTGCGACGTTCGCGGCGAACGTCTACCGCGAACTGGCCGCCGGCGCGAAACTCGACTCGGCGGTCCGCACCGCCAGGAATGTACTGTACGCGGCCAACCGGAATCCGGATTGGGCGAACTACGTACTGTTCGGCGACGGAGACTTCCGGCTGTCGGCGGGGACGAGCGGGTAGAGTCGATCGGGTTGGCCGCTTCGGGCGGAACGCGTCGACGAGGATTCGCACGCATCGAGCCATGATTCCCGCCTCCCTAACGTGGCGGAGCTTGGTGCGCGACGGGCCGACGATCGAGTCCTCCATGCGGACCGCGGCTACGGCCCCGGAGCGGTCGAGTCCGCGGCCCCGATCTCAGGCAATTCGCTCGTTCCGCATTCCTCGACGGCGTACGTGCTGCGCGCCTGCACGCTGCAGATCGCTTCGCCGTCGAGCCCGCAGATCACACCGCCATTCACCGCGCGGCATGACAGCTCGGCAACGCCGATACCGGACGACAGAACCCGAAACAACTCGCCGTCGAGCGTCGCGCACACTACGGCCGCTTCCGCGTCCGCACGCCGACGAGCGTCTTCCTGGGCCTGCTCCTCGGACGAGAACGGCGTTGCGGACTGCCGCACCGCGAGCGACAGCCGGTTGACCTGGTCGCGCCACTGCACCCGGTCGATCGATCGACATGCCGCAAGCCTCGACTTGGCCTCCTCGGCGTAGGCCCCGGTCGGGTACGCAGCGAGGTAGGCCCGCACGCCGTCTCCGCCGCCGGTCGCCAGCGCCGCCTGCCAGCGAGACTCTTCCCGCGCGGTCGGCACGCCGCCAACGCCGGCGGCCGCGCACGCGGAACGAACGCCCGGAACGCGGCAGACTTGGCGCCGCGCATCCGCGCTGAGGACCAGCGCGCCGACGAGCACGAGTGGGATCACGGCCGCCGACGCGAAGAACCTCCTGCGTCGTCGTCTCGACGGCCACTGCGGCACAGGCCGCTCGGTTGCGTCGAGAAAGGACCGGACGGCGGCGAGTACATCGAGGTAGCGCAGGTCCTTCCGCGCGCCTTCCCAACCGACGAGATCGAGCGCCTGGATGTCCCCGAAACCGAGAGGCGGCTCCACTCGATCGATCCTGACGGGGAGCATGACGCCGCGCCTCTTGGCGTGGTTCGCCTCGTCTCGCACCCAGCCGTCACCGCGGGTGGTCGACTCGTCGCTCCAGACTACGACCACGCACTTCGCTTGGTGGAGGGCCTGCTCGATGTGATGCGGGTACGCCTCGGCGGCGGGAGTGCGAACGTCGAGCCAAACCGTGACGCCGTCTTTCTCGAAGGCGGCGACCAACCGCGCGACGCGATCGCGATCCTCGGACTTGTAGGAGACAAAGACGTCGCTCACGGCCTGGATGCCCTAAGGAGGCCCATGTCGACGAGTGCTTGGCGCATGCCGGGTGCGAGGCGGCCTTCGGCATCCAGCGCCTCGACGATTGTTGCAGCGCGTTCGAGGTACGCGGAATCTGACGTGACATTGTGCAGCCCGAGGAGCGACACCACCAGTTCGAGCTGCGCGTCGGCGGACGTGGGGTTGTCGTCGGCCAGCTTCTGCGCGATGGCGACGCTCTTCTCGAGGCGTCGCTTGGCCTCCGCGAGGTCGCCCGCCCGCATCGCCACCTCCCCAAGTCGCCCGAGGCTCACGCCGAGGTCGCGCTGGGCCTCGGCGGACGTGGGGTTGGCGTCGGCAAGCTTCTGCGCGATGGCGACGCTCTTCTCGAAGCGTCGCTTGGCCTCTCGGAGGTCGCCCGCCTGCATCGCCACCGCGCCGAGGTTGTCGAGGCTGATGCTGAGGTCGCGCTGGGCCTCGGCGGACGTGGGGTCGGTGTCGGCAAGCTTCTGGTGGATGGAGAGGCTCTTCTCGAAGCATCGCTTGCCCTCGCCGAGGTCGCCCGCCCGCATCGCCACCGTCCCGAGTTTGTCGAGGCTGACGCTGAGGTCGCGCTGGG
>LNFB01000026.1 GCA_001464385.1 Deltaproteobacteria bacterium Ga0077550 | reverse complement strand
CACGCCCACGCCGCGGGTGCGGCGTCGTGGGACGTCGAGCGCCGCCGCGACTTCGCCAACGACCTCGGCGATCCGGATCACCTCGTCGCGGTGGTCGCCGCCGCGAACCGGTCGAAGGGCGCCCGCAGCGTCGAGACCTGGTTGCCCGAAGAGCCGGGCTTCCGCTGCGAGTACGTCGCCGCGTGGCACCGGATCATGCAGCGCTGGGGCCTCGCGGAGGGCGACGCCGAGCGAGCCGCCGTCGAGGATGCGCGCCGCCGCTGCGCCGCGAACGACGTCCCCGAGCGCCCGAGCAAGGCGAAGCCCACCCTGCGCCCGAGCGTCGACGCGCCGGACGACGCGGACCCCGGCGCGTGCTGCCGCGTGTGCAAGGCGGGCAAGGCCTGCGGCGACGGCTGCATCGCGGCCGACCGGACCTGTCACAAACCGGCGGGCTGCGCGTGCCCGAGGCCATGAGCCCGCCGCGACCGCGGCTCGCGTCGCTCGACGCCCTGCGCGGGCTCGCGGTGCTGGCGATGATCCACCAGCACGTCAGCATCTGGCTGTGGCGCGGCCCCGATCCGGGGATGACGCGCTTCGACTACCCCGGCCTCGTCGCGCTCAACGTCGTCGTGGTGATCGGCGCGCCGCTGTTCTTCGCGCTGTCGGGGGTCGGCACCGCGATGCTCGTACGCAACCCCGACCGACCGGGCCTCGATGGGAAGCTCGTGCGGCGCGGCGCGGTGCTCCTCGGCTTCGGCCTGCTCGTGAACCTCGCGACGCCGAGCTGGTTCTCGTGGGGGTCGTTCTTCGCGCTGCACCTCATGGGGCTGTCGATCGCGCTCGCGCCGATCTGGCGGCGCCTCGGCGACCGCCAGCTGCTCCTCGCGGTCGCGGCGATCCTCGTCGCGACCCCCTTCGCGCAGGCGTGGCTCGAGCTCCCCGACGAGCTCACCAACCCCGAGATGCGCGACGTCGATCAGCCCGGCGGCGTCCTGCGGCTGGTGCTCGCGGGCAGCCAGTACTCGATGCTCCCGTGGTCGGCGACGTTCCTCGCGGGCCTCTGGGCCGGGCGCCGGATCGACCGCGGCGACGCGCGCTCGCTCTTCTGGGCCGGCGCCGCGCTCGTGGCCTTCGGCGCCCTCGGGCACCTCGCCGTCGTGCTCACCGGCGCCGCGGAGCCCGACGTGCTGTGGCGCGCCTTCCGGCTCAAGGTCGGGTGGTTCCCCGCGCCGCTGTCGATCGTCGCGCCGCTGCTCGGCGGAGTGATGTGGATCCTCGCCGCCGCGACCGTCCGCGAGCGACGGCGCCCCCTTCGCGCCGATCACATGCTCGTGACGATCGGCCGCATGTCGCTGTCGGTGTTCATGATCCACGCCCCGCTGTTCCGCGAGCTGTCGCGACCGCTCGGCATCTGGAGCGCCCTCGATCCGCTGGCGACCTTCGCCGTCGTCGTCGGGTTCACCGCGGCGTGCCTGTGGCTGTCACGGCGCTGGGCCGCGGTCGACTACCGCTTCGGCGCCGAGTGGTGGCTGCGCCGGCTCGCGGACGGTCCGCGCCGGGCGTAGGCCGGCGACGCGCGACTCACAGCTTCTCGAGCATCGGCGCCGTCACCAGCGTGACGCCGGCGGGCGTGCGTTCGAACCGGCGCTGGGCGTCGAGCTCTGGGTCGATGCCGATCTGCATGCCCTCGGGGATGATGCAGCCGGGCCCGACGATGACCTTGCGCAGCCGGGCGTGCCGTCCGATCTGCGAGCCGGTCAGGATGATCGAGTCGCTGATGTCGCAGTACGAATTGATGCGCGTGTCGGTGAACAGCAGCGAGCGCCGGACCTGGCCGCCCGAGACGATGCACCCCGCCGAGACCAGCGAGTCGACCGCGAAGCCGCGGCGGTCGGCGTCGTCGAAGATGAACTTCGCCGCCGGACGCTGCTGCTGGTAGGTCCAGATCGGCCACTGCCCGTCGTAGAGGTCCAGCGACGGCGTGACCCGCAGCAGGTCCATGTTCGCCTCCCAGTACGCGTCGAGCGTGCCGACGTCGCGCCAGTAGGGCTCGGTGGCGCCCTCGGACATCACGCAGCTGCCGCCGAACGCGTGGGCGAACACCGGCCGCTCGCCGACCATGCGCGGCAGGATGTCCTTGCCGAAGTCGTGGGTCGAGTTGGCGTCCTTGGCGTCGCGGACCAGCTCGTCGATCAGCACCTCGGCGTCGAACACGTAGATGCCCATGCTCGCGTAGCACCAGCCCGGGCGGCCGGGGATCTCGGGCGGATCGCTGGGCTTCTCGCGGAACTGCACGATGCGGCCCGCGGCGTCGGCCTCGACGATGCCGAACTCGTGGCCCTGGGCGCGCGGCACCTCGACGCACGACACCGTGATGCCGCAGCCGGCGTCGATGTGGCTGGCCAGCAGCCGCGAGTAGTCCTGGCGATACACGTGATCGCCGGCGAGGATCAGCACGTAGCGGGGGTCGTGCTCGCGGATGACGTCGAGGTTCTGGTAGACCGCGTCGGCGGTGCCGAGGTACCAGGTCGCGCTCTCGGTCTGCTGCGCCGCGGGCCACAGCTCGACGAACTCGCCGAGCTCGCCGCGCAGGAAATTCCACGCGCGCTGGATGTGGCGGATGAGCGTGTGCGCGCGGTACTGCGTGACCACGCCGATGCGCCGGATGCCCGAGTTGATGCAGTTCGACATCGGGAAGTCGACGACGCGGAACTTGCCGCCGAACGGGATCGACGGCTTCGCTTGGCTGTCGGTCAGCGAACCCAGTCGCGTGCCACGGCCCCCGGCGAGGACCAGCGCGAGGGAGCTGCGCATCACCTGATTGAGATCATTGCGGGCCTGGACCACAGGTCGCGACCTTGCCACGAACTCGGACGGGCGCGGCAGCGCACGGTTGGCGCGCCCGAGGAACGCGATTCTGCGGGGCAACGCGGCCGCCCGACCGTTGGGCCGCCGGGAATCAGCCCGGGCCGACGCCGCTGCCGCCCGCGCGCACGCGGACCAGCCGCCGCCACAGCGCCTCGAGCACCGCCGGCAGGCCCTCGCCGGTGTGGGCCGAGATCGCGAACAGCGGGATGCCGCGCTCGCGCAGCGCGTCGCGCAGCGCCGTGACGCGCTCGTTCCCCTCGTCGTCCTGCAGGATGTCGAGCTTGTTGAGCGCGACGACCCGCGGGCGGCCCTCGAACACCGGCCCGTAGTGCGCGAGCTCGTCCTCGAGCGCGTCGAGGTCCTCGAGCGGATCGCGATCGGGATCGAGATCCGGGGCGAGGATGTGCAGCAACACCTGCGTGCGCTCGAGGTGGCGGAGGAACTGCAGCCCCAGGCCCTTGCCCTCGCTCGCGCCGCGGATGAGGCCGGGCACGTCGGCGATCACCATCGAGCGGTTCTCGCCGAGCGAGACGACGCCGAGCTGCGGCACCAGCGTGGTGAACGGGTAGTCCGCGATCTTCGGCCGCGCCCGCGACACCTTCGCGATGAACGTCGACTTGCCGACGTTGGGGAAGCCGACGATGCCGACATCGGCGAGCAGCTTGAGCTCGAGCCGGATCGCCCGCGCCTCGCCGGGGGTACCGGGCTCCGCGTACTCGGGCGCCTGGTTCGTCGAGGTGCGAAAGTGGATGTTGCCGCGGCCGCCCTTGCCGCCCTGCGCGACCACGAGCCGCTGCCCGGCCGTGGAGAGATCGCCGAGGACGACCTCCTCGGCGGGGACCTCCGGTTCGTCCGCATCCTCCGGGGCATCGTCCTCGTCGGGGACGACGAGCGGGCCCTCCTCGTCCTCGCCGCGGAGGCGGTCGGGATCGTAGTCGCCGTCGGACTCGAGGTAGACGACCGTGCCCACCGGGACCTCGAGCACGAGGTCCTCGCCGCCGCGGCCGTTCTTGTCGCGGGTCCCGCCCGCGCGCCCGCTCTCGGCCGCGATCTTCCGGCGGTAGCGGAAGTCGAGCAGCGTCGTCAGGTGCGGGTTGGCGACCAGGATGACGTCACCGCCATCGCCACCGTCGCCGCCGGCCGGTCCGCCGGTCGGGACATATTTTTCACGGCGCCAAGCGACCGCACCGTCGCCTCCGCGCCCGGCACTGACGTGCACGCGAACGAGATCGACGAACTTCACGGGTGGCTCCTGCCCGCGGCACCCGAGGGGCGCCGCGAGGATTCGATCAACTCACTCAGCGGCAACCGCGACCGGTGCGACCGCATCGACCGCGACGAACGCCTGGCGCTCGCGGCCACGCTTGTAGAAGCGAACGGTGCCGTCGACCAGGGCGAACAGCGTGTAGTCCTTGCCCAGACCGACGCCGGGGCCGGCGTGGACGGTGCTGCCGACCTGGCGGACCAGGATGTTGCCCGCGCGGACGACCTGCCCGCCGAACTTCTTCACGCCACGGAACTGCGCCTTGCTGTCGCGTCCGTTCTTGATCGAGCCTTGACCCTTTTTGTGTGCCATTTCGAAGTCTCCTGCCGGGGTGCGCAGCGTCGGGCGACGAACGCCCGCGCGCGCGCCCGCAGCGTCATCAAGCCTGGATGTTCTCGATCTTGATCTCGGTGAAGAACTGACGGTGACCGCGCTTGCGGCGGTAGTTCTTCCGGCGGCGGAACTTGTAGACGATGACCTTGGGGTGCTTGCCCTGCGCGGTGATCGTGCCGGTGACCTTGGCGCCCGCGACCGTCGGCATGCCGATGACGGCGTCCGCACCACGACCGACGAGGAGCACGTCGCCGAGTTCGATCTTGCTGCCGACCTCACCCTCGAGCTTCTCGACGCGGAGCACGACTCCGGTCTCGATGCGGTACTGCTTGCCGCCTGTGCGGACGATGGCTTGATCGAAGCTCGACATGGTGTCCTCGGTAGTGCGTCTCGAACGGACGGGGCCCGATGCCGGCCCCGTCGGGGAGTGCGAAGATTATGGATCCGGGGCCCGCGGTCAAGCGCGGACGATGGGGGATGACGCGGTCGTGCTCACGCGGGGCGCGATCTGCGGGGGGAGGCCGTCGGGCCGTCCCAGTGCCCGATCAGCGGGCTCGCCGACGGGGCCGCGCGCCGAGGATCGCCAGCCAAGCCAGGCCCAGGGCCCCGGGAGCCGCGGGGCCGGTGCCCGCCGTGCACTCGCAGCCCTTGGGGTCGCCGCCGCCGTCGGCCGTCCCGCCGGCGCTGCCGACCGTGCCGCCGTCGCCCGACGATCCCCCCGACTCGGCGTCGCCGCCGGAGTCGCCGGGATCGGTCGTGCCGCCGGAGGTGTCCTCCGCGGGACCGGTCTCGCCCGGTGTGCCGACCACGAAGCTGATGGTGTCCGAGCCGACCTGCCCGAAGTGATCGTGAACCTCGATCGTGACGGTGTACGCCCCGGACTCGAGACCGCTGAAGTTGAGCGCGGCCCGGTACTCGTCGTCGACCTCGCGATCGTAGCGCGGCTCGTCGAGGATCACCTCGCCGTCCTTCTCGACGCGGACGAGCCAGCCGAAGCCGCCGTAGTTGTCGGCGACCACCGCACGGAAGTCGACGCTCGCGCCGACGTCGAACGTGTCGCCGTCGACGGGCGAGACGATCTCGGCGGTGGGCGCCTCCATGTCCGGCTCGTTGGTGCCGAACAGCCACGTCATCTCGTCGAAGTCGTTCTGCTCGAACGAGTCCGCGCCGCAGAACATCTCGTGGGTGAGCTGGCAGCCCGCGGAGTTGGGGCCCTGACACGCGGCCTCGCACAGCCCGGCGCAGCCCTGGCGGAAGCTGCCGTCGCCGCCGCCGCAGTACGACATGACCGAGTTGCAGTCGAGGCTGTGATCGAGGCCGTAGGCGTGGCCGGCCTCCTGGCTCGCGGTGTTGGCCATCTGCACCGTCGACGCGCTGTCGAAGGCGTACACGACGTGCCGCTGACCGAGCGCGCCGCAGTCCGCACCCGGCGCGACGCCGCCGGCGGGCGAGTCGATGTTGGTGTCCTGCCAATCGCCGCCCATCATCTCCATCGTGTAGGGCAGGACCTTGTCGGGGCGCGCCTCGTAGACGACGTTGACGCCGAACGGGGCGAAGTCGGCCTGCACCGCCTGGGCGATCGCGACGGCCTTCGGCTCCCCCTGCGTCCACGCCGGATACGTGCCGTTCTTCGCCAGCTGCGACACGTTCTCGGCCGAGTTGTCGCCACCGCTGCTCAGCATGCCGCCGTTGAAGTTCAAGAACAGGGTGTGCTTGCGCGGATAGGCGTTGCCGGGGATGTCCTCGACCGCGAAGATCGTCTCGGGCTCGACGACGAGCGAGCCGTCGTCGATCCCCGCGGGCAACACCACGCTGCCCCGCTGCACCCAGCCGTCGGGCAATCCCGTGCGCGGCTGATCACCATCGGGATCCGCCGGTAGCTCGCCCCGCATCACGCGATCGAGGCGCTTCATGTCCGGCTGTGGCGTCGGCTCCGCGAGGTAGCGCTCCGGCGCGGCGGCCCGCGCCCGAGCGCTGAGGTCGATGGTCGGCACGCCCTGGCGCTTGGCGTACGGGTGATAGCCGTCGACGGCCGCGACACCGTCGACCGCCGGGGAATCGGCGGCCGCGGCGGCGGGGACGAGCGCGAGGACGACGAGGGCGAAGGAAGTGCGTCGCATGGGGCCTGCGGCCCAAGCCTAATCCAAACATTCCTGGAGCGGGATCCCCGGGCACCAAGACGCGGGGGAGGCACAGGCCCCGCCCCGCGCGCCAGAAACTTCCGATTCGCCGGCTCACCCCTCTATAGGAAGGCGGTGAGCCGTCATCGTTCGACCACCCGCCCCCTCGCCCTGCTCGCCGTGGGATTCCTCTCGCTCGGGTGCGCCGCGCTCTCGGGTCCGGCGCCGCGCTCCCCGGGGGCAGGCGCCAGCGACGACGCGCCGCGGGTGCACGCCGACCGGGCGCCGTTCTCGGTCGAGGAGCACGAGCGCATCGCGTCGGTCGATCCGTGGGTGACGCAGGCGGCGGCGCGTCATCGGCTCGATCCCGATCTCCTGCGCGGGCTCATCTGGGTCGAGAGCCGCTACGACGCGCGGGCCAAGAGCCCCGCGGGCGCGCGCGGCCTCATGCAGCTCATGCCGCAGACGGCCTCCGGACTGGCGCAGAAGCTCGGGGTGCGAGCGGCCCCCTACGACCCGGAGTTCAACATCGCCGCCGGCTCGCTGTACCTGCACGACATGATCGCGCGCTACGACGGCGACATCGCCCTGGGTCTGTCGGCGTACAACGCCGGGCCGGGCAACGTCGACAAGTGGCGGGCGCAGGGCCTGCCGCCGCGCAACCGCGAGTACGTCGCGCTCGTGCTCGACGCGAAGGCCCGCTTCGAGGCCGCGTACCACACCCCGCAGGGTCGACCGACCGACACGCAGTTCGCCCGCGCCGCGGCGCCGGATCGGCGGCCACCGATCGTGATCCCGGAGCCGCCGACGGCGCCGTCGAGCACGCCGCCGACCACCGCCGACGGGACACCGGTCCGGTGGGACCTCGACCGCGTCGAGGCCGAGTACGTGCCGGTCGTCGAGGATCCGCCGATGGGTGACACGCCCCCGCCGCCGCGCGAGCGGAGCCGTCGCGCGGCGCCTCGCACCGCGCCGGTCGTCCCGGAACCATCCGACGTCGACGACACCGCCGACGCCGAGGTCGGCATCGGCGTGCTGCCCTCGGTGGCCCCGTAGCGTGGCCCCGCGACGCCGCCCGTCAGGGTGACGCGAAGAACACCGCGACGCGCCCGCCCCCTGGCGTGTCGTACGGCACGACCACGTCGAGCGCACCGTCGCCGTCGAGGTCGTCGACCGCGACGTTGTACGCGGGACCGTCGACGGTGAGCGCGATCGGCTCGGCGAACGTCCCGGTGCCGTCGTTGACGTACACCGCGACGCCACCGAGCGCAGTCGACACCGCGAGCAGGTCGAGATCCCCGTCGGCGTCGATGTCGGGCAGCACGATGCGGTACGCGCCGCCGAGGGCGACCACGGAGGCGGCGCTGAACGTGCCATCGGCCGCGCCGAAGACGATCGAGAAGCCGGACGCCGGATCGCCGCTGCCGAGGATGCAGGTCGACACGATGTCGGTCTGGCCGTCGCCGTTCAGGTCGCCGGCGGTGGCCCAGCGCGCCCCGAGGTAGACGTCCGGCGGCTCGACGCTGCCGCACGCGTCGAACGTGCCCGCGGCGATGAAGCCGCCCGAGCCGTTGCCGCGCCAGACCGTGCCCTCCTCGTAGTAGCGGTTGAGCTGCACGACGTCGGGGTTGCTGTCGGCGTCCGACCCGAGCTCGGTGACCGTCACGCCCGCAGAGCCCTCGCCGGCCTGGTTGACGGCCGTGGCGTTGTCCGCGAACGTCCAGCCCGAGCCGTTGGAGATGCCGGCGACGAAGCTGTTGTTGTATTCGCCGCTGTAGACGATGTCGATCGGGCCGCCGCCGTTGTTGAGGACGTCGAGGTCGTTGTAGTCGCCGCAACCGCCGAAGACTCCGGCGCCGAACGGGGCGTCCACGCGGTTGAAGTCGCCGGTGCCGTCATTGTTCAGGGTGACGATGGGGTCGCCCGAGACGACCAGGTCGACGTCGTCGTCGCCGTCGCCGTCGACGGCGCGGATGCGGCAGCTGCCGTCGCCCACCGTGCGGCTCTCGGGGTTGCCGAAGCCGCCGACGCCGTCGTTGCGCAGGATGCTGATCGTCGACGAACCGCGGTTGAGCGTGATGATGTCGAGGCCGAGGCCGTCGATGTCGGCGACCGCGACGTCGAAGGACCCTGCGCCGACGTCGAACACCGTCGGGGCCCCGCCCACGCAGAGCTCGCCGGGATCCACCGCGCCGTCGTCGCACGCCGGCGGGGCGGTGTCGGTGTCCGTCGGATCCGTGTCGGTGCTCGAGCTGTCGGCGGTGGGATCGGTGTCGCTCGGGTCCGTCGTCGGCGTCGTGTCGCTCGGATCCGTCGTCGGCGTCGTGTCACTCGGGTCCGTCGTCGGCGTCGTGTCGCTCGGGTTCGTCGTCGGCGCCGTGTCGCTCGCCGAGGTGTCCGCCCCCGTGCTGTCGGCCGTGCCGGCGCCGCCCGGCGGATCGTCGGGGTTGAAGCACGCGGGGGCCGAGGCCAACAGTGCGAGGGTGCAGACGAGTGCCGATCGACGCATGACGGGGTTCTCCAGGGGAAAGGAATGTGGGCCGAGCCGGCCCGATCAGGGTTGACCGAAGAACACCACGACGCGGCCGCCCTCGGCGGTGGTCGTGGCCGCGACGATGTCGACCGCACCGTCGTCGTTCAGATCGCCGACGTCGACCGAGCGCGCGGGCCCGCCGACGTCGAGTTGGATCGGCCGGCCGGCCGGCGCGCCGCCGTCGTTGAGGTAGACGTTGATGCGCTCGAGGGTCGCCGAGGTCACCAGCAGATCGAGGTCGCCGTCGAGATCGACGTCGGCGAGCCGCGGACGATGGGCGCCGGCGTACACGACCTCGACCGGCGCCGCGAACGTGCCGTCCGCGTTGCCGAGGGCGATCGTGAAGTTGCCCTGCATGCACGTCGTGACGATGTCGGTGTTGCCGTCGCCGTCGAGGTCGCCGGTGGCCGCGAGGCGGGCGCCCTGGCCGAGCCCGGCGCAGGCCACGTACGTGCCCGCGGCGACGAAGCCGCCCTGGCCGTTGCCGCGGTAGATCTCACCATCGTTGTAGTACTGGTTGAGCACGACGACGTCCGGCAGATTGTCGACGTCGCTGGAGAGTTCTGTGACGGTCACGCCGGAGGATCCCTCGCCCGGGGCGCCGATGCCCTCGGCGGCGCCGAACTGCCAGCCGCCGCCGGGGTTCACGCCCGGCGCGTACGAGTTGTTGTAGGCGCCGGAGTACACCACGTCGACGGGCCCACCGTCGTTGTTGAGCACCCCGAGGTCGTTGTGATCGAGGCATCCACCGAAGCCCGAGCCGGCGCTGTCGTTGCGGGTGAAGCTGCCGGTGCCGTCGTTCACGAGCGAGGTGATGGTCTCGCCCGCGACCACCAGATCGACGTCGCCGTCGCCCTCGCCGTCGATCGCGAGCACGCGGCACGCCGCGTCCGTCACCGTCGAGCCCTCGGCGTCGGCGAAGGCGCCGTCGCCCTCGTTGCGCAGCAGGCTGATCGTCGACGCCGCGATGTTGAGGGAGACGAGGTCGAGACCGCCGCCGTCGAGGTCCGCGATGACCACGTCCGTCGCCCCAATGCCGACGACGAGGAGCACAGGCGCATCCGGCATGCAGAACTCGCCCGGATCGGCGTTGCCGTCGCCGCAGGCCGACTCACCGCTGCCGCTCGAGTCGACCGAGCCGCTGGACTCGCTCGGATCGACCGTCGGGTCGCCCGTGTCGGGGTCGAGCGTGTCGTCGGTGCCGGGGCTCGTGCTCGATGCCGTGGGGTCCGACGCGCTCGCGGTGATCGTCGTGCCCGGCGAGGTCTCGGTGGTCGTCACCGTGCCATCGGTGCCGGCGTCGTCGCTCCCGGCCTCGGTGGCCTGCTCCGGGGCGGCGGGCGTCTGGTAGCAGGCGGCGGCCGCGGCGACGAGCAGGCCGAGGGAGCGGGCGGGGGCAGCAATGCGCATGATCAAGACACCTCGGACAAGGTGTCGAGCATAGCACGCGCCCGCGAGCGCGGGCCGTCCGCCGCCGTGCGTCAGCGGATCCCGGACGCCTGGCGGCCGGTCTTCGCCAGGAAGTCCTCGAACGAGCCGGGGAAGAAGTCGCAGCCCGCCGGGCCGCGCAGCTCGAGCACGCACGTGGCGACGTCCTGCACCATGTACTGGTCGTGGCTCACGAAGACGAGGGTGCCCTCGTACTTCTGCATTGCCTCGGTCAGCGCGCGGATCGACTCGAGATCCAGATGGTTGGTGGGCTCGTCGAGGATGAGGAGGTTGTCCTTCGTGAGGGTCAGCTTCGACATCAGCAGTCGGGCGGTCTCACCGCCCGACAGCGCGCGCAGCGTCTTGTCCGCGTCCTCCGACGGGAACAGCATCCGCCCGAGCAGGCCGCGGATCTCCTGGACGGAGGCCTTCTGGTCCCACTGGTACAGCCACTCGAACGCCGTCTTGGGGTCGTCCTTGCTCACGCTTTCTTCGTGGTGCTGCGGCATGTAGCCGATCGACGCCTCGTGCCCGTAGGTGACCTTGCCGCGATCGGTCTCGAGCTGCTTGGCCAGCGCCCGACACAGCGTCGTCTTGCCGATGCCGTTGGGGCCGACGATCGCGAGCTTGTCGCCCCGCTGCAGCGTGAACGAGATGTCCTTGAGCACGACCTGCGTGCCGAACGACTTGCCGAGCTTGTCGACCTCGAGCACCAGCTTGCCGCTGGGCTTCTTGACCTCGAAGCGGATGAACGGCCGCTGGATGTTGGAGCGCTTGAGATCGACCATGTCGATCCGCTCCATCGCGCGCCGGCGCGACTGCGCCTGGCTCGCCTTCTTCGCGTTGGCGCCGAAGCGGCGGATGAAGTCCTGCAGCTCGAGGATCTTCTTCTGCTTGCTGGCGTTGCCCTTCTCCGACTGGGTCCGGAACTCGATCTTCTGCTGGAGCATCTCGTCGTACGCGCCGGGGTAGACGATGATGTTCTCGTAGTCGACGTCCGCGGTGTGCGTGCAGACCTCGTTGAGGAAGTGGCGATCGTGGGAGATCACGATCAGCACGCCCTTGTAGTTCTCGAGGAAGTTCTCGAGCCAGCGGATCGAGTCGATGTCCAGGTGGTTGGTAGGCTCGTCGAGCAGCAGGATGTCCGGGTTGCCGAACAGCGCCTGTGCGACGAGCACCCGCAGGCGCATGGCGCTGTCGAGGCGCGACAGCGGTTCCTCGTGCATCGCCGGCGCGATGCCGAGGCCGGTGAGCAGCTGCTCGGCCTCGGTCTCGGCGTTGTAGCCGTCCTCCTCGCCGATCGCCATCTCGAGCTCGCCGAGCTTCATGCCGTCGTCGTCGGTCATGTCGGCGCCCTTGGCCAGGAGCACCTCCTTGTCCTGCATCGCCTTCCACAGCCGCTTGTTGCCCATCACGACGACGTCGCGGATGCGCTCGTTCTCGAAGCGGTAGTGGTCCTGGTGCAGCATCGACAGGCGGCTGCGCGCGGGACGGGTGACCTCGCCGTTGTCGGGCTCGAGCTCGCCGGCGAGGATCTTCATGAACGTCGACTTGCCCGCCCCGTTCGCGCCGGTCAGGCCGTAGCGCTTGCCGGGGTCGAAGGTCGTCGTGACGTCCTCGAAGAGCTTCTTGCCGCCGTAGGTCTTGGAGACGTTGCTGACCGTGAGCATCGCGTGGGTCTTTCTTCGCGCCAGAAGGGCGGGGAGCCGCGCGCGGCCGACACCGGCAGCACGCCCGCGCGTGTGTAGACAAGACCCGTCGGATACACCAGCCCAAACGTCGAGAACCGCGCCATTGCGGCGAAAGGGCGGCGAAAGGGCGGCGAAAGGGCGGCGAAACGAGAGCTTGCGCGAGCGCACGGCGGCCGCGCCACGGCGCCCGCGGCCGCGATCGCGCTCGGCCTTCGTGCGCTGCGTTCGTCCCGGGCTTTCGTGCGCGGCTTTCGTGGGGGTCTGGGCGCTGCTAACGTCACGGCCGTGTTGGGCCATGCCCGCGGCGCTCGAGTCGGCCGGTCCGCTGCGGGACTCGCCGCAGCCGCGCTCGGCGTGGTGGTGGCGTGGACCGGCGCCGAGTCGGTCGCCCAGGCGTGCAGCTGTGTCCAACCGCCGGCGCCCCGCGCCGCGGCCGCCGACGCGACCGCGGTCTTCGAGGGCCGCACGTTCGGGGTCCACCGCGAGGCCGGCAAGGTGCGCTTCACCTTCGAGGTCACGCGCGTGTTCAAGGGCGAGATCGGCCCGAGCGTCGACGTGTACAGCCCCGCGGCGGCGGCGACGTGCGGCCGCGCGTTCGAGGCCGGCGTGCCCTACCTCGTCTACGCCCACGCCTCGCCCGCCGGCGTACTCGTCGACACCATGTGCAGCCGCACGCGGGCGTCGCGGTCCGCGGCCGAGGACTTCGCGGAGCTCGGCGCCGGCGTCGGCCCGCCGCGCAGCGAGGTGGCCGATCCGACGCGGCCCTCCGTCGAGCCGCCGCGCATCGAGGTCACCCCGACGCCGGTCGCTCCGGGTCGACGCGGCTGCGCCGTCGCCGGCCCCGACGACGGCGCCACCTGGCCGCTGATGCTCTCCATCCTGCTCCCGTTGCTCGCCCACCGCCGCCGCCCGACCGCCCCGGAGTCCGATCCATGACCGATGCGCGCTTCGTCGTCCCCTCCGCCGTCAACGAGCCTGTCCGCGACTACACGCCCGGCTCGCCCGAACGCGCCCACCTGCAGGTCGAGCTGCAGCGGCAGCTCGACACCCGCCTCGAGATCGGGCCGCGCATCGGCGGTCGGACGATCCTCACCGGACGCACCGCCGACATCGTCGTCCCGCACGCGCGCAAGCACGTGCTCGGCACCTTCCACCAGGCCGGCGCCGAGGAGGTCGCGGCCGCGATCGCGGCGGCGCGCGCGGCCAAGCCGGCCTGGGCGGCGATGCGTTGGGAGGATCGCGCGGCGATCTTCCTGCGCGCCGCGACGCTGCTGCGCGAGCGCCACCGCGATCGCATCAACGCCGCGACGATGCTCGGTCAGTCGAAGACCGCGCACCAGGCCGAGATCGACGCTGCCTGCGAGCTCATCGACTTCTTCACGTTCAACGTCGAGTACTACACGCGCATCCTCGCCGATCAGCCGTTGTCACCCGCGGGTGTGTGGAACCGCGTCGAGTACCGGCCGCTCGACGGGTTCGTGTTCGCGCTGACGCCGTTCAACTTCACGTCGATCGCGGGCAACCTGCCGAGCGCGCCCGCCCTGTGCGGCAACACGGTGGTGTGGAAGCCGGCGTCGACGGCGGTGCTCTCCGGGCACTACCTGATGGAGCTGTTCGAGGAGGCGGGGCTGCCCCCGGGCGTGATCAACTTCGTGCCGGGGCCCGGCGGAGCGGTCGGCGATCCGGTGCTCGCGAGCCCGGAGGTCGGCGGCGTCCACTTCACCGGCAGCACCGAGGTGTTCCAGGGGCTGTGGCGCGACATCGGGGCCCGCATCGCGAGCTACCCCCAGTACCCGCGGCTCGTCGGCGAGACCGGCGGCAAGGACTTCGTGCTCGTGCACGCCAGCGCAGACGTCGAGGCGGTCGCCGTCGCGCTGCTGCGCGGCGCGTTCGAGTACCAGGGCCAGAAGTGCTCGGCGGCGTCGCGCGCCTACGTGCCGACGTCGATGTGGCCGCAGCTCCGCGATCGCCTCGCGGCGCTGCTCGGCGAGGTCGGCGTCGGTGACGTCTGCGACTTCCGCAACTTCATGGGCGCGGTCATCGACGCGCGCGCGTACAAGAAGCACACCGGGGCGATCACCGAGGCCCGCGGCAACATCGGCGGCGACGTCGTCGAGATCCTCGGCGGCGAGTTCGACGATCGCGAGGGATGGTTCGTGAAGCCCACGGTCATCGTCGTGCGCAACCCGAAGTACCGCACCATGGTCGAGGAGCTGTTCGGCCCGGTGCTCACGCTGTTCGTCTACGACGACGCCGCGTGGGACGAGACCTTGACGCTGGTCGACTCGACGACGCCGTACGCGCTGACGGGCGCGGTGTTCTCGGAGGATCGCGCCGTGGTGGCGCAGGCGACCGAGGCGCTGCGACACGCGGCCGGCAACTTCTACATCAACGACAAACCGACGGGCGCGGTGGTCGGGCAGCAGCCGTTCGGCGGCGGGCGGGCGTCGGGGACGAACGACAAGGCGGGGTCGATGTGGAACCTGATCCGCTGGCTCTCGCCGCGCGCGATCAAGGAGACCTTCGCGCCCCCGCGATCGTGGCGCTATCCGTACATGGGGTGACGACTTTCCGGGGCCCGGTCCAGGGGGTACGATCATTGGATGCGGGGACTCGTCGTGGCCGGGTTGGCGTGGGCGCTGCTCGGCGCGTGCACCCGCGCCAACCCGGCGTTCGGCGAGGCGTCGAGCAGCACCGGAGGCGTGGACCCGACGAAGGCGAGCGCCGACGCGAGCGACGCCACCGCCTCCGACACCAGACCCGTCGACACGCTCGGTGAGGGCACCTCCACGGATCTGCCGAGCTCCGAGGCCGAGAGCGGGCCGGAGCCCAGCACCTCGGGCGCGACGACCGGCGGCGCGCCGCTGTGCGACGACGAGAGCACCGCCGAGCGCAGCCTCGAGGTCACCGTCGATGGCCAGCCGCACGGCGACTGTGCGCCGGTCCTCGTCGTATCCGGCCCCGTCGTCGCCACCGCACGGGCCGACCTGCGGGTGCTCGGCTGCGGGGACTGTTCGCTCTGCCTGCCCAGCGCCCCCGAATTCCGCTTCAAGACCGAGGGGATCCCGATGCCGATCGTCGACGGCGTGGGCTGCGTCGAGGTCGTCGTCGCCCGCACGGCCAACTGCGCGGTGCGATCGATCGCCGTCACGCAGGTCACCGAGCACCGGCCGCTCCTCGTCAGCGCCACCGACACCGTGGGCCTCCCGCCGACGCTCGCGTTCCCCGACGGGCTCGAGGTGCCGCGGGTCGAGGAGTTGTGCGTGCGCGACGGCTGCGCAGATGCGGGCGACTACGCGCTGGGCTTCGGCACCGCGTCCTACGGGCCCGGCACCCAGGAGTCCAACGTCGCGCTGTTCGACGGCGGATTCGAGTTCGACCTCACGGTCGATCGCGCCGGCCTCGACGAGAACTGCGAGCAACGCATCGCCTGGGACGCGCTGGGCGTGGTCCTCTGAAGCGGCGAGCGGTCGCCACGGCCGTCCGCAGTTCTACGGATCGTCCCCCTGACGGGACCAGCGCCGCCGTGATAGCGTGATCTGGGGATGGTGCGGACGATGGCCAATTCACGACAGGGCACGA
>LNFB01000025.1 GCA_001464385.1 Deltaproteobacteria bacterium Ga0077550 | reverse complement strand
CTTGCTGCGCCGAATCCCTGGCTCAGGCGCCACGCCTCGCTGTCGAGCGTTGCGATTCTAACCCCGTCGGCGGCCCTGCCGATCTCGGCCGTGCTTGCAAGCCGGTGCCGCAATTCGGCCACGGCCGCTCTCGTGAACGACAGGACGAGGATAGTGTGAGGAAGAATGCCACGCTCCCAGAGCTTTGCGACGCGGGCAAGCGAAACCGTGGTTTTGCCCGTTCCAGGACCCGCCTCAACAAGAATCCAGCTGTCCGTCGGTTGATCGACCACTGCCTCCTGCTCATCGGAAAGCACAGCCCCCGGCGCTAGACTTTGCCGAGTGTCATGGAGGATCGGAAACGGAGCTACGAACTCATGTGGAGCGTCAATCGAATCGTGTCGCGGCGTAGAACTGTCCTCTTGGTCGCC
>LNFB01000024.1 GCA_001464385.1 Deltaproteobacteria bacterium Ga0077550 | reverse complement strand
GTTGAGGGGTAAAGCGAGTCTATTTCAACTGCGCGGATATCCGCGGCCGTCACTACCTCCGGCTCGCGGCGAACAGTCTCTCGGTATGCCGTGCCCTCATATCGCCATCGGCCTTCGATCACGATAAGTCCCGGGGTTTGGGCGCGTGCTCGATGCAGCACGCCGCTCAGGGCGTCGCGAGAGATCCTGATCCCACGCCGTTCGAGCAACGGAGCGAGGTCGCGGACCATGAGTTCTTGTTCCCCTAGGGCCGCGCACGCCGCCCGAACGATCTGAAAGTCGCTATGCATTCGTCCTGTCGGCGGCCCCTCGCCCGATGTCTCACGGAACAGGCTTGCACTGGCACGTCGGGGAGTCAAGACGACACCGCCGGGGAGTAGCGAAGCGTTCGTGCGAATCGGAAGCACAAAGGGGTCGCAACTTGGCATAGTCCG
This sequence comes from Deltaproteobacteria bacterium Ga0077550, assembly GCA_001464385.1. Lineage (GTDB taxonomy): Bacteria > Myxococcota_A > Polyangia > Nannocystales > Nannocystaceae > Xiheibacterium > Xiheibacterium aquaticum. The sequence goes on along the minus strand of LNFB01000024.1, from coordinate 40,955 downwards.
CGCATTCGGCGTTCGCGCAGGGCAAGCACACCGCGAGCGGTGGTCGTCAATACACGAGCTGCATCGACTGACGTTTTTCGAAGGCGCTCGGGGGGCCTCGCGTTGCCGAATGCGGATCTCGAGACAGCCCGCGGCCGCCGGCTCGATCTCAGGCCGCGCACTCCCGTCGCGGTGCTCCGCGCGCTCTACTCGACATCCGGCGCGGGCTCGTCAGCCTGACTCGACGTCGAGCCCGCGCGCGGGGCACTCCCACCGACGCCGGTGGCCCGCGTGCCGGCCACGGCTCGGCTGCGTCGCTAGGAACCCCGATGTGCTCCAGCATCTTCTGGCCACGGGCCGATCCGTCACCTCCGATCGCTTTCATCTGTCCGCCGCAGCTGGGCACACCAGCACGTCGATCGCGAACACGCGCTGCATCAGGTCGGCCCATCGGAGTCTGCGCTCTCGCGCCGGTCCGCAGGTCTGCCTCGCGCACGACCCGACCCGCAGCGCGGTCCTCGCCGCAGCCATCGTCGTCACCTTCGCCTTGCTCGGCGGCGGCGCGCGCCCGTCCTTCACCACGTAGGCGTGAAGGCTCGCGTGGGGAGCCAGGCATCCCCGATAGTGTATCAACTTCGACCGCGGTCGCGTAACCACGCTGCGACCTTGCCCACGAAATCGATCGGGTCGAACTCGACCGCCACCGAGCCGTCCCGTGAAGTGGACGTCACGCCCGTCGATCCGCCCGACCTCTCTCGCGCACCTTGCCGCGGATCCACCCGGAGAGCGCGCGCACGAACACGCGCGGCACGACACCGAGCATCGTCCGAAGCAAGTACGGCAGCGACAGCACCCACTGCCGGATCGGCACGACCGGCAGGACGTGGTTCGCCAAGTGACCCGGCCGGGTGCATGCGCCGTGCCGGCCTGCGAACGCCAAACCGCCCACGTGCACCAGCAACTGCGTGCTTTTGGTGAGCCCAGCTCTTGCAAGTTGGCCCGTGGGCGGGCCACCGCCGGGCCCGGACCATGCATGTCACGGCTGGTTCTGCCGAACCCGACTGGATCAGTCGACTCGGGCGGTCACACGTCCCCACAGTCACGATGCCGGCCGAGGGCGTCAGTCTGGATCCGCGAGCACCCGATCGACGATCGGCTGCGGATCCACGAACACCGGGTGCAGCTCCGCCAGATCGTAGTGATCCCCCCGCTCGAACAGCCCACCGCAGATCCCGTCGAGGCTGCAGCGCTGGCAGACGTCGGCCTTGGGGTGGCGGAAGTCGGTCTGCCGCACCGTGCCCTTGGTGTCGAGGAAGTGCACGATGCGCTCCTCGCCCTTGATGATCTTGCGGGTCTCGGTGCTGCAGTGGGCGAACTCGGTCATGTAGCACAGCGGCACCCGCTCGACGCGGAAGCTGCGGCCGCTGCGGTGCAGGTGCCGCATCGCGCGGGCCAGCGAGAGCTCGAAGTCGGCGAGCCGCGGCGCTGTGTCGCGGTTGGTCTCGGCGCGGCCCATCGACGGATCGAGGTTGTTCCACACGAAGTGCCGCAGGAAGTCGAAGCGCCCGGTCAGCGCCATCACCGTCTCGTCGAGGTGATCCGCGTTGTACTTGTTGATGACGGTGTTGATGTTGACCGTCGCCCCGACCGCGCCGAGCCGCTCGAGGGCTCGCATCGCCAGGGCGAAGCTGCCCTTCACGCCGGTGAGGAAGTCCTCGAGCTCGGCGCGGGCGGTGTGGATGCTGACGTGGAAGCACGACAGGCCCGCGTCGCGGTAGCGCTCGGCGAGCCCGTCCTTGGCGAGCTGCGAGCCGTTGGTGATCATGCGGACGTGCAACCCGCGGTCGGCGGCGTACCGCGCGACCTCCGGCACGATCGGTGACAGCGACGGCTCGCCGCCGGTGAGGATCACGCCGAAGTAGCCCCGCGCCACGAAGTCGTCGACCTGCCGCTGCGCCGTGGGCAGGTCGAGCATGTAGCCCGAGGCGGGGTTCGAGCAGAACCGACAGTACTGGTTGCAGCCGCGGACGAGCTGCATGTAGCCGAGGTTCGCCACCTCGGGCGATCTTGCTACTTCCGGCGGGCGGAGTCGACAGGGGCGGGCTGCTTCCTCTTGGGGCCCCCACCCCAGGTGAAAGCGTGCGACGATGCTGGTCGTGCGTCGCGTGGCTCGATCGTTCGCGCTGGGTGTGCCTGCGCTGGCGTGCAACTCGGACGATCTCGGCGTGGACGCGATGCCCACGACATCGGACGCGTCGACGTCGACCAGCGCACCGCCCCAGGACGACGCTCCGGCGCCCGCTGCGATCCGCAACGCGCCGTTCTGCCGCGGCGCTGCGCGTGCCGACTGCCCGACTGCACCACACCTGCCGCTCTTGGGCTGCGTCGCACCGGCGTGCGAAGGCTGCACGCAGGACGCCGAGACGGCGACGCTGTTCACGTTCGACAAGTACGACGTCGTCGTTCTCGGTGGAGATCGATCGACCCTGGTGCTCGGCGACGCGGACAACCGCCTCGAGCGGCGCGACGCCAAGGGCGAAGTCCTGTGGTCGATCACGACCGACCCGTATCAGGGGATCGGACTCGCGCTCGCCCCCGTCGGCGACGCATTCGTCGCGTCGTCGATCGTCGACGACCGCAGGCGACCGACCATGACGGCGTTCGACGTCGCGGGTGCACAGCGGTGGACAGTGGCGCTCGAGGACGACGCGTGGTTCGACCGCGTGGTGACCGACGGCACGAGCGTCGTCGCGGCGGGCTCCGCCGAGCAACTCAACACCCCGTCGAGCCGCGGCTTTGTCGCTCGCTTCACCGCCGATGGAGCTCTCGAGTGGTCGCGCAAGATCGTCGAGATCTCGCAGATCACCGCCCTTGCGCTCGCCGGAGACGAGGTCGTCGTGCATGGCCTCGGCGTCGTATCGGCAGCTGCCCCCCGCGTCGTTCGGCTCGATGCCAGCGGCGCGACGCGATGGTCGTTCGACGCCGAGTCACCGGCGTACGGCAACATCGAGGGGCTCGCCGACGCCGGCAACGGCAACACCTGGGCGTTCGGCTCACCGGCGTTCGTGCCCTGGGGCGCGCTGATCGACGCCGAGGGTACGATCGCGAACCTCGTCGATTGCGACGATCCGATCATGCGGACCGAACCAGACTTCTACGGGGTCGACGGCAAGGCGACGATCTCCGCGGTGCGCGACGATGGGGTCGTCGCCGTCGCGGTCGACACGTATGAATCGGTGACATGGCTGGCTCGAATCGTCGACGGCGAACCGCAATCCGCGCGCGTGCTCGGGGATCGGTTCACCCATGTGTTGGCTCTTCGATGGGACGACGAGGGCGAGCTACTCGCTGTGATCCGTCACTACGACGGCGATCGTGATCCGTCGCAGTGGATCGACCTGGTGGTGGTGTCCCCATGAACCGCTTCGCCGTGGTGATGATCGCGTCGGCGGCGGGTTGTCGCGGGCCGGACGTGCCGACGTCCAGTGGAGGCGGCAGCAGCGAGGCTGTGCAGACGTCGTCGTCCTCCTCCTGGGGAACAACGGAAACGACCGGATCCGAGACCACCTCCGAGACGACCTCCGAGTCGAGCACCGGACCGGTGTCCACCGAGCCCTCCGAGCCCGACCCCACGTACGAGGACTGCGAAGAACCGCAGGCGCTGATCGATCTGATGCGCGGGACGACGCCGTCGGGCGAGGTGGAGATCGACGAGGGCTGGCTCGGCGTCTATCTGTGCTCGGGCGTCCCGTACTTCGACTTCCGCACGCATGCGGTTGCGGACGGGGAAGAGCGAGATCTCCGCCTCGCCCCGCTCGACACGTTCTCCCTCGAACATCCGCTCGAGGGCAGCTACCCCGCGGGTGAAGGGCTCCAATCCGACGCGATCGGCACGATCACGTTCCTCGAGCCGGTACCCGAGCTGAGTTCCTTCGAGGCCGAGCCATGGAAGCACGTGCGCGCGGTCATCGTGCTCGACCAAGCCGAGTGGGACTTCGCGGTCGAGGTGGACTTCATCCACTGCGGCTTCGGCGACTGCGATTGCCCGTGCGAGTAGGGTCGACCACGACCTGAAAGACGCCGCGCTGTCCCCTGGGCGTAGCCGCGGCCTGCCACGACCACACCGTGGGAACCGCCGTCGGCGGTCAGAACCCGGGCGCTCCGCGCGTACAATCGCCCAGCCATGACGCACATCCACCGCCGGCTCGTTTCCTTGTCGATCCTCGCGTGCACCGCGATCGCATGCGGCTCGACGTCGCCGTCCGCGGCGGATGGCGATACGACGGCAGCGACCGGCTCGACGAGCGGGACACCGGCGGACTCGACGGGCCCGGGCACCGACCCCGCGACGTCGAGCCCGGGCACCATGACCGAGACCTCCGCCGCGTCGGCGACGGAGTCGGAGACCGGGGCACAGGAGAGCTCCGAGGGCGGCGCGGCGTTCGTGATGGAGCCCGACGCCGGCCTGCCAGGCCTGCCGGGGTTCTGCCTCGGCTTCACGACGGTCGGGCACGTCGCGAGCGTGCATGCGCGGCAGGGCCAAGTCATCGACGCGACGTGCGGCGCCGAGCCGGCTGGATGTGGTGGTGACATCGTCGGGACCTGGGAGATCCAGGCGCACTGCGGGTTCGAGCAGCTGCCGAACCCCTTCGGCGACTGCCCCGGCTCGACCACCGCGATCCTCGCTTCGGACATGATCGGCACCCGCACCTTCGGCGCCGACCTGTCCGTCGACGTCGACGTGACGATCTCCATCGATCTCCAGTCCGAGGTCGATGCTCCCGGGTGCTATGGGGCAACCTGCGAGGAGTTCACGGCCGCGCTGTCGGGTCAGGGAGTCGAGGCGGCCTGCGAGGACTCGGAGGTCGCAGGCTGCACGTGCGTTCTGAACCTCCTGAACGAGTCGAACTACTCGGGGACCTACGCGATCGAGGGCGACGCACTCACGATCACGGTCGACGGTCGGGCGCAGAGCGCCGGGCTCTTCTGTGTCGCCGAGGACCGCCTCGATCTCTGGGAACCCCTGCGCGACACCGAGACGTTCCCGGGTACGGCCTGCGCCGAGCCGGGTGACTGCGAGCGGGCCCTGGGCGACATCCACGACGAGTGGATCTGCATCGAGCCGTAGAGCCCGGGTGGGTCTGGCCCAGGGCGGCCTCGCAGGCCGGCGAGCCGTCACGACAGCCGCCCGTTGGCCCCGGCTCGGGCGGAGGGCTGCGTTCAGGGTGTGATCGTCAGCAGCGCGAGGTCGAAGGTCACGGCGCCGGTCGGCCATTCGGCCACCACTCCCCAGCGGTGCGGCGAACCAACGCGACGCGTTCGGCTAGCATGCCCTTCGTGCTCGACGACGATCAGCTCCGAGCCGCGTGGCAACGCCACGCGCAGTCCACCGTCCACGAGGGATGGCGCACCAGGTACCGCGCCCACCTGCAAGCGATCGCAGACGCGCCACGCGCCGATCTCACCACGCGCGCGTGGCAGGAACGCCTCTGGCGCGACAAGTCGATCACGCCCGTCGGACCAGGCGACGCGGTCAACGTTACCGCCCTCTACGAAGACGCCGAGATCGTCGACCGCGTGGTGGATCTGCGATCGATGCAGCTCCCCCACGACGCCGAGCAGCGCGCGCGGGCCATTCAAGGCGCGTACAACGAGCTGCTAGGGCTCGTGGCCACCCGCAACGTCCGCGTGAAGCCGGCGGCGAAGCTGCTGCGCATCTTCGCCGGCATGCTGCCGCACGAGCTCACCTGCGTGCTCTCGTATGAACCGAACCTGGCCGCAGCCGAGCTCGTACTCGGGCCGCAGAGGCGCGCGCACCTCGAGCTGCACGTGCTCATGCGTCAGCGGCTCCGCAACGTGCTCGGGCCGGAGCAGGGCGGCCTGGCCGAGGAAGTGCTCCGGTCCACCTTCTGCTGGTGGCTGTACGAGAACCGCGACGCGCTCGCCCACGGTGGGGCCGAGGACGCGACCCACGAGCAATCACCCGAGCCGTCGGAAGCGCCGCCGCTCGTGCTCTGGCCCTTCGGAAAGCAGTGGAAGGGCAATGCCGCGATCAGGAACTTCGACCGCCACTACCGCGACATCGTGCAGGCGGCCGTCGCTGGCGTCGCGCGCGACGAGCTCGTCGAGCTGATTCGCACCGACGAGCAGTACAAGCATCTGCAACCCCAGTCCGTACGCACTCAGGTCAGCCTCGTGAAGGGGCTGGGCTTGCTCGAGGAGCGCGATGGTCTCCTTCGTCCGAGCGCGACCGGGGAGGAGTTGCTCGAGGTCGACCAGCCCGACGTCCTCGTTCGGCTTCTCATCGAACGGGTCTTTGGACACGCGCAGCTGCTTCGACTGCTCAGGGAGAGCGGTGGGGCTCTCGCCAAGGCCGATCTGGTCCGAGGGTTGCAGTCGATCTACCCCAACTGGACCACAGCCTTCGCTCCCACGGCGCTGCTCGCATGGGCGGATGCCCTGGGGCTCGTCGACCAGGAGGAGGCGGGAACGTGGACGCTCTCGGACTACGGGAGAGGTTGGGCCGCACGTCTTCCCGCGCAACTCCCGGCGCCGCCGAAGGAGGTGGCGATTGCCCTCGAGGAAGAGCTCAACGAACTCTTCGGTCCCAGCACCGTCGCGTTCCCGTCCTTCGCCGAGATCCACGCAGAGATGCAGCGCGATGCAGACAGCTCTCGCTTCGTGTTCGAGCGCGCGCTCGTGGCGGCCTTGGATTCCGGGTGGCGCCTCAGCGACAAGAAGCGCTTCGTGATCCTCTCCGGGCTCTCCGGCACGGGCAAGACCGCGATCACGGGCTGCTATGCGCGGGCCGTCTGCGGCCTCATGGCGATCGACCTGAACACGCATCTCGCCACAGTGCCGGTCTCCCCGGACTGGCGCGACCCCACCGGTCTGTTCGGCTACTTCAACGCACTGCATGCCGACCCGACCTTCCACGTCGAGCCGGCGCTGCGGCTCTTGCTGCGCGCGCACGCCGATTCGAGCCGACCCTACTTCCTCGTGCTCGATGAGATGAACCTCGCGCGCGTCGAGCGTTACTTTGCGCCGATGCTTTCGGCGATGGAGACCGGCCGCGAGCTCGTCCTGCATGCGAACGAGAGTCCCGTCAACGCCGTGCCTCCCTCGATTCCCTGGCCACGGAACGTCTACATCGCCGGGACGGTCAACATGGACGAGAGCACGCATCCATTCAGCGACAAGGTTCTCGACCGCGCAGTGACGCTCGAGTTCTGGGAGGTCGACCTTCCCGCGTTCTTCGCCCGTCGTGATGCGAAGGACCGCAGCGCCGAGGTCGAAGAACTCTTGCTGGAGATCTACCAGCACCTGCGGCCGGTACGACGCCACTTCGGCTATCGCACCGCCGCGGAGGTTCTCGACTTCGTCGCAGCGATGCGCGTGGCCGGTGAACCCGGCGGGACCGACCTCGCGGTGTTCGGCAAGATCCTGCCTCGGCTGCGCGGCGAGCACACGCCCGAGCTCGAGGCGGCGCTGACGGGCGTGGAGAAGCTCTGCACTGCGCGAGAGCTGAGCAGGTGCCGCGCGAAGCTGCAGACGATGCTCGCCGAGCTGCGGCAGACGGGGATGACGAGGTTTTGGGCGTAGTCCTCGAGATCCGGACCGCCGCAGGCGAGCTGGTCACGCCGACCGGGCCCGGCGAGCACAGCTGGGTGCTCGAGGAGTCGCGCAGCTACCGACTTCGCGCGACGCACGGCGCGATTCTCCAAGCACGGCTCGACGTTCGGGATCTCCCGCGCATCGACCCGCGGACGGTCGACCTCACCGTTGGTTTCTGGACCGCACAGTGTCGTGAGCTGCATGTGGTCGTCTCCGATCGCGTCGTGCCCGCGTCGGTTCGAGTCGTGCCGAGAGCCGAGAAGCTCGATGAAGCGACGTGGTTGCGACTGGTCGACGACCTCGAGGCATGGCTGCCCGGGCTCAGCGTCGGGGCCGGCGGAGGGACCACCGGCGGCGTCGCGATCGAAGGCGTCGACTCGCCTGGATTCGCCGCTGCGGCCCTGCTTCCGTTGGTGCCGGCTCTACTGTTGGCCCTCCGTGCCGTGACGACGCGGCCGCGGGAGCACTCGATCGAGACCAGCGAGTACGTTCGCCTGCGCATGATTCGTCGCGCGGACGCCGGGTCACTCGGTTGGTTGACACGTCACGGCAGTGCCGCGGTCGCAGTCGACGCGTGGCGCTCGCTGACCGCGGTCGGTCCCGAGCCGCACCTGCCACAGTGGCGGAGCGAGGAGAACCTGGATCACCCGGTGAACCGCTACGTCGTGTGGGCGCTGGACCGTGCGCGCAGTCGGCTCGAGACGCTCGCAGATCGGCTCACTCGTTTCGCCGGCGACGGTGACGGCGACACGGCCGTGTGGTGCCGAGCCCGTGCGGATGCCGCCCGAGCATCCGCGCTGCAAGTCGCGGCGATCCGCACGCGGAGCTTCCTGCGGGGCATCCGTCCGGCACCACCCACCGAGACGTCGATGCTCGCGGTCCGCGACGATCCGGCCTACTCCAGGTTCCACAAGCTGGTGCGACCGTTCCTCAGCCCGAGGTTTGCGCGCGACCAGGACGACCCGTCCGCACCCGCGCGTCCGACCTACGAACTCTACGAGCTGTGGACCCTCTTGGCGATCTGTCGGGCACTCGCGGCACGGCTGCCGGCGACCGCGGCGGCGGGCGCTCTTTGGATGGGATGACGTTCGAGCTCGGCGGCGACGGCAAGACCATGCGCGTCCACTTCAACATGACGTTCGGGTCGTTCTTTGCGGGCCGCCGAGATATGCCCCATTCGATCTCCGGTGAGCGTCGCCCCGACATCGTGGTGGAATCGGCGCACGTCGGCTCCGCGGGGGCTTGGATGTTCTTGGACGCCAAGTATCGTGTGGCGCAACGCTCGCTCTACGAAGCCTTCGAATCGGTGCACATCTACCAGCACGCGCTACGCTGGCCTGCGAGCGGTGGTCGCGCCACGGCGGGGTACCTCCTCGTCCCAGCGATGATCGGCGATACCGCAGAGTGGTTCTCGCCCGAGTTCCATCGTGCCCATGATTGCGGCTGCTTCGTACTTCGTCCGGGCGGCGATCCTGCTCCCATCGTCGATGAGATTCTTGCAACCCTGGACTGGTCGAGCGTCCCGTCAGCATGAGCACGAACCGCCACGGCCGCTTCCCGGCCAACCCAACCCCGAGCGACCCGCTCGCGCGGCGGCCAACGGCACGCCGCGCGCGCTGATCATCGGCGTCTACCCGAGCGCAGGGCGCGTGCACGGCGTTCGATGTCGAGCCCGAGCGCTTCGGTCCCCCGCGTGGTCGGGCTGGTGCCGCCGCGTCAACATCAGGTGCGGGACTTCGTGGTCTTTTCGAGCCATCATGCTCTGCGCCCGAGATGTCCGGCACTGCCTGTTACCGTGTTCCGCTGACCTGCACGCGCTGCGGCACGCGTGTCGCCGCGGCGGACAGCCGACTGTGGACACGCGCGATCGTGCTGTACGCACACGACATCTGGCTCGAGCCCGGTCACCGGCTCCTGATCGGCCCGGATGACCTCGCCGACGCCTTCACGCCCGTGTCGCGCTGGCCGGTGCCGCACCCGCTGCAGGCGCTGGAGGCCTGGACCTGCCCCGTCTGTGGCAGCGCGCAGGCTGCCCTATTGGTGTGGTCCGACGAAGGCGCAGCCGGCTGGCAGCTGGTTTCGGTGAGCGGTGTGACGATCACGCCCGAGCTGCTTCGCCAAGTCGATGGCGTCAGCCAGCGCGTGACCGAGGTCCTGGCGGTCGAGCACGCCGCCATCCTGGCCGCACGCCGCATCGAACGGGATGGCGGTACATCGGGGCGACGAGGATGACCTTGCCGGGCGCGTGCTACTTCCAGCAGCTGTAGTCGACCGTGGCGGTCTGCTTCTTCTTCGTCGGCTTGCCGCCGGCCGTCGCCGCCTCGGTGACCGTGACCTCGATCTTGGTCACGTTGCCCTTGGCGTCGTACTTGTACGTGAACTTGCGGTCGACCGTGCCGTCGCCGTCCGTGTCCTCGTCGAGGCCCTTGATGCGGCCGTCCTTGTCGTACGCCAGCGAGATCTTGGTCCCGCCCTCGCCCTTGATCGCGGCCTTGGTGACGCGACCGTCCTTGATCGTCGCGTCGACGTCCTTCCGCGCGGCCGACAGGGGGAAGCCGGGTTCGAGGCCCGCGAACAGGCCGAGCTCCACCATCGTCATCTCGCGGTTGCCACCGTTGTCCTCGGTCGCGGTGACCTTGGCGACCGCGAGGTTGGTGCCGGCCTCGAGCTTGGGCTCGAGCCGCAGGTCGGTCTTCTTGTTGCAGTCGAGGTCGATCGAGATCTTCGTGGTGTGGCCGTCGGCGCGATCGAACTTGCTGCAGACGTCCGCGTTGCCGTCGCCATCGGCGTCGGTGCGCACGGTGCCGCCCGTGTCGGTGTACTTGAACCGCAGCGTCGGGCCGCCCTTGTAGGTGATCTTGCACGGCCCCGGCCACGGACCCGCGGCGACCTCGGGCTTCGCAGGCTCGGGCGCGTCGCCGCCGTCGGTGTCGGCGTCGGGCTCCTCCCACTTGTCGTCGGCGAAGGGATCCTCGGGGACGACCTTGGGCTCGACGGGGGGCGTGACCGTCGGCTCGATCTTCGTCTCGCCCACGATCGCCTTGGCCGGCGCCTTCTGGGCGGAGTCGTCGGAGCCGCCGCAGGCGAGCGGCGCAGCCAGGAGCAAGGCGAGGGCGAGCGAAGATTCGCGCATGGGGGGCTTCCTCGAGGAACGCCGCGGTCGGACGTTTCGGTCTTCGTCGCGGCGGCCGGAGCCTTCTAGCACGGCGCGCTGGCGTCCTGGGCCCGGAGTTCGTCGGTGCCGTGCAGCGCCGCGTAACCGCGGCGCACGCCGTAGCAGCGGCCGCGCAGCGAGCAGCCTCCGCACGCGGGGGCCACCACGAACTCGCCCCGATCGATCCCCTCGGGGATCGGCGCGAGGCGCAGCAGGGGCGCGCGCTCGGCCGGCGGGACCAGGCACAGCGGGATGCCGCACATGGAGTCGAAGCCGCCGACCTCGAGGCCGTGCGCCCGCGCCCGCCCGAGCCCCTCGAGCAACGCGGGCATCACCTCGGTGTAGCGCGGGACCAACGCGACGGTGTGCGGGACGAGATCGGTCGACGGTGCGACGAACGACACCGTGATCGCAGCGACCGGCCACCGCGCGGCGACCAGGTCGACGAACGCCGGGAACTCCTCGGCGTTGGATCGGCAGAACACGAAGTTGATCCGCAGCCGCGACACGCGACCCGCGAGCGCGTCGAGTCCGGCAAGCGTGCGCACGAAGGTCCCGGGCGCACCGGTGATCGCGTCGGAGGTCGCCGCGGTCGCGGCGTGCAGCGACACGAACGCGACGTCGAGGCCCGCGTCGACCAGCGCGTCGACCTGCGCGGCGTCGAGGCGCGTCGCGTTGGTCTGCAGCTCGACCTCGACGGCGCCGTTGGCCTTGCCGCGGCGGATCCAGGCGGCCAGGTCGGGATCGAGCGTGGGCTCGCCGCCCGACAGCACGAGCACCCCGCCCTGCGCGGCGATCCCATCGATCGCCGCGGCGACGTCGGGCCGCGGCGCCGCGGGCAGGTGCGTCGACACGAAACAGAAGCTGCACGATTGGTTGCACGCGAACCCGACGCGGACGATGCGGGCGCGCACGGTCTGGCCGTCGGTGCGGCGCCACACCTCGTCGGTCACCAGCTCGCGGGCGATCTGGGCCTCGACCGACGCGACGATCGAGAGCCGACGACGCAGGCGGTCCTCGGTGAGGGCACGCGCGGCGACCTCGGCGTGCCCGCGCCACGGCGTCGGCACACCGGGGCAGCGATCGAGCACGACGCACGACGCACACGCCGCCACACGGTGGTGATCCGGCCGCGACGCGCCGCCGGGGCCCAGCGCGTAGGCGTGCGCGAGCCGATCGGGCCGCCGCAGCAGGCACGGCGGCACGAACGTCGCGGGGTCGAGCTGCAGCGGCAGCGGCACCGCCCGCGCGGCGTCGCCGAGGCGCTCGAGACCCGCGACCGCATCGGCCGGGGACGCCGCGCCCGACGGCGCCTGCTGGATCACCCGCGCGCGCAGGGCCGACACCGCGGGCATCGCCCGAGCGATCACCGACGGCAGCGTGTCGAGCTCGGGCAGCGTCGCGGCGACGATCGGGATCACGGCCTCGATCGTCACGCCGGCCGCGGCGAGCAGCGCGGCCGCCTCACACGCCCGCGCCCACCCCGTGGCATCGCCGGTCACCGCCACGAAGGCGTCGTGTCCCGGGACGTGCAGCCGCGCGGTCGTCAGGCCCGCGGTCGCATACGCCCGCGCGGCGGCGGCGTCGATCGGCGCGCCGTTGGTCTCGAGCACCACCCGCGCCCCGGTGTCGCGGGCCCGCGCGATCCACCGCGCCAGATCGCGGCGCAGCGTCGGCTCGCCGCCGGTCAACACCACCTCCTCGGCGCCCGCGTCCCCGGCGGCGTCGATGCGGGCCGCGAGCGCCTCGGGCCCCGCGACCGAGGCCCGCTCGTGCTCCCGCCGTGTGTCGCAGAAGCTGCAGCGGTGCGCGCAGGTCTCGTTGGTCAGGACCCGATGCGTGCGCACCTCGGGGATCATAGCGGCGAGCGGCTCGGCTTGCGATACGATCGCGGCATGCGTTCTTCCGGCGTGAACCTCGTGGTGGGTGTGTTGGGCCTGGCGGGTGCGGTGGCGTGCGGCGGGGGTGCGGACGCGGGCGTCGAGACGTCGACCGGCGCCGTCGACACCACCGGCGCGGTCGAGAGCTCCGGCGCGGCCGACAGCTCCAGCAGCACGACCGGCGCCGTCGACAGCACCGGCGGCAGTACGACCGGCACCACCGGCACCGGCGAGCTGCCCGACTACTCCGACTCGCCGTGCTGGGGCATGCCCGCCTCGACGCTCGTCTACGACGGCCAGACCCACCAGACCGTCGAGGTGGCCGCGACGTGTCGCGCCGAGGGCGATCGCACGTTCGTCATGGTGGCCGACGCGCTGTGGGACAACGGGATCGATCAGGCCGCCGTCAACGGCTTCATGCACCGCTATGAGTTGTTCACGCCCGAGGGCTCGATCGATCCGAGCCGCGGCGTGATCCTCAACGACGAGGCGGTGTTCGGCCCGCTGGACACCGCGTCCTTGCCCGGCGGCAAGGTCTCGGTGTTCGTCGTCGACAGCAACGGCGGCGGCGACGGCTACCTGTGCGGCTGGTGCGACTATCCCCAGCTCCACCTCGACGGCACCGTGCTCGTGCCGCTCGACGGCGACGAGGCGCTGTCGATCTCCGCGCACGAGAGCTACCACATCATCCACCGCGGCATCGATGCCGACGAGGAGACGTGGGTCGACGAGAGCCTCGCCGAGGCGGCGATGACCGCCAACGGCTTCTTCACCGACGACGAGTGGCTCGACGACTTCCGCCTCGATCCCGATCAGGACTGGGGCCCCGGCGGCGTCGACTTCGGCTCGTTCAACTACGGCGCGGGCCTGCTGTGGGGCACGTTCCTCTACGAGCGCGGCGGCGCTCCGCTCATGACGGCGATCACCGCCGAGCCGACCAACGGGTGGGCCGGCCTCGACGCGGCGCTCGCGAGCGTCGGCGACGACGCGGCGTTCGACGTGTTCCTCGAGATGGCGGTGGCCATGGTCGCCGACCGCCCCGAGCTCGGGTACGGCTTTCTGGCCTTCGACGTCGGCGAGGTCGCGCGCGAGGGTGACCTCGCCGGCGGCGACGCCCAGGACGGCGCCGTGCTGCCCGGTGGCATCGACGTGTATCGCCTCGTGGGCCCCGGCCCGCTCGACCTCGACGTCACCGGCGCGGGCATCGGCGCCCGGGCGTTCCGCGTCGCGGATGACATCGTCGTGGTCGATCCGGTCGGCGGCACGACGCTCGAGTTCGGCGCCGACGAGGCCGCGTACCTCGTGATCTCGGCGCCCGACGGCGGCGACTACTCGATCACCGTGCAGTGACGACCGCGCACCGCAGCATGCAGCGGAGGATCCGCAGCCCGTCCACGACGCGACGCAGCCGTGTGACCCCGTGCGCCCGCGGCCGTCGTGTCACGGGGACCTCGACCACGCGCGCGCCGGCAGCGAGCGCCGCGGCGAGCAGCTCGGTCTCGATCTCGAAGCCCTCCGCGCGCAGTCGCGGCAGCACCGACGCGAGCAGCTCGCGTCGCGCGGCGCGGAAGCCCGCCTGCGTATCGGTGAGCGCGACGCCGAACAGCGCGCCGAAGGCCCACGACAGCACGCGGTTGCCCGCGTGATCGATCGCGGTGATCGCCCCGGGCTCGAAGCGGCCGAGGAAGCGCGAGCCGATCGCGAGGTCGGCCCCGGCCTCGATCGCCGCGAGCAAGCGCGGGATCTCGGCCGGCGGGTCCTGACCGTCACCGTCGAGCAGCACCACGACATCACCGGTCGCCGCGAGCACGCCGCGCCGCACCGCCGCGCCCTTGCCGAGGTTGTGGGCGAGCCGGAGCACGCGGGCGCCCGCGGCAGCGGCGACGCCCGCGGTGTCGTCGCGCGACGCGTCGTCGACGACGATCACCTCGAGCACGCCGGCGACATCACGCGCCTCGCGGACCACGGCTCCGATCGCCGCGGCCTCGTCGAAGGCCGGGATCACCACGGACACCAGCATCACAGCAGGGCCCCGCGGTCCGGACCGGACGTCGCGAACGCCAGGGCCTGCGCGGTGAAGAGCGTGCACCACACGTTGCGGTGGGCGGTGCGGTCGTCGTAGTCGATCGCGCCGGAGTCCGTCTGCATGCCCGCGAGCCACGCCAGGGCGCGATCGATCGGCGCCGCGAACCGTGCCCGATCCGCGGCGCACCACAGGCGCACCGCCTGCGCGGTCGCATCGGATCGGCCCGGGCCGTCGAGACCGCGCGCGGGATCCCAGGACGCCGCGATCGCGCCGTCGGGCCGCTGCAGCTCGGCGAGCCAGCCGGCGCCCTGCGCCACGGTCTCGACGTCGCCCCGGAGCCACGCGCCTTCGAGGGCGTAGAGCCGCGCGTGGACGTACACCGCCCCGAGGTCGCGATCGTGCGCGTCCGCCAGGGCCGCGCGCGCATCGGCGGTGTCGACGATCGCCGCCGCGTCGAGGTGGTCGAGCGCGAGCGCGAGCTTGCCGAGGTGACCGCCGAAGCGGGTGCTCCACCGCGGCGCCGCGGCGCCCGAGGTCAACGCGCGGCGCCCCGCGATCGCGCGGACGAGGCGACGCGCGCCGCGGATCGTCGACGGGCCCGGCCCACGCCCGGTCGCGTCGGCCCAGCGCAGCAGCGCCGTGAGGACGACGCCGAGGTCGAACGTGTAGCCGACCCCGTCGCGGCCGACCGCGTCATCGTCGATCGCCCGCGACAACCACGCGGCCACCGCGTCGCCCCGCGGATCGCCGGGCTCGATCGTCGCGAGCCACGACAGCCACAGCCCGCCGGCCTCGGGGTAGTCGTGGCCGCCGGGGGCCCACGATCGGACCGCGCCGCCGTCGCCCACGACCTCGGGGCCGAGCAACCATCGTCGCAGCGCGGCGAGATCGGGGATCGGGCCGCTAGACATCGTCGCGGGCTCCTCGCTCACGCCACAGGGTCCACGCGCGTCGCGTCGTCGCGCGCAGCGTCGCCACCGGCGCGCCCGCGATCGCCGGGTAGGCCTCGCAGGCCGAGAAGCAGCCGCCACACGCCAGCGCCTCGATGTCGCGCCGCGCCGCCGCCACCTCGGCGCTGCGCCACAGCGCCAGCACGTCCCGCTCGCGCACGTTGCCGAGCGGACGATCGTAGAGGTGGCACGGGTAGACCTCGCCCTCGGGCGACACGAACATCGTGCTGCGCAGGGCCTGGCAGCCGATCCCCGAGCCCTCGCCCCGCTGCACGAACGCGAGGTTCACCAGGTAGATGCTCTCCATCACCGCGTGCAGCGAGTGCGGCACGCCGCGCGCCGCGAGGTGTCGCTCGAGCACCGGTCCCGTCGGCACGCGCAGCGCCGTCTGCCCGGCGTTGTCGTAGAAGTGCGCCGAGGTCTGCATCGCGTTCAGGTGCCAGTGCGCCCGCGACAGCCCGGGGATCGCGGCGACGAGCGCCGCCCAGGTGGCGTCCTGCGCGGCGACGTTGGCCCGCGTCAGCGTCGTGCCGACGTGGACCTCGACCCCCGGGATCGCCCGCAGCGCGGCCGCGGTCTGCACGGCGCGCGCCCACGACCCCGCGCGCCCGCGCATCGCGTCGTGCACGTCGGGCGGCCCGTCGATGCTCACGGTGACGATGAGCGTCACGCCGTCGGCCAGGCGCCCGCGCAGCGATCGGGTCGACTCGACCACGCGGTCGGTCATCCATCCGTTGGTCTGGAAGTGCAGCACGCCGAGGCGCGGCGCAGCTTCGACGATCGCGGCGAACACCGCGTCGATGTCGGCGCGCACGAACGGCTCGCCGCCGGTGACGTCGAGCCACACGAGCTGCGCGAGCCGCCCGACCAGCGCGCCGATCTCCGCGGCGTCGAGCTCGGTGCTCCGAGGCAGCGCCCACGTCCGACACATCGCGCAGCGCAGGTTGCAGCGCCGCGTGACGTCGAGGACCACGCGGGTCGGCGAGTCGGGCCGGTGCCACCACGTCTGGGCGAGGGTGGCGAGCATCCGCGCGGTGCCGAGACCCCGGGCGAGCCGCGCCCCGAAGTGTGGTGTCGGACGACCGGGTGGGTCACGCGGGCTGGGAGCGACGGGCGACATGCAGATCGGTGCGCGAACGCATGATAGACGACGCTCCACGACCGCGGGCGACGGAACTGGCCGCGCGGCCAGCCGCAGGGCGGCGGTCGGTCGGACCGCGACCGCAGCGTCGTTGTCTCCCCCCTCGCTCCTGCGCTACGGTGGAGTGCAGGAAGCGAGGATCGCGATGAACTGCTGGAAGTGCGGACGGGAAGCAAAGCTGTCGGTGGCGTTCTGCGAGTCGTGCGGGGCGCGGCTCAAGGCTGATCTCGCGGTGGACGCGGCGGTGCCTGGCCTCACCGCGGCCGGGGTGCACAAGGCCGGCCGCGACGCAGCCAAGGCCCTGCTCGCCGTCGCGGTGCTGCAGGTCGTTTTCGGCGCGGTGATGATCTACGGGACGAACACGCTGCCGCCGACGCCCCCCGTGCTCTTCACCGTCTTCGGGATCGGCGCGGCGTTCTTCGGGCTGTTCCTGTGGGCGCGGCGCAACCCGTTCCCCGCCGCGGTGGTCGGGCTCGTGCTCTTCGTGTCGGTCCACCTGTTCGAGGCGGTGATGGATCCCCACTCGCTCTACCGCGGCCTCATCATGAAGGCGATCGTCATCGTCGTGCTCGCGCGCGCGGTGAGCCAGACCGGCCGCTATCGTCAGCTCCTGCGCAGCTCCGCGGGCCGCTGAAGCGAGGCGTTCCATGTCGGAGCAGCGCCGCTTCTGTCCCGCGTGCGGGTGCGCCTGGCAGGCCGCGTGGTCGCTGTGCCCCGTGTGCTCGCAGGGGGCAGCGGACGCGCCGGTGGCCCCGACCCCGCGCGGCGGAGCGCCGCGCATCGCCCGTCCGCTCGGCGTCGCGCTGGGGCTGTACTTCGCGCTGCTCGCCGCGATCCTGATCACGCCACAGCTCGACGTGCCGTGGTCGCTCGTGGTGGGTGATCTCGCCATCGCGGGGCTCGCCCTCGGGTTCTCGCTCGCGACGTGGCGCGCGCTGCCCCTCGGCTGGCCCGCGTCGCGGCGCGCGTGGCTCGTCGCGCCGCTGCTCGGCGCGGGCACCTGGGCGCTCGCCGAGTTGGTGGTCACCGGACTGCACGCGGGGTTCCAGATCCCGCTCGTCGACGCCGAGATGATCGAGGCCTTCGGCGCCCTCGGCCCCGGTCCGATGCTCCTCTCGATGGTGGTGCTCCCGGCGGTGTTCGAGGAGCTCGCGTTCCGCGGCGTGATCCTCGCGGCGCTGCGCGAGGTGCTCGACGATCGCGAGGCGATCGCCGTGCAGGCCCTGCTCTTCGCCACGCTCCACCTGTCGATCCCGAGCATGATCCACCTCGGGGTCCTCGGCGCGGCCCTGGGCGCGCTGTGTCTCCGGGTCCGATCGCTGCTCCCCTGCATGGTCGTCCACGCGGTGCACAACGGCCTGGTGGTGCTCACGACCGGGTAGCCGCCCGCCCCTTACGGCGCCTCGCTCGTCGGTGATACCTTCGCTCGCGATGCAGTCGGCCGCACGCCGCGTGCTCGTGACCGGTGCGGACGGCTTCATCGGCTCGCACCTGGTCGAGCGCCTGCTCGACGCGGGGCACGAGGTCGCCGCCGTCGTCCGCGGCACGTCGGTGGTCGGGACCAGCGAGCTGCGCCTGCGCAACCTCGCTTCGGTCCGCGGGCGGCTCGCCGCGGTGCTGGCGATGGACATCGCCGGCGGCGACGCGACCGCGCGCATGGCCGAGTTCGCGCCGCAGTGGGTGTTCCACCTCGCGGCCGAGGCGTGGGTCGAGCGCTCGTTCACGCAGCCGGCCGAGGTCCTGCGCACCAACCTCGGCGGCACGATGGCGGTGCTGCAGCTCGCGCGTCAGAGCCCCGGGCTCGAGCGTCTGGTGGTCACGTCGTCGAGCGAGATCTACGGCACCGCGCAGGCCGAGCGCATCGACGAGCGGCACCCGCTGGACCCGACGTCGCCGTACGCGGCGTCGAAGCTCGCCGCCGATCGCATGGCGTTCGCCTTCGTGCAGACCTACGGCCTGCCGATCGCCATCGTGCGCCCGTTCAACTGCTACGGGCCGCGCCACACCTACGACGTGATCCCCAAGTTCATCACCCGCGCCCTCGCCGGCCAGCCGCTGACGGTGTTCGGCGACGGCAGCCAGGCGCGCGACTTCACCTACGTCGACGACATGGTCGATGCGTTCGTGCTCGCGGCCACGCACCCCGAGGCGGTCGGGCGCGCGATCAACTTCGGCTCGGGCGAGTCGATCACGATCGCCGCCCTGGCGGCGCGCATCGTCGCGCTGTGCGGGGTCGACGTCGCGATCGAGCGCGGGCCGGCGCGCGCCGCCGAGGTCGCGCGGCTCTGCTGTGACGCGAGCGTCGCCCGGGGGCTGGGCTGGGCGCCGCGCGTGGGACTCGACGATGGTCTGCGGCGCAACATCGCGTGGGCGCGGGCCCACCGGCGCGTCGAGGGCCGCCCGTGAGCGCGGCGCGGCGACGGATCGCGGCCGCCGTCCACCACCCCCGCGCGCCGTGGATCCTCGCGACGGTGTTCGCAGCCGCGGGCGTCGTCGACGTCCTGCGCGACCGCCACCTGCACGACGAGGGGCGACTGACGCACCTCTTCGCGCGCATGACCTGGGAGCACCCGCTCGAGCTCTTCTTCCTGCAGAAGTCGCGGCCGCCGATCTCCGCGCTGTACGCCCCGTTCGCCGCCGCGGGTCCCCTGGCCTTCGGCGTCGCCCACGTGGTCGTGGCCGCGATCGCGATCGTGCTGCTCGCCGGGATCGCCCGCGCCTTCGACCACCGCTGGCCCAACCTCGCGGCGCTGGTCCTCGCCGCATCGCCGCTGTACTTCGCGTCGGCGGCCGCGGGCGTCTCGAACAGCGACGGCGTGGCGGTCGCGATCCTCGGCGCGTGGCTGTGGTTCGCCCGCGATCGACCGTTCCTCGGCGCCGTCGTGCTCGGCCTCGTACCTTGGATCCGGGCCGAGCTCGCGCCGCTGCCCCTGGCGCTGCTGCTGGTGTGTCCCGCCGCCCAGCGCCGCGGCGTGATCCCCGGGCTGCTCGCGTTCCCGATCCTCTACGCGCTGCTCGGCATGCTCGTGCACGGCGACGCCCTGTGGTGGGCGCACTATCCCCCGTCGCTGCCCGAGCCCATGGCCGATCATCCGCTGTGGGCGCGGCAGGATCCGCGGATCGGCGCCGCGGCCCTGTCCGCGACGCTGCTCGCCCTCTCGCCCGCGTGGCTGTTCGCGATCCCGCTGCCGACCGCACCGAGCGAGCGCGGGATCCCGCGCGCGCAGTGGGCGTGGCTCGCCTTCGCCGCCTTCGAGATCGGCGTGCTTCTGGCCATGCCGCGGTGGCGCGCGTTCAACTTCGATCTGTCTCCGCGCTACCTGCTCGGCGTGGTGCCGGCGTTCGCGTTGTTCGTGTCGTCGCGGACCGCCGCGCTCGCGCCGGGGCCGGGCCTGCGCACCTGGATCGTCGAGCACGCCGCCCTGCTCGGCGCCGCCGCGCTCGCGTTGCACGTGGCCCTGGGCGGCGTCGATCCGGCGGCGCTGGCGGCCACGGCGATCCTCGCCACCGCGATCGCGATCGGCCGCGCGGGCTTCGGCGCCGCGGCGGGCGTGGCCGTGGCCGCGCTGCTGTGCGCGGGCCCGTGGGGGTTCGCCGACGGCACGGGCCTGTCGACCGAGCGCACCTCGCCCGAGCTGCAGGAGATCCGGGCGCGCCTCGACGAGGATCCGCGCCTACACCACCGCCCGATCTTCACCAACGCGCCGCTTCTGTCCGCGGTGCTCCCGGCCGAGCCCTTCGGTCCGGTGCACTACATCGTGCAGGCCGATCAGCTCCACGAGATCGTCACGCTCACCAACCCCGCGTGGGGCCAGCGCGCCGCGGTGCTCGAGTCGTTGGGCCGCGGCTTCTACGGCATCCCCGCGTTCGCCGACACCTTCACGCCCGAGGGCATCCCGGCCGACGCGGTGCTCGTGCTCGTCGACGATCCGCGGCTCGGCCTCGTGATGCCGAGCGAGGCGTGGGATCCGATCCTGCGCGTGCACACGGCGAGCGCGACGCTGCGGATCCTCGAGCGCAGGACCGACCCGCGCGCCGCCCCGCAGAGCGCGTCGGGGGCGACGCCGTGACGCTCCGCGACACCCTGCCCGCGGCGATGATCGCCGCCGCCTGTGCCGTGGCCACCGTCGTGCTCGCGGCCCGAGCCCCCGACGGAGCGACGACACGACGCGAGCCGGCCGCCACCCCGGCGCCGCTGCTCGACGGCCTGCGCGTCGGTGATCGCATCGCGGGCTGGACGGTCACCGGCATCGATCCCACCCGAGACGGTGGCCTCGACGTGACCGTCGCGCGCGACGGCATGGCCTTCGCGCTCGCGGTCGTGCCGCTCGGCGTGCGCCCGGAGCCCCCGCCGTTCGCGGGGGACACCCACGCGATCTACTACGGGCACGCGCGCCCGCCCGGGACGCAGATCCCCGCGGGCGCGCTGCGGGCGATCACGGCGGATCTGCTGCGGCGGCTCGATCGCGCGGCGCGGTGACGGGCCGACTCACCCCTCGACACGCGCGGCGCGGACGACGATCGCACCGCCCTGATCCGTGACCGCCTCGGTCGGCGAGAAGCTCTCGGTCACCCAGAGCTCGAGGTCCTCCGGATCGCGTCCGCTCGCCGCGGAGAAGCGCACGATCGGATCGACGCAGCCCGCGGTCTCCTTGGTCGGGATCGGACCGAACTGCAGCCCGCGATTCTCGAGCCCGCCGCCCAGGACGTAGACGACCGAGAGCTGTGGGGTGACGTCCAGCCGTTGGGTGATCGACTCCACCTCGCAGATCGCCTGCGCCGGATCGTCGCCGGTGCACAGCCGATCCATCCAGCCCTCTCCGCCGAGCGCGGCGCCCCCGAAGACCGCCTCACCGTCGGGGCCCTCCTGACGCATCGCCGGGTTGGCATCGTAGAACTCCTGCAGACACTCGCGGTAGGTGAACGTCACCGTCACGCGCGCACTCCCCACGAACGGATCGGTGGCCTGCGAGTCGCCGCGGCGGAACTCGAGCGGGATCGTCCCGTGGGTCAACGGGCCGTCACCGTCCGTCGACGATGCATCGTCGGTGGACGACGCGTCCGCCGACGTATCGTCCACCCCGGAGTCCGACGCGGAGCTTGCCGGATCACCGTCGGCCGAGGGACCACACCCGAGGTTCAGGACGAGGACGTATACGGTTCTGCGAAGCGCCATGGTCATCTCCCATGCGCCGCAATCCCCGGCGCCACGATCAGCATGCCGTGGAATGAAGCCGCCGTGGAGCGGCTCGGATCGACCCGATTCACGCCCCCGGCAAGCCGCAGGCTCGATCGCGCGGCGCGGTAACGGCTCGCTGCGCGACTGCGTAGCCCTCGCGACGTCGCCCTCGCGCCAGCGCGCGAACTGGGCCGCATCGTCGTCGTCGCCTGCGGGCGTCACGGAAACGAACGTATCAGGCCCCGGCGTCGATCGCCCGTCACGCGCCCGGGGAGCCGCAGGCGATCCACTGCTCCAGGCGGCGAAGCTCGGCGGCCGGCACCACGCCGGCCGGCGGCATCGGCGAGGCCGAGGCCGGATCGGCCTCGAGCTTGCGCCCCTCGAGCACCGCGCGGTCGTAGACCAGCGTCGCGCTGGCGCGATACGCCGCGGCGCTGTCGAAGTCGACGTCGTCGGGAGCGTCCTGACGATCCTTCGCGGGCAGGCTGCTGCTGTGGCAGCCGGTGCACCACGTGCGCAGGAATCCGGCGGCGAAGCTGCGATAGGTCAGCGGATTGTCCGCCGGACACGCGGGCAGCCGCGCGCCACCGGCGATCCCAGGGGGCGTCGCCACCGACGGCTTCGCCGCCGCGCTCGACGTCGGCTCGGCCTTCGCGCTCGGCTTCGCGTTCGCCTTTGCCTTTGCCTTCGCCTTCGGCGCGCCGCGATGCGCCTCCCGACGCGCCGCCTTCTCGGCCTTGCTCGGCGCGGCCGAGACCGCGGCGAGCGTCGCCGTCGGCCTCGCGTCGTGCGTCGCCTGCACGTCGCAGCCGAGCCAGAGCAAGAGGGGCAACCACACGCTAGGCGAACGGTCCATGGAAGGGCTCCGCGTTGGGGATCCAGCGCCGCGACGACACGCCCAGGAATTCGAGCAGGCCCGCGGCGAAGTTGTCGAACTGCAGCAATCGGCCGGTGTCGGCCGGTGTCCCGTCGTCCATGCGGACGCGCAGGGCGCCGAGCGCATCGTCGGTCGCGCCGTACGTCCCGGCCCGCACGCCGCCGCCGAAGAGCAGCGCCGAGGTCACCGGCCAGTGGTCCTTGCCCGGCTGGGGCTGATCGTTGAGCTTGGGCGTCCGGCTGAACTCCGAGAGCACCGCGACCGTCGTGCGCTCGAGCAGGCCCGCCGCCGCGAGCTTGCTCGAGATCTCCGCGAGCTCGGCGAACAGCTGCTCGTGGGATTGCCCCTGATCGGCGATGTCGTCGTGCGTGTCCCAGTCGAGTCGCGAATCGAGGTAGGCCGCGCACGCGACCCCGCCCCGGAACATCTCGACCGCGAGCGCCCCCTGCTGCGCGAGCGTGGTCGCCCTGCCCACCTCCATCGCGCGCAGCCTTGGATCGCGGCGCAGGAGCGCGGCGCGCTCGGTGCTCGCGGTGTAGCTCGCCAGCGCCGGTGCACCCGGGGCCCGCGCAGCCCGGGCCGCGCGTGCGGCCACGAAGCGCGACAACGCCGATTGCTCCCCCGCCCGACCCGCGAAAGGCCTTGCTGCGATCGATCAATGTCACGAGCTGATTGGTGGTCCCGACCCGCCCCATCACCGCGGCGAGGGAGCCCGCGTAGGCCCCGCCCCCGAAATCGATGTAGGGCAGCGCGAGCCCAGGATTCGCCTGCGCCGCGCCGGCGGCGAAGATCGCCGCGACGTCGGGGTTGCGCTCGCTGCGGGTGCCCGTGAGCATGCGAATGCGCGCCGAAGCATGCGCGACGGATCCGACCCACAGCCCATTGATCACCGCACAATGCGGCGCGTTCGCGGCGAAGAAGCGCCCCACGCTCGGCCGGGCGGGATCCGTCAACACCTCCAGCCCGCCGGCGTACCGGGTCGTCTTGCCGGCCGGCACGTCGCACCCGGGGGGTCGTTTTGGGTCGAGGGCGAAGGTCACGTCCCACCCGCCCTGGGCGAAGACGACCAGCAGGAATCGCTGCTTCGCCGGATCGGCGGCCGCAGCCGGGGCGCCCGCCAATGCGGTCACACCGAGGCCCGCCACCGCACCGCCAAGGAATGTTCGTCGTTGCATGATTGGAATCTCCGGTCTCGGGATCACGCTCGATCAGTGGTAGGCGACCTGCGGGTCCTGCAGGAGCGCGGTGAGCAGGAGCGACCACCCGCGGCGGGCCCCCCCGGCCGTGCCCGCAGCGCCCTCGGTGAACAAGGCGTAGGCGGCGTCGACCTCGGCCGACGCGGCGACGACCTCCTCGCCGAGGATCCGTCGGTACAACGCGACGATCTGGGCCCGCACCGCGGGCTCGCCGGTCTCGCCGTCGTCGATCTGCCGCAGCAATCGGCGCGCGGATCGGTCGGCCGCGAAGTCCTGTTCGACGACGTACGCCGCGGCCTGGGCGGCGAGCGTCTGCAGGACGAGCATGCGCGTGGGGTTGTAGGCGAAGCTCGGCGCGGTCACTCCGTAGCCCTCGACGCCGCCAGCCATGGCGCGGTAGCCGAATCGATCCGAGCCCAGCATCGACACCTCGCCCACGTCCGCATTCCTCTTGCCCTTGCCGTTGCCGTTGCCGTTGCCCTTGCCGCGGTTCTTCCCGCCCTTGGCACCGGGCGTCGCGCGCCAGGTGTACCCGGTCAGATCGGCGATCAATCGCTCGAGCTGCTCGGGCCGCGTGGTCTTGCGTCCGACCAGGCCCGACGCCACCGATCCCTGCCGGGCTCCCACCGCCCGGAAGTCATCGGACAGCACGATCGCCTTCACCAGCGGCTTGATCCGCATGTCCCCGGCGAGCAGCGCATCCTGCAGCGCGGTCGCGGTCGCGTCGGGGATGTCGTCGGGATCGACCTGCATCAAATAGCCATAGAAGCGCCGCGCGGTGCACATCGAGAACCGCGGGTCGTCGGCGATCTGCTGCGCCAGGGTGCGAAGGTCATCGCTGGGCAGGCCGAAGAAATTCGGCGCACGCCCGGTCTTCTTGCGCCACGACGCGGCCTGCTTCTCCCGGTACTCGCCCAGGGGATAGCAGGTCCCGCGCTCGGGCTTCTCGCACTCGCCCGAGGCGCCGTACGACTTGCGCACCTGGCCCGGTGCCATCCGCGGGAAGCCGAAGAAGTGGCTCGCGAGCGGATCGAGCGTCTGGTGGCAGCTCACGCAGCCCGGGTCGGTGGTCAGCGCCGTCTTCACGACCTCGGCGTCCGACAGATCGATGTCGTTGAACAGCGGGACGTCGCGGGCGAGGAATCCGCTGCACAGCAGCGCATCGGACACGAGCTCTGCCTGACCGCGGTGGTGATTGGCCCCGTTCGACGGGTGGCGGAGCCACAGCGCGCCGCTGGCGAGGATCCCCGCCATCGGCTGGCCCGAGTCCCACGCGACCTTGCGCCAACCGGCCGGCAGCGTCGCGCCCGGATCCGCGGGCAGCGGGGTCGCGCCCCACACCGCGATCGACAGCTCGCTGGCGATCGCGTAGTCGGCGGTGACGATCTCGCGAAACGGTCGATCGTTGACCGCGACGTACTCGATGAGCCGTAGCGGCTCCTCGGGGACGTCGCGCAGGTACTCGGCATCGCTGCCGCGGTCGGCCAGGGGTCCGATGGCCGGCAGGACGAAGCGCGGCACGTCGACCCGCATCAGCAGCACCTCGTTCCACAGATCGCGGACCATCGCGCCGAACTCCGGGGCCGCGAGGTAGCCGTCGACGATGCCGGCCATCGCGGAGGGATCGGCCCGCACCGCCGCGAGCTCGGCGGCCGTGGGTCGAGCCCCGCGCAGCGCGAGGGCGACGCGCTGTAGGTGGGCCTCGGGATCGAGCAGCTCGAGCTCGGCGACCGGTGCGATCGGGGGCAGCGCGGGCGCGGGCGTCCCGGGGCGAGCGCCCGCGGGCGCTGCCCGCTCCCCGACCTCTCCCGCGTCGGCGGTCCGCTTGCCCTCGCCGCGGCTCGGGTGCCGCGTGCACGCCGCGACCAGGAGACAACAGGAGACCCGGGCGAGCGTGCTGGGGAGGTTCGGCATGGTGGCGTCCGGCGGGGAGTCTGACGCACCGGCGCGCCCGAGCCTCGTCAACCGGCGAACAAGCCCGGGTAAACCCGCGGTCAACCGCGGCCCCGCGCCGCGCGTTCGCGCCCGATGCTACGGTCGCGGGGAATGTCCGCGCCCGAGCACGTGCTGCGTCACGTCGAACGCGAACTCCTCGTGCGCCTCACTGCCGATGCCCTGGTCCTGCGCGACGCGAGCAGCACCGAGCCGCGGACGATCCCCTTCGCGTCGATCCGCGCGGTGAAGCTCGCGCGGATCGGCACGCTCGAGGGCTGCGAGCTCACCCTCGACGACGGGAGTGCGCGGACCCTGTCGACCGACGAGGCCGCGTGTCGCCCCGCCTGGGCGGCGATCGTGCGCGGGCTGTACGACGAGCTCGCGCCGCGCGGCGTGCCCTTCGTCGCGGGCTCGTGGCTCGTCGTCGCGATCCTCGTCGTCAGCTGCGTGGTGCTCGGGATCGTCGGCGCGCTGCTGTACCTCGGCGTGATCGATGCGCCCGCGTTCCGCCGCCGCGGCATCGTGCTCGCGATCGTCTGCATGGTGCTCGGGCCGATCGGCGCGTGGGCGGCCCGGCCGCGGGCGGTCCGCGACGCGGCGGCGTTGGCGAAGCACCTGCCTCGGTGACGCGACGGACCGTCACCGCGCGTCCGCCGGCTCGACCGCGAGCAGGCCGTTGACGACGCGGGGGATCGACCCCACCGCGGTGCGGCGGCCGTCCTCCCGATCGATGTGGTGCAGCATCGTGTCTTCGGGGCCGCGCGTATCGGCGCCGAAGAGATCGCCGCCGAGGCAGGCGAGCGTGTCGATGTCGAGCTCGACCTCGCCGATGGGCCCGCGCCAGACGGTGGTGAGCGTGCGCGCATCGAGCTCGAACAGGGTCGTGCCGCGGGGGCTGCCGCTCGCGCTGCCGGCCAAGAAGACCCGGCCGTCGGGGCAATCGGCGAGGGCCTCGGGACCGCCCTGCAGGGGCGTGAGTTCGACGAGCGGGGTGAGCCCGCCGGCGTCACGCCGGGCGAGCTGTCGCCCGTCGAACACGATCAAGAGTCCCAACGTGATGGGGTCCGCCGCGAGGCCACGCCCGTTGGTCCGCACGTCGCGCCCGAGGGGCTCGGCCCTGACCACGCTCGCGTCGCGCAGGTCGATCGTGACCACGGCATCGGCCTCGCGATCGATCGACGCGGCGAGGTGCGGGCCGACGCGCGCCAGCTCCCACAGCGCACCCCGGTGATCGATCCGCCCGATCGGCGCCACGTGCAGGCCCGGCAGGGTGACGACCAGGAGATCGTTGCCCCCGTCCTCGGCGCCCGCGAGGACGAACAGCGACGGCTCGCGCACCGCGAGTCGATCGGCGAGGGCGGCCTCGGCCCGCAGCGCCTCACCGCGCGCACCGGGCTCGAGCGGGCGCGCCGTCGGAGCCGAGCGCAGATGGTTGCACGCGAGGGGATCCTCGAGCCGCCCGAGCGCCGCGGGGGCGTCCGGCCCGAGCCGGGCGAGCGCGGCGAGATCGGCGGTGCGCTCGCGGACACACCGTCGCCAACGCTCGTCGTCGGGCTGGGCGACCACCTGCTGCCCGCTGCACACCGGCGCGACGAGCTCGCGCACGCGCACCGCGTAGGCGTCGAGCGACGCCGGGTCACCGCGGAACTCGTCGCGGATCGGCCCCCCCCACGCCTGCAGCAGCGCGGCCTCGTACTCGCAGGGGCTCCCCGGCGCCCGCGTCACCGCCGGCACGATCGCCAGCGCCGACACCCCGGACACCGCCGCGACAGCGGTGGCGATCGCGACGCGCCGACGTCGACGCGGCGCCACGAACAGCGCGTCGAGCAGCACGTCCATGCTCTCGAACCGATCCTCGGGCTCTGCCGCCAGCGCGCGGCCGAGGGCCCGTCGCATCGCCCCGGACACCGGCAGCGAGCGCAGCGCGTCCGTCGGCGCATCGGTGGTCACCTCACCGGCGCTCGCCGTGCGAGCCAGGGCCCGCACCACCGCGACGGCGAAGCCGTACTGATCTCCGCGCACGTCGGACCGACCCGATCGCCGCTCGGGCGCGATGTAGCCCGGCGTCCCCGCGGGCGCGACGACCGACGCATCCGCCACCGCGCGCGCCAGGCCGAAGTCGATGACCTTCACCGCGCCCTCCGACGTGACCAGGATGTTCGCGAGCTTGACGTCGTGGTGGATGATGCCGCACCGGTGCGCCGCCGCGAGACCCCGGCCCGCGCGCTCGAGCATCGCGAGCACGACGCGACGCGGCGGAGGATCGACGACGAGCCGATCCGCGAGACTGCTGCCGCGGACCCGCTCCATCGCGATGTAGACCCGTCCCTGGTGCTCGCCCACGTCGAACACGGTGATCACGTTCGGATGTTCGACCTTCGCCAGGGCGCGGGCCTCGTCCAGCACGCGGGCCGACGGTCCGGACTCCTCGCGGAACAACTTGATCGCGACGGGTCGATCGAGCAGCGTGTCGGTGGCCTCGAACACCTGGCCCATGCCGCCCGTGCCCAGCGGGCTCCCCAGGAGGTAGCGACCCAGCCGCACCGTCGCGTCGTCGTCCACCGGCTCGCCCGCGCTCTGCGTGACGAGCATGCAGCGCGGGCAGGACGCGACGTGGGCCCGCACGGCCACCGAGACCTCGGGCGTCGTGACGCCGTCGAGCCACTCGGTCAGCATGTCGTCGTCGGGACAGGGCATGGCGCACCGCGGCGCGGACCGGCGGATCCTACGGCGCCATCGTGACGCCGTCGATGTAGCCACCCGTCGCGAGCCGGCCGAGGAGGATCCGCGTGCCGGTCTTGGGATCGACCTGCTGGAGGTCGGCCCCCGCGGCCGTGTTGACCGCGTCCGCGCCATAGAGCTGCAGCGCCGCCGAGCAGGTCAGCGAGTCGATGTCGATCGCCGCCGCACCGATGCGACCGATGGACGTGGTGCCGCCGGTGCCGACGTCGACGCGATACAGGTGGCTGCCGACCGGACTGCCCGAGGGCGAGGCCGCCACGAAGAGGTTGCCGTCGGGGCAGAACGTCATCGCCTCGACGCCGCCGCCGATGCCCTGCAGCTGGGCGACCGCAGTGGTCTCGCCGGTGGAGGGGTCGATCGTGCGCAGGTGCTTGCCGTCGAACAGACCGTAGAGCACGCCCTCGGGCGAGCGGGCGAAGCCGCGGCCGTTGTTGCGCATGTCGGCGTCGAGCGCGGTGGTGTGCACGACCTCGCCGGTCCCTGCGCTCAGCTTCACCAGGGTGTCGGTGCCGCGATCGACGGTGTAGAGGTAGCCGTACGCCCCCGGGACGAGCTCCCAGAGATCGCCGTCGTACTCGATGTCGCCGAGCTCCGTCAGCGAGAGGTCGGCCGTCGATCCCCGCAGGAGGGTGTGGGTCCCGTCCGCAGCCCGGCTGAGCACGTACATCGTGGCGCTGTCGGCCTCGCAGGTGGCACCGACGCCGTCGGCCTTGCCACCGGCCGGGCCCTCGTCGTCGTCGGCGCCCGCGACGGGATCGGCGTCGGGATCGGCGTCGCAGGCCGCCGGGACCGCGAGCGCAATGGAGGTCGAGAGGGTGAGGGCGAAGGTGCGGATCGAGTGCATCGGGGTTCTCGCAGCCTTGAGGGGCGTCCCGCGAAAACTTGCACGGAAAAAGTGAAATCCCCCCTCGACGCCGGCCACGTTCAGGGGCTCGAGGTCGGCCAGAGCAGCCGCGTGCTCAGCTCGAAGTGGCCGTCGTAGCCGCGGATGATGCTGTCGACCTCGGCGGCGCTCACACCGGTCGACGCGTGCATGCAGTGACGGACCTCCTCGCGCAGCGCCGCCTTCGCGCTGGCGAGCCAGCGGCTCACCGTGCTCTCGTGGACGTCGAACATCGTGCCCAGGGCCCGGTTGCGGACCCGCTCGACGATCGAGAGCTGGAGCAGCCGGCGCTCGCGGGCCCCGAGCCGGGCGAGCGCAGCCGCGAGCGCATCGGCCAGGGGCCGGGCGTACGTTGCCCGCTCGAGCCCGCGCATCGGCCCCTCGTCGAGGGGCGTCGCCCCCTCGGGCGGCGTCACCATCGGGCGGGTGTGCAGCGCGAGGCGCGTCGCCGTGACGCGACACCAGCGGGCGAGGCTCCCCTGCCCGCGGTACGCCGCGAGCTTGGGCGGCTCTCCGCGGGCGCCCGGCAGGACGACCAGCCGCAGCAGCTCCTGTTCGGCGTCGTCGATGTCGGCGGCGCCGAGGCCCATCGAGCGCAGCATCGGCCGCATCGGCCGGACGAAGTGCGTCATCAAGGAAGCGACCGCGTCCGCATCGCCCTCGAGACACGCGCGCGCGAGGTAGAGGTCCGAGAGACACAACCGCGCGAGCCCGACCTCGAGCGCCGCGTCGTCGGGCCAGCGCTCCGTCACGTGGGCCGCGAACACCTCGGGGTCGAGCCACGCGGCGTCCCAGGGTCCGTGCGCGGCCGCGATCGCGGGCCGCAGCTGCTCGAGGGACGGGGCGGGCATGCGCAGCAAGGAGGGACGATCGAACGGACAGGGGTTGCAGGGGGCGAGGATGAGGGTTCTCTCATGGGCCCGCTCGGCGGATGTGCCGCGGTGTCGGCGTCGCGGCGCACCGATCGCGGCTGATACGCTGGCGCGGCATGTCCATCACGCCGCGACAGGTCTCTCGTCTCGCTTGGCTCGGGACGCTCGCGTGGGTCGGCTGCGCCGACCCGTGCCTCGACGACGGGCTCGGGCAGGAGGAGTGCCCGACCGCGAACACCGAGGCGGGCACGGACTCCGCGTCCGCCACCGACTCCGCGTCCGCGACGGACTCCGCCTCCGCCACCGACTCCGCCTCCGCGAGCGCATCGAACACGATGGGCTCGAACTCGATGGGCGACACCACCGACTCCGCCTCCGCCACCGACTCCGCCTCCGCGACCGACTCCGCCTCCGCGACGGACTCCGCGTCCGCGACGGACTCGGCCTCGGCCACCGACTCCGCGTCCGCGACGGATTCCGCGTCCTCCACCGACACCGACGGCGGCACGCTGTGGTGCGTCGACGGCGACATGGACGGGTTCGGCGATCCCGACGAGTGCGTGATGTCCGAGGATCCGCCGCCGGGGAGCGTCGACAACGGGGACGACTGCGACGACGGCGATCCCGACACGTTCCCCGGCGCGGCGCCGAACGACGACGCGGACGCGTGCATGAACGACGACGACGGCGATGACTACGGCGACACCGACGGCGGCGCGGGCGTGACCCCGGGCACCGATTGCGACGACGCCGACGCCGCGGCCTTCCCCGGCGCCGCCGAGAACGAGCCCGATCCGACCATCTGCACGACGGACGCCGACGGCGACGGCTGGGGCGACGCGAACCCCGGCGGCACCGGCACGCCGGGCGCCGACTGCTTCGATGGCAACGCCGCGCTCAACCCCGACACGATGGGCCTGGTCGCGTTCGTCAGCGCGGGCGGCATCGGGGCGGTCGCGGCCCAGGCGTCGACGGACGACGCGGCGCTGTCCGTCGTCGCGGGGATCACGACGCCGTTCCAGTGGAACCCGGTCTCCGCGACGATCGACGAGACCGGCACCATCGTGCTCAACAACGATTCCCAGAACCGCCTGTACACCGTGGACTACGGCGGCGTGTGCGAGGGCGTCGATCTGCTCGGCTCGGCCACCGCCCTACCGGAGACCCACGGCGTCGACATCTTCTGCGGCCTGAGCTTCGGCGTCGACGGGGCGCTGTACGGCGTCGAGAACGGCGGCGATCAGGTCGCCGAGTTCGATCCCCTCACCGGCGGCATCCTCGGCGCCGTCGATCTGCAGAGCGGCGGCGTGCCCTTCGACGCCGAGTCGTGCGGCATGACCTTCGACTGCCACACGCAGCGCCTGCTCTACGCCCACGGCCCGACCGGCGACATCTTCGAGCTCGACCCCAGCACCGGCGAGCTCGAGCTGGTCGCCGACACCGACGAGGTCTGGTCGCCGACCGGGCTCGCGTATGACCCGGTGGATCGCGTCGTCTGGGTCGCGGGGGACACGACGATGCTGCGCGTCGCGATCGACGGGACGAACCAGGTCGACGTGATCGGTAACTTCGACTTCGGGCCCGGGGGCGACGTGACGGTGTCGAACCTCGAGGAGCTGCCGGTCTGCGGGTGAGCGGGCCCTCAAGGCGTCAGCGCGACGATGTGGCCGTAGGTCTCGTTCGTGGTCACCGACATCCCGACGACGACGATGCCGAGGCCCTCGTCGACGGCGATCGATTGCACGAAGGCCTCGCTCGCCTCGCTCGCCGGCACGTGCGTCCACAGCACGACGTCGTCCTCGGAGATGCGGCCGATCCACGGCGCGAGCGGACCGACGTCGCCCCCCGTGTATCCGCCCACCACCACGTCGCCGCCGTCGGTGCCGGCGGCGGTGATCGAGTGGGCGCCGGTGGCCACGGTCGACTCGCCGAGGAATGATCCGTCGGACGCGACGCGGCACAGCCGGACGCCGGCGTCGGCGTAGCCGACCACCGTGACGTCGTCGTCCCCGGCCACGGCGAGCACGCCGGCGCACGGGGTCGCCGTCGACCACAGCGGCGCCCCGTCGGCGTCGCGGCGCTCGAGCGCGTAGCTGCCGTCGGTCGAGGTGGCGCCGTACAGCACGTACACGCCGCCAGCGCCGAGCCCTGCGACGGTGCCCACCTGGGCGGACGGCTGCGTGAACCACCGCGTGCTGCCGTCCTGATCGGTGCCCTCGAGCCACGGCGCATTGGTCTCGCCGTCGAGCCCGACGCTCATCACCGTGTCGAGCCCGTCGATCGTCGCGGTGCCCACGTAGTTCTGGCTGCCGACGCCGACGAACACGCCGCTGCGCAGGGTGCCGCCGGCGGCGTCGAAGGTCTGCACGAACGCGGCGTAGGTGGCCCCATCGATCGTCGAGGTGAGCAGCGACGGATCCCCCGTCGAGCCCGCCACCAGGCCGTACACCTGCTCGATCTCCGCGGTGATCGTCGAGGGCGCCTGCCACCCCACCTCGCCGGCGAGATCGAGGGCCCACACCTCGGCGCCGCCGTGCCCCGTGTCGTCGAAGTGCGTCACGCCGGCGAAGACGAGGCCCACCGGCGAGATCGCGACGTGGGCGGCGTAGGTGCTCTCGCCCGGGCCGTGCTCGACGACCACCGACCACAGCGGCGCGCCCGAGACGCGGCAATCGTCGTTGCAGCCGTTGCCGTTGGTCGCGTCGCCGTCGTCGCACGCCTCGCCGGGATCGACGATGCCGTCGCCACACGCCGGGCCGCCGGTGTCCGCGGCCGCGTCGTCACTCCCGTCGGCGTTGCCATCGGCGCTCGCCGAGGTGTCATCGTCGCCACCGGTGCCGTCTGCTCCACCGTCGCCCTCCTCGAGCCCCGGGTTGACGACCGGGCCGCAGCCGAGGAACAGCGCGAGCGAGCCCGCGGAGATCCTCGGGCCCAGGCCCGAGGAGAATCGTGTGTCATGCATGCTCGAGTCTCGATGCGTAAGGTGTAAGCCGTCGAGGGAGCCCCGGCGGAGGAAGTCGGCATTGTAGCGCGGTGGTTCGACGCGTCACCGCAAACCATCCCATGGCGTCGGCGGCGAGCGGTGCGCCGGGGCGATCACACCGCCGATCACCGCGCGGCGTGCAGGAGCAGCGCGAGCAACCGCAGCCCGTGGACCACGGGATCGCTCGACCACCCACCGAGCGTGAGGGTCAGCAGCGACGCGACCTCGGCGTGGGCAATCGGGTCCTTCACGAGCCGCCGCAGCGCCTCGAGATCGGCCGCCGCGTCCGCGAGCGTCGCGGTGCGCGAGCAGTACGTCGTGGTGTAGCCCGCATCGCCGTCCGCGTCGGCGTAGACGAGGTAGCGTGCGCCGACCTCGAACGCGACCGCGCAGGTCTTCGCCGCGGTGATCTCGACGCGCTCGGCGTCGCCGCCCTTGTAGGTCCGCAGCAGGGTGATGCGCGTCCGCCAGCCGACGTCGCGGAGGAACTCGTGGGCGTCGACGCGGGCCTCGGCGACGAGCGCTGCGCCGGCCAGCGAGGCCTTCACGTCGGGCTTCTCGGCGCGGGCACACGTGCACGCGTGGGCGACGGTCGGCGCCGCGACGATCGTGCCCGCGAGCGCGAGGGCCAGGGCGAGCGACAGCCGCCGGGCTCGGGGAAACACGCCACGAGCATGCGCCGATCCTCGGGGTCGCGCAGCATCGCCGGCGTCAGCGGCTCGCGCAGGCCATCTTGGCCCGCAGCGCTTCGGCCCAGCCGTCGAGATCGACCTCGAGGGTCGCGAGCGGCCCGCCCTGGGCGAGCGCGTCGATGCGCTCCAGCAGCAGCTGCTTGGCCCGGCGCAGCCGCGTGCGCACGGTGCCCTCGGGCACGCCGAGGATCTCTGCGAGCTCGGGGCCCGCGAGCTTCTCCCAGTCGTGCAGCTCGAGCAGCACGCGGGTGGTACGGGTCGGGGCGCAATCGATTGCGCGGGTGTCCCGTGCGCGACGGCGCGGTGTGACGTCGCTGCGCCGGGCGGCTTCCGGTACGCAGCGCTTCGGTGGACGGGCGGCATGGCGTCCCCCTTGCAACCCTCCCGGCATGGCACGTTCGCGAGACACCGACGAATCGCGCGACCAGAAGCGCATCCGCGAGACCACGCCGAGCTGGCCACGCATCCCCCAGACGTCGACGGCCCACGGCGACGGCGAGTCCGGCACCGGCGACTACGGCGTCGACATCGGCGCCGGTCGTCACCGCGGGTTCGGACCGGAGGCGCCGAAGCCCGCACCCAAGTGAGGTCGATGGCCTCGGCGCGTCGGCGGCGAGGCGACTCGAATCGCGCGACCAAGGCCGGGTCGTGGTGCCCGACGACACGAGCGGCTACCCTGGAGCGGGGTGACCGTCCGGGGCCACGTCGAGACGCGGCATCGATGAAACTCGCAGTCGAACCGTATCTCACCCAGGCGAAGGAGCACTGGCCGGACAGCGGGCGGGTGATCCTCGCGAGCTTCGACGGGGATTCCGTCGTCGTGTACCAGGCCTATCGGCCGACGATCGGTCATTTCGCCGCGACCCATGGGTACTTCGGCGGTGACTTCAGCCTCGGCCGCATGAGCTGGATCAAGCCCAACTTCATGTGGATGATGTATCG
This sequence comes from Deltaproteobacteria bacterium Ga0077550, assembly GCA_001464385.1. Taxonomy (GTDB): domain Bacteria; phylum Myxococcota_A; class Polyangia; order Nannocystales; family Nannocystaceae; genus Xiheibacterium; species Xiheibacterium aquaticum. The sequence goes on along the minus strand of LNFB01000024.1, from coordinate 5,910 downwards.
AAGCAACTGGGGGCAGTCCGAGGGACAGGAGGTCGTGCTCGCGGTGCGACTGTGGCGCGGCGCGTTCGATGAGATTCTCCGCGGTGCCGTCCATTCCGCGTTCTCTGGCAGCCCTTTCGCGGACGCGCAGGCTTGGCAGGACGCGGTCGCAGCGTCGGACGTCCGACTGCAGTGGGATCCCGACCATGGGCCCTCGGGGCAGAAGCTCGACCGACGTGCGCTGCAGCTCGGGCTTCGACGGGCCGCCCTCGCCAGGTACGCGCGAGAGTGGATCGTGGAGATCGAGGACATATCGGAGTTCGTGGCCGAGCAACGTCGCCACGTGGTCGCGGGCGAGCTCGACCGACTCCACACACCTCGCGAACGCGTGTACCCGGTGAGCGACGCTGCCACGGCGGCCCTGCTGCAGCTCGATCACGGGAGACCGTGAGCGTCCACGACTCGAACCGCGCGACCAAGGCGGGGTCGTGGTGGAACGCCACCACACGCGCGACGCCGCCGGCCGTCGCGGCGAGCACGACGATCCCGTTGGCCACCCTACGTACCGGCGTCGCTGCTGCCCGCGTCCTCCCCCGCCGTACCGCTCGACCCGGTCGAGTGCGTGTTCTCGCTGCTCTCGCCTTCGATCGTGGTCGAGCTCTCCTCCGACGTCACCGTCGTCGCGTCGCTCGCCTCGCCCGCGTCGCTGCTTCGATGCGGCGGGTCATCGTCACCCGGATCGCACGCGCCACCGTGCGAGCAGCACGCATCGGGATCGATGACCGACACACACGTGCCATCGGGGCACTCGAGCGCGATCCAGGCGCCGTCGCACGGCGGGCACTCGCCACCGAAGCCACAGCACTCCTCGCCGCCGAGCGGCGCGACCACGCACGTGCCGTCGGGACACGCGGTGCCGAACAGAGCGCACGGTTCGTCGGCGGAGTCGTCGAGCGAGAGCTCGCACGAACAGCCAGCGCACCACACCAGCATCGCGAGAACGACGGGCCGAAGGGTCATTGCATTGGCCACTTCATGGGTAGTCCCCCGCGGGCGCAATAGGATCAGGGTCGCGCGAGAAAGTCGGGAGGGGGCCGTCCGCCCCTGTCATTCCCGCGTCTTCGGAGCCCGTCAGATCGCGAGCTTGTCCCGTAGCCCGCGCGCCCAGCCCTCGAGCCCACTGCGCGTCGAATCGAGCTCCTCCGGCGTGCGGGCGAGCGTATCGATCGTCCCGCGCAGGTCGAGCTTGGCCTTGCGCAGACGGGTGCGGATCGTGCCTTCCGGGACCCCGAACACCTCCGCCAGCTCGCTCGCCGTCAGCTCCTCCCAGTAGAACAGCTCCAGCAGCGTCTGCTGCTCAATCGGCTGGCGGCGCAGCGCGGTCAACAGGATCTGCTGCTCGCGCTGGACGTCGAGCCCCGTGGAGATGCCGGGCCCGAGCCGCTCGCTGCACATCGCGTCGGGCTCGACACGATCGACGGCCTCGCGCATGACCTCGCGGATCCACTCGCGCTGGATGTTGCGCGCGATGGAGATCAGCCAGGTTCTGACGTTCGCGTCGCCGCGAAAGCGCCCGGCCGACTCGAGCGCGGCCACGAAGGAGCGCTGCACGAGCTCCTCGACCTCGCCCTCGGTGCAGGCCTTGTTTATGAAGAAGCGGCGGATGCTGGCGAAGTGGCGGTCGAAGAGCGCAGCCCCGGCACGGCGATCGCCCGTGCTCCAGGCCGTCAGCAACTCGTGATCGTTGCCGGTCAAGCGACCAGAGTCTATCAGCGCCCCTGTGCGCGCGCGAGCAGGGCCCGAATCTCGCTCGCCTCGATCTCCGACCCGCTCGTCAGCGCGAGTGCCCGCGTCAGGTGGCGCTCGGCGGCGTCTCGATCACCGGCCTCCAGCAACGCCCCGCCGAGCGCCTTGAGCGGATAGGCCAGATCGGCGTGGTCGGGGGGCAAGGCCGACCCGAGCTCGCTCAGCGCGAGCTCGGCGTGCTTGCGTGCCTCGCCCCATTCACCGCCCTGGAGCATCGCCTCGGCGAGATTGCTGTGCGCCATCCCGACGTTGACGCCGCGATCGCTGGGCTGCCGCTGCTCGATCCGCAACACGATGCGAAACGCTTGGATCGCTGCGTGCGCGTCGCCGCGGCGGAATGCGACCGTGCCGAGGGCCGAGAGCGAGGCGGTGCGCTGCGGATGGTCGGGCCCGAGCCGCGCGAGACAGATCTCGTCGGCGCGCCGCGCATACGCCTCGGCTTCGTCGAACCGCCCCATCGCGTCGAGGACGTGGGCCGACGCGACGAGCGTCTTGGCGACCTGCAGGCTCTCGCGCCCGGCCGAGCGCTCGTATCCAACCAGCGCCTCCGCGAGCGAAGCGTGCGCCGCATCCAGGTCGCCGCGACCGAGCGCGGACTCGTAGGCCGTCCAGGCTTCGTAGGCCCCGCTGGCATCCCCTGGCCCCCGTTCGCGTTCGTCGCCGAGCTCGCGCTCGAGCATGCGCGCACGCGCCTCGATCGCCGCAGCCTCGTCGCTGCGCACGGGACCGGCCGAGCGGATGACGAAGGCCAAGCGATCGAGTGTGGCGACCAGCTGCAGGCGCCCGCCCAGGCTGGCGCCCTCGAACGCTGCGACCGCCTTGCGCAGCGCGGCCTCGATCGCGTGCCCATCACCGCGCAGGCCGGCGATCGACGCGCGTCGGACCGCGAGTCGCCCGAGATCGAGCGGCCGCGGCTCGAGCCGCTCGAGCGCGGCTCGCTCGCGCTTCCACGCCATCTCGGCCACGTCGGGGTCGAGATCGAGGTCGAGCTCGATCTGCCCGAGCGTCTGCCAGGCGCGGGCGATCAGCTCGGTCTGGCGCTCACCCTCGGCGATCTCGAGCGCACGCTCCGCCAACGTGAGCGCCTCCTCGCGCTCGTTGGCGCGCAGGTCGAGGTCGGCGAGCGTCAGCGCAGCCTCGGCGACGAGCGGCGGCCACCCAAGCTCCTCCGCCTGTGAGAGCAGCGGACGCGCCTCGTCGACCAACTCGAGGGCCGGCTCGTCGCGCCGGAGCTCGAGCGCGGCGAGTGAGCCACGCAGCTCGCCGATCGCACGCGCGTGGGCGGTCGGGATCGCGAGCGCCTCTTCGGGGCCGCGCAGACACGCCCTCGGGTCACCGAGCTCGAGCCGACGCAGGTCGAGTTCCTGCTCGCCCCCGTGCACGCCGGCGAGGTGGTCGAGCAGACCCACGAGCTCGAGCCGTCGCCGCTCGAGGCACGCGCTGCGCTGGTCGTCGACGGCCTCGGACACGTCGGCCTCGCACGCCTCGCGCGACACCCGTGTCCACTCGCCGATCCACTCCTGCGCCGTGGTCCGCAGCTCGCCGGCGGCCAATCCGTCGGCCGCGCCCGCGCCGAGCTGCGTGCCCGCGAGCGCACACAGGTCGCCGGGCGTCGGAGGATCGTCCGCGAGCGCGAGCCCGAGGCCGAGTCCCAGACTGCTGGCGAGCACGAGGCCGAGCGCGACCCCGGCCCTGTGTGCACGGGGCGCGAGCGCGTCGAGCAGCGCGTCGACGCTCGGCCAACGCGCGTCCGGCTCGGCCGCCAAGCCGCGACGCAGCGCGTCGCCGATCCGCCGGCCCAGCTCGGGGATGGCCGCTCGGACGCGCCCCGCCTCGTCCCGCTCGGGCAGCGCGCCCGCCAACGCCTCCCAGATGCTCACGCACAGGGCGTATTGATCGGCCCGAGCATCGAGCTCGATGCCCGCGAGCTGCTCGGGCGGCGCGTAGGCACGCGTGCCTGCGAAGCCGACCCGCCGCGTCGACATCGAGCTGCGCTCCGACTCGGACGTGCCTGCGTGCTCGCCCGCGAGCACCAAGCCGAAGTCCACCAGGCGAACGCGACCGTCGGCCCCGAGCAGAACGTTGTCGGGCTTGACGTCGCGGTGGATCAGCCCCGCCGCATGCACGGCCGCGAGCCCGCGACCGGCCGCGATCCAATGGACGAGTCGCTCGCTTCGGGGCGGATCCGTGCCCTGCCAGGCCCGCAGCGTCTGGCCGGGCACGTACTCCATCGCCAGCCACACCCGGCCCTCGTGCACCCCGACCTCGAACACCGAGACGACGTTCGGGTGCGCGATTCGAGCCAGCGCCTGCGCCTCGCAGACCAGCTCGTCGCCCGCGTGCTCGTGCAGCAGCTTGAGCGCGACCGAGCGCGCCAAGCCCTCGTCCCACGCCGAATACACCGTCCCCATGCCACCACTGGCGATCCGCTCGAGCACGCGAAAGCGGGCGATCGTGGGCGGCAGGCTCGCCTCGCCGAACATGCGCTCACGCAGGCGTCGATGCATCAAGTCGGCCCGCAGCGAGTCGGCCGGCGCGGGGCCGAGGCCCCCCAACGGGTGCGACTCGGTGGAATCGGCGGGCACGGGGGTAGTGAATCACGAACGCCCGTGCGCTGCTCGCGCTGAGCGGGGAGGAGCGGTGGGGAGCGGGGAGATGGACGGGGCGAAGAAATCTCGGAGTTTCGGCGATCGCCTGGCTGCCGCGGGTCACCGTGGGGCAGGATACCGAGACCATGTCGCGCTACACCCTGACGTTGCCCCCCGGCGAGACTCGAGAAACCATAACCTTCACGCCCGTCAGCGACGGCGACCAGTTCCCGCTGATCGTCCAGATGGCCTTCAGGCACGCCGGCCCGTTGGACACCCTCCAAATGTTCGGGTTCGGGGAGACCTCTCCCTTCGCCGATGGCCTCGAAATCGAAGACAGTTCCGGAGGATTGAAGTCCCTGACTCTGAGCTTCCCTGCCACCAAGGGCTGGTTAATCAAGGTGAGCACCGAGGAAGGAGGGACACCCGTGACGTTGAACGGCTCCCAGACGTTCGATGTATCGCGTGAATCCGGCGTACCCCAGCTCTTCATCCAGATCGAATCCCAGGCCCCCCACAGGCTCAGGACTGGCGACCCGAAGATCAAGGTGATCCGTCCCAGTACTACCTGACGTCGATTCGGACCAGTCAGACCAAGATGGAGACCCGCGACGCCGCGGGCCTCCATCTTGGCGTTTGCGCACCTCGACCATGCTCACCGTGGACGCCCTCGAGATTCTGCAATCGCTCGGTCCGCCGATGACACCAATGGAGGCATCTGAGACGCGGCATCCCGCCGAGGTCCAGCACTCGCCCCAATCCACAGAGGAAGCCATGACCACACAAAGCGGATCACCAGTCGGCGGCATCACCCAAACCTGGACCGGCACGATGGAACTGGCCAACAACACGAACTACGCCATCACCAACGTCGCCTACCAACACTACTGCGAGAGCGTGCCGACGGTCACCGGCCACGCGGAGACGCTCGAAAACAACGGAGATGCTCCCGCATGCAATTTCACGACGGCCAAGGGCAAGAGTGACTACTGGTTCATCTCGTTCCTCGACGAGAGCAACAACTTGATCACGGGACAACTCCAGCAGGACTTCCACGAGTCCAGCGCAAACTCCATGGTGGAGATCTCGCTCCTCCCCACCACCTTCTCGGTCACCATCTCCGGCACGGCCCACCCCGCGACGTACGACCAGAAGAAAGTGTGATCGCTCATCGACCGCCGCGGTCGGTCGCAGGGTCACCCTCGCCGGAGCAACGGGCCGACACCTCGGGTCGGCCCCTCCCGCTCGGAAGATGAGAGCGAATCGCATTCATCTCACTCCTCCCCCAGCCGAAACAATCCCGCTCCTGACCGCACCTCCCCCCGTCTCTCCTCCACCCCCGGCACCGCCTTCTCCAGCACCGGCAGCCTCTTCCTGGCCCCGCGCACCGACTCGTGCACCACGACCTCGACCGCGACCTCCTCGCCGACGCCCACGAACATCCGACGCAGGTCGTCGCTCATCCCGAACTCCGCGCCGGCCCTCCCGTCGACATTCCCCCTCTCCCCGATCCCCCGCAGCTCATCCCCCCCGAACC
>LNFB01000023.1 GCA_001464385.1 Deltaproteobacteria bacterium Ga0077550 | reverse complement strand
CGTTGCGCGATGTGGCCTTCGATCACTGCTTGATCCGCCTCCAGCTCCGCGTTCTCCCCCCCCGTCCGCGCCACCTTCGCCCGCGCCAACACCAGAAACGCCTCCGCCTCCCGCGGCGGCAGCATCGGCGCCAGTGCAATCGTCTCCGCCAGACTCGTGTGCACCTCCGCACCCAGGCCATCCATCCCGCTGCGCTCCGCGGCGTCCGCCGCCTCCTGCAGCAATCGAATCGCCCGGTCCGAATCCCCCTGCCGCGCCGCCAACACACCCAGGCGGTGCAGCACCTCCGCGCGGTATCCCTGGTGCCCGACCGCATCCACCAAGCCCCGCGCTGCCTCGGCCGCTTCGCCGCTGCCCGCGTAGTCGCCCTGGATCCGCAGGTCCTTCGCCTCCGCCAGCCTCGCCTCGAGCTCCACCTTGGTCTCCGCGTCGAGCTCGGGCTGGGCGATGCTCGGCGCGTCGACGTGGGCGCAGCGGGCCGGGCCCTCGGCGAGCTCCTCCTGCAGGCGGCCGCCGAGCAGCGCGTCGGGGTGATCCAGGGTCCACTGCAGGCGGTGGCGTGTGTCCTCGTGCCAACGGGCGAAGCAATCGTCGCGGGCGCGCGCAGTCGGGGCGTCGATCATGCCGTTGGCGTGCTGCTCGCACGCGGCGGTGCGGCCGGTCGCGAGCTCGCCCACGTTCCACTCGACGAGCGCGCGCAGGGCCGACACCTGCGCGGCCGCGGCATCCGGATCGGCGCTCGCAGCCGCGCCCGCGTCGAGGCCCGCCCACGTGTCGCCCATGCGTCGCACCAGCTCTGCGGCCTCCCACTGCCCACACACGTCCGCGGGCGCCTTCGCGATCGCGTAGCCCATCGGCGTCGCGACCATCGCCGCCACCGCGAGCCACGTGCCCCAGCGTCGCCACCGTCGCTCCGATTCGATCGCCCGCAGCAGCTCCGCGACGTCGGGGTAGCGCGCGCCCTCGTCCACCGCGAGGCCCCGGGCGAGGATCGACCGCAGCCACCGCGGCGCGCGGAGCTCCTCCAACCCGCGCGTCGGCTCCGCGTCCGCGAGCGTCGCCACGCGCGGGACCTCCAGCGCGCGCGGGCGCGGGCTCGGGCTCAACGCCTCGACCACCACGCGGCAGAACGCGTACTCGTCCGATCGCGGAGTAGCGCGGCCGACGAATTGCTCGGGCGCCATGTAGTACGGCGTGCCGATCGCCGACGCGGTCGACCCCATGGAGGCCATGCGCGGGGCCGCCCGCGCCCCGGTCCGCACCTCGCCGGTCACCTCCTGCGGCACCTCGCGCGCGCCGGAGACGACGCGCGCGATGCCGAAGTCCGTCACCACCACCCGCCCGCCGCGCTCGATCATCACGTTCTCGGGCTTGAAGTCGCGGTGGACGATCCCCGCGGCGTGGGCCGCCTGCAGGCCGCGCGCCGCCGGCAGCAGCGTGTCGAGCACCGCGCGCCACGACAGTCCGCGGCCGGGGCCCTCGAGCCAGGCGCGCAGCGAGGTGCCGTCGATCAGCTCCATCGTCAGGTAGCGGCAGCCGTCGTGCTCGCCGACGTCGTACACGCGCACGACGTTGGGGTGATCGATCTGCGCCAGGCTCTGGGCCTCGCGGCGGAACCGCTGCAGATCGGCGTCCGTCGCCCGATCCTCGCGCAGCAGCTTCAGCGCCACGCGGCGCCGCAGCTCGGGATCGTCGACCTCGTACACCTGACCGAACGCGCCCTGGCCGAGGAAGCGCGTCACCACGTAGCGGCCGATCGACGCGCCCTCGCGCCGACGCGCCGGCGCGTCGATGGCATCCTCGTCGACCTCCGGCACCGTGTGCTCGCCCCGCGCCGCGAACTCCACCAGCTCGAGCAATCGCCGCGCCCTCCGCTCGTCGCCCTCGCACGCCGTTCGCACCGCCGCCTCGCGCTGCTCCGCGGGCAGGCCCATCACCCGGTCGAAGAGCTCCGGATCGTCCATCACGGGCGCTCGTGGTCGAGCGCGCGGTTGATCACCGCGCGGCCGTAGCGGATCCACCGCGACACCGTCGTCTGCGGCACGTCGAGGCGCGTCGCGATCTCGCGGGAGCTGCAGCCGAGCACGAAGCCGAGCTCGAGGGCCTGGGCGAAGCGCGTCGGATCGCTGACCTCGACGCTGTCCTCCGCGCCGCTGCGGAGCCGATCGATGACCTCGAGGATCGCCAGCAGGCTCGCCGGATCGTCGTCGAACGCCATCATGCCGTCCTCGTAGTAGACGCGCGCGCGCGACCGGCCCTCGGGGCGCTTCTGGGCCCCGCGACGGCGGTGATGATCGGCGAGCGCGTTCTCCATCACGCGGCGCAGCGCCGGCACCACGAGGTGCGGCTCGGTCTGCACGCGCGGCGCCCAGTCGCTGCCGAGCAGGCGCACGAACGCCTCGTTCACCAGGATGTTGGTGTCCCACGTCGAGTAGGGCACGCGTCGCAGCGCCGCGTGGGCGATGCGGCGCGCCTCCTCGAACACCTGGCGCATCGCCACGCGCGGGGGCCCGTGCTGGGCATCGTCGTCATCGGCAGCCGACATCGACGCAACCAGGCTATCGCGCGTGCCGTGCCGCGACAAGGAACGCCGCGGCGCGATCGAAGGGTCGACGCCCCCGCGAGGACGCAGCCTCGAGCTCGCAGGAAGGCCACAGGACGCACGTTCGGGATGCACCTCGCGCAACGACGCGAAATGCCGTCGGAGCGAGCCACGACGCGAAGAATTTTCCGCGAGTGGCGTCGGCGGTTCGCGATCTTTCGGCCACGCCTGGCACCTCGCGGTCGGCGCGGCTCGGAGCGACGGTCCTTCGCGTTGGTGGGGGACGAGCGCGAGAGGACACCAACGATGAAGAAACCACACGACGGAAGTGACATGGGGACGCTGCGCGAGCGGGCGAAGCGGTACGGGATCGAGCTCGAGCCCAGCGCGCTCGAGGATCGGATCCTGAAGCAGGGCGAGCGGCTGGTGCTGTCGTCGGCGCCGGGCCAGCACTGCAAGGACGGGCCGACCCACGTGCTCGAGACGGACGATCTCGATCAGGTGAAGCAGTGGATCGGGGTGCCCGACGGCGTGGCCGAGCAGCGGTGCTGCCGCCCCACCCGCGCTGCGTCGCGGGGCTGGCTGCTGCACGCGAAGAACGAGGTCACCCTCGCGCGCTCGGCCAAGCGCGCCGACCCCGACTTCGTCCATCGGCTGGCGCACGAGTACATCTACGGCGACTCGCGCCGCGTCACCGCCTACAAGCCCCTCATCGAGCGGTTCTACGGCCGGTTCAAGATCCCGAACTGGCTGTTCCAGAACATCGTCGTCGGCCCGGGCGCGGTGCTCGAGTTCAATACCAGCAATCCGGTGGTGCTGCTGGCGAACCGCATCGAGATCGCGGCGACCGGCCGCATCGTGTCGCATTCGTCGCTCAACGTCGATTGCGTAAACGTGCAACAGATGACCTGACGCCCGCGGCGTC
>LNFB01000022.1 GCA_001464385.1 Deltaproteobacteria bacterium Ga0077550 | reverse complement strand
GCGGCGGCGTGCGATTGGCTCGGCGACACCGCGCCGACCGGCGGCAGCTCGGGCGCACCGGGGCAGGCGGGGATCCACGGCTCCGACGGAGGCGCCGCGCCCCCGCCCAGCAGCCTCACGATTCGGCTCGAGAGCATCATCGGCAACATCACGGCCACCAACTTCGGCGGTCGTGGTGGCAATGGCGGTTCGGGCGGCAATGGTGGCGCGGGCGGACGCGGTGGCGCGGGTGGCAGCGGCAGCGGCTGCGAGGATCCGGCCGACGGCGGCGCCGGCGGTGACGGAGGTGCCGGTGGCAACGGCGGCAATGGTGGTCGCGGGGCCGACGGCGGC
>LNFB01000021.1 GCA_001464385.1 Deltaproteobacteria bacterium Ga0077550 | reverse complement strand
CTCGACGAGACCCCCTCGACGGGCACGGCGAGCTTCTGGGGCGTCGACGGTGTCGAGCAGATGTGCGAGCTGCCGATCACCGGCCACGTCCCCGACTATGCGCTGATCCAAGCCGACCCGACGCTGTGTGCCGGGGTCACGGGGATCCCCGAGGGCGTCGGCGAGTTCATCGGACCGGTCACCGCGCTCACCATGGTGGTGCCGGTGGCGTCGAGCCAGATCAACATCAGCGCCGAGGCGCTGTACTTCATCTACGGCTTCGGGGCGTCCGAGGGCATGGTCAGCCCATGGACGATCGACGCCGAGCTGCGGGCGCGTGACGCCACCGCATCGTCGCAGATCACCTTCGCCCTCGCCGCAAACATCCCCATCGGCAAGTTCAAGGGCATCGAGACCGCGACGGCGGGGGAGGTGGTGACCGCGCTGGCGAACTCCGCCAATCCCGAGGCGGCGCTCGGCTTCATCGCCGCGGAGCTCGCCGACGCCAATCGCGACATCGTCAAGACGCTCGCGTTCCAGGCCTACGATCAGAGCTGCGCGTACTGGCCGGACTCCACGGCCACCGCCTTCGACAAGCGCAACGTCCGGGATGGTCACTACTTCGTCTGGTCGCCCAGCCGCCTGTACGCCCGCGTCGACGATGCCGGCGAGATCGTGCACGAGCCGACCCGCATCGCGCTCGGCTACCTCACCGGCACCGCCGAGATCCCGGCCGACTTCCCCGCGCTCGATCTCACCATCGACACCGGCGTCGTGCCGCGCTGCGCGATGTCGGTGTGGCGCGACGAGGAATCCGGGCCGCTGTACAGCATGCAACCCGAGGCCCCGTGCGGCTGCTACTACGACTTCCGCGCGACGGGCTCGTCGTCGTGCACGGAGTGCGACACGGACGACGAGTGCACCCCCGACGCGCCGGTGTGCCGCCACGGCTTCTGCGAGGTGATCTGATGCGCGCCTTCACCACGTCCCTCCTCCTCCTGGCCGCGATCCCGATGCTCGGGTGCCCGCGCGATCAAGACGCGCCGCCGGCCGACGACACCGCGTCGTCGGCGGGCAGCACCGGCGGGTCCGCGACGACCGGCAGCGTCGACAGCTCCGGGACCGCACCGACGTCGGTCGACACGACCGCGGGCACCGAGTCGGGCACGACCGGCGAGGAGTGCCTCGGCCCCGGCGGCTGCTACGACTGTGCGCCGAGCAACGGCGAGCAGGTGTTGAACCGGTGCACGGACGCGGCCTGTGAGCCGTTCGCGAACACGGTCGATCGGCTGCCGTTGATCGGCGCCGACGGCACGCTCCCGCCGATCCCGTGAGCGTGGGCCCGACGGCGCCGGGCGGCGGGGATCGCTGCGCCGCCCCGGTGCCGCCGCATCAGGGCGTGAACTCGACCTCGACCGCGAACGCGAGTTGATCGTAGCCCGCCCCCTTGGCCGTCTCGACCGCACGATGGACCAGACTCGCGTCGGTGGATCGCGCGGCGCTGATGATCACGGCGTGCGCGTCGGGCGTCGCCGGGCCGAGCGCCGCTGCGAGCTGGGCGATCGGGCCGGCCTGCGCGATGGCGTCGAGGGCGACGATGCGCTGCCCATCGACGAGGATCGCGTCCGTCGAGATCTCGACGCTCTGGGGAACGACGGCGACGGGCACATCGGGACTTCCCGGCGCGGGCGGTGTGACGGGCGGAGGCGGCGGCATCGGGGCGGGTCGGGGCCGCTGCGGACGCTTCGTGGTGTCGGGGGTGCCGACGCACTCCGCACGTTGCGGCGCGCCGCCGAAGGTCATCGCGAGCGATGCGGGCGCGACGAGATCGAAATCGCGGTACCCCGCCGCCCTCATTCCGTCCGCGGCCGCGATGATGTGGTCGTACGTGACGCCGGGCGACGCGCCGAGCTCGATCACGGGCCGGCATCCCTCGGCATCGAGGGAGCGCGCGAGGCGGGCGAACTCCGATCGGATCCAGGTGGGATCGGGCGCGCCGTCCTTGAAGCAGCGCACGTCGGATGGCGCGCCGATCCACGTGCCCGCGACGTCGATGAAGAGCACGAGCGTGTTGCACGCGGAGGTCGTCGCGGGGGCGTCGGGCGGAGGGCTGGGCCGCGGCGTCGGCACGGGATCGGTGCGCGGCGGAGGCGGCTCCGACGTCCTGCACGCGACGAGCACCGCGGCGAGCATCCAGCATGTCCTCACGGGGGGAGAATACGCCCAGAGGCTGTCGGCCGCATGGACAGGTACAAGGTAACAATCGGTAACACTTCAGTTCCCTTGACGGGAATCATGAGGACCAAGTAGCAACGACGCATGCAGCTCGTCCGCCGTACTCTCGGCGTCGTGTCGTGCGTCGCGGTCCTCGCGGGGGCCCGGGTCGCGAGCGCGGCCCCGTGCACCGACCTCCCCAACCCCACGATCGGGCTCGGGGGCAGCGCGGCCAAGCCGTTGCTCTCCCTGTTCGGGGCCGAGCTCGCCGCGCTCCCCGATCCGGTGACGCTGGTCTTCCAGGCGACGACGTCGTGCTTCGGGATCACGGCGTACATCGACGAGTCGACGCTGACGGGGACGGCGAGCTACTGGGACGTCGACGGTGTCGAGCAGATCTGCGAGCTCCCGGTGGTCGGCGTCGTACCCGACTACGGGCTGATGAGCATCGCGCCGACGCTCTGCGAGGGGGTCACCGCGGTGCCCGACGGCCTGGGCGAGTTCATCGGGCCGGTGACGCCGTGGAGCCTCATCGTGCCGACCGCCTCGAGCCAGACGACGATCAGCGCCGAGGCGGTGTACTTCGTCTACGGGTTCGGCGCGTCGCAGGGCATGGTGAGCCCGTGGACGATCGACGCCGAGCTGTACGCCCGCAACGCCACGGCGTCGTCGCAGATCGCCCTGGCGATCGCGGCCGGCATCCCGATCGGCAAGTTCAAGGGCAACGACACGATGACGGCGTCCGCGATGGTCACGTCGGTCGCCCAGTCGACGAGCCCGGAGAACGCGCTGGGCTTCGTCGGGGCCGAGGTCGCGGACCTCAACCGCGACACGGTGAGCACGTTGGCGTTCCAGGCCTACGATCAGACCTGCGGCTACTGGCCCGACTCGACGCCTACCGCGTTCGACAAGCAGAACGTGCGCGACGGCCACTACTTCATCTGGACGCCGTATCGCTTCTACGCGCCGGTCGACGAGTCGGGCGTGGTGATCCACGACGCGACCCGGACCGCGGTCGGGTACCTCACGGGTGTCGAGCCCATCCCCGAGGATTTCCCCGCGCTCGATCTGACCATCGACAACGGCAGCGTGCCGCGGTGTGCGATGCAGGTGTGGCGCGACGAGGAGGTCGGTCCGATGTACAGCGTCCAGGCCGACGCGCCGTGTGGGTGCTACTACGAGTTCCGCGCGACGGGGACGTCGTCGTGTGCCGAGTGCGGTGACGATTCGGAGTGTTCCGCCGACGCGCCAGTCTGTCGCAACGGCTTCTGCGAGGTGATCTGAGCCATGCGACACCGACGAATCCCCTGGGCCCTGCTGCTGTCGATGTCCTCGGTCTCGCTCGCCGCGTGCGGCCGCGATCAGGACGCGCCACCGGCGTCCGACGAGTCGAGCACCGGCGGCGGCGAGGAGTCGACCGGGGGCGGGGAGAACAGCGCGACGACCGGCGCGAGCGCGACCGCCTCGACCACGATGGGCACGGGCGCCGACACCACAGACGGAGGCGGCAGCGACACCGGCGTCGATTGCGAGGGCCCGGATGGCTGCTACGGCTGCGCGCCGACGACGCCGACGCAGGTGTTGAACGCGTGCACCGACGCGACCTGCGAGCCGTTCCCCAACACGCGCGAGCGCCTGCCGTTGCTCGAGGCCGACGGCGCGCTGCCGCCGATCCCGTGATGGTGTCGCGTTCGCGGCTGTCGAGGTTGATCGATGCGCCGCCGCACCGGCGCTGCTTCGGCGCGCTCGCGATCCTCGAGGTGGCCCTCGTCGTACTGGCGCTCGCGTCGACGCCCCTGGCTCCCGCCGCGCTCGCCCCCGCTGGGCTGGCGTGGATCGGCGGCGTCGCGGGGTGGACGCTGGTCGAGTACCTCCTGCACCGCTTCGCGTTCCACCTCCCGCGCGCGCACCCGCTGTCGCGGCTCGGCGCGCGCCAGCACCTCGATCACCACGACGCGCCCGATCGCCCGCCGATCACCAAGCCTCTGCACCTGACGCTCCCGGCGATCGGCGTCGCTTCGACCGCGGCGTGGCTCGTGGGTCCGATCGCGCTCGCCGTGGTGAGCGGGCTCGTCGGTGGCTACCTCGCGTACGAACTGCTGCACGTCGCCGCGCACGTGCTGCCGGAGGATCATCCGTTCCCCGCGCTGCAGCGGGGACACCTCGCGCACCACCGGGACGCGCGGGCGTGGTTCGGGATCACGAGCCCGGTGTGGGACCACGTGATGGGCACGGCGGGGCCGCCCCCTTGCCACCGACCGCGACGTTGACCACCATGCCAGGGCAATGTCGACGTCGGACGAAGACGCCCGCACCACATCCGTCTCGTTCTCGATCGGGCCCGGCGACGAGATCCGCCACGTCAACGACGACGCGGTCGTCGCGTACGACGATGCGCTCGAGGCCGTCGGCACCGGTGGGGTGAATCACTTCATCGATCCGAAGCGGCTCGTGGGTTTCCGCAGCGGCGGCCCCTCGGTGTGGAGCGTCGCGACCGTGCCGACCCAGGCGGGCACGCTCTACCTCACCTACGGGTTCGGCGAGGCGCTGGATCCCGCGCGGGCAGGCTGCGACTTCGAGCTGTCGGTGCTGGTCCCGGGTCCGCCCGCGATCTGGCCGGCGCTGCTGCTGCGCGCGCTGTGCCGCTACATGCTCGGGTCCGGTCGTGCCCTGGAGATCGGGCAGTCCATGCCGTTCCCCGACGCGATCACGCGGTTCTTCGCTCCGCCCCACGAGCGCGGCAACTATCCGGACACGCGGATGAGCGGGGCCGTGTTCGCGGTCGATCCGCGGATCCCCACGATCGCGACCGCCCACGGCGTGGTTCACGTCCGCCGCGCGCTGGGAGTGTTTGCGGACGAGCTCGAGCTGATGGAGCTGTGGTCACCCGCAGGCTTCGTCGACACATTCGCGTCCCGCGATCCCCAGCTCGTCACCGACATCGGCCGCCGCAGCGCGGCCGAAGACGCGATGGTCGTGGCGAGGATCGAGGAGGGGTCGCGACAGCACGGCAGTGGGGTCGGTGCGCTCGCCGTCCCCGGCATCGCGTGGTCGAGCGACGATGACGGGCTGAAGGTGACGTTCCCGGGTGGCCCCCACGCCACGCGGATCCACCGGATGGTGCGGGCGCGGCTGGCCTTCGGCCGCCACCTGCTCGTCCACGACGTCGATCCGCAACGGCCCGACGCCGTGGTGTTCGAGCCCGCCGACGCGCTCGCGTTCCGCAACGACGGCGACACGCTCGTCGTCAGCATCCCGGCGGATCATCCGCTGTTCGACACGTTCGCGCAGGTCGGCGACGGGCCCTCGGTGCGCTGGACGTTCGAGTAGGCTGCCCTTGGCACGCCCCGGCCCCCTCGGGTGCTCACAGGCGCGAGGGCGGCGCGGCGAAGCGGTGCGTCGCGAAGAGCGCTGCGGTCTCGTGGTTGCGCACCCAGGGCGTGTCACCGTCGTCGAGCTCGACCAGCTCCGTCAGCCGCCCGGCCTCGTAGTCGTAGTGCTGCGTGATGCGGTAGCGATCGAACGGCGCCATCGCGCTCACGCCCTTCGCTTCGAACTCGAGCTGGGCCTCGCGGAACTCGCGATCGCTGGTCCCAGTGCCGTTGCCGAGCGAGGAGGTGACCTCGGCCACGAGCGGACCGCCGTCGTCGGCGTTCGCGGCGAAGTCGAGGTGGAAGAAGTAGGTCTGCACGCGATCCCCGGCCTCACCGCCGTAGTCGGGGTGGCGCCGCCGCATGCTCTTGACCGACTCCCAGTGCGCGCCCTGCCGCCGCTGCTCCACCGAGAAGTCGTAGTCGAGCTCCGGCCGCCGCACCCACTTGCCGTCCTCGAGGCGCTCGCACTCGCCGCGTCCGACCCAGACCAGCGTGACCTCGGCCTCGGAGCCGATGGTCGCCAGAGGGACCCACGGGCTCGAGGAGGCGCAGCCGGCCAGGATCGTCAGGAGCGCGGGGAGGAGTCGCGTCGTCATCGTTGGTCTCACACCCGAGACCATGGCGGTGGCGGGCGCGATCAACAATGCGAGAGTTCGCCATATACTGTTGTGGAACGGCAACAGCAAGTCTGGACGCGCTCGAGGTCTTCCGCGCCGTCGCCGAGCTGCAGAGCTTCACGAAGGCGGCCGCGCGTTTGGGCCAGGACAAGTCGCACGTCAGCCGCACGGTCCGGGCGCTCGAGGTGGATCTCGGCGCGGCGCTGCTCGTCAGGACCACGCGATCGGTGCGGCTCACCCGCGAGGGCGAGGCGCTGCTGCGTCGCGTCACTCCGCTGCTGCGCGGGCTCGAGCAGGCGATCACGGCGGTCCCCGATGCCGGGGCGGCGCCGAGCGGCGAGGTGACGATCACCACGACGCCCGATCTCGGGCGGGCCCTGCTCGCGCCGGCATTGGTGGGGTTCCGCGCGCAGTTCCCCGGCGTCCGCGTGCACGTCGTGCTCGAGCACGAGGTCGTCGACCTGATGGCGAAGGACGTCGATCTGGCGCTGCGCGTCGGCCGACCCGGCGGTGAGTCGATCATCGCGCGCAAGCTGACCGAGCTCGACGCGGGCTTCTTCGCGTCACCTTCGTACCTCGAGCGGCGCGGCGCTCCGCGGCGCATCGAGCAGCTCGTCGAGCACGAGGGGCTGTGGCCGCAGCCCCAGCGGGGCCAGCGATCCTTTGCACCCGACAGGGCCGCGACGCCCGCGTCGGTGACCTGCCGCGACTTCGGCTTCCTCGCCGAGCTGGCGCGGGCGGGCGGCGGCATCGCGCTGCTGCCCACGGTCCTCGCTGCACGCGACGTCGCCGCGGGCGCGCTGTGCCGCGTGTTGCCCGAGGTCAGTTTCGGCGGCGCGCCGCTGTACCTGGTCTCGCGACCGCGGCCCATCCCGCCGCGGATCGAGGCGCTGCGCGGGCACCTGCTCGCGCGCTTCTCGGGCCGCTGAAAGCGAGGGCCTCGACACGCTCGCGTTCTCGCGCGACTGCGCCGCCGACCTGCCCGAGTGCGGCGGG
>LNFB01000020.1 GCA_001464385.1 Deltaproteobacteria bacterium Ga0077550 | reverse complement strand
TCGACCCTCGGTGGCGTCGCGATCGGCGTGGCGTCCGCGGCGTTCCTGCTCTTCAACGGCCGCATCGCCGGCATCAGCGGGATCGTCGGCGGCGTGATCGATGGCCCCCGAGAGGAGCGTCCATGGCGGACGATGTTCCTGTTCGGGCTCGCGCTGGGCGGCGTGATCGCGTTCGCGTGGCTCCCTGCGCAGTTCGGCCTCGGCGGGCAGACCTCGACACTTCGACTCGTGATCGCCGGGTTGCTGGTCGGCGTCGGGACGCGGGTCGGTAGTGGATGCACGAGCGGTCACGGTGTCTGCGGCATCGCGCGCGGCTCGAGGCGCTCCCTCTTCGCGACCGCGACGTTCATGACCGCCGCGATGATCACCGTCTTCGTCACCCAGCACCTCCTCGCGGGAGCCCCCACGCCGTGAAGCAGTCCATCGTTGCCGCGCTCGTCGGCGTCGTGTTCGCGCTCGGTCTCGCCCTCGGTGGCATGACCGACCCCGCCAAGGTGATCGGCTTCCTCGATGTGTTCGGCGCCTGGGACCCATCGCTCGCGTTCGTCATGGGCGGCGCCATCGCGGTGTACGCCCCGGTCCTGCGCTGGGCACGTCGTCGGTCCGCGCCGCTGCTCGACGAGCGCTTCCACCTGCCGACGCGCAGCGACATCGACGCGCGCCTGCTCATCGGCGCGGCGATGTTCGGCGTCGGCTGGGGGCTCGCGGGCTACTGCCCTGGACCCGCGCTCGTCGGCTCGATGGCGCTCGGCTCCGACGCGGTCGTCTTCGCCGGCTCGATGCTGCTCGGGATGGCCGGCTTGTCCGCGTGGCAGCACGCCGCGCGGCGCTCCGAGGGAGGCTCGCGATGATCACGATCGTCCACACCACCGACCTCGTTCACGACGACCCCTGTGGCCTCTCGCACGCGCTCGCGCTGACGCGGGCCGCCGGCGGGAGGCTGGTGCTCCTGCACGCCAGCGATGGGCACGAGCCCACGGGCCGGATGCCCGACACCGCGCCGCTGCTGCGCGCGTGGGGGGTCGACCCACGCGCGGTCGACGTCGTCGAGCACGTCCACCGCTGCTGCGAGGAACCAGCCGACACGCTCATCGACGCGCTGAACCGCCTGGCCCCGGATCTCGTCGTCGCCACCACCCACCGCCGCGGCGCGCTCGCTCGGATGTTCGCGGGGAGCGTCGCCGAGACCATGGCCGCGAACACGCGGGTCCCGACGCTGCTGCTGCCCGAGGGCACCCGCGGCGTCGTGGTGCAGGCCGACGGGCGGGTCGACGTGCGCCGGATCCTGGTGCCGCTGGGCGACGCGGCGGCCGCGGAGGTGGCGCTGCGGGCCGCGGTCTGGTTCGGACGGATGTGCGGCGTGACCACGGCCGAGGTCGTGCTGCTGCACGTCGGTGCCCCGCAGGCGGAGCCTGCATCGGTCGACGATCTCCCGCCGGGATGGACCGTGACGCGCCGCGATGTCGTCGCTCACGGCGTCAGCGTCGAAGATGCGATCGTGGGCGAGGTCCGCGAGCAGTGCCTCGTGGTGATGGCCACCCGCGGCCACGATTCCTTCGTCGACGTCGTCCGCGGGAGCCACACCGAGCGCGTGCTGCATCGCGTGGGCTGTCCCGTGCTGTCGGTCGCGGTGTAGTGCGCGGGGCAGACCGCCTGCCCGGCGGTCGCTTGCCGTCGGCATTGGATCGGGTGACGCTGGGATCGTGGCGCTGATCGAGCGGGCAGGGGATGGTCGAACGCCGTGGGGCGTGACCGCGGCCTGGATCGTGTCGGTCGCCTGCGCGCCCGACGACCGGATGACGGGTTCCCTCGATCCGAACTCCGAGGTCGAGGTCGTCGCGCAGATCGGCCCCGCCGAGGGTGTGCGCTCCGTCGACATCCTCGTGGTCGTCGACGATTCGGCAACGATGGTCGAGGAACAGTCGCTCGTCGGCCGCAGCTTCGCTCCCCTGGTCGACCTCCTGGAGGCTCCCGACGTCGGGGCGAGCTATCGGATCGCCGTCACGACCACGGACGTCGGCAACCCGTTGTGCGACGCCG
>LNFB01000019.1 GCA_001464385.1 Deltaproteobacteria bacterium Ga0077550 | reverse complement strand
TGCACGCAGACCGCCGCGGTGCTGCTGTCCGACGGCACGCGCGGCGCCGACCCGCCGAGCCTGCCCGAGTGCGTCGAGCGGGTGCTCGATCACACGCTCGCGCTGCCGCGGCGGATCCCCGAGCAGGAGCACGACGGCTACGTGCAGTGCGCGGCCGCGGCGACCGCGGTCCACGCCCTCGCGGGGGCGATGGTCCCGATGCTGCGCCGCCGCGAGCTCGTCGCCTCGTATCGGCTCGAGTGCGAGCTCGTGCCGGCCGTGGTCGCGATGGAGCTCACGGGCATGCCCTGCGATGCGGCGGCGTTCGAGCGCATCGCGGAGTCGTGGCGACGCGAGCGCGAGTCGTCCGTCGACGCCGATCGCAACACTCGGCTCGACAAGCTGTTGTCGACCTACGCCCATTGGCCCCGCGACTTCGTCCGCGGCGGACGGATCCACTGCCGACTGCACCCGCTGGCGGCCGATTCCGGGCGGTTCTCGTGCACCGATCCGAACCTGCAGCAGGTCCCCAGCGAGCACACTGCGCCGGGGCTGCGCGCGACGTTCCGGCCGCGCGCGCCCGCGGTACTCGTGATCGCGGACTACGCCCAGATCGAGCTGCGGGTCGCGGCGCACCTCGCCCGGTGCGGTGCGCTCGCCCAGGTCTTCCTCGACGGCCGTGATCCCCACCGCGCGACCGCGGCCACGCTCACCGGCAAGCCCGAGCCCGAGGTGACCTCGCACGAGCGCAAGCTGGCGAAGGCGGTGAACTTCGGCTTCCTCTTCGGCATGGGCGCCGAGCGCTTCCGGGAGTACGCGCGCGTCGGCTACGGCGTCGAGATCGACGCGGCCGAGGCCCGCCGCGCGCGCGAGGCGTTCTTCACCACGTTCCCCGGGATCGCGGCGTGGCACCGGCGGGTCGCCGATCGGGCGCGACGCGGCGGACCGATGCTCGTGCGCACCGCGTTGGGCCGACGCAAGCGCTTCACCGCCGATCGGATCAGCGTGCCCGCGGCCCTCAACATCCCGGTGCAGGGCACCGCGGCCGAGGGCTTCAAGCGCGCGATGGTCCGCCTACGGCCGGCCCTCGAGGCGCTGGGCGCCCGCGGTGTGCTGGTCGTCCACGACGAGTACCTCGCCGAGGTGCCGGTGAACGCGGCACAGGCCGTGCGCGCGTGCATGGTCGAGGTGATGCAGGACGCGATGGCCACGGTGGTGACGCGGGTCCCGATCGTCGTCGAGGCCCGGATCGCGGCGTCGTGGGGCGACGACGCCGACTGAGGTGAGGTGCCTGTGTCCTCGCGTCGGTGATCACGGCTCGACGCCGCGTTTGCCCGCGGGCTTGCGCAGCCAGACCTCGAGCGTGTCGAGGGCCTCGAAGCGTTCGAACTCCGCCTTCAGCTCGGCGTCGATCGGCTTGGGCAGGCCGGGCGACTTGCCGAGCAGCACCACATCACTGCGTCGCAGCGCCGTGCGGATCTGATCGGACTTGCGGAAATCGACGGCGGTCCGCGGCGGGACGTACTCGCGCTCGGTCGGGCTGTGGCGGCCGAACGCGTGCAGATCCTCGGCGTAGTAGAGGCCGTCCTCGTAGACGGCCTGCTTGCGGACGAGCACCCGCAGCGGGCTGGACGACGGCGGTGGTTCGTCGCACAGCGCCATCAGCTCGAAGCCGCCGAAGCGGCGCCGCTCGTTCGCGCAGGCGGTGACGAGCTCGGCGAACAGCACGCTCGACTGCAGCGTGCCGCTGTACTGCACGTCGGTCTTCCACACCAGGTGCGTGATGCCGCGGGCGCGGTACAGCTCCCACAGGCCGCGCGCGTCCGCGATGGGCTGGTAGAACAGCGCCGCCTGGCCCCACTGCAGGTCGAGCCAGACGTCGCGGTCGAGCCCGAGCGACGGCCGGCTGCCGCGCAGCAGGATCCGCGCGTCCGTCGGGGTCGCCTCGGTGATCCTGCGGAAGGTCGCGAACTGATCGAAGCGCTGGGCGTCGGTCGCCTTGCCGCGCCAACCCGACGACCAGATCTCCATGGTGCTCTTCAGCAGCTTCTCGCCGGAGAACATCGCCGCGTCGGCGCTCCAGATCAGCTGGAACACCACCAGCGGGGCCACGGCGACCCGGGCGATCCGGCCCAGCTCCCACACGCGGACCAACAGCGCGACGGTGACGGCGGCGAACACGGGCACCGCGGCGTTGAGGTAGCGATCGGTGAGGTAGGTGTTCCCCCAGATCGCCAGCACCACGACGCCGCACCACAGGCCGATCCAGATCCGCCGCGAGCGCCGGACGAGCAGCGCGCACGGGGCGAGCAGCGTGAACAGGGACCCGAACAGCGGCCAGTCCTTCACCCAGCCGACGGTGTAGTGGGGCACGAAGCTGAAGGTCGAGACGATCTGGACGGTCCACGGCAGGCGCGCGAGCCCGTGGGCCTTGGGGTGGTTGCCCTCCTCGCCGAGCATCGTCCGCCAGAGCTCGCCGGCCAGCGGGTGGCTCGGGTTCCCACCGAACGCGTCCTGGGCGAAGGGGTAGAGCGGGTTGGCGTAGAACACGAGGTTCTTGACGAAGTGCGGCGCGGCCACGAGGAGCGTCGCCGCGATGATCACGATCGGCGCGAGCCAGAGGTTGCGCAGCGGGGTCGTCGGCGGGCCCGTGCGGCGGGCGCGGGCCCGCTGGTGGACCAACATGAGCACGATCCATCGCGCCGCGATCACGCTGCCGCAGGCGACGACCATGTAGATCGCCTGGTACTTGGTCAGCGTCGCCCCGCCCGCGAACACCCCGAGCAGCGCGGCGTGCCGGGGATCGAAGTCGTCCTCGAGCATCCGCGCGGTGCTGGTGAGCATGGGCGCGGCCCAGAACGCCAGGAAGTGCTCGGCGCCGCCGCCGACGGCGCGGGGAACAGGAACAGCCCGAGCCACAGGCCCCGACGGTCGTGATCGCCCAGCATCCACTGCGCGAGCGCGGCGATGCCGACGAGCTTCCACACCACCATCGCGAACTCGAGGTGGAGCGCCATCATCCACTTCAGCGGCATCGACAGCCCCGGCAGCAGGTAGCCCCACGTGTAGACGAGGCTCGCGAGGTGGGGGAACGATCGGTTGTAGTCGCCGGGGAAGGGGACGATGCGCCCGTGACGGGCGTAGTCCTGCGCGACGGGCAGGTGGTACCACTGCGCGTCGAAGCTGATGGCGTCGGGGGAGAACCCGATGCCGTAGATGAGGGCGACGCCGAGGACGCCGCCCGCCGTGCCGACCGCGAGGCCGACGCGCGACAGTGTCGAACCCTGCGCACGGCTCGACAGTTCTGCGGTCGTGCGTCGCAGCAGCGCGGCGAGGCTCCGTCGCCCGGTCGCGACCGCGATCGTCGGCAATGCGAGGGCCACGGGTGTCACGAACAGGCCCAGCGCGCCGACGATGTACATCGCGAGCACGAAGGCGACGACGCCGAGGCCCATCGCCGCGAGCCACGTCTCGAGCAGGGGGAGCTTGCGCTCGCCGAGGACCCGCGGCAGCGCGCGGCTCCCCACGGCGACGCAGGCGGCCTGGAACGCCGCCGTATAGCCGACCAGGAGGAGCCACCGCCACGCGAACCAGTCCTGGATCGGGTAGTGGCGGTGGACCACGAGCGCGAAGCCGACGAGGCCGGCCACGGCGATGGCCGCGACGCCCAACGATCTCCGCGTGTCGGTCAGTCCCGCTCCCACGGCAGCTCCGCTGCCTCCCATGTGATCGTCACCCGTCGCCATCGAGCGCGGACGCTAGCATCCGCGCGTCACCGCATCGCGCTGCGTCACACGACGTGACACGAGTTCACGCGGCTGTCTCGGGCGCGTCATGTTGCACGCGTGACACGAACGCGGGACGTGGCTCGGACATGCTCGACACCTGTGCGTCGCAGATCCCGGGCACCGGGCCCCACACCGCCGGATGGGGTGCTGCTGCGGGCGAGAGGCGCGAGCCGGGCCCGATGCGATACGCGTGTCCGCGCCACATGACGTCGCGCTTCCACCACGCGCGCAACCACAGCGCGAACACCAGCGCGTCCTTCAGCGGCACCGCGGCGAGGTAGCGGCCGCCCGGCCACGCGCCGCGCAGCGCCCTGGCGTGGATCGCCTCGATGGCGGCGGCCCAGGCGATTCCGGCGGCGGCGGCGGCGGCCCAGGTCGGTGCGCCGCGCAGCGCCGCGGCGGCGCCGACCGCCGTCCACCAGAGGGACGGCAGCATCACCGGCTCGAGCGCGTACATCCCCGGCGCGATCCAGCGGCGCATCTGGTGCCACCGGAGGTGGCGCTCGACGAAGCGCGCCACCGTCCAGCCGGTGCTCCGCGCCGCGACGACGTGCGACGAGGTGCAGACGCCGAGCCCCGCCCGCGCGAACGCCTGACCCAGGGTGTAGTCCTCCCCCAGCACGTCGCCGAACGCCGACCACCCGCCCTGCGCCGCGAGATCGCGGCGACGCAGCATGATCGACTTGCCGATCACACACGGGTGATCCGCCAGGCGCAGCGCCCCGCACACCGCCGCGTTGGTGAAGCCGTTGAGCTGGAGGTTCTCGAACACCGCGCCGAGGCCCCCGTCGTCGACGCCCGCGACCAGGTTCGCGACCAGGCCGGAGCCGTGCAGCGCCGCGACCATGTCGCGCAGATACGTGGGGCCGACGCGGACGTTGGCGTCGCTGACGAGCAACACCTCGTGCGATGCCACTGCGGTCAGCCCGAGGAGGTTCGCGACCTTCGGGTTGGCGGCGGCGCCGGCCGGCGACAGCACCACCCGGATCGCGTGCTCCGGGAATTCGCGCTGCAGGGCGTGCGCGACCCCCCGCGCGGGGTCCCCGAAGTCGGTGGTGCCGAGCAGGATCTCGATGTGGCCGGGGTAGTCCTGGCGCAGAAGGCTGCGCAGGTTCTCGAGCAGGTCGGCATCGACGCCGCGCAGCGGCTTGAGCACCGAGACGTCGACGGCGCGGCGCAGGGGCGGGATGGGGCGCCGTGCGTGGGCGACCGAGAACCCCGCCGTCACCGAGCGGAGCACGACGGACGCGAGCGCGACGACGGCGAGCAGCTCCAGCAGGGACGCGAACATGACCACGATGCGACCACCGCCGCGTGACGCGATCGCACGATCGCGGTGACGCCCGGGTGAACACCGGCGTCGCCGCGGTGTTGTCACCTGCGTGTGATCGCAGCGTCTGCGAGGCCCTTCAAGGTACCTCCCGTGGACACCGCAGGCCGACGCCGTCTCGTGCACCTCTCCGATCTCCACTTCGGCGCGGGGGCCCGCCTCGAGGCCCGCACCGCGGCGCTCGTCGAGGACCTGGTCGCCCGCGACGTCGACCACGTCGTCGTGACCGGCGACGTCACCGAGCACGGCCGCCACGCCGAGTTCGAGCGGTTCTGCCGGGTCTTCGAGCCGCTCGCGCTCAGCCGCAGGCTGACGGTGATCCCGGGCAACCACGATCGCCTGGGTGACGACGTCGCCGAGCTGACCATGGGTGGCGAGCGGGTCCGCGTGGAGCGTCGCGACGGACTCCACCTGGTCCTCGTCGACAGCACGCGGCCGAACCCCGCCTTCGCCTTCGTGGCCCACGGGCACCTCGGTGACGCGGACCTCGCCGCCGTCGATGCCGCCCTCGCGTCGCCGGATCCCGACAGCCTGGTCTGCATCCTGCTGCACCACCACCCCACCGCGCTGCCCCACGAGTCGTGGCTCGAGGCGCTGGGCGAGCGGGTGGGGCTGCCGTTCGGGCGCGCGCTCGAGCGTGGCGCCGATCTGCTGCGCTGCGCGGCTGGCCGCGCCGACCTCGTGCTGCACGGCCACCGCCACCGCCCCCGCGGCGTGTGGCTGCCCGGCGCGCGACCGCTCGGGGTGTTCAACGCCGGGTGCTCACCTTCGCTGGGCCACGGCCGCGAGTTCGTGCATCGCGACGGGGCGATCGTCGGCGGCCCGTCGCGGTGGGCGTCGTCCGAGCGACCGCGTCGTGCGGTGTCGCGGCGCGCCGTCCCGGCGTGATCACGAACGGGGCCCGCGGGGGCCGTGCGATCGCGGTACGCTGGCCACCATGCGTGAGCGCTTGGCCTGCGTCCTGTGGAGCACACTGTCGGCGTGCGTCGTGATGGACTCGGACGCCGAGGACGCCGACTCGGGGATCACCACGGCGCCGGTGACGACCGGCGCGACGACGCTGACCACCGGGCTGGGGACCGACGGCACCAGCGCCGCGACCGATGCGGGGACCTCGAGCTCGAGCGGCGACGCGTCGGCGGACTCGACCACCGACGGGCCCAAGTTCGACCTCGCGGCGATCCCCGACACGGAGCCGATGGAGTGCATCCAGTGCGGCTTGACGATCGCGTCGATGCAGTCGGGCGTGTTCACGGTGCAGGGCGCGAACGTGTTCGCGACCGCGACGCTCGAGGGCCAGGTCGTCTACGCGCTCGGCACCGCGGGGACCGGGCGCTTCATCGCCACCGCCGACAGCTCGCTGCCGTTCAACGAGGTCAGTGATTGTCCGCTGGTGCCCTGGCTCGCGGGCACCGAGGCCGCCGACGCCCCGCTGCTGTGGTTCGGATGGACGCCCGCCGACGGGCCGATGCAGTGGGCCTACCCCGGCGACGGCGCCGGCGTCCACCTCCCGCCCCAGTACATCGGCAACCCCGCGCAGCTCGCTGCCGACTACGACCTCGTCATGTACCTCGAGGCGTCGGGGCAGTTCGACATGGGCGACCAACCGACCGACGCCGAGATGCAGACGTTGGTCGACTACGTGACGCTGCACGGCGGTGGCTTGTACGTGAGCTCGGAGTTCGCCGACCCGGGCGGCGGCGCGTACCTCAACGCGGCGGATCTCGTGAGCGTCAACCGGGTGCTCGGGCCGCTCGGCCTCACGGCGCTGCAGGTCAGCCTCGATTGGGGCAACGTGGACGGGAACATCGACTTCGAGTGCTTCCCTCCACCGGCGGGCTGAACCGGGCCCGCCCGAGTCCATCCCCGCGGCGTTGCGCGCCGCGGGCCGCCGTCGCACCCTGGCGACGGTGGGCGGCAGGCGCATCGCGTGCTCGGCTCTGCTGCTGTGCAGCTGCGGGCGGGGCCCGCTGTGGTTCTTCGACGAGCCCGAGCGGCCCGAGCGGCGCGACTGCGACGAGGCCGATCTGCTGTTCGTGATCGACGACTCGCCGAGCATGCAGATCCACCAGCGCGATCTGGTCGAGAACTTCCCCGTCTTCCTCGACGGCGTCGAGCGCATCGCGGCGCAGGGAACCGACCTGCACGTCGGCGTCACCACGACGGACGCGTACTACGGCAACCCCCCGGTTTGCGCGACCTTCGGCGCGCTGGTGACCCAGACCGTCGGCGCCAACTCGAGCAACGCGACCTGTGGACCGTATGCCGAGGGCGCCAACTTCATGACCTCCGCGGATCCCCTGCCCGAGACCTTCGCCTGCGCCGCGAAGGTCGGCACGCTGGGCGACGATCGAGAGCAGCCCTTGGCGGCGGTGCTCGCTGCGCTCGATCCGACGGCACCCGCGGCCGCGTGCAACGCGGGCTTCCTGCGCGACGAGGCGATCCTCGTCGTCGTGCTGCTCACGGACGAGGGCGATCAATCCCCCAGCTCGGCCGAGCGCTTTGCCCTGGACCTCCGAACGATCAAGGGGGGCAGCGACGACGCCATCGCGGTGGTCTCGCTCGTCGACGACGGGACCCCGTGCAGCAGCGGCTCCGAGACGTGCTACGACCCGCGGATCGCCACGTTCACGCGGAGCTTCTCCCACGGGTTCCTGGGCTCGATCGACGGCGACTACGCCGAGCACTTCGACCGCGCGGTGGACGTGGTCGCGGACGTCTGCGCCGCGGAGTGAGGCCGAGGCCGGCGCTCGAGGTGCGACGCGGATCTCGACGTACGCGAATGCGTCGGAGCGTTCACGGCTCCGGTCGCGGGGACGCCCAGTTGACCGTCAGGCAACGCAGCCGCTAGATTGGCACGGGCCTGGGCGCATGACATCACGCAAGAGAAGACGGTGGCGGAATGATCTCGCTTGAGACGTTGACGTTCTCGGGATCAGAGCTGAACCGTGCGGCGGAGCTGCGGTCGGATCCGCAGCAGATGGCGCAGCACCTGGCCGTGGGCACGGTGTTGCCGATCTGGCGCGGGAAGCCGCTCGTTCGCGATGGGCACGAACTGGGCTGGGTGCCTGTGGGTCATCCAGTACTGGCCCATGGGGGCGATCCGGTGTTCCTGGGGCTGGACGACGGTATCGCCCGATTCGCGCAGGATATCTCCGATTGGTCCCCGGAGGCGGGCGCCGAGGCGGTCGAGGCTGGATTCTTCGATGGCTCCACCCAGTTCCATCCCGGCCTGCCCGAAACCTACGCCTTCTTGGAGCTGCGCCGCGTGATGACACAGCTGTCGCCCCGCTCCGCGGAGCTGGCGGCGACGGCCAAGGCGGTGCTTCACTGGCATCGCAGTCACCGCTTCTGCGCGGTGTGTGGTGCGGCCACGGGTGTCGCCAACGCCGGCTGGCAGCGCGCCTGCGGGGCGTGCTCTGCACAGCATTTCCCCCGCACGGATCCGGTGGTGATCGTGCTCGTCACGCGCGGCGACCAGATTCTACTCGGGCGGTCTCCGGCGTGGCCCGCAGGGATGTTCTCCTGCCTCGCTGGTTTCGTGGAGCCGGGGGAGACAGTCGAGGCTGCGGTGCGCCGCGAAGTGCTCGAAGAAACCAGAATCGAGATCGGCAGAGTGCGCTATGTGTGCAGTCAGCCATGGCCGTTCCCAGCGAACCTGATGATGGGTTTCGTCGGGGAGGCGCTGACCGAAGACATCACGATCGACCCCAAGGAGTTGGAAGCCGCCGTTTGGTTGACGCGCGAAGACGTGGCGGATGTGATGGCCGGTGAACACCCCACCATCCGTCCTGCCCGCAAAGGAGCAATCGCCCACCATCTGATCGTGCGCTGGCTCGGGAATCAGCTGGACGGACTGGACGGATGAGCGACGCGTGGCATGGCCTGCGCGGTCCTCACGGCGCCAGCGACACGACCCACGCGTCGCTGTCGATCCCGTCCGGCGCGCGGCAGCCCGCGACCGCGAGGTTGCCGTCGCCGTCGACGGCGAGGCCACGCACCGCCTGGTAGGTCATGAGGTCCGGGGCCTCGAGCCGCTGCTCCCACAGCATCCCGCCGTCGGCGTCGAACCTGCGGATCGTCGCCACGTAGCCGATCTCGGCCTCGTAGCCGTCGGCGAGCAGCGCGAAGCCGCCGTCGGCCGTCGCCACCAGATCCGTCAGGTAGCCGACGCCGGGCAGCGGATCGGCGAGCATCCAGTTGATGTTGCCGTCCACGTCGTAGCTGCGCAACTCGGGCGCGAGCGCGCCGCCCCAGCCGAGGATCGCGAGCGTGTCCTCGCCCTGCGCCGCCATCGCCCCGAAGCCGTCGTTGTCGTCGCCGCTGTCGAGTTCATCGCTCCACACGTCGTTGCCGTCGGCGTCCATGCGCACGAGCGCCGCGTCCCCGTCGTCGTTGTCGAACGTACCGCCGACGATCGCTCCGCCGTCGTCGAGCGGGCGCGCGCGCCAGAAGGAGTCGCACCCGTTGCAGCCGTCGGTGCCCTTGCGCTCCTGCGTCCAGAACTCGACGCCGTTGCTGTTGTACTTGGTGACGAACGCGTACAGCCCGTGGGTGCCGGTGACGAAGACGCCCCCGTCCGGCCCGAGGGTCACGCCGTAGCCGCGGCCGGCGTGCGTGTCGGCGCCCGTCCGTGTCCACACCTCGCCGCCATCGGCGTCGTACTTGCGGACCCACACCGTCTCGATGTCGATGTACTCGTGGCCCGAGACGATGATCTCGTCGTCGTCCTCGATCGCGACCCCGTACGCCCGATCGGTGGAGCCCCCGCCGCTCTCCATCGTGCTCGCGCTGTCGTAGACCGCGTCCCACGCGAGCGTGCCGTCGGCGTCGATCGAGAGGGCCAAGATGTCGTAGGTGTCCATGTCGGCGGACTGGGCCTCGCCCGCGACTGCGAGGTGCCCGCCCGCGTTGGCCGCGACGTCGTAGGCGCAGTCCTGTTGCCCGGCGGGCGCATCGTAGAGCAGCTCCCACCGGACGCTCCCGGAGGGCACGCAGTCGACGTTGCAGCCGTCGGAGTCGACGCGGTTGCCGTCGTCGCACTCCTCACCGTCGTCGACGATGCCGTCGCCGCAGCTCGTCGGCGCATCCCCCGTGGAGCTCCCGTCGTCCGTCGAGCCCTCGGCGCTCGCGTCGGAGCCGCTCGAGTCGTCGGCCATCGCGGTGGTCGACGGCGTGGTGTCGCTGAGCGAGGCGGAGCCGGTGGCGGACGGGTCGGAGGCGGAGCCGGTGGCGTCCCCGCTGCTCGACGCGTCGTCGGCCGCGCCGGTGTCGTCGTCCTTCCCGCACGCGGCGGCGCAGAGGGTCAAGCAGGCGAAGAGGCGGAACGAGCGCGGCGTCATGCCGCGGTAGACCGGGGTACCGTCCGGTTGTGACAGGCCATCGTCGAGCGTCGGGCGCGCTCGCGGAGCCGCGCGCGCTGCCGCGCGCCGCTACTCCAGCCGCTCGGTCGCCTCGTCGTCGCTCCACCGGCGCACCGGAGGTCGTCGCCGGATCATCTCGGCCTCGCGGCACGCGACCCCCCATGGGGCGATGATCGTGCATCGTGCCGGCCACACGCCGCTGACGTGGGCGTACGAGAGGTTGCACAGCAGGAGCGCGGCGAAGGCCCGGATGCCGTCGAGGCCGTTGGCGTGGGCGTGCAGGACCTGGTCGCGGAACATGTAGACCTCCGCGAACAGCTCGCCGTCGTCGTGGCGCAGGCGCAGGGGTTCGGCGAGCGTCGCCGCGTGCCGGGCGGCCTGCTCGAGGGTGAGGCGCGTGGAGCGGGGCGGGGGCAGCGTGCGGCTCGGTCGATCGTTGGTCATGGGCTCCGTTCGTCCGTGGCCAAGACTGACCGGTCGATGTGGCGCCCCGGTGTCGGTGCGGAAAAAGAAGCCGCAGGATCAGCGGTCCGTGTGCGAGGCGAGCACGGCGGCGAACACCGCCGCGAGCTCGGCGGCGTCGTCGCCGGCGTGGTGGGTGTGGGGCAGGCCGCGCATGCCGAGGGCCTGCTTCATGGTGCTCTTGTGGCTCTCGCTCCACTCGCAGCGGGTGCGGCCCATCCAGTAGCTGCGCAGGTCGATGCCCGAGCCCGTCGCGCCGAAGGGCGAGGTGCCGAGGAAGCGCACGAAGTACCAGTGCACGAACATGCCGTCGAACACCGCGGGCGCGGCGAGGAACACTGGCCGGCCGATCCGCCGCAGGTCGTTGATCCAACGGGCAGCCGCGGCCATCGCGACCTCCGGCGTCGGCGCCTCGCGCAACAACCGAGCGCGGTCGAGGCCGCTGACGGCGAGGGCCTCCGGCACGAACGTGTCGGAGATGGGCCGTAGCTCGGTGTAGAAGCGCAGCTCGGGGCGGCCGGCCACCGCCATGCCGAGCGAGATCATGCTGTAGGGTCCGGGGATCGGGCCGTCGGCTTCGACGTCGGTGGCGATGTACAGCTCGGGGAGGCGGCCTTCGATCATCGTGGCTCGACGATACGGCGCGTCGTCGCCGTCGTCACCTCCCGGCGCGAGCGCTACTCGCCGAGGATGTCGGCGATGCGGCCACCGCTCTGCGAGCGCTCGATCTCGGAGAGCAGCGCCGACTGGATGTGGTCCTCGGTGCGATCGTCGACGTGGAGGAAGTCGACCGCGAGCGCGACGCC
>LNFB01000018.1 GCA_001464385.1 Deltaproteobacteria bacterium Ga0077550 | reverse complement strand
GGGCTCTTCGAGGCCCAGCAGGCCGGCATCGAGGACCTGCTCGCGGCGGCGCTCAACCTCGAGGTCGAGCAGTGCTACCTCGACGTCCACTACCGCTCGGCCCACGCGGATCTCATCGGCTACTCGAACGAGCACTTCTACGCCGGGCGGCTGCAGGCGATCCCCGATCGCCCGGGGCAGGGCGGCGCGATCCCACCGGTCGAGCTGGTCCAGGTCGCCGGTGTGTACGCCGACAACCGCAACCCCACCGAGGCGGCCAAGGTCGTCGAGATCGTCCGCGCCCTGCTCGATTCGGCAGAGCCCCCGTCGGTCGGCATCGCCTGCTTCAACCTCACCCAGCGCGATCTGATCCTCGAGGCGCTCGACGCCGCGGCGGCGGACGACGACGCCTTCGCCGAGCGGCTGGCGGTTGCACGCGCGCGGCAGGGCGCCGGATCCTTCGAGGGGTTGTTCGTGAAGAACCTGGAGAACGTCCAGGGCGACGAGCGCGACCACATCATCATCAGCACGACGTACGGCCGCACGCCCGAGGGCAGGTTCTACCGGCGCTTCGGTCCGCTCGGCCAGGCCGGCGGCGGTCGGCGGCTCAACGTGCTCATCACCCGCGCGCGCAAACACGTGCACCTCGTGACGTCGATCCCCCGCGAGGTCTACCTCGCCGAGGTCGAGGTGCCGGCCGGCCAGGCGCCCGGCGGCGGGCTCTTGCTGCTGGGATACCTACGCTGGGCCGAGAGCCTCGCGGCGCGCCATGCCGCGGGCGCGGCGGCCCGCACCGAGCGCCTCGTCGTGCGCTCGAGCCCGACCGCGTCGAGCCTCGCGCGCGCGCTGGGCGAGCGGCTCGTCCGCGACACCCCGCACCTCGTCGACGTGCACTTCGGCAACGAGGGCTTCGGCGTCGATGTGGCCGTGCGCCCCGCTGCCGGTGGTTCCGCGCTGGGCGTGCTGTGCGACGGCTCGCGCTTCGATCGCGCCGTCGACCGCGTGCAGTGGGACGTGTTCCGCAGCCGCATCCTCGCGGCGCAGGGCTGGCCGCTGCTGCGGCTGACCTCGCCGCAGGTGTTCCGCGATCCGGCCGCGGCGATCGGGGCGATCGCGAAGGCGACACAGTGACGGTGCGACCGCAGCGCGCGAGTTCCGGGTAGGCTCTCGGCCGTGACCACCGATCTCGTGCTCCGCCAGACCACCGCTGGCGTGACGACCCTGACGATGAACAACCCGCGGCGCCTCAACGGGTGGACGCTCGAGATGCTCGTCGCGCTGAAGCGGGCCCTCGTCGAGACCGCCCGCGATCCGTCCACGCAGGCCGTCGTGCTCACCGGGGCAGGGGACTACTACTGCGCCGGGGTGAACCTCGCCGGCTCGCTCAAGCTGGCGCACCCGGCCAAGCTCCACGCCTTCATCATCGAGAGCAACCAGTCGCTGTTCGAGGCGTTCCTCGACTTCCCCAAGCCGATCCTGGTCGCGGTGAACGGCCCGGCGATCGGCGCGAGCGTGACCTCGGCGACGCTGTGCAACGCGATCCTCGCCTCGGACCGCGCGACCTTCTCGACGCCCTTCGCGGCGCTCGGCGTGACGCCCGAGGGCTGCTCGAGCGTCGTCTTCCCGCGGCTGCTCGGCGCCTCGGCCGAGCGCATGCTCGGGCCCGAAGGGTGGAAGCCCACCGGGAAGGAGGCTGCGGAGATCGGCCTCGCGATGCGGTGTGTCCCCCACGCCGAGCTGCTCGAGGAGGCGCACCGCCAGGCGCGGGCGTGGATCGACGTCGGCACCGGGCGCACCTATCCGCTCGGCATGACGCG
>LNFB01000017.1 GCA_001464385.1 Deltaproteobacteria bacterium Ga0077550 | reverse complement strand
CGGGGCGGCTCGTGCTCGAGGCGTCGCGTCCGCTCGACGTCGTTCGGACCAAACTGTACACTGACATCGTCTTCGCGCACCTGAACGCCGCCGCCCGCGCGACGCTGGAGGCTGAGATGCAGCTCGAGAACTACGAGTACCAGAGCGAGTTCATGCGCAACCTCGTGGCGCGTGTCGACGCCGAGAGCACGGGTCGAGCGATCTTCGCGGTCTTCGAGGCGCGCGGGATCGCGGTGGATGCCGAGACCCGCGATCGGGTCCTCGCGTGCCGTGATCCCGAGCAGCTGAGGGTGTGGCTGACGGCGGCGGTGACCGTGGCGGACGCGGCGTCGATTTTCTGAGCGGCGCGACGCCGGTGCTCGCGGCGCGACGCCGCCGCGGGTGAGCCCGACGCCGAGGCCCGTCGCCGCCGAGCGAGAGGCCGCGATCGCGCGAGGCTGATCGCGCGCCCGAGGGCTGGTACGCTGTGCGGACGTGGAGCCGCTACGCGCGATCGAGCTTCCCGAGGCCGTGCGCGGCTGGTTGCCGGCCGACCCTGCGCTCGAGATCCCGGACCAGGGGTCGTCGGCGTCGGTCGCCTTCGTCGTCGGCGCGCCGATCGTGGTCAAGCGCATGCGCGGCGTCCTCGAGTCCACCGTCGCCGAGTGGGAGTACCGGGCGTTGGTCGAGCTCGCCGGATCGGGCCTGCCGATCCCGACGGCGATCGGCCTGCACGTGCGCGAGCACGCGGGCGAGCGCGAGGCGTGGCTGTGTGTGTCGCGACTGCCGGGCGAGTCGCTGCAGCAGCGGTTGCGTCGCGAGCCCGACGCCGAGGCGCGCCGCCGCTGGTACGCGGCCGTGGGCGAGGTCGCGGCCCGCATCCACGCCACGCCGATCCCCGACGCGCTGCGCCCCGAGGACTCGCCCACATGGTTCGACCGGGTGCTGCGACGCACGCGTCGCGCGACAGAGCGCGTCCAGGACCTCGTGATGCGACTCGTCCGCGACCGCCCTCCCCACGCCCCCGAGACGCTGATCCACGGCGACTTCACCCTCGACAACGTGATCGTCGACGGCGACGCGATCTCGGGCGTCATCGACTGGGGCGGCGCAGGGCCGGGGGATCCGCGGTACGACGTGACGCTGGCGCTGAGCCCGGACGGGGACGCGGCGCTCGAGCCGGGCGCGGCGGCGGCGTTCCTCGGGGGGTATTGTGCGGGGCCGATCTCGAAGCAGCTGCGGCGGTTCGTGGAGCAGACGTATGGGGTGCGGGCGGTGGGGTGACGGCGGTGGGCGCCTTCAGCCCCGCCACGTGATCGCGAAGCCGAGCTGCTTCGAGGACAGCGTCGGCACGAACGCGATGCGTCCCGCCGATCGCCTGCGTCGCAACGACACCGCGTACCCCAGCAGGAACGCGCCCGTTGCTCCCACGAGCACGCCACCCTGCCGCGTGGCGATCATCGGATATCCATAGGGGTCGGTGCTGCCGACGAACATCGGCACGAACGCCGAGCCGAGCGTCGCCGCGCCGCCGATCGCGACCAACACGATCCCGGCGCGTAGCATCGCCTTGTCGCGCGTGAGGTCGGCGCGTCGCCGAGCCGAATCGCGCCAGCCGTAACCCCTACCGGCGAAGCCCGAGCTCGTCACCGCGACGGCATCGAAGACCACCGACGACACGATGAGCCCGAGCATCGCCAGCTGGTTGCATTTCGGGCCGTAGGGGTTCGCACCGTGCGGCGAAGAACAGCGGGTCGCGGTCGGCGTGACGAATGACAACGCGGAGCCCGCAGAGAACGCGGACGCAGCGAGGGTGATCCAGACGGCGGGGCGGCGGGGCAGGACCGGCGCGCTCGGGGACGAAATCGGGCTCTGGATGGCGCTCGGGCTCGGCGGTGAGCTCGGCCTCGGGAGCGGCGGTAGCCGTGTTGGGAACGGCTGCGTCGGCAGCTCACCTGCCAACGCCAGACCGAGCAGTAGTGTGGCGGCGCCGGACATCAGAACGTGCCACCGATCGTGAGACTCGCGCCCGCGCGCGATGGCGACACGCCGAGCGCCAGGGAGCGCCGTCGCTGCCTGCTTCGTTGGGCGACGACGCGCGCGAGCAACGCGACGCCGGTGATCGCGGACAATGCCCCCACTTCTGCGATCACTGCACGACCGGAGGAGAGCTTGCCGATCTGCACGTTGGTCATCGGGGCGCCCGCGAGGAGGCCATAGCTGGTCACGCCCAGCACGACACCGAGGGTCAGCGACACCGCGCCCGCGATCCTGAGTCGCCTGCGAACGAGGACGGAGTCGTGCGCGCGGCGGCCGACGATGCCAGCCGCCGCACCGGCGAACGCGAACGCGTGGAGGTTGGCCATCGTCTGCCCGAGCGCGATGCCGAGGTCTCGCTCCGAGATCTCGCAGTCGCTCTCCGCCATCCACTCGGCGCAGCGAGGAGTCCACGCGCGAAACGCCGCGATCCCGAGGCCCACGGTCGCGAACGCCCCGGCGAGTCCCCCGTACACCGCCGGGTTGCGGCCGGGCGACATCGGCTCCTCGGACGTCGCCGCGGCGACGGGTCCGGCCGGCACCGCGACCGACCCGGCGAGCGCGAACGCGACCGCAGCGACGAAGCCCACGCCGGGTAGTCCGGCGTGGAGGGCTACGGATCCATCCGAGGTCTCGGGCCGCGTGAACGACGTATGGGCGCCCGCGGTGGGGTCAGGACGGCGTGACGGTCCGGCCGTTCCGCGTGCATAGTTCCGCCGATGTTGCGCGCCACGCTCCTCGTCCTCTCGGCCCTCGGCTCGCTCGCCTGCGAACGGTTCTCGAGTACCGCGCCGGGCGGCGACGCGCGACTGAACGCGCCGGCCGACGCCGATGCCGAGTATCCGCCGACCTGCTCCGAGCTCGGACCTGCGACGTGCGCGGGTCCGTGTAGCCGCGGCGAGGATCCGGCCGCGTGTCTTCACCTCGCCGAGGGCTATCTCGAGGGCGTCGGGGTTCCGCGGAATCCCGAGCGCGCCATGGAGCTGATGCGCGACGCGTGCACGGCGGGGTTCGGACGCGCGTGTGGCTACCTCGCCGCAGAACCGTGGTGCGCCTCGACGCCAGTCGTTCACGTAACCGGAGACCTCCGATGCATCCGTAGCCCGCCACGACGGACTACCCGACGTGGGCTTCGTCG
>LNFB01000016.1 GCA_001464385.1 Deltaproteobacteria bacterium Ga0077550 | reverse complement strand
ATCGAGGGCGACGCACGCAGTGACCTCGTCGCGCTCGTCGAGGAGGTGCGCCCGCACCAGTTCACGCTCGTCCCGGTGGTCGCCGGTGAGATCACGAGCTCTGCGGGCTGGCCCACCGACACTCCACTCGGGCCGCTGCGCGCCATCGTCGATCGGGCCCACGCCGTCGGTACGCGCGTGAGCATGTTCGTCGATCCTGCGCCGGCCGCCATCGAGTGGGCGGCGGCGCTCGGGGCCGATCGCATCGAGATCTACACCGAGCCGTACGCGCACGCCTGCGCGACCGGGGACCCCGACGCGATCGAGCGCGCCTTCGCGGCGTGCGTCGCCGCGTCGACGCGGGCCCACGTCCTGGGGCTCGGGGTGAACGCGGGGCACGACCTCGACCTCGACAACCTGGTCCGCTTCCGGATGCTCCCGCACCTCGACGAGGTGTCGATCGGGCACGCGATCCTCGGCCACGCGCTCTGGCACGGCCTGGCCGCGACGGTGCGCGCGTACCTCGAGGTGCTCGCGCCGGCGGGCTAGGCTCGGGCGCGCCCGGGCGATCCGCCGGCCTATCCGCCGAGTTCGGCGATGATGCCCTCGACGCGGATCTGCTCGCGCCGGCGTCCGGGCACCAGCTCGAGGTAGCGGCGATAGTGGGCGATGGCCTCGTCGCGGTGGCCGAGCTCGCGCTCGATGTCCCCCAGGAGGCGGTGCAGCTCGCCGACGTCGGGCGCCAGCGCGTGGGCGATCTGGGCGGACGCCAACGCGCGCTCGGGGTAGCCGCGGGACAGGAGCCGCCAGGCGTGGGCGATCGCCCGGGTGGCCTCGATCCAGTCGCGGTACTCCTCGCTGTACAGCAGTGGATCGGCGGGGAGGTCGTCGAGCGCGACCGCAGGCGCGTCGTCGCGGCCGAGCAGGCGCGACAGATCGAACGCCCGGAACCGGCCCAGCGCCGAGGGGCCCTCGCCGACCCACAGCACCATCGCGGTCGCGTCGACGACCACGGCCTGGGCGATGCGGAAGTTCTCGAGGGCGTTGGGATTGCCGAGCCCGAGCTCCGCGCTCTGCGTGCCCCGGCGATCGCGGAGCACCGTCACGATGCGGGCCGGATCGATCTCGCCGGGCGCGCCGAGGAGCTCGCCGAGGCGGTCGTAGCGGTAGCCCGACGAGGTGTAGCGCTTCACCCAGTCGTTCTGGAGATCGCCCTCGAACGCCTCGCGCAGCATGTGATCCGTGGCCCAGACGATCGGCTCGTCCTCGCCGCGGGTGACCCGGCGATCCTCGCGGTCGCGGGCCGCGAGCTCTACGACGACCGACTTGCGCTGCACGCCGTCCCCGACCAGCACGACGCCCGACGATCGCAGCGCCGCCCCCCGCAACAGCTCGACGGCGTGCTCGAGGGTGTCGGCCTCTTCGAGCACGCGGCGCAGGACGATCGGCGCCGGGGCGCCGTCCTCGAGCGGGTCGTCGGTCCGCGCCGGGTTCAGCGCGACGAAGATGCCGCGCGCGTTGATCCCGGTGACGACGCCCACCAGCCCGGGCCAGCCGATGGACACGTAGGGGTAGCGGCCATCGGGTCGCACCACGGTGACGATCCGGCTGGGCTCGACCTCTTGCTCGAGGTCGAACCACAGGGAGCGACCGACCAGGAGGTTGCCGGGCTCGCTGGCGCTGCGCTTGCGTGCGACGGCGAACGCGGCGCCCTCGACGATCACGTCGTCGAGCTTGGCCGCGAGGGAGTCGAAGCTCTGGTAGAGGAACAGGCGGTGGTAGGCGCTGACGCGCCCGGTCTGGGCCTCGGGCATCGCGGCCGCCATCGCGGCGAGCTCGCGACGCACCGGCTCATCGAGGTGGGTGTCGGCGTCGCGGTAGTCCCAACGCGTCATCATCGACGCGGTCCAGCCCTCGAGCCACGCGCCGTAGCGCTCGTCGATGCGCGACTGCACGTGGACGTCGAGCTCCTCGAACAGGCGCGCGGTGAGCCGGCCCCGAGCGTCGCCGATCATCTCCGGGCTGCCCTCGAGGTGGAGCCGCCAGATCTTGCCGTCGCGCGACAGGTGCGAGCGTCCGTAGTGCAGCTCGCGTCCGCTCTCGTCGACCACGAACTCCTGGGCTGCGACCTCGACGTCGGGGCCGTCGAGGTCCGTGAAGTTGAGGTAGCCCGAGTACAGCAGGGCCACGAGCACGAACGTGGTGCCGAGCAGCGCGAGCGAGGCCCGCAACAGCGCGAACATGGCGTTGTCGTTGCCGCGCGGAGCACCGCCGCCGAGCGCGAGGCGAGCCATCGAGGGTCGGTCTTAGCATCGATCGCCCCCGGCGCCCTAGCCCTGGGGCTCGCGCGCGGCCGTCGGGCGGCCTATCATGCGCGCACATCCATGCTCCGGGACCCCTGGCAACGAGCGAAGCGCTGCCTCACCCCCCTTCTCGCCGCGTGCGTGCTCGCCTGTGCGCCCGAGACGCCGCCGCGGCCCGATGGGCCGGCAGGCCCCAGCAACGCGGCCGCAGCGACCGCCTCCTATGCGCCCGGGGCCGCGGCCGTGCTGACGTACGCGGGCGATCGAGGCACCTTCGCCGACAGCAAGGACGCCGCGGCGATCCCCGAGGCCAGTCGCGGCATGGTCCGCGTCACGCTGCTCGACGGACCCGCGCCGCCGCCGGGGACCGTGTGGGTCGGCAACTTCCGCACGCCCGGCGAGGACGGTTCGATCGCCCTTGGCACGGTGCCGCGCGACGCCTTCGAAGAGCTCGCCCTCGGCCAGGGACTGTCGAGCAAGTTCGAGCTGCCCGAGGGCCTGCAGCCGCCGGAGCAGGTCGTCACGAAGCACGGGGACGTCATCGTCTACAAGACGTCGTGGTGCGGTGTCTGCAAGAAGGTCGAGTCGTACCTGAAGAAGAAGGGCGTGCCGTACCAGGCCAAGGACATCGAGAAGGATCCGCAGGCCGCCGCGGAGCTGAAGGCCAAGGCCGCCGAGAGCGGCGTGCGGACCGGCAGCGTGCCGATCATCGACGTGAAGGGCGAGCTGCTCGTCGGCTTCGATCGCGCGCGGCTCGAGCAGCTGCTGTAGGCGGAGCGACCCGACCTCACGGCCGCGCGAGCGCGGCGAGCAGCTCGTCGGCGTCGACGAAGGTCGTGATCTCGAGGGCGGGCCGCGGCGCCGCCGGGGTACCGTCGCGGATCGCGGCGAGCAGCGGACCGCCCTGGGTGTAGCGGAGCACCCTCGGCAGGGTCGGCGGGCCGAAGAACGTCTGCAGCGCCTCCTGCTCGTCGGTGCCATCCGAGACATCGATTGCGATCCAGGCGTGGTCGGCGAGGGCGGTGACCACCCGTGGATCGGTGAAGGTCGTGGCCGTCAGCTCGGCGCACGGGAGGCACCACGAGGCGGTGAGATCGATCAACACCGGCTTGCCCGCGGCGGCCTGGAGGGCGCCGTCGAGCCCCGCGCGATCGACCACGGTCGTCCACCGCGAGGCCGGCTCGGTGTACCCCGGCGTCGGACGGCACCCGGCGAGGAGCACCCACAGCAGCGCGCGTCCGGGGCTCATGCGGATCCTCAACGCACCGGCGCGATCGCGGTGCGGAACGTCGCGGCGTCCACGAGAGATCGGAAGCGCACCGCGGGCTCGGGCAAGCGCCCGTCGGCGCGGGCCTGGGCCACCGCAGCGGCGAGCCCGGCATCGGTGCCGAAGACGAGCACGCTGGGCAGCGTCTCGCTGTCGAACATCTCCTGCATCCGCTCGTGGTCCGCGGTGCCGTCGGAGACGTCGATCTTGATGAGCGAGTACTCCCCGACGAGCGTCGGCTCGACGCTCGGGTGCCCGAACGTCTGCAGCTCCATCTCCTTGCACGGCAGGCACCAGGTCGCCGCGAAGTCGACCAACACCGGCTTGTCCGCCGGGAGCGTGGCGAGGGTGCCCTCGAGCTCCTCGAGGTCGTGGACGTAGCGCCACGGCAGATCGACGTACATCAGGTTGTTCAGCGCCACGATCCCGCCGAAGGCCGTGACCGCCACCGCGGCGCCCTTGCGGAGGCGCTCGGTCAGGCCGCCGTGGAAGCTGAGGTGCACCGCGCCGGCGGCGACGCCGAGCGCCGCGAGGCCCACGCCGATCCACAGCCCGTGATCCTCGTGCAGCACGAAGTCCGCGAGCTGGTTCGACAGCGGCCGCAGGAACCAGTACGCCATCACCACCAGCGCGATGCCGAACACGCTCTTGACGTGCTCCATCCACACGCCGGGACGAAAGAGACTCGCGCCCAGGGCCACCGCGAAGAACAGCGTGCCCATGCCGAGGGCGTAGGTGAACAGCAGCGATG
The DNA here is from genome assembly GCA_001464385.1 of Deltaproteobacteria bacterium Ga0077550. Lineage (GTDB taxonomy): Bacteria > Myxococcota_A > Polyangia > Nannocystales > Nannocystaceae > Xiheibacterium > Xiheibacterium aquaticum. The sequence continues at coordinate 5,829 of LNFB01000016.1, read as the reverse complement.
CGCCGAAGGCGACCGAACTCCCGGCCGCCGACGACTTGGCGATGAGCGCGAGCAGGGCGACCAGCGCGGGCCCGCTGCACGGCGCCGAGATGAAGCCCGAGACCAGCCCCATCAGGAACGCGCCGGCCGGACCGGCGCCGCCGACGGTGTTGAGGCGGTTCTGCATCGAGACCGGCAGCTGCAGATCGAAGGCGCCGAACATGCTCGTGGCGAGCACGAGGAGCAGGGCGGTGATCGGCACGACGACCCGCGGGTCGGCGAGCCACGCCCCGAACGCGCCGCCGGTGGACGCCACGATGACGCCGAGCGTGGTGTACAGCGCTGCCATCCCGAGCACGTAGGCGCTGGCGAGGTAGAGCGCGCGGCCACGGGACACGCCCTTGGCCCCGAACACCGCGACGGTGACCGGGATGAGCGGGTACACGCACGGCGTGAGGTCGACCAGCACGCCCTGACCGAAGGCCCAGGCGTAGGTGGCGAGGTCCGCCGCGGGGGCGGGATCGGCGAGGCTGACGAGGGAGGCGGGCGACATCGGATCCTCGGTCGATGAACAACGGCGCGAGCGGCCCGGCTGTTATGCCACGGCGCGCGCCTCGCTGCCTGCGGCCCGGTGTGCGCGCGCACGGCCGACGCGCACGTCAGGGGGGCTCGGTGGCCAGGCAGAAGCCCTGGCCCTGGATCTCGTCGAGCTCCCCCGCGGACAGGGCGCCGCAGCACGTCTCGTCCTCGGCGAGCACGATGAACTCCACCAGCAGATCCAGCGGCAGGCCGTGGCAGCACGCGGCCTGGGCGTCGCGCTGGCAGTCGGGCGCGACCATGCACTCGCCCGCCCGCGGATCGAAGCAGGACAGCCGCAGCGAGGGGTTGGGATCGGTGTAGTCGAGCACCGCCGCCGTGCCGTCGAACAGGGCCGTGCCGAGCAAGCCGTCGGGCTGCACGGCCTCCGGCGAGACGTCGAGGCGGATCGAGACCGTCAGTGGGTGTGCGGCCGGGACCACGAGCGTCTCGATCCACCGCGCGGCGTTCGGATCGGGATCGTCGTCGAGCAGCACGTGCTCGCCGAGCACCGCGAGCGAGGCGTTCGCGGCGTCGCCCCCCACGCCGCCGGGCCCATCCGGCTCCGCGGAGTACGGCGGCGTCGTGTTGCGGACGTCGCCGACCTCGTCGATCGCCTTCGTGTAGCGGTTGCACTGCTCGAGCAGCGCCTCCTGGCGCGCCTCGACGCGCTCGCAGGGCCCGAGATCGCGGGCGCGGGTCGACCCGGGGACCAGGGCGATCGAGCGCACGCGCAGGCGCGGGAGCGGCGTGTCGAGGCCGGCGGGCGGCCAGCCCGGGATCGCCAGGAGGCCGTCGTTGGCCTCGAGGCACGCACGATCGCCGACCGCGACGTCGGCGCAGGCGGGCAGGGCGTCGAGGGGCCCGAACATCCGGATCGCGCTATCTTCGAACAGCACCGCGCCGGGGACCGAGGTCGCCACCACGAGGCTGGCTCGGACACCGCCCAGGATCGCATCGTCCGCTGGGGTGCACGCGTTGGTCTCGTCGAGCTCGGGCCCCAACGTGCGGTCGCAGGAGCCGGACTCGAACGGGTTCGCCGGATCGATCGTGTAGCGGGTGCCACACGGTGGCGCCGCGACGCAGGCGTCGAGCACCATCCGCGTCGCCCTCAGCGCGAAGTTCGGCTGTGCACGGACGATGTCGAAGCCGGAGACCTGACAGCCGTCGTCACCGATCTCGCAGCGATCACCGACGTCGCGGCCGAGCAGGCGGCCGGGGAACTGCACCGGCAGGAACGCCCGGCCCTGATCGGCGAGGTCGGACTCGGAGCCCGGGAACTCCTCGTAGAAGGCCAGCGTCGGCGGGGCCCCGGGCGGGCTGCGGATCGCGATGGAGAAGTCGCTGAGGAGGTTGCCTCCGAGCACGCCGACGGGCTCGAAGAACCCGTCGCCGCTGCCCGCGAACCACGTCCAGTCGCCGCTGCCGCCGACGGGCGCGCGCACGAGGGGGACGTCGTGGAAGCGGAAGCGGGCGACCGCCGCCGCGAGGTCCGTGGCCGTGGGGTCGGCGGCGGCGAGGCCAGCCGCACCGCGGATCTCGAGGCACTCGATCTCGAACTCGGGCTTCTCCGAGGGGCCCTTGAGGGCGGTCAACGGCGCGAGCGAGTCGAGCAGGATGGTGTCACACGCCCGGTCACCCGAGCCGGAGCAGCCGCCGCGGGCCGACGCGCCGGGGCAGCCTTCGTCGACGAACGCCAGGCGCGGCAGGGGAGAGTCGTCCCCCGTCATCAGCGGGATCGGCCGGCCCAGGAGCCCGTCGCCGTCGATCGAGGGCGCGCCGCAGGCGGTCAGGCACGACAGCGCTGCCCAGACGAGACGACAGACGCGACGACGCCCGCGCGCAGGGGAAAGCGGGCGGGCGTCGGCCTCGGGCTCCACGGCGAGGTGGAGTCTATTCGGTCTTCGCGAGGTCGGCGAGCTTGGTCTCGAGGCGGGCGACCAGGCCGTCGATGCCCTCGTCGCGGAGGATCTTGTTGAACTCGTACCGGTAGTTCTTCGCGAGGCTCACGCTCTCGGTGATGATGTCGCGGACGAACCACTTGCCGTTGACGACGTGCATCACGTAGGCGACCTCGATGGTCTGCTGCGTGCCGTCCTTGGTGAACTTCACGCGCGTGGTGACCTTGGTCGCCCGAGCGCGGCGCTCCTCGCCGACGTACTCGACCGAGCCGTTGTCCGACTGGGCGATGCGCTTCAGGTAGTTCTCGCGGATGAGGCGGGTGAGCAGCGCCTCGAACTCGGCACACCGCGGCTCGCAGCGGCGGTCCGCACGGCTCTTGCCGCCGAGGGACTGCAGGGCGATCCACTCGTAGTCGAGCAGCGTGTCGACCTCCGCGGCGAGGATGTTCTCCGGCACGTTCGACTTCACGAGCGTCATCACGATCTCGTGGCGGCGCTTGAACTCATCGAGGGCACTGACACCGCCCTCGGCCTCCTCGGCGGGGCCCGCCTCGGCGGTGGCATCGAGCGCCGCCTCGTCGGTACCACCGGCGTCCGCGCGGACAGCCGACGGGAGCAGGAGGGAGGCGAACAGGAGCGTGCTGATCGTGGTGCGGATCATGGGGACCTCGAGCCGATTTCCCGCCCGGAGGCGGGCCCAACGTCGTTCACGTCGGGTGGTTGGGCACTGAGACGGGGCGCAATCCCGGGGGATTCAGCCCGGGCAGTCTAGACGAGGGACGGGGATCACGGGGACGGGCGTCCCCAAAGCGGAGTTCCGACGGCGCGGGCAAGGCGCGCGGCGGCGAGATTGTGCTGTCCGGCCGCCTCCACCTGCGAGAAGCGTAGCCGGTACCACTTCTCGAGGGCGCGCAGCAGCTCCGCGGAGTTTGCGGTCCCCGCCGTGTCCTTGATCTGCTGCGAGACGACGAGGCGCCACGCCTCCTGCGCCCCTGCCCGGCGGATCTCCTCGGTGGACGAGGCCTCGATGAGATCGGCGTACGCCTCCTCGACGTCACGGCCGAGCAACAGGCGCGCCGCCTCGCGTTGATAGCCGGCGGCGCGGAGATCGGCGCGTGCGGCCTGCAGGTCGAAGGCGTCGTTGTGGAAGTCGAAGCGCCAGCGCAGCGCCAAGGCGGCCGTGACCCGCGAGAAGTTGTAGTTGTCGACGTAGTAGAGCGCGGTCATCCCCTGGTCCGCGGCCGACGTGCGGGCCACGCTGACCGACAGCGCCACGCCGAGATCCGGGAGGAAGTTCGAGCGGGCCAGGCGCTCCTGGGCCTTGCGGAGCTCGATCCCTGCGGCCGCCATGCGCGCCTCCGGGCGGTTGCGCTCGGCGAGATCCTTGTAGTGCGACAGATCGCGACGACCGCCCTGGAGCTCGACGGGGACGAGCGGTGCCGTCTCGACGTCGAAGCCGCGGGGCGCGGCGGTCCCGGCGAGGGCCCACAACGCCGAGAGCGCGAGGGACTCGACCTTGAGGGCCTCGCGCATGAGCTCCTCGAGCTCGAGCTCGGAGAGGCGGACACGGATGAGATCGTCGGGATCGCGCGAAGGGTTCGACTCGGAGGGGTCGGCGTCGAAGTCGTCCGCGGATCCACCGAGGTCCTTCAGCACGCGGCGCTCCGCATCATCGACGACCTTCTTCGCCTCGACGAGGATCGCCATCGAGGCGCGCGCCAGCAGCAACGTCGTGTGGGCCTGGCGCACGCGCAGCGTGCTCTCCTGCGCGGTGGCGACCTTCTGCAGCTTCGTCATCGCAAGGCCCGCCTCGGCGATCTTGCGGACGTTCTTCAGCTTGCCGAAGGTGTAGACCGGGATGATGGTGTCGAGCTGGAACGAGAAGCGGATCCCCGCGCGGCCGAGCTGCTCGAAGTAGCCGGCGGCGGTCTGGACGTCGAGGTTGTCGGCGCCGCCGCCGGGGCGGCAGAACTGGAAGTCGAGCGCGTCGCCGGTCGTGGTCACCGGGATGTCGTCGCACTTGATGTTCACACCGGGCGCGAGCGCCATCGTCGTGTCGATGATGGGCACCCACGCGAACTTGGCCTTGCGGACGCGGGCCTGCATCGCGGCGACCTGCTCGTCGGCGGTGCGGACCAACGGGTTCTGCTGGGCGTAGCGCTCGACCTGATCGAGCGACAGCGTGGGCGTGCCGGCGGGCCGCGGTCCATAGGGGTTGTCTCGCTCCGACGGCGCGAGGTCGAAGCCCGAGACGATCGCGCCCGGCTTCGCGGCGACCGTGTCGCCCTCCACCGGGCGCGGCGGCGGAGGATCGACGACGTCGTCGTCGTCGCCGGCATCCGCGGGAGCGGTCGGGGCGGCGGCGCGTGCCTGGGCCGCCTGAAGCGCCACCGGGCACAGCGCACAGGCGAGGACGATCGTTCCGGGCCAACGCACGCTTCGCACCTGTGCTGCGTACTCCGCCGGGGGGCGCGAATCAAGGGCCCGGGCTTGCGCGCTGTGATCTTCGCTTCGTACAGTCGGGGCCATGGCCCGGTGCTCTGCGCGACTCGATGATCTCGGTGAAGGCCGCGCCGTGCTGCGCCTGCGCGGGCCCGACACGCGCCGCTTCTTGCAGGGCAGCGTCTCGGGCGATCTGACGGCGCTCGCCCCGGGACAGGCGGTCACCGCGGCCTTGCTGACGGTCAAGGGCAAGATCGTGTCGGAGCTCGTGGTGTTGGATTCTGGCGACACCCACGACGTCGTGGTGCCGCGGAGCGAGCTCGATGCGGTCGTGCAGGCCTTCGAGTCGCACATCGTCATGGACGATGTCGTGGTCGAGCGCGCCGATGACGTCGAGGTCGCGCTGGTCTGGGATGACGAGGACCTCGACGCGCACGTCGAGCTCGAGGGCCCGGTTCGGTGCGTCGCGACCCGCCACCCGCTGCCCGTGACGATGGTGCTCGGGCACAGGGACGCGGTCGCAGCGGCGCTCGCCGACGCGGCGCCCGTCGACGCCGAGGAGTTCGCGCGGGCGCGGATCGAGAGCGCGACCCCGGGCTGGGGCGCCGAGCTGCGCCCCGGCTTCTTCCCGCCCGAGGTCGGCTTCGTCTACGCGGTGGGCTACGACAAGGGCTGCTACCTCGGTCAGGAGCCGCTGGCCCGCATCCACGCCCGCGGGCAGGTGAACCGCGTGATGGTGCGCGTCGTCGCCGAGGCTCCCATCGCCACACCCGCGACGCTGTCGGCCGAGGGCCGCGACGACGCCGGGACGCTGACCACGTGCGTGCCGGAGCTCGCAGGCGCCGGCGGCCTCGCCATCGTGCGCCGCGAGTGCGCGGTGCTGGGCACGCTGCTGCGCGCGACCGAGTCCGGCGTGGCGCTGCGCGTGGTC
>LNFB01000015.1 GCA_001464385.1 Deltaproteobacteria bacterium Ga0077550 | reverse complement strand
GCGAGCGACCACCTGGGTGAACGCTGCGTTGGCGTAGGTCGTCTGCGCGAAGGTGCCGTTCGCGAGCCGCCGCGCCGATTCGATGGTGCCGGTGCCGGGGACGACGGCGATGAGATCGCTGATGCGGTCGGCGTCGAGATCGATCGCGGTGCCGATCTCCGCGACGCCGTCGTGATCGCGGTCGACGATCGCGTGCTCGGCGACCACCGGCGGACCATAGAGGTTGCGGACCCCGCGGCGGTCGAACGCCGTCAGCTGCAGGGTCCCGTCCTGGCCCATGCACGACGGGTAGTGCATCACCGAGCTCGCGTCGTAGTCGGTCAGGCCCTCCCAGTTCCAATCCTCCCCGCACCCCGTGTTCGCGCGGATGTGCTCGTGGCGCAGACCGAGGATGTGGCCGAGCTCGTGGCGGAACACGCCGACCGAGAGCGAGGTCGGGAAAACCGAGAAGTTCATGTACAGCGTGCGCTCGGCCGGCGAGAACGAGGGGAAGAAGGCCATGGCCCCGTTCTCGGTCCACGGGCGCACGCGGAACAACACGGAGCCGTTGTTCGCCGTGCAGTTCGCGTCCTCGGACGGCACGTAGATGAAGTCCACGTGGGCGGCGTTCTCCCATGCGACCGTCGCCTGCCGCATCTCGAGGACGGCTCGGTCCTTGAACCAGGCGAAGTCGTTGCTCACGCAGTACCGCAGCTGGTGCTCGGAGCCGTTCAGCCAGCGATCGCGCGCGCCGCCGAACAGGTTCACGGTGCTGCGCAGTCCGTCGCCGTGCAGGGCCTCGAACACCTCACGCAGCTCGTCCTCGTCCACGCGGAGATCGCCGTCGACCACATAGAACACGTGGCCGTCGGCCTCGCGAGTGGCCGCTTCGCGGAACTCGAGCCATGCGGCGTCGTCGGTGCCGTCGGGACCCTCGGGGTCGTCGTCGGTCGAGCATGCCGCGAGGCACAGGGCGATGGAGCAGAGGCGCAGGGGCAGGGTGGCGGTTCTCATCGGTGCAGGTGGTGGACCGCGACGCGCCGAGCGTTCCCGGTGGGGCGCGCTGGCCGATCGGCCGCGATCACCGACGAGGCCGCGACGTCGGAATCGTTCGCAGCATGCCCCTTCGGGACAGATGACGCGTCCGACCAGCGGTGGCAGCATGCGTTCGTCGCGAGCGTCGCTGCGGCGCCGCCCCACGCCCCGACGACCGAGCTGCCGGACGCATGACCACGCCGCCGCCCACGGGCACGCCATCGCCGGGCTTCGATCTCCGCATCGAGACCCGGCTGCCGCCCGATGGCAAGCCGAAGCTCGAGCTCGATCCGGGCAAGCGGCACGAGATCGTCGTGCACATCCCGGGTGGTGAGGCGCCTGGGGCGACGGTGCCGGAGGCGGGGAGGGCGACCGGCGGCATGGCGCTGCCGAAGCTCGGCGAGAAGTGGTCGACCTCCGCGCCGACCGGTGCCGGTGGCGTGGCGCTCGGGGTGCCGCTGCCGTCGGGGCGCGGGCTCACGCCGCAGGTCGCGATCGCGTACAGCACCGCGGGCGGCAACGGGCCCTTCGGCTGGGGTTGGCGCGGCCCGGTGCCGTACTTCACGCGCACGACGACCAAGGCGATCCTCCGCGCGCACGGCCGCGGCCTGCCGGAGTACGACGACGCGGCCGAGTCGGACGTGTTCCTGTTCTCCGACGCCGACGAGCTGGTGAAGGTCGGCGAGGGCCTCGACGCGACGAGCGGCGCGGTGGTGATCCGGTATCGCGCGCGGACCGAGGGGAGCTTCGCGAGGATCGAGCGGCACGAGCTCGGCGGGCGCTCGCACTTCGTGGTGCACGGCGCGGACAACGTGCGATCGATCTATGGCGCCGAGCCGGAATCGTGCGTGGCCGATCCCGCCGATCCGAAGCGCATATTCCGGTGGTTCCTGCAGGAGCAGCGGGACGATCGCGGCAACGTCGTCGTCTACCGCTACAAGGCCGAGGATCTCGCCAACGTCGACGGGGGCGCGGGCGCCGAGCGGGGCCGTGGCGGCGTGCAGGCCCAGCGGTATCCGAAGCGCATCCTCTACGGCAACCGCGACGTTCCCGCTGCGGCTCCGATCCCGCTGTCGTCGCTGGACGACGACGCCGCGCGGGCGCGCTTCATGTTCGAGGTGGTGTTCGACTACGGCGAGCACGCCGGGGGCGATGCCGCCGGCGTCGACGACGATCGGGGCTGGCCGGTGCGACCCGACGCGTTCTCGAGCGGGCGGGCCGGGTTCGAAGTCCGCACGCGTCGGCTGTGTCGGCGGGTGCTGGTGTTCCATCGCTTCGCGCAGCTCGGGCCCGCGCCCGTGCTCGTCCGCGCGCTCGAGCTGGGCTACGCGGAGGACCCGGCTGCGTCGTCGCTCGTGTCGGCCACGCTGGTCGGCTACGGGGAGGACGGTGCGCTCACTCTGCCGCCGCGGTCGTTCACGTACTCGCCGCGACGGATCGCTGCGACCACGCGCACGATCGTGCCCGAGCTCGCGGGCGACCTCGATCTCTCGCGGCCGCACGGCGACGCCGAGCTGTTCGATCTCGACGGCGAGGGGCGCTGCGGGTTGCTCACGCGCGAGGACGGCCGGTTCGTCTACCGCCGCGCCGGCGACGAGATCGGCACGTTCGACGCGGCCGCGGCGATCCCCTTCGGCGCGACGCCGTCGACCGATCCGTCGGTGCACCTGCAGCGCTGGCTCGACGTGTCGGGTCGCGGTCTGCCGGCGCTGGTCGAGTTCGGCCCCTCGGACGCGACCGTGTTCGATCGCGACCCGAAGACCGGCGCGTGGGGAGCCGGGGTGCAGGTGCCGGGCGGCAAGACGCCACCGATCGGCAAGGATCCGAAGGCCGAGCAGCACCGGATCTTCGTCTGCGATCTGGACGGCGACGGCATCGCCGACGTGCTCGTCGCGCGGCAGGGTCAGTACGTGTGGTGGCGCCGCATGGGCGACGCGCCGGGCGATGGTTGGGAGGAGCAGCCGCCCGTCGAGCACGACGGCGACGAGGCGCGGGGGCCGGGGCCGGCGCTGTTCGACGCCGACCGCGATCTGGCGCCCGAGGGCACGCCGCGCACGGAGGCGATCGTCCTCGCCGACATGACCGGCGACGGCCTGCCCGATGTCGTGCGGCTGCGCGCCGACGAGATCGCGTACTGGCCCAACCTCGGCTACGGCCGCTTCGGGGCCAAGGTGGTGATCGGCGAAGGCACCGGCGGCCCGGTGGATCCGGCCTGCGTGCGGTGCTTCGACGTCGACGGGCTCGGGCCGTGCGACGTGCTGGTGCTGCAGCCGGGCGGCGGCGGCACGCTCTTGCTCAACGAGTCAGGCAATCGCCTCGTTGCTGGGCCAGCCGTGTCGACGCCCGCGCTCGCGGAGCTCGGGCTCTCGTCGCTGGGTCGTGTCGACGGTGCTGCGACGGGCTCGTTCGTGTGGGCGCCGAAGACCGCCGCGCCGACGGTGACGGTCGTCGATTTCCTCGAGGCGCCGCCGCTGCTGCTCGTCCGCGATGAGAACGGCACCGGGCTGCGCACGACGATCCGGCACGGGACGAGCACCGAGCACGCGCGCCGGGCTGCGGTCGCGGGCACGCCGTGGAAGACGCGATTGCCGGTGGTGGTGTCGGTGGTGGACGGGGTCGTGGTCGAGGACCTTGTGCGGGGCACGCGGTTCTCGTCGTCGTATCGGTATGCGCATGGGTGGTTCGATGGGCCGGAGCGCGAGTTCCGGGGCTTCGCGTTCGTGGAGCAGCGCGATCGCGATGAGCACACGCCCGCGGCCGACGGTCCGTTCCAGACCAGCGACGCCTCGCTCGGCTCGCCGCCGATGCGCACGCGGTCGTGGTTCTTCGTCGGCGCAGAGATCGACCTGCAGCACGAGTACGACCGGAGCGACCCGCAGGCGGCGATCCTGCCGGCGCCGGATCTGGCGCGCCTGGGTGAGGACGATGCCCGCGAGGCAGCGCGGGCGCTGCGTGGTGTCGTCCTGCGCACCGAGCGGTACAGCAAGCCGTGGGTCGCGACGAGCCAGGGCTGGATCGTCCGCACGGTCCAGGCCAAGGGCTCCGGGCACCACGCGAGCATGCTGCCGTTGGCCGAGCAGAGCCTCACGTACACCGACGAGCGCGCGGAGAGCCCGGATCCGCGGCTGGTACAGACGGCGGCGGTGGACTTCGACGACCTCGGCTTCGCGACGCGCACGGTGACGGTCGCATATCCGCGGCGGCGGGCGGTGCCCGAGCCCGGCGTGATCCCGCCGAAGCCGGCCGGCCCGGATCCCGGCAGCTCTCGCAGCGTCCTGCTGCGCGTGGTCGACTTCGCGTTCGACACCGACAAGAGCTTCGTGCTGCCGCAGGCGTTGCCCGGCCTCGCGGTGCTCAAGGCCCAGTGCGCGGCACAGGTGTCCTCGAGCTCCGGCGGCGAGGTGCTGATCCTCGGCCACACCGATCGCACCGGCGCGCCCGAGGACAACCTCGGGATCTCGCTGCAGCGAGCCCGCCGCGTGGTGGAGTACCTCCGCGGTGACGTCGATGGATGGCGGTTGCTGTTCGACGGGTCGATGCCGGCGTCGATCCGCTGGGGCGCGCACGAAGAGGCGCACATGCTCGCGGCGTTGGGCCACGGCGGCGACGTGCTGGGGTTCCAGGCGAGTGTGGCGGGCCTCGCCCGAAGCGGCGTCGTCGACGACGCGACGCGGCGGGCCTTGATCGAGCGCTACATGGCGCGCACCGGTCCGGGGATCCCGGCATCGCTGCCGATGCATGCTGTGGGGGCAGGCGAGGGTTTCGTGGTCGAGGCGAACGCGGACGGAGTGGCGTCGGCGGCGAACCGTCGCATCGAGGCATTGGTGTTCGGCGACGCGATCTCGCCACCGGCCCCGGACAAGTTCCTCGCCGTAGGGGCACCGGAGTACGCGACGTGGATCGCCCGCGCGATCCAGCGCGCGGATGTCGAGGCCACCACGGGTGCGGTGACGATCGAGGGCGTGTCAGCGGTAGCGCCGCTGCCGGGTGAGCCGAGGCCAACGGGGGCCGAGTCACAGGCGCCGAGCGACGATCCGCAGCGCCGCGCGGTGATCGTGGTGCACGAGGTCGACCTGGTGCACCAGCAAGCGCCCGATGTCCACCGGCTCGGCACCGCGATCGAGCAGCGGACCTTCGAGGTCACCGGCAAGCCCGCGGATCCAGCGGCTCCGTTCGCGATCGATGCCCTGCGTGCCGCGGCCACCGGCGGCGCGACGATCCCGTGCGAGCAGCGGCCCTCGGGAGCCCACGAGCGGAGGTTGATCGCGCGCACGCGACAGACGTTCTACGACGACGGCCTCACCAAGGAGGCGCCGCTGGGCGC
>LNFB01000014.1 GCA_001464385.1 Deltaproteobacteria bacterium Ga0077550 | reverse complement strand
CCTTTGAAGTCGACCTCGTGCAGCCGAAGCGCGTCGTAGATCGCGGTCGGACTCGCACCGCCTTCGAGCATTTCGCTGACCCGCTCGGCCCAGTCCGCGACGCTCGACGCCTGCTGCGGTGGGGCTGGCTTCGGCGGCGTTGCGGCCTCGACCGACGATGCGCAGTACCAGACTTCGGTTCAGTGGTCACGAAGAACGCTCCGCGTTTCTTCCGCACCCTGCGTCGATTGACGCGCTGCGATCGACCGCGGCACGCTCTCGAGCCATGACCGAGTCGGCACCTGCTCCCACGCCCGTGGACATCCGTCGCGTCGCCATCGTGTTCGCCGGAGGACCTGCGCCCGCGGCCAACGCGGTGATCTCCGCCGCCGCGACCTCGTTCCTCGAGGACGGGCGCGAGGTGATCGGGTTCTTCCACGGCTACTCGAACCTGCAGGACTACCACCCGGTGACGCACCGGATGCTGCCGGATCAGCACTACCGCATCTTCGAGGAGCGCGACCTGCGGGGCATCCGCAACGCCCGCGGCATCCTCATCGGCACCGCGCGGGCCAACCCCGGCAAGGGCATCGAGACGCCCGCCGACCTCGACGACGAGGGGAAGTGCGAGCGGCTGAGCAACGTGTACCGCGCCCTCGTCGATCTCGAGATCGACGCGCTGATCTCGATCGGCGGCGACGACACGCTCAAGACCGCCAACCTGCTCTACGAGTACCAGCGGCGCCTGCCCGCGGCGGCGAAGCGCGTCCGCGTCGTGCACCTGCCCAAGACCATCGACAACGACTACCGCGGCATCGACTTCACGTTCGGGTTCTTCACGGCGGTCGACGTCATGGCCAAGGAGGTGCAGAACCTCCGCGCCGACGCCCTGGCGACGAGCAGCTACTTCATCGTCGAGACCATGGGCCGCAAGGCGGGGTGGCTGTCGTACGGCGTCGCGATCGCCGGCGAGGCCAACCTCGTCATCGCGGTCGAGGACATCATCGACGACCTCGCGATGCAGGTCGACGGGCGACTGGTGCTGTCGCTCGACGGCCTGGTCGATCGCATCGTCGATCTGATCCAGACCCGCGAGCGGCGCGGCAAGCACTACGGCACGATCGTGCTCGCCGAGGGCCTCGCCGAGATGCTCCCCGACGAGGTCACCGCGACCTCGACGCGCGACGATCACGGCCACATCCCGCTGGGCGCGATCGACCTGGGCAAGCTCGTCGCCGATCGCGTGACCCGGCGCTACACCGAGCGCACCGGCGGCAAGAAGAAGATCGCCAGCGTGCAGCTCGGCTACGAGTCGCGCTGCGCCCCACCGCACGCCTTCGACGTCATGCTCGGCAGCCAGCTCGGCATCGGCGCCTACCGGGCGCTCGTCGAGGAGGGCAAGGACGGGCACATGGTCAGCGTCAGCGGCCAGCTCGATCTGCACTACGTGCCGTTCCACGAGCTGGTGAACCCCGCGAGCCTGCGCACCGAGGTGCGGCTCATCGAGGTGGGCAGCGACTTCCATCGCCTCGCGCGGTTCCTCGAGACCCGCGTCGATCGCCTGCGCGAGTGGGCCCCGGGGCGACGCACGGAGCGATAGCCGGGGACCGCCCCCGGCGCCGCCCGGGGCGTCATACACTCGCGCGCCTCCCATGAACGCACGCACCGTGTTCGCCCTCCTCGTGCTCGCCTCGGCCTGCGACAACTCCGCCCGCAACGAGCAGATCGCCACCGTCGAGAAGAAGACCGACGAGCCCGACGAGAAGGCGCTCGCGGAGCGCAAGGAGAAGCGCCTCGCCGCCGAGAAGGCCAAGGCCGACGCCGCCGAGGCGGTCCGCGCCGAGATCGTGAAGGTCGCGGTGGTCGGCGACAAGCCGACCGGAAAGCCCAGGGGCCTCGCGGAGGCGTGCGAGGCCGTCGCCGACGCCCAGGATCGCTTCGTCGCCCGCCTCGGCTCCGACGACGCCAAGGCCAAGTGGGCCGCGGGCCGCGAGAACCAGCGCCCGATGGCGATCATCCAGTGCACCAGCGCCGACAGCACCGCCGTCGCGAGCTGCCAGGTCAACGGCCTCGACAACGCCTCACCCGCGCTCGCCGAGCAGATGCAGGCCATCATCGATTACTGCGTCGAGAAGTTCGCGCCGCCGCGCCAGCCGGGCACGCTGCCGGCGGGCGGGGGCCAGATCCCGAAGCGCCCGAAGTGAATCACGCTCCCTAGCCTCCGGCTTGTCCGACAATGGTAGCGTTCGGCCGTGCGGACGAAGTCGAGGCGGGGGCTGGGTGGCGATGCGGTGGTCCGCGTCGCCGTGGCGTGTGCGCTGCTCGTGGCGTGTGATCGGGGGCGGCCAGCGGGCAGCGACGCGCCGCTGCCCGAGGAGCCGATCGCCGCGCCGGAGCCCGTCGACGGGGCGCCACCGGCCGAGCCCGTCGTCGCGCCGCCGCTGCCACCTGTGGGCAAGACCCACGCGGGCTGGACGGTGCTGCGCAACGACGCCGGCGCCGTCCAGATCCGCAACCACTACGCCGAGGTGATCCGCAGCAGCTACTCGTTCTTCGAGTCGGACTACCGCTGGGCCGAGCCGCGCGTCACCGTGACGTCGTCGGGCCCCGAGGGCGCCGAGGCGACGATCGAGGTGCCGGCGCTCGGGCTGCGCGGCACGAGCAAGCTGACGCTCGCGCAGACCGACGCGACCGCGACCGCGACCCTGGCGTGGGAGCTGACGGCGAGCAAGCCGCTGCGCAACATCTCCGGCGGCGGGCTCGATCTCACCGCGTCGCTCGAGGCGCTGCTGTGGGGCGGCGCGCCCACGCCCGAGTTCTCCGCGGACAACCGCAAGCTAACCGTCGGCATCGGCGGCGACGCGATGCGCCTCGAGCTCGACGGCGACGCGGCGGCGCTGGTCAACGCGGGCCCGCCCGGGGTCGTGCGCGTCGTGCTGATCCACGGCGACGTGAAGCCCGGCACGACCCGCGTGTCGCTGACCGTGACGCTGCCCAAGGGCGGGCGCGTCGGGCAGCCCGCGAGCGCGCGCCACGAGATCGCCAGCGCGAAGTGGCCGGGCAACGCCCTGGTCCACGACGGCTGGCCCATCGACCTGTCGGATCTGCAGGACGCGCCCGCCGGCAAGCACGGTCCGGTGCGTGTGGTCGGCGAGTCGCTCGAGTTCGAGGACGGCACGCCGGCGCGCTTCTGGGGCACCAACCTGTCGGCCTACGCGCTGTTCGAGACGGATCGCGCGGCGATCGCCCGCCAGGCCAAGCGCCTGTCCGCGATGGGCTTCAACCTGGTGCGCCTGCACCACCACGACTCGGGCTGGGTCGAGCCCAACATCTTCGACGGCCAGTCACGGCGGCTGCGCAAGGCGTCGCTCGAGTCGCTCGACTGGTGGATCAAGTGCCTCACCGAGGAGGGCATCTACATCTGGCTCGACCTCCACGTCGGTCGGGTGTTCCGCGACACCGACGGCATCGGCGGCTTCGCCGAGCTGCCCCGCGGCGACGGGCGCGGCTTCTCGTACGTGAACCCGCGCATCGGCGCGCTGATGGACGAGTTCGCGGCGGCCTACCTCGAGCGGCCGAACTCCCACACCGGGCGGACGATCGCCAGCGATCCCGCGATCGCGATGGTGCTCGTCACCAACGAGAACGACATCGATCACCACTTCGGATCGCTGATGCTGCCGGGCTCGGGGCGGCCGGTGCACGAGGCGCTGTTCAAGAAGCGCGTCGAGACCTTCGCCGCGCGGGCCAAGGTCTCGGTCGAGGCGGCGCTGCGCGTGTGGGAGCCGGGGCCGGCCAAGCTCGCGCTCGCCGACATCGAGCACGAGTGGGGCGCCGCCGCGATCGCCAAGCTGCGCAAGCTCGGCGTGCGCGCGCCCGTCGTGCTGACGTCCGTGTGGGGCGACGAGGGCCTGTATTCGGTGCCCGCGCTGCAGGCCGGCGACGTGATCGACGTGCACAGCTACGGCGCGCCCGAGTCGCTCGCGACCAACCCCCACTACGAGCCCAACTTCCTGGCGATGGCCGGGCTCGGGGCGGTGCTCGGCAAGCCGCACGCGCTGTCCGAGTTCAGCGTGCCGCCGCCGGCGCTCGATCGCTACACCGGGCCGATGTACGTCGCCGCGGTGTCTGCGTTCCAGGGCTGGGACGCGCCGCTGCTCTACGCGTACGCCCACGAGGCGCGGCGGCCGACCTCGGCGCAGGAGTTCTCGGCGTGGCTCGATCCGTCGCTCATGGGCCTGATGCCCGCGGCCGCGCTGCTGTACCGCCGCCAGGACGTCGCGCCCGCCAAGAAGCGCATCGTGCTCGCGCCGCCCGCGACGCAGGTCTACGGGGCCATCCGCCACGTGGCCAACGCCGCGGCGCTGCGCACCGGGCTCGAGCAGTCGCAGGTCGTCATCGCGCTGCCCGACACGCCGGAGCTGACCTGGGATCGCAAGCCGGACCTCGCCCGCGAGAAGGCGAAGGGCTCGACGATCATCACCGACCTCGATCGCGATCTCCTGCCGGCCGAGGCGATGACGGTGACGGCCGACACCGGCGAGTTCACCCGCGACTTCATCGAGGGCCGCTGGGTGCTGTCGACGCCGCGCTCGCAGGCCGCGTCGGGCTGGATCGGCGGGGCGAAGATCGAGCTGGCCGACGGCTGGGTCGAGCTCGACAACCCCGGGGCGACGTTCGTGCTGACCTCGCTCGACGGGCTCCCGATCGCGAGCTCGAAGCGCGTGCTTGTGACGGCGGTGGGCCCGTCGGTGCCGGCGCCCGGGCGCGCCGAGTTCCGGGCCGCGCCGATCCGCGGGCGCTTCGCGATCCGCACCAAGGCCGCCCTCGAGCTCGTGCCGCTGGCGAACACCACCGGCTCGTCGGGCGGCAAGCTCGATGGTCGCGTGGGCATCGTGGGCAAGCGCGACGGCGACGACCTCGTGTTCACGTTCGACGGTCGCGTCGCGACGCACTGGTGGATCCTGCGGCCCGCGCCGTGAGGGGCGCCGGGGCGCCGCGCCGGCGGCACCCCGGTGAACCACGGCGGTGGACTGCGCCGGTGGGCGCCTGCTAGCGTTCCTCCGCCATGACCCTCCGTCCCCGTCTCGCGCTCTCGCTGGCCGTCGCCCTGCAGGCCGCCTGCACCTGTCACACGGAATCCTCCGCGCGCGTCGGCGGCACCCCGGCGAAGGCCGCGCCCGCGAAGGCCGAGCCGGGCAAGCTCGCGCCGCCGGTGAAGGCCGAGGCGCCCGAGGCGAAGGCGCCCGAGGCGAAGGCGCCCGCCGACGCACCGCCGCCCGAGGCCAAGCCCGCCGTCGACGAGGCCGATCCGCTGGGCAAGCGCTTCGTCGATCCCGACTGGTTCCGCAAGGAGATGCTCGAGGGGGCGAAGGCGATGGACGTGAGTCGATCCGAGCGCAACGAGAAGGGGCTGTTCTCGTCGCAGATCCTCTTCGAGCTGCCGGCCGGCACCACGTCGGAACAATGTGCCGACCAGCTCGAGGCCAAGGTGAAGGGCGACGTGCCCAACCTGAAGCGCGAGCCCGACGCCAAGGCGCCCGGTCGTCTCAAGATCAGCGGCGAGACGCAGCGCTACCGCGTCACGATGATGTGTGGGGAGGCCAAAGGTGTGATGCGTGCCTACGTGGGCTATGAGTGGCTGGAGTGATGCGCCGCCGACGGTGAGCGGATCGCCACGGCACCCCAACCGGACCGCCACGGAACCGCGAAGCGACCCCGCGGCTGTGGACGCACGCAGGTGAGCACGCTACGTTGATGACGTGGCGCTTCGCGATCACGGTGCGTTCGATCCATTCGGATGGTCGGTCGCCTGCGCGGGCCGCAAACCACCGCAGGTCCGCGAGGAGGTCCGCCGCGTCGTCGAGTGGGCCGCGCAGACCTGGGCGATGTACTTCCCGGCGGAGCGCGGCTACGTGGTGTCGGTCGAGTCGCCCGCCGGTCCGAGCAACGGCGTCCAGCTCTCGGTGAGCCGCGGCGACTTCCGGGCGCAGGTCGCCGTCGAGAGCATCCTCGATCCGGCCCGCCGCTCGGGCGGCGCGCTCGCGGTGCGCATGTTCGGGCGCGCCGTCTCCGACGCCCTCGCCGAGGCCGAGCGCACCGGCGCCGTGGCGGTCCAGCGCGGCCGCGTGCTCGGCGTCGGCACGGGCCTCGGGATCTTCGCCCTGCTGTGCTGGTTCTGCATCGGCGTGCACAACCCGGCGTACTTCCTCGGCGGGCTGCTGCTCGTCGTCGCGGGCCTCATGTGCACGATGGCGTTCAGCACGATGGGCGCATGGTTCGGCGAGCGCATCGCCGACCGCGGCAACACCCGCGCCCGCGCCGAGATCGGCACCGACGCCAAGCTGCAGGACGACCTGCGCCGCTGGCGGGCGCTCGTGCGCCAGCTCGCCGCGCAGCGGGCCGCGATCGCGGGCCAGCTCGCCGCGAGCACCCCGTTCCGCGCGCTCCCGGCGGGGCGCGATACGACCGGCCGCACCGACGCCGCGCCGCGCAGCCTGGGCCGCCGTCCGGCCTCGGCGTGCTAGCGCCGCGTCACTTCTTCTTCTTGGTCTTCTTCTGGAATTTCTTCGCGTGCGCGACGTTGCGGTTGGCGGGGCGCGCCACCGATCCGTCCTGCTGCATGCGGATCGGCGCCTCGCCGACCTCCTGGAGCTGCTGACCGTCCGAGAGCTGCACGATCTGCGGCAGCGAGGCGTAGAGGAACGGCGACAGCTCGAGGCCGATGCGCTTGTCCATCTGCTGCAGCGTCACCTGGGCGCGGACCGGCAGGCGCAGGTTCTTCGCGCGCACGCCCTTGGGGAAGTCGGGGTGATCGGGCTTCGAGTTCTCGGGCGGCGTCGTCGGGTGGTGCGACCGGCACACGATCGGGCGCTCGGCCCAGACGCGGCAGCGCTGCGTCGACACGTCGAGCATGGGGCAGACGTGGAGCTTCTTCGCGAACGTGAGCCGGCCGTTCTGTACGGCCTTGCCGCCGAAGCGGACCTTCTCGGCGTCCTTCGCGGTCGAGCCGGACTGCACGTCCTTGTACTGCTCCTGCGCGTACTCGACGAGCTTGGTGACGAGCTCGCGGAAGTCGGGCCACGGCCGCGCCGTGCGGTAGATGTTGATCGCCTCGATGCCCGAGACGCCGACCGGCGCCGTGTAGCAGGCGTTGCATCCGCCGGGCTCGCCGGGGCGCTTGGACTCCTGCAGGCCGAGCTGCTCGCGCAGCACGTCGTGGTACGCGTCGACGTGGTGCAGCAGCTCCTTCATGAGCGGCGAGAAGCCCCGCGGCACCCGCTTCGTCGTCTTCATGTCGGCGAGCCCGGGCAGGCCCGAGATCTTGTCGAGCGTCGCCTGGATCGCGGTCGCGTGGGCCGCCGCGGCCTTCTTGGCGCGCCCGGGGAGGCGGGTGACCTGGTCGGACGGCAACTTGAGTCGCGGTCCGAACAACGCGGCGAGAAACTCCAGCGCCATGGGCGACGGGGATTACCACAGCGCTGCGGGCCCGGCCACTCGACGGCCGCGCCGGCACCGGACCGCGCCGTTGGGGCCCTTGCTCCCGGCGGCGGCGCCTTGGTAGCGTGCCGCGCAATGTCGAAGCTGCTCCGCCTGGGTCTCCTCGTCGCGCTCGCCACCTCGGTCTCCTGCGACAAGTCCGGGGGCACCAAGAGCCCCGACGGCGGCGGCGGTGCCGGCCTCGTCGCCGCGGGCGACGTCGCGCTGCGCTACAAGATCGGCCCCGGCAAGCTCGAGCAGCGCGGCAAGTTCGACATGAACACCACCGGCGGCGGTCAGTTCGGCGAGGCCGCGATCGAGTACACGGCCAAGCTCGATCTCGCCGCGGCGGGTGACAAGCTGCGCGTCGCGTGGAGCATCGCCGACGTGGCGAAGCTCGACGTCAAGGGCATGTTCGAGGACAAGGGCAGCACCGAGGATCCCAAGGCGTTCCTCGTCGCCGAGGCCAAGGGCGCGTTCCTCGTCGACGCCTTCGGCAAGCTCGACGAGAAGGCGACCGAGGCCCTGCCGGAGAACGCCGCGCGACGCGAGCGCTTCAAGAAGATCGAGGCCGACGCGAAGGCCGCCGGCGGCGAGCCCAAGACCAGCACCGGGGTCAAGATCCTCGCCTTCGCCGACAGCATGGTGTCGCTGCCCGACCTGCCCAAGGACGGCCTCGCCGTCGGCAAGAGCGTCACCGTCGAAGAGAAGGAAGAATCGCAGATGGGCGGCATCACGCTGCCCACCGAGACCGAGACCAAGTACACCCTGGTCAAGATCGACGACTCGGGCGGCACGCGGATCGCCGAGCTGCAGATCGAGGCGGTGGCGAGCGGCGCGACCGAGGTCCCCGGCGGCATGCTGACCGTCGACATGACGACCGAGGGCACGATGCTCTTCGACGTCGATGCCGGCATGCCGGTGAGCTACAAGCTGTCGCGCTCGCAGTCGTTCGCGTTCGGGGAGAACACGTTCGAGAGCACGATCCTCGTCGAGTCGAGCTTCTCGGCGGGGTAGGGCCCGGGCGCTCGCCGGGCTACCGCCGCCGCGCCCGCCCGCACAACACGTCCGCGAGCGCCTCGTCGATCGGCAGCCCTGGCGTCGTGCACAGCCACATGAACTCGCCGACGGGGTTCACCTCGAGGAACACGTGGCGGCCCTCGGGCGTGACGATGAAGTCGAACGCGCCGTAGTTGAGGCCGAGCGCGTCCATCAGCGCGAGCGTCTTGGCGTGCACGTCGGCGGGGAGCTCGTAGTGGCGCCAGTGCTCGAGCAGCGCGACGCCCTCGCGGCGCCAGTCGGACCGCGCCCGCGGCAGCGCCTGCGAGTCGATCGCGGCCGCCATCACGCGGTCGCCGACGACCGTGACCCGCAGCTCGCAGGACTTCTCGAGGCGCTCCTGGAAGGTCATCGGGCACAGCGAGAGGCCGTCGAGATCGGCGAGGTCCTCGGCGCTCACCGGGTTGGTGAACACCACGTGCTCCTGGCCGGCCTCGTCGTACACGGCGAACGACGCCATCATCTTGGTGACGATGCCAGCGGGGAGCTCGGCCGCGAAGGCCCGGACGGCGTCGGCGTCGTTGGTCACCAGCGTGCGCGGCACGTCGAGGCCGAGGCGCCGCGCGAGCGCGAGCTGCAGCGACTTGTGCTCGGCGCGGCGGACCACGTCGAGGCGATCGAGCGCGAAGACGCCGGAGCCCGCGAGCGCCTGCATCAGGCCGAACAGCACGCGCCGGCTCTCCTCGATCGACGGGGCGCGGAGCTGGCGGTCGAGGTCGGTGGGGATCCGCGCGCCGACGTTGAACCGTCGGTAGTAGATCGCGGTGACGTCGTCGAGATCCAGCGCGCCCGCGGGGCCGACGATGCGGCCCTGCGGCCGCCCGCCCTCGCCGGCGGCGTCGTGGATCGACACGCGGAGATCGGTGGGGAAGAGGTCGGTGTCGAGGCGGTATGCCCGGACGCCGCGGGCCTCGAGCGCCGCCGCGACGCGGGCAGGCGAGGCGCTGTCGTCGCTGCGGGTGATGAGGAGGACGGTCATTTCGGTCGGTCTCCGGCGGTCGTGGGTCATGCCAGCAGCGCGTCGGCCAGCGCGTCGGCGATGGGCAGGCCGAGCTCGCGCTCGAGCATGCCCCACTCGCCCGCGGGGTTCACCTCGAGGAACACGTGGCGGCCGTCCGGCGTGACGATGAGATCGGCGGCGCCATAGGTGAGATCGAGCGCGCGCACCAGCGCGACGAGCTTCGCGGCGACGTCGTCGGGCAGGGCGCCCGGCCGCCACCGCGCCTCGCCCGGCCCGGACCGCCGCCAGTCGACCTGGCCTGCGACCGAGCTGCTGGCGTCGATCGCCCCGGCGAAGCACCGGCCGCCGCCCGGCGTGGCGACCACCGCGACGCGCAGCTCGTGGGCCTTGGCGACGTGCTCCTGGAACACCATCGGGCTGTAGCGCAGCCCGTCGAGCGCCTCGAGGTCCTCGGGCTGGACCGCGCTGGTGTGCACGAACGGCGTCGTGCCGTCCATCGATTGCGTGAGCGCGGTGAGCATCTTGGTCACGATGCGACCGTCGTTCGCGCCGTGGAACGCGAGCACCTCGGCGGGATCGTTGGTGACGATCGTGCGCGGGATCTCGAGGCCCAGCGCGCGCGCGAGCCGGAGCTGGCGCGGCTTGTTCTCCGCGGCCTGGGTCGCGTCGGCGCGGTTGATGATGCGCCGATCGTGGAACGCGTCGAGGACCCCGAGCATCGCGGCCATCGACTCGCGGACGCAGCCCTGCCGCAGCGCGGGCTCGAGCTCCTCGTCGAAGGCCGCGGGCCAGAGGCGACGCAGCCACACCGCGCGCACCGCATCGCCGTCGAGGGGGCCATCGGCGTCGCGCAGGGTGACGCGCGCGTTCCCGTCGAGCGCGGCGGTGAGCTGCAGCGCGGACGGGAATCGATCGCTGTCCAGGCGCCGCGGTCGAGCGCCGCGCCGCACGAGCGCTTCGGCGACGCGATCGACGGTGTACGTGTCGCCGCTGTGCGTCACCAACAGCACGACGTCGCGGGGACCCATCACCATGGTCGAGCGGTCGGGGGCGTCGGATCGCGATCCCGCGTGCGTGGGGCGACGGCCGGCGCCTCGCCCCCGCACGCGCCGGGCACTACTCGGTCGGCAGGGCGTCGTCGCCGTCCGACGGGTACTTCATCGTCTGCGCCTCGTCGGCGTCCGACGGGAACTTCTTCGTCGCCTTGCCGCCCTGCACCTGCTCGAGCTCCTGCGTCTCGAGGAAGCGGGCGAAGAAGGGCTTCTTCGTGGACTTGGTGTCTGGCTTGCTCATGTCGTTCCTTGGGTTGGTGATGCGCGGGGTGATGCGCAGGATGACGCTCGGGGCCGAGGCCTCGCGCGGGCCCGCGCGTGTAGAGCGTCAATCGGCGAGGCTCCCGCGCGCGCTCGACCCGACGCTTCCTTCGGTCGATGGGGCGCTCGATGGCGTGGCCGATCGATCGATCGGTCGGTCGGTCGGCCTGCCGAAGCCCCCGGGCGTCAGATCCCACCGCGCCAGCGGCGATACCGAAGTGGTCGCCCCGCGAACCGCGGCGACGAACACCTCCCACGCGAAGGATCGATCATGCGGCTCCGAACCACCTTCATCGCCGCGGTGCTGACGACCGCCTTCCCCTCCTGCGTCGAGGACGACGATGACTCCGATGGGGGCGGCGGCGAGCACGACGCGGAGTTCGCCGACGCCACGGTCGTCGAGCATGACGCCGGGCCCGAGAACGTCCCGAGGGCGAAGACCGAGTCCGGCCGGGCGACGGGCGCGCCTCGCTATCCGCCGAGGTTCGAGCAGAACATCCCGTGGCCCGTCGCTTCGCCGTCGGCGCACGAGCCGAGCCGCGTCAGGTCGACGAACTCGACGGAGACGAGCTCGCCGTCGACGGCGGTCATGCTCGAGCCGGCACCACCGCAGTAGATGGCGCCGCCGTCGGGCTGATCGAGTGGCACGACGAGGTACGGCGCCTCGAGGGGCAGGAGCTGCGTGCCGTCGCCGGGCCCCTCGGCGACACGGAACCCCAGCTGGCCGCCGGTGCCGGAGACCACCCCGCCGACCTCGATCGCGTAGGCGTGCACGTCCGCGCTGCTCTCATAGCCGTAGCCCTCCGTGACCTCCGAGAACGCGTCGGCGCCGAGCGTGGCGTCGAGCGCCCAGGTGCCGCCGCAGGAGGGATCGCCCAGGCACACGGTGATGCTCCCCTCGACCGGTACGCCGCCGGGGCACGGGCCGAGCTTTGCGAGCCCGTTCATCTCCACGGTGTGGATGTCCTCGCCATCGGTGGTGTACGTCGACGTCTCGTCGAAGCAGAACCAGCTGCCGGGATCGCTGAGCGCGTCGGGTGGGAGGCGCACGTAGCCCGCCGCCTGGACCGGCGAGGGCGCGCCCTCGGTCGCTGGAGCGCGGACGTACACCCCGCCACCGTCGTGAAGCTCGATCTCGGTGCCGATGGCGGACCCCTGGATGCCGTCGGCCTCGTACTGGACCGCGCTCTGGACGTCGTCGATCTCGAGCACGAGGGTCGCGAGGGGTCCGGGATCGCAGAACGCCTCGCCGCCCGTCGTGTCTTCGCCGGCGCTGCCCGCCGTCGCGGTCGCCGACGTCGACGAGATCGACGCGCCGCCGGACGAACCCACGGTCGTGCCGGACATCTCGCCGTCGTCGCCGGTCGATCCCGTCGCGCCGGAGGAGTCATCGGCGATCCCGTCGGGGTCGAGTTGTTTGCTGAACACGCAGGCGACGAGCGGCGTCGTGAGGAGCAGGCCGAGGAGGAGGGAGTGCGTTGCGCGAGTCATCGCCCCTGTGCTTGTCCGGGGTCCGGCGATTCCACGAAGGGGCCTGCACACGATCGTTCGATTCTCGCGGTGACCGGCGAGCCGGGGCGCGCGTCGGCGAAGACGCGAGCTTCGCCGCGCGCCTGCTCGCGCTTGCCGAGCGCGCACAGGGCCTCGATGCGCAGCGCGCTGCGGGCATCGGCGAGGGCGCTGCGCGGGAACTCGCGGCCGTGCTCCTCGGTGATCGCGAGCGCGCCCGCGGCGTCGCCTGCCGCGAGGGCGTCCTTCGCGTCGAGCATTCGTTGGTTGTCGCGCTCGATCGAGGTCGCGGCGCGCGGGCTCGTCGTCTCGGGGGCCGCGCGACTCGGCCGCGCGTGCGCCAGCGCGGGAGCGTTCCCGGGCACGGCGATCGCGGGTGGGGCCGAGGGCGCAGGGAGGCTCGCGGGGGCCACTGCGCTGCTCGAAACGTCGGTCGGCGCATCGATGGGGCGCGCCTCGGTCGTCGCGACGCCGTGCGGCGCCGCGGCGGGGCGGATCGTCACCGTCGCCGCGGCCGCCACCACCGTGACGCCGAACGCGATCGCGGCGGCCTTGCCGAAGACCGTCACGCCGAGGGTCGTCGTGCCGAGCGTCGTCGCGCCGCTGGCCGCCGGCAGCCCGAGCTCGGGCAGCAGCAGCGCCCAGCCGTGGGACGTCGCGCGCGGCCGCTGCTCGCGGACCGCGGCGACGACCGCGACGGGCTCACGGCCGATACACGCCTCGTGGAAGCGGCGGCGCAGCACCTGGACGCGGCTGTAGGTCGTGCTGGTGTTGAGCGACAGGGCGTTCGCCGCCTCGGGTCCGGTCATGCCCTCGATCTCGGACAGCACGAACAGTTCGCGATCGACGGGATCGAGGCTGCGCAGGAATCGATCGAACACGATCACGATCTCGGGCGACGCTGCGGTGTCGGTCGGCTTGCCCGTGCTCGCCGCGAGCGCGGCGCGCCGACGCACCGCGCGGAAGTCCGCGCGCCGGTAGTTGCTCGCGACGCGGCGCGCGATGCCGTAGAGCCACGCCTTCGCGGTGGGCGGCGCGAGCTCGTCGAAGCGACGGAACGCGGTGACGAACGTGTCCTGCACCGCGTCGTCGGTCAGCGCCGGCACGACGCCGAAGCGGCGGACGGCCTGCCACACGAACCCGTAGTGCGCCCGATACAGCCCCTCCATCGTGGGCGTGGCGGCGGCGGGGCGCGGACGGGGCATGGCCGGCCTATTGTCCACGCACCCCCCGGTTCCACGAAGGCCGCCGATCGATTCCACTATTTGCGAGCCCCCGGGCCCCACGACGGTCGCAGCTCGATCCCCAAGAGTGCCCGCGCCGACACGGGGAACTGCTGGGACGCGAGCACGTCGCCAACGAGGAAACGGGTCCCCACGAGGCGTCCGAGGCCCTCCACGGCGAAATGGACCGCGACGGGTCCCCACGCGCGGGCAACGCCCGCGGAGGCGATCGCGGCGGCCCAGGGCCCGATCGTGACGGTGTCGCCGAGGCCGAGCGCGCGGGCCCGGACCGCGCCGGCCTCGGCGCCGAGGCAGAGGGGGAACTCGACTGCGCGGGCGAAGAGCCGCCCGCAGCCGCGCACACCCGCGGCCCCGAGCTGCAGTCGCGCGCCCTGGCCCGAGGCGTCGCGTCGGGTGCGAGGGGCGAGGTACGTGCCGTGCACCTCGAGCCGCGCGCGTCGCCACAGCAGCAGCGCTGCGAGCTGCACCGCGCCGGCCGGCGGTGGGAGGGCGCCGAGCTCGAGGCCGGCGGCGATGCGCAGGCCGAGCGCGGGGATGCGGGGGCGGTGGGTCGACGCGACGGGCGAGGCCGCGGCGGGGGTCGAGGTGGTTCGCGGCGGATCGGCGAGCGCATCGACGCTCGGCGTCGGGTCGGGCTCCGGCGGTGCGACTTCGGTGCGGTCGCGCGGCGGCGGCGTGACGAGGATGGGCGAGGGCTGCGGCGGTGCGTCGGTCCGCCGCGCGCTCGCGCTGGGCTCGAGGGCGACGGCGAGCCACACGGCCGTCGCTTCTCCGAGCTCGTCGCAGCTCGTCGAGGTGATCTCGCGGCGCTCGGTGACGCCGCGGAACGTGGACGCGAGCGTGAGGTGGGCGCCGGAGGCGTCGACGGTGACGTCGCCCTCGACGTGGAGCACGCCGTCGCCGGTGGGATCGCCGGGGAGCAGCTCGCGGAGGCGCCGCTCGAGGTCCGGCTGCGTGGGGCAACCGCTGGGGGCGCGCCAGACGAGCTCGAGCTCGAGGGGATCGGGCGGGAGCGGGATCGGGGTCGGTGGGGCGACGGTGAGTCGCAGCGCGAGCAGGCCGGGGAGCATGGGGGATGGCGCGCGAGAGCGTGGTGGAGGATGCCCTGGAACGCAGCGGATGTGGGATGGGCGTGCCCGCGCGAGGGAATCGTGCCCCACGGCCTGCCCACGGCCCTTCGGCCCGGCTCGCCGAGGCATGATGGCGGACGGAAGAACCGGATGCGCCTCGAGGCTCGACGACCTGAGGTACGATGGGTAGCAAACCCACGGACCGGCAAGGTGCCGCATGAAATTCGAGTACACGCAAGAGCAGTACATCGCTGCCGGGAAGTTTGCCCTGTTCTTCGGGCTGCTCGAAGACATGATCCGGAACGCCATTCCCCGGCTCGCCGGTCCGGATCATGTCGCCGGCCGCGACGTGCCATTCAACGCCACCTGGAGACGTGCTCGGGAGATCTTGGAGGCCGCGCTGGCGAGTGATGGGAACCTTCGCGCCGAGCTTGCGCAGCTCGATCATGAGCTCCAACGCCTCGGCAAGTTCCGCAACGAAATGTTCAACAACCTCTGGCTGCCGCAACCGACCGACGGTGTGCCGAAGCGTGAGCAGGAGGACCAACGCCTCTTTCGCGTGTTCGTCCGGGCGCGCGATGGGGAAGAACCGACCGCCAGGGGACAGCTGACCGTTGCGGAGGTTCTCGCGGCGGCCGGAGACAGCATGACGGCGATGCGCCGGTTCTGGGAGCTCGCCACCCCAATCGTGGTGACTCGGGATACCGAGCGTCGCGGCGGGTGAGCATGCAGGCGCCAGCCGATTTGTGCTTCCCCGCCAAGCATCCGCATCAAAGTTGAACTGCCGACTGCCGCTGACTCGAGCCGTCGGTGTTGCTGCGCGAGCCTTGCTGCGCCGTGCCCGCGATCGGCAGTCTCCTTGCGGGGCTGTCGTGCGGGGCTAACCTTGTCTCGCGTCGGATTGGGACCTAGTCTGGCTTGACCACTCTTTCGACATACGCGGCCACGATTGCGATGCACATGCCAACCGCAGCGCGCGCGACGGGAAGGTCGTATGGCATACTCGCCGCCGACGCGTCCTCGTGTCCGGCGCCTCCTGCTAGCTGATAGATCGCGCTCCGGACTACCTGCAGGCGCTGCTCTAGATCGCGATCGCGAGTGTTGCCCTTGGCCGCGGCCGCGGCTGCCATGCCTGCGCTGTCATCGAGCCACACGGTGAGTGCCTCGAGCGCCGAGAAGACTTGGCGCGTAGCGATGCGTGGACGGCGACGTAAGAGTAGTTCCTCCTGCGCGGTGTGAAGGTGACGAACGACCTCCGCGAGTCCTGCGTCGCCGTGAGGAAGTGCAAGCGAGAACTCGAGAACGTCACACGCGCCGGAGTCACGCATGATCTGTAGGCAATCGCTGGTTGGGATGCGGGCCTCCACGGATGCGGTCGCGACGGCGGGGGCGGCGGGTGTGGGTCCTTGAGTCCGAGAATGGCCAATTGCGAAATCGATCCGTATGCGCTGATCGCTACCGTTGCGCGCTGCATCGAACGCAGTGAGCTCCGCGCCGGTTAGGTCGATCCGGAACTCCCAGTTTCTCTCGAGGCCGAGGTCGCCGCCCACTACACACGGGACTACGCCGTGGCCGCCCTGGATCACTTGCATCGGTCCAACGCGCGCATATTTCGTGGCGGAGCCGACGTTGAGAGTTGCTTCAGCAGAGTGCAGGATGGCTTCACCCTGGAAGATGAAGTGCACGGGAAAGATCAGCGAGTAGCCGACGAGACACCCTCGGTCCGCACGAGGTTCGCCGAGGCCGACACGTCCGAGTTGCATTGTGAGAGGAGTGGTGGTGGATGACATCGTGCGAGTATGCCACCGCTATGTAGCCGTAGCTGCAGCAAAGCGCCCGAGGGGGACAAAGAAATTGTGTGAGCGAGTGGGTTGAGGGGGAGCGACTGGGACGGCCGTTCGGAACCTACTCCCGCAGGCCCACGCGCCGCATCAGCTCCCGCAGCCCCTTCCTGCTGTACCCCATGTGCCCCGCGACCCGGTCCAGATCCCCGTCGTACCGCGCCAACAACCGCTGACAGTAGTCCCGGCAGAACCGGTCGGTCACCAGCTCCACGGCCTGCTTCAGCGGGATCTCCAGCAACCGCTCGTCCTCGAGCGACCGCGAGCCGTCCGGCTCCAACACGATCTCGCTCGCTCCGATCCTTGGAGCCGCGGCCAGGTACCCCGAGCGCTCGACCACCGCCTTCAGCTCCCGCACGT
>LNFB01000013.1 GCA_001464385.1 Deltaproteobacteria bacterium Ga0077550 | reverse complement strand
ACGACCCCGACGCCGCCGACGGCAGTCCGGTCCCGAGCCCGGATGGGCTTGCCCTCTACTTCGCTTCGGAACGTGACGGTGTGAGCGATGTCTACGTCGCGACCCGATCCACACGTGACGACGGCTTCGGCGAACCCGTCGCCCTCGCGGGGATAGCATCGCCGGCGCTCGAATGGCCGGTGTCGATCTCGGGGGACGGCTGCCGCCTCGTGATCGGGAGCAACCGCCCCGGCGAGGGCGGCTACGATCTGTGGGTGGCAACACGTTCGGACTGACGGATGCGCCCGAATCCGCGGCGTGGCAGGATCCCAAGAAGCATGGGCGACGAAGATCAACCCACGGCGTCGGTGGTGCGCCCGAAGGTAGAAGGAACGCGCTACGCATGCCCGTGCTGTCGCCACCTCACGCTCGACGAGCGCGGCGGCTACGAGATCTGCCCGGTCTGCTTCTGGGAGGACGACGGACAGGATGACCTCGACGCCGATCGAGTCCGCGGCGGTCCGAACGGAGAATTGAGCCTCGCGCAGGCGCGACGAAACTACGCGGCATGGAGTGCTTGCGAGGAGCGATTCAAGCAGCACGTCCGCCCGCCCCTGCCCTCGGAGAAGGTCGATGGCAGGCAGTGAGGAAACGCGGCGAATCGCACGACTTCGCCAAGCGACGTCCATCGACGAGCTCCACGCCGTGCTGACTGCCGCGCTACAGGCTCGCGACTACGAGAGTCTCGTCATCAAGCGCTCGGGCGACAAATGCTACCTGGTCGTCGCGCACCGCGGCAGCGCGCACGTCTACGTCGATCACCACGGAAAGCAGGTGATCAGGCGCCATGCCTGGCAGATTCGGGAGTGGCTGAATCGTGCGTTCGGCATCGATCCTCGCGACGTCCCGGTCGAACGCCTTGCGAGGTAGCCGCTCCGCTCCCAGGATCGTGCGGGCGCCGCGAGCCCTCTAGAACCGCCCGCGCACGCTCACCGACCCCACCCCCACCCCAACCTTCGCGGTCGCCTTCCCCTTCGCCGCCTTCTTCCTCCCGCGCTTCCCACTCGTCGTCAGCAGCACCGCCGCCCCCAGCGTCACCAACGTCGCGGCAGCCAGCGACGTCCCGAGCACGATCCACTCCGTGTCCCACAGCCGCTTGCAGTCGCCCTCGGCGTCCTTGTTGTCCCCCGAGCACGCGCCGCCCACCGAGAACTTGCGATCGTCCAGCACCGCGAACGTCGCCGCCGCGCCGACGCCCGCGATCCCGATCCCGAGCGACACCCAGCCCCACGGGCGCTTCGGCAACCGACTCGGGACCTTCTCGAGCGTGAACGCGAGTTCCTCGGCGACGCCGTCGACGACGGTGACCTCGCGCTCGACCGCGATGTAGCCCTCTTTGCTGACGCGGACGATCTTCTTGCCGCCGATCACAGGCCGCTCGAGCGGGGTCACGCCGACGATCTGGCCGTCGACGGTGACCTCGGCGTCGCCGGGGTCGCTCTTGATCGACAACACCGAGGGGCCCTTGGCCAGGGCGTCGAGCTTGGTGCGCAGCGTCGCCGCGGCCGAGGCCATGAGGCTGCCGGCGTCGACGACCCCGCAGATCTCGCAGCCCTCTTCGCTCTTCGCGACGACCGCACCGGTCGCGCCGTCGACGAGCTCGACGCGGACGTCGTAGTCGCGATCCTTGACCACCACGCGGGCACGCACGACGTGGGTGGCGTCGGTGCTCTTGGCGACGCGTCGGTAGCACTTCTCGGCCGCGCACTCGATCGCGTCCTTGTCGGCAGCGACGACGTCCGCCGGGGGGACGATGGCGAAGGAGCCCCGCTGCAGGCCACCCACGAGCTCGCCGAGCAGCGCCTCGCGGTCGACCTCGGAGAGCTCGCCCTCGACCGACAGCGGCAGGATCGCGGCCCGCAGCGCCGCCGTGGCGGGCTCTGCTGCGGCCGCCTCGGCCCCCTCGACCAGCCTCGCCGCCGCGCTCGGGGCCACGCCGCCGGTCGCCACCGCGAGGCCGACCGCGATCGCCCAGATCCGGTGCCACGCCCGAACGTCACGCAGGTTCACGCCACCACGGTACCACGCTTGACCGCGTCCCAGCCAGGGCGCGACGCTGCGGGACCGTGGCGAGATCGCAGCGCAGCCCGCCGATGCTCCGCGCGATCGCAGCAGCGCGGTCGCGATCGGATCGTGCGACGAGCGCGGTCGCGGCCGCAATCGCGTGCCTGCTGTCCGCGTGCACGCGCGAGCCCGAGGGACGCTTCGCCCAGGAACAGGCGCCCGAGCCCGCCACCGCGACCCCGGGCGCGCTGCACTTCACCCCCACGATCCGCGCCAGCGTCCGCGACGGCGAAACCGTGGTGCCACTGCTGGAGCTGGCCACCGCGACCGCGGGCCGCGTCGATGCGGTGGTCGCCGTGGCCCGGCCCGGGCAGGCGCCGGCGATCGAGCTCTGGACGTTCGAGCAGCCCGAGCCCACCGCGACGCTGCGCCGCGTCGGCGATCCCGAGCCGCTGCTGCGCGTCGGCGCGACGGAACCCTCGTCTGCGGCCCTCCAGCCGCTGCGCCTGCGCATGGCCGCGCCGGGGGCCACCGTGCAGCGGCGCCTCGGCGTCGCAGGTGCGGACCCGCAGGCAGTCCTCGTGCAGCTCGCCGCCGCCGCGACGCGCGTGCGCGACGGCGCCGCAACGCCCGCGATTCGCACCGACGCCCTCGCCACGGTCTTCGCCGGCCTCGACGACGGCATGCTCTTCGAGCGCGACGCGCTGGGCCTCGCGATCGATCGACTCGCGGCCGGGGCCTGGACCGCGCAGCGCGTCGACGCGGCCTCCGATCGCCGCGCCCGCGTGCAGACCCGGGACGGCGACGCGCTCGAGCTGCTGCGCAAGGGCGATGGATGGGTCGTCGCAGCGATCGAGACCCCGTGAGCGCCGGTCTCGGAACTCTCTGACACCCGCATTCGCCCGGGGCATCGCCGTGCGGAGCCCTTCGCCGGCCGGCCCTGCAGGCGCGCCCACCCGGCGTTGTCTCGCCGGCGCCGACGCGTCACGATTCGTCGGTGATCGTCGCCGTCGTCAACTCCGGGAGCTCCTCGATCAAGGCGGAGGTCATCGACACCGCGACCGGCCGCCGAATCGCGCGGCTGCGGGCCGAGCGGCTCGGCACCGAGCAAGCCGTCGCGCGGCTCGACGACGACGCCCCGGATCCGATCGGCGCCGTCGCCCCCCGCGACGCCCTCCGCTCGTTGCTCCTGCGTCTGTTCGAGCGCGCCCCGGAGCTCGCCGCCATCGGGCATCGCGTGGTCCACGGAGGTGATCGCTTCGTCGCCGCGACGCCGATCGACGACGCCGTCGTCGCGGCGATCGAGGCCCTCGGACCGCTCGCCCCGCTGCACAACCCCGCCAACCTCGCCGGCATCGTCACCTGTCGCGAGCTGCGCCCGGACGTGCCGCAGGTCGCAGTGTTCGACACCGCCTTCCACGCGACCCTGCCGATGCGGGCGCGGACGTATGCGATCGATCCTGCCCTGGCCGGCAAGCACGGCATCCGCCGCTTCGGCTTCCACGGCACCAATCACGCGTGGGTGGCCGCCCGCGCCGCCGACCACCTCGGCGAGCGCCTCGAGGACCTGCGCATCATCAGCTGTCACCTCGGCAACGGCGCGAGCGTCACCGCCGTCGAGCACGGCCGCAGCATCGAGACCAGCATGGGCATGACGCCGCTCGAGGGCCTCGTGATGGGCACGCGCTCGGGCGACATCGATCCCGGCGCCCTGCTGCACCTGCTCCGCGCCGAGGGGCTCGGCGTCGATGCGCTGGACGAGCTGCTCAACCGCCGCTCGGGCCTCGCGGCGCTGTCCGGTGTCGGCCACGACATGCGCGACATCCAAGAGCGCGCCGCCGACGGCGACGATCGCTGCCGCCTGGCGATCCGCGTGTTCTGTCACCGCCTGCGCAAGTACATCGGGGCCTACGCGGCGGTCATGGGTGGGGTCGACGCGATCGTGTTCACCGCGGGCATCGGGGAGAACAGCGCGGAGATCCGGCACACGGTCGCGTCGCGCCTCGACTACATGGGCGCCCGGCTCGACGAGGATCGCAATCGAGATGCGCACGTCGACGCCGCCGCGCCCGTCGCCGAGATCTCGACGCCGCACAGTCGCGTGCGGCTCCTGGTGATCGCCGCCGACGAGGAGCTGGCGATCGCGCGGCAGAGCGCGGCGGTCGTCGGCGGCCTCGCGCAGGTCGACGACGAGCGGCGGATCCCGATCGCCGTCTCCGCACGGCACATCCACCTCACGCACGAGGCCGTCGCCACCCTGTTCGGCCCCGGGTACACGCTCACGCGGCGCAACGACCTCTCGCAACCGGGGCAGTTCGCCTGCGAAGAGACCCTGAACATCATCGGACCCAAGCGCCGCATCGACGGCGTGCGCGTCCTCGGGCCCGTGCGCCCCAAGAACCAGGTGGAGGTCTCGCGCACCGACGAGTTCTGGCTGGGCGTCGACGCGCCGGTGCGCAACTCCGGCGACACCGCGGGCTCGGCAGGCGTGACCCTCGAGGGGCCGGCGGGCACGCTCACCCTCACCGAGGGCCTCGTCTGCGCGGCCCGCCACATCCACATGACCTTCGCCGACGCCGACGCGTTCGGCGTGGTCGACGGCGATGTCGTCGAGGTCGCGGTGGACTCGGCGGGCCGCGACCTGATCTTCGGCGACGTCGCCATCCGCGTGTCACCGCAGTTCCGCTTGGAGATGCACATCGACACCGACGAGGCCAACGCCGCCGAGCTCACGGGCGACGCCGAGGGCGTGCTCACGGCCACCAGCGGCAACGCCCGGCTCCGCCGCCGGTCCCTGCCCCGCGGCACGTGATGACTCCGAGCGGCGTCGACCATTCGTTTCTATCGAATCAATGCTGAGATAATTCGATCGTCGTCCGACCGGGCGGCACGGAGACTCCAGGGCCTGCGCTCGATCGAGCGGCGCCGCGAATTCTCGCGTCCTCAGGGCGCTACGCAGGGTTTCGACCCAACACGCCGACCGACGCCATCGCGCGCGGCGCGATGAACATCGACACGCGCGCGCGGCGACTCGTCGAGTTCTGCAGCCGACGCGCAGATCCAGCGCGTGACCGGCTCCCATGGCTGGCTAGAAGTGATGCGACGCCGGGTGGTCACCATCCGACACGGAGTTCCGACCCAGCATGAAGCACCACACCGAAGAATCCTGGCGCGGTGGCTATGGCGTGATCGAGCACCGCGACTCCACGCGCGAGCGCGTCGCCGCGATGGCCGAGCACCTCACGGAGACCGGCGACGGCGTCCACTTCTGGGACCTCATGGCGGCCGCGGACCGCCTCGCCTCGGCGGCGATGTGGCTGACCGTCCACGACACCTACGCCCAGCGGGTGTATCAGGACGGCCGCTCGCTGCGGCGCGAGGATTTCAAGGCTCGGCCGGAGGGGCACACCGGCAGCGCGCTCAACATCGTCCCCGCCTACGTCGGCTACCTCTTGGCCAATGCGCTCACCGGACACACCCGCGCCTGGATCGCGGAGCAGGGACATGCGGTCTCGGGGATCGACTGCGTGAATGTCCTCGTCGGCAACGTGACCGCGGCCCATTCCATCTACGACCGCACGGACGAGGGCTTGAGCCGGTTCGTGTCCGACTTCTATCGCTACGAGCTCGGTCCCGGCGGACGGCGCGTGTCGCCGCGGGGCAGCCACGTCAATCCCAACACCGCCGGCGGCATCCTCGAGGGCGGCTACCTCGGATTCGCCGGGCTCCAGTACGTGCATCTGCCGCTGCCGCGCGAGCGCGTGGTCGCCTTCTTGAGCGACGGCGCATTCGAAGAGCAACGCGGCTCGGACTGGGCGCCGCGCTGGTGGCGACGCGAAGACACCGGCCTGGTCGCACCGTTCCTCATCAACAATGGACGGCGCATCGATCAGCGCACGACCACCCAACAGCAGGGTGGCACTCGATGGTTGGTCGATCACCTGCGACTGAACGGCTTCGATCCGATCGAGATCGACGGCCGCGACCCCGCGGCCTACGCGTGGGCGATCTGGGAGATGGAGCGACGACTCGAGGCGAGCTGCGGGTCACCCCCGGTCCGGCTCCCGTACTGCATCGCCACCACGATCAAAGGCTTCGGCTTCTTCGGCGCGGGCACCAACGCGGCGCACAACCTGCCCCTTCCGCCCCTGCGGGCGTCGACCTCGTCGAAGAGCGCGAACGACGATCCGGCGGTCGCGCTCTTCAACGAGCACGCGCTGCGCCTGTGGGTCGCCCCCGAGGAGCTCGACCACGCGCTCGGGCTCCTCACGCAGCACAGGGATCGGCCGCGCGAACGCGACCACGCGCTCGCCACGAGGGATGTGCGGCTCTCGACGCCGCCGCGGATCGAATTCCTCCCGGTGGGCGAGCTCGCGTCGGCGATGCGCGCGGTGGATCAGGCGTTCGTCGCGACCTGCCTCGCCAACCCGCACCTGCGGCCCCGCGTCGGCAACCCGGACGAGATGCGCTCGAATCGTCTCGATGGGACCCTCGACCTGCTCAAACATCGCGTCACCGATCCTGAGCCGTCGGTCGCGGAGGCCATCTACGGGAAGGTGATCACCGCGCTCAACGAGGAGGCCGTCGCCTGCGCGGCCCTCGCCAACAAGGGCGGCATCAGCCTCGTGCACACCTACGAGGCGTTCGGCGCGAAGATGCATGGCGCGCTGCGCCAGGAGATCATCTTTGCACGGGGCTGCGAGGAGGCGGGCCGGCCCCAGCGATGGCTGTCGATTCCCGTCGTGCTGACCTCGCATACGTACGAGAACGGCAAGAACGAGCAGTCGCACCAGGATCCTGCGCTCGCCGAGTCCCTCATCGTCGAGCCAGGCGACACGTCTCGCGTGCTGTTCCCGGTCGACTTCAACAGCGCCGCCGCGGTGATGCAGGAGGTCTACCGCACCCGAGGCCAGATCTGGACCGTGGTCGTGGCCAAGCGGGACCTCCCCGTCGTGCTCACGGCGGAGGCCGCGAGGGACCTCATGACGAACGGCGCGGCGGTGCTCGACGCGACCGAGGACGCCGCCCTGCCCCCGCAGGTGCTCCTCGTCGCCGTCGGTGCCTACCAGTTGCGCGAGATCCGACGCGCGGCACGCCGACTCCACGCGCGCGGGATCCCGAGCAGCATCGTCGTGTTGCTCGAGCCTCGGCGCTTCGCCGAGCCCCGCGACCACCGCGAGGCCGCCGTCGCCGCCCATCCGCAGACGTTCGAACGCTGCTTCCCGCGGGGGACCTCGGCGCGGGTGTTCGTCAGCCACACGCGGCCGGAGCTCATGCGCGGCCTACTCGCGCCCGTCGACACCGGGACGAGGACGGCGGTGCTCGGCTACCGCAACGCCGGCGGGACCCTCGACGTCGATGGAATGCTCTACGTCAACCGGCAGTCGTGGGCGCACGTCGTCCACGCGGCGTGCCGCGTGCTCGAGCGGCCCGCCGCCGACGCCCTCGACGCCGACGAGCTCGCCGCGCTCGACGGCACGATCGCACCCGGCGTGTTGTTCGCCCCGGAGCCCCGATGATGCACGCTCGGCCACTCGAGGGCCTGACCTCCGAGGAGGCTCGGCGGCGCCTCGCCGACGTCGGGCCCAACGCACTGCCCAAGGCCGCGGCGACGCCCCTTTGGCGGCGCTTCGTCCGTCAGTTCCAGAGCCCGCTCATCTACATCCTGCTGTTCGCGCTCGCGTTCGACATCGGCGCGTGGACCCACGCGGGGGCGATGGGCTGGCCGGTCGAGGCCGTGGTGATCGCGGCGGTGCTGCTGCTCAACGCGGGGCTCGGGACGTTCCAGGAGCAGCGGTCCGAGCAGGCCCTCGCCCAGCTCGCGGCCCTGGCGGCCCCGCAGGCGTGGGTGCTCCGCGACGGCAAGCTCGTGCACTTGCCCAGCCAGGAGCTCGTCCCGGGGGACGTCATCCGCATCGAAGCGGGCGAGCGGATCCCCGCCGACGGCGCCGTCGTCGAGGCCCAGGGTGTGATGATCGACGAGTCCGTGCTGACGGGCGAGTCGGCGCCGGTCGACAAGGCGATCGACGACGAGGCCTTCAGCGGCACGCTGATGGTGCGCGGCAAGGGGCACCTCCACATCACGGCGACCGGACAGAAGAGCAACATGGGCAAGCTCGCGACGATGCTCGGCGGCATCATCGCGGAGAAGACCCCGCTCGAGAAGCGGCTGAACGTCCTCGGGCACCAGATCGCGCGCTGGGTCGGGGCGCTCGCCGTGGGTCTCGCGGTGGCTGGCCTCTTGACCGAGGGCCTGGATCGATTCGACGAGGTGGTGCTGTTCGCGGTCGCGCTCGCGGTGGCCGCGGTGCCCGAGGGCATGCCCGCGGTCGTCACGTTGACCCTGGCGCTGGGCGTGCAACGGATGGCGCGCCGCAAGGCCGTCGTCCGCCGCCTGACGGCCGTGGAAGCCCTGGGCTCCGTCACCGTGATCGCGACGGACAAGACCGGCACGCTCACCGAGAACCGAATGGTGGTGCGCGAGCTCGAGAGCGGCGACGCGCCTGCGGCCCTGCTCGCGATGACCTTGGCGAACGACGCGGACACCGACGGGCTCGCGGGCGACCCGCTCGAGCTGGGGCTGCTCGAGTACGCCCGGTCGCGCGGGCTCGACGTCGCCGACGTCCGCGGGACCCATCGCCGCATCGAGAGCCGGCCCTTCGACAGCGCGTGGAAGTTCATGCGGGTCACCGTCGATGACGACGGACAGACGCGCAGCTACCTGAAGGGGGCGCCCGAGGTGTTGCTGCAGCGCTCGACGCTCGCGGCCGACGAGCGCGCCGAGTGGATCCGCCGCGCCGATGCGGGCGCCGAGCGGGGACATCGCGTGCTCGGCCTCGCCATGGCCGCGGGCGAGGCCGAGCAGGGGCTGGAGTTCCTCGGGCTGGTCATGCTGTGGGATCCACCGCGCGAAGAGGTGCCCGCGGCCATCGCCAGCGCCCAGAGCGCTGGTGTCCGCGTCGTCATGATCACCGGCGATCACCCCGGCACCGCGCGGGCCGTCGCCACGACCATCGGGATGACGAGCATCGATACGCTGGTCGGCGCGGACATCGAGCACATGTCTGCGGAGGAGCTGGGCCAGGCCGTGCGCACCGCGAGCGTGTTCGCCCGGGTGAGCCCGGCGCACAAGCTCCGGCTCGTCGAGGCGCTCGAGGCCAACGGCGAGATCGTCGCGATGACGGGGGACGGGGTCAACGACGCGCCCGCACTCAAGCGCGCTGCCGTCGGGATCGCGATGGGTCAGCGGGGCAGCGATGTCGCGCGGGAGGTG
>LNFB01000012.1 GCA_001464385.1 Deltaproteobacteria bacterium Ga0077550 | reverse complement strand
GGGCTCGAGAAGGCGTCGTGGCTGTGGCTGGGCGGCACCTATGCCGTCATCACGGTCGGCGAGCTGTGTCTGTCGCCGATGGGTCTGTCCCTGGTCTCGAAGCTGAGCCCGCCGCGGCTCACGGCGTTGATGATGGGCGGGTGGTTCCTGTCGACGGCGGTCGGGAACAAGCTCTCGGGCCTGCTGAGCGGCCTGATGGACGCCTTCGAGCACAAGTCCGTCATCTTCTTCATCAACTTCGGCGCGGCGCTGTTTGCCTCACTGATGATCGCCATCATGGTGCCGCGACTGCGCGCGGTGATGGAGAAGTACGTCGGCAAGTGACGCGGCGGCGGGCGGCGCCTTCGCTGCGCTCGGGGTCCCGGCGGCGTTCGTGGCCAACTTCGACGGCCTCGGCTTCGCCGTCCCCACGCCGATCCAGACCGCCGCGCTGCCCCCCGGCCTCGCCGGCCGCGACGTGCTCGCCGAGGCGCCCACGGGCAGCGGCAAGACCGTCGCGTTCGGCGTCCCGCTGCTGGTCGCGATCGACCCGACGCAGTGGGGCCCCCAGGCGCTGGTGCTGTGCCCGACCCGCGAGCTCGCGACGCAGGTCGCGGTGGCCCTGCGCAAGCTCGCGCGGCCCGTCTCCAACGTGAAGATCCTGGTGCTCACCGGCGGCCTGCCGATGGCGCCACAGATCGCCTCGCTGCGGCACGGCGCCCACGTCGTCGTCGGCACGCCCGGCCGCGTGGCCAAGCACGTCCGCGACGGTCGCATGGTGCTGACGCGCGTGCGCACGCTCGTGCTCGACGAGGCCGATCGCATGCTCGACATGGGCTTCGCCGACGAGGTCCTCGATCTCGTCGCCGGATGCCCGACACCGCGACAGACCCTGCTGTTCTCGGCGACGCTCGGCGCGGACGTCCGCCGGGTGAGCGCGGCGATCCAAGCCGATCCGGTCGCGGTGTCGGTCGGTCGCCGCGACGCGCCGCAGATCGTCCAGCGCTTCGTCGAGATCGAGGCCGAGGATCGCGAGGCCGCCCTCGCGGCGTGGCTCGCGTCCCAGCGGCCGGCCTCGGCGCTGCTGTTCTGCAACACCAAGCTCGGCTGCGTCGCGGTCGCCAAGGGTCTGCGCGCCCGGGGCGTCGACGCGCTCGCGCTGCACGGCGACCTCGAGCAGCCCGACCGCGAGCGCACGCTGGTGCGTTTCGCCAACGGCAGCGCGACCGTGCTCGTCGCCACCGACGTCGCGGCGCGGGGCCTCGATCTCACGGGCCTCGCGGCGGTCGTCAACGTCGAGCTGCCGTTCGACCCCGAGGTCTACGTGCACCGCATCGGTCGCACCGGGCGCGCCGGCGAGTCGGGACTGGCGCTCAGTCTGGTGACCCCCGAAGAGCTCCCGCGGCTGCACGCGATCGAGGCGTGCGCGGGGATCACCGCGGTGCTCGAGCGCGCGCCCGAGGCCGACGACGACGGCCGCGCCGCGCTGGCGGCCGCCCGCGTGACGCTCTGCATCGCCGCGGGCCGCCGCGACAAGCTCCGGCCCGGCGACGTCCTCGGCGCGTGCACGGGCCAAGGTGGGATCGCCGGCGCGTCGATCGGCAGGATCGACGTGGGCGATCGCAGCACCTACGTGGCCGTGGAGCGGGCGCAGGCCGCCGCCCTGCTCGCGCACCTGCAGCGCACGCCGATCAAGGGCCACCGCCGCCACGTCACCCGTGCGAGCTGACGCGGCGCCCGCAGGGCCCGGTCGTCACAGCGTGGGCAGCACGAACTTCAGCACGTCGACGTAGCTGATCATCCCGAGCAGCTTCCCGGTGCCGCGATGGAGCACCGGCACTGCGCCGACGCTGTACTCGATCATCAGCTCGACGGCCTTGGCGACCGACTCGAGGTGATCGACGAAGACGAAGACGCGGTTCATCGCGTCCGCGACAGGGCGCGCGGCGAGGTCATCGGCGAGCCGCGGCAGGCGGAGCTCGTCGGTCACCGGCAGGCGATACTCGCGGAGGTCGCGGTCGGACAGCATGCCGACGACGCGACCGTCCTCGATCACGGGCAGGTGGCGGACGCCGGTGTCCTCGAGCAGCCGCAGCGCCTCGGCGATGCTCGCGTCGGGCGAGGTGACGACGACGGAGCTGACCATGAGTTCGGTGGCGTCCATGCCGTGAGGGTGCCAGGCGGTTCGCCGCGGCCACGCGCGGAACCTGCACGGCGACGCGGGCGCGTGCGCAATGCTGGCGGCGGCGACAGGCGATCGGCGACCGATACTGGACGCATGCGAGCGCGCGTCGCCATCGTCGTGGGGCTGGGATTGGGACTCGGCCTGGCCGCGTGCCGGTCCCAGGCCGAGCCGCCGTCGCTGCCCGAGCGGCCCCCCGCCCACGGGTCGACCAGGGACCTCGGCCCGATCGAGAGGGTCGAGCGTGCGACCACGGTACAGATGCCGTCGCACTTCACCGACGTGCTCGCGGTGCACGACGCCCTCGTCGAGGGGGCGCTGCCGCGGGCCCATGCCGCGGCGAAGCACCTGCTCGGCGAGCAACCGGACACGATGCTCGCCGACTGGGCGCCGCACCTGTTCGCGGTGCGAGCCGCCGCGGGTAGGGTCGTCGATGCGCGGGATCTCGAGCGCGCCGCGGTCGCCTCGGCCGAGCTCGCGACGACCTGCGCCGACTGTCACGTCGCCCTGGGCGCCCATCCGGATCCCGAGGTGGCCGAGCTCCCTCCGAAGGGCGGCGATCCGGCCACGCAGATGCAGCGGCACGCGTGGGCCTTCGAGCGCCTGTGGGAGGGCCTCGTGCTGCCGTCGAGCGAGAGCTGGCAGCGCGGCTGCGACGCCTTCGTCGAGCTGCCCGCGTGCGACGACGGACCCTCGAGCGAGCGCGACCCCGACGCGATCCGACGTGCGCGCGAGCAGACCACCGCGCTCGAGTCCGAGGCCCGCGCCGCGACGACCCCCGAGGCCCGCGCCGCCGTCTACGCGCGCCTGCTGCCGACGTGCTCGGCCTGCCACGCCGCGGGGTGTTGAGCGCGCAGGCGACCGGCGTGTGCGGCGACCCAGGGCGGGCGCTGCCGAGGGTCAGCCGGGCGGGTTGAGCACGAGGTCGAGGCCCGCGCCCGTCATGTCCGAGTACGTGTAGGGGCCGACGAGGCCGGTGGCCATGAGCACGATCGAGTGGTCGCCCGGGTTCACCTTGTACGCCGTGCCGTTCTGATCGACGACCCAGACGAAGCCCTCGAAGTCGATGCTCACGCCGACGGGCGTCGTGCACCCCGGCAGGGGGATCGCGTCGTCGATCAGCGAGTCGGTCGCGCCGTCGAACACCGCGAGCCGGCACGGGCTGTTGCCGCCGACCCAGACCTTGCCGTCGCGATCGATGTTCATGCCGCGGTAGTAGCCGCCGGTGCCGCCCGCGTCGACGAAGGTCGCGCTGGCCACGTCGAATCGATACACGTGATCCACCCCGGCGCCGCCCGCATAGCTCACCACCCAGGGATCGCCGTTGGCGTCGACACCCATGCCGTACGGCGTGTTGGGGATCGGCCACTCCTGGCGCACCAGCGTGACCGCGTCGATCGTCGCGAGCCGATTGGTCCCGCGATTGACGTACCAGAGGTCGCCCTCGGCGTTCACCGCTCCACCGTAGATGCGACCGCCGCCCGCCGGGTGGCTCACGTGGTCGAGCACCGCGCCGGTGGTGCCGTCGAGGCGGTAGATGTCCTCGGGGTTGCCGCCGAACGAGACCCACACACGCGGGTCGGGCACCGTGTTCTGACAGGTGTTCGGATCGATCTCGCCGCCCTCCCACGCGATGCCGCGGGGTCCGTGGTCGTTGATCGGCATCGGCGTGCTCCACAGCACGCACTCGTCCTCGAGGTACGGCAGCACGTCGGCCGCGCCGGTCGAGGTCTGGATCCCGGGCAGGCCGTTCTTCTCGGCGCAGCGCTCGACGATCGCGGCGATCTTCGTCGCCGCCCCGCCGCCGTTGCGGTTGGCGACGAGCACGTCGCCGAACTGGTTGACCGAGGTCCGCGACGGCGAGTCGGTGCCCGACGCGGAGGTCCGGTAGCGCCCCTCCTCGATCCCCGTCTGCGTGTTGATCTTGGAGACCGTGCCCTCGTTGGTATTCGCGATCCAGATGAAGCTGAACGTCGGCGTCGCGTCGCCGTCGCCGTCACCGCCGCAGCCGACCTCGCCGGTGTCCTGGCCGCCGAGATCGAACTTCAGCCCGTCGGGCCCCGTGCTCTCTGCCGGGGCGCCCGCGCTCGAATCCCCGGGAGACTCGCCGCTGGACGCCGCGTCGCCGTCGGTGCCCGCATCCTCGGTGGCGGAGCCGGCCCCGCTCGCCGAGATCCCCGCGCCGGCGCCGTCGTCGTCACCGCCCCCGCTCGACTCGCTGCTGCAGGCGACGGTGGCGGTGGCCAGGAGCAGCGCCGCCGGCAGCGCGTAGGTCGACCTCGGAGAAACTCGCACGGGGGTTGGAACCCGCACGCGAGGGTTTTTCCGGGGTCGATCGTCGGCGGTCCCCGGAGTTCGATCCCGGCCGCCCCTCGGGCGCGAGGCCCAGCGCGCGTGGAGCCCCTGCTATCCTCGCGATGGGATCGAAGATATGCGGACCGTCCATGGCTTGATCGCGACGATGATGTTGTTGGCGTGCAGCAGTGAGTCGGCCAGCGATGGCACGGGCTCACCGACCAGCGGGCCTGCGACGACGGTGGGCAGCAGCGGCGGCGCCGACGAGACGACGGCTGCAACGGCGGCCACGGCGAGCAGCAGCGGCACCGCGGCGGAGAGCTCGTCCTCGTCGGCGGGTGGCGAGACCTCGCCGCCGATCTTCGACGTCGGCGGTGGCCCGGCCCCCGACCTGGGCGGCGAGCCCATGGGCCCGGTCATCCCCGAGACCTGCGATCAGGCGCTCGCCGGCGAGAGCACGGTGGGCTGCCGGTTCTTCGCAGTCGATCTCGATCAGAACGGCGGTCTCGAGTTCGATCAGTACGCGATCGCGGTGTCCAACCCGCAGCCGGGGACCGACGCGAACGTCGTCGTCGAGGTCAAGGCCGGCGGCGCGTGGATGGAGGTCGCCAGCGCGGTCGTCGGCCCGCTCGAGCTCTACCCGTTCCAGCTGCCCGATCGCCACCAGCAGGGCTCCGGCGTGCAGGTCGGCGGCTCGTACCGCGTCACCTCCGACGTGCCGATCGTCGCGTACCAGTTCAACCCGCTCATCATCGGATCGGCGAGCTCCGACGCATCGATGCTCTACCCCGTGCCGAGCTGGGACTCGCTCAACCGCGCGGTGCACTGGGGCGGCGGCTACGGCCGCGGCTACCTGACGCTCGCCGCCGCCTACGACGGCACCACCGTCGAGATCACGCCGACGACCGCGACCGCGGCGGGCGCGGGCGTCCCCGCGGGCGCCGCTGGCGTGCCGTTCCAAGTGACCCTCGACGAGGGCGACATCGCGGAGATCATGGTCAGCGCCGAGGCGGCGACCCTCGCCGGCACGCGCATCGAGAGCGACGATCCGAGCAAGCCCATCGCCGTGTTCTCGGGCCACGAGTGCGCCTGGGTCCCGCACACCGTGCCCGCGTGCGATCACATCGAGGACCAGCTGAGCGGCGTGCGGCTGTGGGGCACCCACTTCGTCGCCTCCCGCATGCCGGTCCGAGAGGTCGGGACCCCAGAAACGTCGCTGTGGCAGATCGTCGCCAGCGAGGACGGCACGACGATCACCTTCGACGCCCACCCCGACGTCACGGGTCTGCCGGGCGCTCCGGTCGAGCTCGATGCCGGCGAGTTCGTCGAGTACTACGTCGGCGGCACGGTCGACAACCCCGGTGACTTCCGCGTCGAGGCCGACCGCCCCATCGCGGTCGCGAACCTCATGACGGGCGAGGCCAACCTGGTGTCGAGCACGCTCGGCGACCCGGCGCTGGTGCAGTTGAGCCCGATCGAGCAGTACCTGCCGCGGTACATCGTGCTCGTCGGCACCGGCTGGCAGCTCGACGAGTTCGTGGTCACGCGCGAGGCCGGCGTCCCCGTCACGATCGACGGCGCCGTGATCCCCGACGAGGAGTTCATCTCGGTCGGCGGCGACTACGAGGTCGCGCGGGTGCTGACCAACGACGGGGTCCACACGCTCGAGGCCGGCGCCGGCTTCATGGTCACTGTGGTCGGCTACGACGACGCCGACAGCTACGCGTACCTCGGCGGCACGGGCACCGGCGTCATCAACCCGAACCCCGAGGGCTGATCGCGGCCGTTTCCGCGGGCAACGCACTGTTGCCGGGGGTGGACGCGGGGACGGTCCGCGGCGGTGCTACCTTTGCGCCGCCATGAAACTGTACGGCCACCCGATGAGCACGTGCACCCGCAAGGTGCTGACC
Organism: Deltaproteobacteria bacterium Ga0077550; assembly: GCA_001464385.1. Taxonomy (GTDB): domain Bacteria; phylum Myxococcota_A; class Polyangia; order Nannocystales; family Nannocystaceae; genus Xiheibacterium; species Xiheibacterium aquaticum. The sequence goes on along the minus strand of LNFB01000012.1, from coordinate 4,681 downwards.
ACCCTCGCCGAGACGAACACGCCCCACGACTTCGTGCTCGTGGACTTCGCCAAGGGCGAGCACAAGGCGCCCGCGCACCTCGCCCACCAGCCCTTCGGCCAGGTGCCCGCGCTCGAGGACGACGGCTTCGCGATGTTCGAGTCGCGCGCCATGTGCCGCTACATCAACGAGAAGGTCGGCGGCAACCTCGTGCCGGACTCGATCCAGGGCCGCGCCCGCATGGAGCAGTGGATGAGCGTCGAGACCAGCAACGTCACGCCGCCGATCATGAAGTTCGTCTATCACCACATCTTCAAGCGCGAGCAGCCGGCGGACGTGCTCGAGACGGCGACCAAGTCGCTCGACGCCGCGTTCACGATCCTCGACGCGCACCTGGGCAAGCACCCGTACTTCGCCGGCGAGACCTTCTCGCTCGCGGACATCTGCTACTTGCCGTACTTCGAGTACTCGATGCCGACGCCGGTGAAGGCCCAGATCGCCAACTACCCGCACCTCGCGGCGTGGTGGGGCAAGGTCAGCGAGCGCCCGAGCTGGCTGAAGGTCGCCGGTCGGGCCTGAGCCCTCGTCGCGGGTGAGACGCCGCGCGCTCGTCGCGGGTGAGACGCCATGCGTCTCACCCACGCCGGCTCAGATCTCGACCAGCGGCACGGTCACGATGTCGTCGGTCTCCATCAGGAGGCCCGACCACGACAGGCCGACGCCGAAGCCCAGCATCGCCCACTTGGTGGGCTTCTTCAGGTGTTCGCCGCCGCGCGTCACGATCGTCAGGGGGATCGACGCGCTCGACGTGTTGCCGAACTCCTCGATCGACAGGAGGATCCGATCCTCGGGCAACTTCATGCGCTGGCGCAGGAAGTTGATCATGAACTTGTTGGCCTGGTGGAAGACGTAGGCGTCGATGTCGTCGCGCGTCCAGCCGGCCTGCGTCAGGAGCTTCTCGAGCAGCGGCGGCACCTTCTTCATGGCGAAGGTGAGGATCTGCGGGCCGTGCAGCGTGAGGTCGATGGGCCGACGCGTCTCTTCGTCGGCCTCGGGGCGGCGCTCGAACAGCGCGGGCGTCCACGGGTTCCGCGAGCCGCCGCCCTGCACGATGATGTGCTCGAAGCCGCTGCCGTCGGCGCCGAACTCGGCGGCGCGGATCTGCGAGGGCCCCTCGTTGGTCAGGGCGGTCGCGGTGCCGGCGTCGCCGATGAGCAGCGCGTTGGCGAGATCCGAGCGGTGCTCGAGGTCGGCCGAGTACGGCTTCATGAAGCCGGTGACCATCTCGCCGCACAGCAGCAGCGCACGCTTGACCACGCCGCTGGCGATGAGGCCCTGCAGCACGATCATGCCGTGGGTCCACCCCGAGCAGCCGAGGTTGATGTCGAACACGAGGCAGCGCGGGTTCAGCTCGAGGAGCTGGTGGGCGCGGTGCGAGCTCGCCGGCAGGTAGTGGTCGCCGAGCATCGTGACGAGCACGACGGCGTCGATCGAGTCGCGCTCCCAGCGGAGCTCTTCGACGAGCGGACGGGCCGCGGCGATGCACAGGTCGGACGCCGTGGTGCCCGGGGCGGCCTCGCGCTTCTGCAACGCGCCGGTGTTGCCGACGATGCGGTCGACGTCGAACGGCTTGAACTTCTCGTAGGCGAACTCCGCCTTCACGATCTTCTTCGGCACGCAGGCCGAGGCGCCGGCGAGTCTCATCGGAGGGCCCCCCTGGCGGCGATCACTGGATCTTGCCCCCCGTGAGATCCATGAGGTCCTGCACGGTCTTGCAATCGCGGATCTTGTCCTCTTCGACCTTGATGCCGTGCTCGTCGAAGACGACGAGCAGGTTGATCACCGCGGTGGAATCCCAGCACTCGAACCCCGCGAGCTCGGTCGTCGACGTGAACTTGTCCGGGGTGCTGTCGAGCACGCCCGCCAGCGCAGTGATGAACTCGGCCTTCGTCATCGCGGGCGAAGTTACACCGTCGCTCTGGGCAAGACAAGGACGCGGGCGCAGCCGAGGGCGACACGATCGTTGCGCCGGCGCGTCGGCTCGGACACACGGGCAGCGACGTCGGCGGTGGGCCGTCGACCGACGCCGGTGGCCGCTGGATCATGCGCCGCCGCGGTGGGGGATCCACACGACGGTGGAGGATCGACGCGCGGCGCGGATCCGCCCGACTGGGGACGACGACGTGCGCCACTCGGGAAGGGGCCCGCGCGACGCGTTGCCCGAGTCGGGCAGCGGGGCGGAAATCCCGTGTGTCGGCGTGCGACGATCCGCGGGCGCGGGGCGTGCACAATCGCCGGCGCCATGCAGATCCATCAGGTCCAGCGCATCTCGGACACCTGCTCCTTCGCCCTCCTCGTCGTGCGCTTCGACCGGCCGCTCGACGGCGCCGAGCAGGAGGCGGTTCGCACTTCGCTCGCCGCGGCGGCGATCATCGTCGACCGAAGGCGACGGACGACAGCGACGACAGCGACGACAGCGACGACAGCGACGACAGCGACGACAGCGACGACAGCGACGCGGTCGAGGCGGCGGATCCGGCGGACGCGCCTGCGTCGTACTTCGTGCTCGGCAACTTCCTCCCGCGGACCGCGGCGCAGCTCGAGCAGGCCGAGGTGGCGCTCGACGGCGTGCGCGCGGCGTTCGGGGCCACCCAGGCGTGGGTGTGGTCGGTGAACACGGAGATCGACGCCTTCGCCGACGAGTCCGACGACGAGTCCGACGACGACGAGTCCGACGACGATGAATCCGATGACGACGCGTCCGACGACGACGCCTCCGACGACGGCCCCGGGGCGTGGCGGTTCGGGCCGCCGCCGTTGGCCACGACCGCGCCGTTCGTCGTCGAGCGGTTCCCGGAGATCGCCGACGAGTTCGACGGGGACGACTTCGGCATCGCGCTCAAGCTGGCGGGGCCCGCGGTGCCAGGCGAGGCGGCGGTGCTCGACGCGATCCACCACGTCTGGCTGATGCACTACATCGACGGGCGCGCCGAGGAGCGGCCGTTCCGCAACGCGGCGATGACGTTCGACGCGGCGAACCGCTCGGCGCTGCTGTGGGTCGACCGCTTCACGCCGCCGACGCCGCCGCGGGTGATGGCCGAGCACGTGATGGCGATCGTGTCGGCGCTGCACGGCATCGTGCCGATCGCCCGGGCGCGGTTCGCCGAGGCGTCGATGCGGATCAAGTACGCGGGGATCAGCGGGGACACGACGCCGCCGTTCGTCCTGGCCGGCAACCCGCTGCGCGAGGCGTTCGACGCGGCGGCCGATCCGGACGCCGGCGAGCACGCCGCGGTCGCGTGGGCGGAGTCGCAGCGCGAGTGGTCGCCGCAGGAGGTCGCGGCGATGTACGTCGAGCTCGGCCAGGCCTGCGATCCGGACGAGGCCGAGTCGGCCTCCGCGGGGGTGCGGATGTTCGACCGCGCCGCCGCGCTCGACCCGGACAACGACGACGCGGCGACGTATCCGCTGATCGCCCTTGTGCGCTCGGGCCAGGTGGACACGGCGCTGGCGCGGGCCAAGACGATCTCGCGGCTGCACCTGCGGGTGATGACGGTCGATCTGGTCGCCGACCACGCGTTCGACCGGCTCGCCGACGCGCTGCCGCTGCTCGACCGCGACGCGGTGGTCGCGACGTCGAACGAGATGGTCGCCGGGCTCGTGGCCACGATCGGCAGCCGCCTCCCGGCCGAGCTGCCGCGGGTGCTCGAGCTGCTCCCCGACGAGGAGGACATGGTCAGCCACCTGCATGCGGCCGCGTTCAAGATCGAGGATCAGCGCCTCCGCCTCGCGGTGCTGGAGAAGGTCATCTCGTTCACCGAGCCCCCGGAGCCCGGCTCGCACCGGACGAACTACCTGAGCGCGCACAACAACGCCTGCATCCTCGCCCACGCCCTGGGCGACTACCCGCGGGCACGTGCCCTGGCCGACGGCGCCCTGCCCTTCGCCGACGAGAACCCGTACATCTATCATTCGGCGGCGTGCGCCTACGCGGCGGTCGCGGATTTCAAGAAGGCGCTGGCCCAGGTCGAGCAGGCGGTCGCCCACGACTATGATCATTTGGACCGCGTCGAGGTCGACACGGATCTCGGCGAACTGCTGCAATGGCCGCAGTTCCAGGCGCTGTTCGAGGCCCGCCGCGCCCGGCGAGCCAAGAGCGAGCCGGTGATCGAGGCGACGAGCGAGAGCTTCGCGACGGACGTGCTGGCGTGCGACCGGCCCGTGCTGGTGGACTTCACCGCGACGTGGTGCGGGCCGTGCAAGCGCCAGGGCCCGATCGTGGAGAAGCTCGCCGCGGCGTCCGAGGGGCGCTACCGGGTGGTGAAGGTCGACATCGACGAATCCGAGGACCTCGCGCAGCGGTATGACGCGACGAGCGTGCCCACGTTGGTGGTGTTCGTGGGTGGGCAGGAGAAGGCGCGCACGGTCGGGTTGAGCGACGCGGCGGAGCTGCGGCGGTTGATCGACGGCGCGGGGTGAGTCGCGGGCGAGGGGCGCCCGTCGACGGGCGCCCGCGGGTCGACGGGAACTCGGCGGCGATCTGAAGGAGGTCGTCGCCGCACGACGACGCGCACCGCGGAGCGCTTTCGACACGGGTCGGGCTCCGCTACGATCCCGCCGTGTCCGCCGCCGACCTGCCGCCACCGATCGAGATCCCGTGGACGATGAAGCCGCTCGAGTCCGCGGAGACGTCGACCGAGCG
>LNFB01000011.1 GCA_001464385.1 Deltaproteobacteria bacterium Ga0077550 | reverse complement strand
CAGATGCGCATCCAGGAGTACTTCGCGCGCAATCCCGAGTGGTACGTCGACATCGTCGACGATGTGATCCAGCTCGACGAGCGGGGCTTCATCCACGTCCACGAGGTGGCCGGCATCGAGGTCGCGCGCATGGAGTACACGTTCGAGCGCACGCCCGCCGGCACCCTGTATCGCAACTGCCTCGTCGCCGGCATGACCGCGCCGATCCTCCGCGCGCCGTTCAATGCCCTCATCCGACCGCGCTTGTTGTCCGACGCGATGGGCCACGCGTGGCTCACCCACAACGTGGAGGAGGTGGGTAACCTGGAGCACTTCCTGCCGGAGTTGTTCGAGGCGGAGATGGGCGGTCGGGCGGCGGGGTGAGCGGTTGGGGCGGTCGTGGGCGCGGCGCGACTCCGAGACCGGGGAGGGGCCCTCGCGGGGCGCCCCGAGGCGTCGCGCTGACATGTCTCCTCTCGGCCGCCTGCGAGACTGGCAACGTCCGCGACGCGCGACGTCCCGACATCATCACGGAGGAGGGCACACGCATCCAGTGGGAGGAATCCGAGGCGGAGCCGTTCGTCCTCGACGGCGCGTGCCCTGCACAGGAGTGGACGATTCGTCTGTGTGCGACCGGGGCGTGGACGCGGCGTTGGCCCATCGTGAGCTTCGAGGCAGACGCAGAGCGGGCGCAACCACTCTCTGTCGCCATCGCCCCGGACGAGACCGACTTCGCGGTCGCCAGCGACGTCGCGCTCGAGGTCGGGCCGGCGACGGCACTCCGGCAGATCTTCGGCGACGACGGTCGGTCGAGCCAGATCGATTGTCAGGATTACGCGTTGACGTTCACGACGACCTCCACAGGCGAGGTGTCCGGCCAGTGGTTCGTGGCGGGATTCGTCGAGGGGCACGCGGGGGCCGACGTCGCGACGCTCACCGTCCAGCCAGGCGCGGGTTGCCCGTGAATGCCGAGACCGCACGGTGGCTGCGCGCGCTCGCGGTCGGCCTCCTCAGCGCATCGTCGCCCTCCATCGTGGCGTGCCACGCGGAGTGCAACGCGATGGACGCGGAGGGCACCGGCGACTGCGACTTCGGCCTGGGGTACGCCCGGCGGGACGGCCTCGCGGACTGTGCCTGCGTACCCGTGATCGGATGCGGGTGTGAGGGTGAGGACTGCGGCGAGCTCTTCGTGAGCTACGTCGATTGCGCGGACACGCTTCGACTCGAATAGGCACGTGCTCGGTGGAGGCATCCTCGATGATCGCCCGTGACAAGACCGACTTCCTGCGTTACCTCATGATCCTCTGCGTCCCGTGGATGATCGGGGCATCCCTTCGCCACCGGATGAGCATGGCCCACGCGTCGCAGGAAGTATGTCTTCAGACCGTCGTCCAGCACGACTTGCTGACACTCGAGCGAATCGCCGGCGCTGGCGCTGTCGAAGAACAGGCGGTCTGGTGGCGCGGCCACGCCGAGTTCCTCGTCGACGGTCCATTCCTGGCGCTGGTCGATGACCTCGAGGACGACGACCCCGATCCAATCTACTGGATCGAGCTGGCGGAGACGGGGAACTGATGACGCCCCGATCCAGATCGTCACGACGGCTCCGACGCCTCACCGAAGGTCTGCTGGCGTCCGTGGCGCTCTTCCTTGGATTCAGCACATCGGGGGCGTCCGGCTGCGTGAACTGCCCCGACCAGCACATCGCCGAGCGCTACAGCTTCGAAATCGTGATGAGTGGGTGGTCGCCGGGATCGGGGCGCGTCGATGTCACGGACTCCGACCTGACGATCACCTACTCCACGACGGATGGGTCGAAGTGGAAGGTCGTGTATACGCGCACGGGGGTCCTCGAGCGGCCGTGAGCATCCCCAACGGCGCGAGGCGACATCTGCGTTCTAGCGCACATCCCCGATCGTACACCACCACGGCGCTACGCGCGGCCCCTCGATTCTCTGACATCCTTCCGCGTGCGTTCGAGACTCGCGCGCCCACTTGGCGAGCGCACCCCGACACCGCTACCGTGATCGCATGCGCCTGACCCACCGCCCCGATCTGCGCGCGCTCCTGCTCGGCACGGTCGGCATCGCCTGCTCGAGCAACGCCGCGTCCGACGAGACACCCCCGATCCTCGTCGCGGCCACGTTCACCGACGCGCAGACGATCCGCCTCACGTTCAGCGAACCCATGGCGAACCCGGGTACGGTCGACACGCAGGCGTTCCGCCTGAGCCTCGGCGTCCGCGACGTGTCCTCGACCGTCTACTACGGCCTCGACTACGACGCCTTCGACGACGATGGCAGCACCGATGGTGGCGATGGGGGTCCGGTCTCCGATGGGGACCCCACGCTCGACCCGACGGATCCCACCGACGCGACGGACACCGATCCGACCGGCACCGATCCGACCGAACCGAGCGACACAACCGCTGATCCAACCGCCGATCCGACCTACGACCCGAGCGACGGCGGATACGAGGAGGGCGGCTACGAGGGCGGCTACGCCGGGCCGTCCGAAACCCCGATCGACGGCTTCACCCGCCCCATTCCTCCGCTCGCGATCCAGGATCTCGACGTGGCGTCGATCGCCGCCGTCAGCGGCGACGCGACCAAGGTCGACCTGGCGCTCGCCGCCTCGGTGCGCGACACAGGAGCCTGCACCGCCCTGGCGTACTTCACGAACGAGGGCCTGAAGTCGGGCTTGTTCGTGCACTACCGACCCGGCGCAACGCCGCTCGCCGACGCCGCCGGCAACCCGCTCGCCGCGATCGGGCCGCAGTGGGTCGATGCGCGCGCCCAGGCATACCTCGAGTTCCAGGGCGATTTCCCGAACCTGAACCCGTACCTGCCGATCCCGTGTCCGTGATCCAGGGCCCGAGGCGCGGCGGTGCGCCGGCACGTCTCGCCTTCGGAGCGATGCTTGCTCTCTCTGCGTGCAGAACGCAGGACGACAACTTCTCCGTCCCCGAAATAGACCTACCAGAGGTTCTCTCGCTACTCTGCGCCACCGAGGCATTCACGGTGAACACCGACTGCAAGTGCAAGGGGCCCATCCTCGAGCTGGAGCAGTGCTCGCCGAATCCACACCGATGGGTCGATCAGGTGGCCGCCCTCGAGCTCGAGTACGACGAATCATGCATGCTCCACCTCGACGGCGCGC
>LNFB01000010.1 GCA_001464385.1 Deltaproteobacteria bacterium Ga0077550 | reverse complement strand
CGTCCTCCCACGCGTTGAGCAGGCGGATGCCGACGAAGCCCGAGCGCTCGATCTCGAGGAACTCGAGCTCGAAGCTGTGCGCCGCGCCGACCGAGATGCCCATGTGGAGGTACTGCCGCATCGCGTAGGCGTCGTCGCTCCAGAAGCCGTAGTGGCCGCGTGCATCGCCGTACGCGCCGCAGCGGTGCCCCGGCGCCGACGCATCGCCGGTGCCCGAGTCCGGATCGAAGCGCCCGGTGAGGATCCAGTGCGAGCCGCCGGACATCACCCACAGATAGTTGCCGTCGGGCGTGTTGGGGCCGATGCGCACCTGCCCGCCCATGTTGGTGATGACGAGCGGATCCTCCGCGGTGCGATCGGGCAGGTTGCCGAGGTTCATCGAGGTGTACGTGCCCGCCGGGATGTACAGGCGATCGAGCGTGGCCCAGTCGACCTCGGGGAAGCTCGCCTGCACGTCGGGGAAGTAGACGCCCGCGCCCGCGCGCGTGGGCAGCACGAAGGTGGTCTCGGGCGCGCCGAAGCGGCCGAACGGCTCGCACGCGTCGGGCGGTGGGTCGCCGGTGCTGCTGTCGGGGTCGGCGCCAGTGCTCGGGCCGGACTCCGAGGGGCCGCTCGGATCAGTCGCGTCGTCGCTCGCGTCGGGACCGGTGGGCCCGCCGGACGACGGGCCGCCGGTGGAGGCGTCCGCGGATCCGTCGGAGGTGGCCGCACCACCGCCGCCGCAGCCGATCACGAACGAAGCGACGAGGAGCGCGCGGCGGAGCATCGCGCGAGCATGCCACGCGCGCGCGGCCACCCCGTTGTGAACGACGGGGCACACCGCGACGGCGACACGCGTGGACGGTGCTACGGCGTCTCGACGACGGGCGGCGTCGCCGGGGTCGCGGGCGCGGCCGCGACCGCCACGGCGCGGGCGATCTGCAGCTCGGCCTCGAGCACGCCGAGCACGTGGTCGCGCAGGAGCTCGGCCCCCTTGGGCGACAGGTGGATCCCATCCCCCGCGCGCACGCGGATCTTCTTGCCCGGTGTGCCATCGGGGTTGGTGCCGATCGCGATCTTGTCGGCGTACCCGCCGTCGTCGCCCGCGAGCACGTCCCACGCGTCGATGAACTTCGCACCGGGTCGCGCGGCCATGCGCGCGCGGTAGATGACGTTCACCCGCTTCACGCGCTCGTGGAATTTCTCGGGGCGCATCACCGGCATGCCGACCCAGAACAGCCGCTCGCCCGCGGGCGCGAGGATGTCGGCGAGCGCGTCGACGCGGCGGGCGTACTCCTCGTCCCAGCCCTCCTCGTTCCACGTGATCCACTTGCCCTTGCCCATGTAGAGGCCCTGCACGTCGTTGCCGCCGAACATCACGACGCTCGCCTCGGGCTTCCACTTGGCCACGATCGCGGTGGCGGCCTCGGGCCAGTCGTGGAAGTCGGGACGCGACAGGCCGCTGCTGCTCTTGCCGGCGCGCTTGACCGGGACGGCGTACTCCTTCTTCAGGGCGCGCTCGAGGAAGACGCCGAACCCGCCGGCGATCATGCTGTCGCCGAGGATCAGCGTCTTGGGCGACGCGCCGGCGGGCAGGTGGCCGAGGGCGGCCCGGGGCAGCAGGAGCGATGCGGTGGTGGCCGCGAGGCCCCCCAGCAGCGTGCGACGTCGCGACAACAGCGGCGAGAGCATGGCGTGGCGCGCACCATGGCAAAACTCGGGGCGCGACGCCAAGCCCCCGGCCAAGGCTTGCCTCAGCGGGGCGCATCGAATACTTAACGCAACGTCAGCTCCTGGAGCGCGCGGGCCGCCAAGCCCCGGGCCTGGAGTGAACCCGAAGGCACCCATGCTCGACGAGAACACCCGCAAGTTCCTCGATCACCTGATCGCGAACAACAAGGTCGTGCTGTTCATGAAGGGCAACCGCTCCTTCCCACAGTGCGGCTTCTCGGCCGCGGTGGTCGAGGTCCTGAAGAAGCACGGCGTCGACTTCCACGCGGTCAACGTGCTGCAGGACGCGAACGTCCGCGAGGGCATCAAGGAGTACTCGCAGTGGCCGACGATCCCGCAGCTGTACGTGCGCGGCGAGTTCGTCGGGGGCTGCGACATCGTGCGCGAGATGGACGCCAACGGCGAGCTCGCGACGAAGCTCGCCGAGGCGTGAGTCGGCCGCGTCGCCTTCATCGATCGATCGCGCACTACGTCGCGACGACGACGATCGCGACCAGGGCGGCGAAGCCGTAGAGGGCGCGGCGGATCCAGCGATCGCGGCGATCGAGGCGCTGCGCGCGGGCCCGATCGTCCGAGCGCACGAAGTGCCGCGCGATGCGGGACTCGAGCGCCGCGGCCCGCTCGGCGTCCTGGGGCTCGACGTCGAACCACACCTCGTTGCCGTCGTCGCGGACGCGGACGGAGATCCCGGCGCGCTGCAGGAGCAGCTCGACGCCGTAGGCCTCCTCCTCGTCCTCGCACCGCCACGCGTGCTCCGCGATCATGCCGTCGTCCTCCCCGTGCTCGTCCTTCGGGATCCGTAACGTCGGCGCGCGGCCGCGCCGGCCCCGAGGCGGGACGCACCCGCGTCAGGTCGCGCCGGAGGGATCGGGGAGGCCCGAATCGGGGAGGCCCGAGTCCGCCGCGCCGGTGTCGACCGAGCCGGTGTCGCCCGCGCTCGCATCGCTGTTGGAATCGGTGTCCGGCAGCGTCGTCGCGAAGGTGCCGTACGTGCCGTACGTGTCGTCGGACGCGTCCGTCCCGCTGCCCGTGATCGTGGTCGCCGTCGCGCTCGTCGCCCCGCTCGCGGTGCCATCGGAGGTTCCGTCGGTGTCGGGCGCCGCGGTGGCCTCGCCCTGCCCGCCCGCGGCGGTGACCGGACCGATGGCCGCGGTGCCGCCGACCGGCGCCGGAGGATTGCGCTCGGGCTCACCGCACGCAGCGGCGAGCATCACGGCGGCGGCGAGTCGCAGGTGCAGCATCGCGGGGATCGTAGCCTCGCGCGAGGCGGCGCGCCAACTCCCCTCCGGTTCGGGATCAGAACCGGCCCGAGATCGAGACGCCGTGGGCGCCGCGGTGCGAGAACGGTGCGGCGGCGAGGCCATAGCGCTGGCGGTAGCGACCGTACGCGGTGCCGAAGGTGAGCAGCCCGAGGCCCGTGGTGCTGAGCGTGTCCGACACCTGCACCGCGACGTTGTAGCCGGCGAACGTGCCCTTGGTGTTGCAGCGCCGCACACTGGCGTCGGACGCGATGCAGCCGAACACGAAGGCGGGGCGCGCGGCGATCGAGGCGGCGGTGAAGATGCCGAACAGCACGGCGCCCGCGACCGCGAACTGCCGCGACGGGCGGTTGGGCACGCCGGTCGAGAGGAACCGCCACGCCTCGGCGCGGCCGCGGAAGAGCGCGGCGGGGATGACCAGCGCCGACGCGACGCCCTGCATCGCGGGCGCGGTGTAGCTGAGGGCTTGCACGGTGCGGACGCGCTTCTCGCAGGCGTCGTCGTTCAGGTCGCAGCCCTTCACGAGCGGGAGGCCCACGCCGATCGACGCGAAGCGCAGCGCCCAGGAGACCACCGTTGCAGCGCCCGCCGCGATGAGCAGCGCCTCGCCCTTCTTCGTCGGCTTGGGCGGCAGGGTGACGCGGACGCCGTCGTGCAGCGGCACACCGTAGGGATCGACCTCCGGGGCCGGGCGCACGGGCTCGCCGTAGGGGTTCTCCTCGGGGCGCGGGCGCACGGGCTCGCCGTACGGGTTGGGCTCGGCGGCCAGGGCCGCGACGGCGGGCAGCGGCGCGAGGGCGAGGGTGAACGCGAGGGCCAGCGCGGACGGACGCACGATCACTTGGCCCACGGTACCACGGCCGATCCGACGGTCGCCGCGCGGGATCGTGCAACGAAGGCCGACGCGCGGCCGACACTGCGCCCCGCGACGGCGTGGCACGCTCGCCGCCGCGCGAACCCGCACCGACGAGGATTCTCCATGCGACCCGCTGCAACCGTCCGCTCCACCCTCCCCCTCACGCTCGCCGCCCTGCCCCTCACGCTCGTCGCCGTGTTGGGGGCCGCGTGCTACAGCCCCAACGACGACGTGGTCCCGACGTCCGCCGCGGGCGACGACGACAGCGGCGGCAGCAGCAGCGACACCGACGACGGCGTCGCGAGCTCGGCCGAATCGGCGAGCTCGGCGGGCTCCGCCACCTCGAACGCCACCTCCGCGAGCTCGACCACCGCGTCGTCGACGACCGCCGACCCGTCGGACTCGACCGGGAGCTCGCCGATGGAGACCTCCGCGGACGCGTCGACGGGCGAGCCCGCGGATCCCTACTGCGGCGACGGCAACGTCGACCCCGGCGAAGAGTGCGATCTCGGGGGAGACAACGCGCTCACGGCCGAGTGCAGGCCGGACTGCAACTTGGCGCGGTGCGGCGACGGGGATGTGTGGGCCGGCGGCGAGGGGTGTGATGACGGGGATGGGAACAACGTGCTGGAGATCGGGGCCTGCGCGCCGGATTGCTCGCGGGTGATCGAGGAGAAGGTGATCACGGGCGGGAACTTCATCGCAGGCGGCGGCGACTTCGGGAACAATCCGGTGGCGTTCGTCGACTCGACGTGCGACCCCGGATTCTCTGCGATGTTCTCGGTCGCTGGCGTCCGAGAGGCGAGCGAATCCCCGTACAGTGGGGATGGCGCGACGGACTGGGTGCTTCAGCCGTTCACCGCCTATGTGAACACTGACGGAGAACTCGTGTGGATCACGGACGAGACCCCGCTGCTCGGAGTCCGAGCCGGCGACTCGGTCCCCCTCGAGTCGCCGGTCTTTCTCGAGAACGACTTCATGGTCCGTTTCATCTCGGGGATGAACGCGAACTGGACTACCAGCGGCTCGAACACATGCAATGGTTGGTCGAGCGACCTCGAGACCGATGAATTCCGATACGGCGACGTGACCAGCACCGTGGATTTCCTTTCCGACGCAACAACCGAATGCGATGGCTGGGGGACGCCGGCCAACGGGTCCTTCATCAACCTGACGTGCGTCTACTGCATCGAACAGTAGCCACGACAGGCATCGAGGGCGGAGCCGAAATCCGGCCCGCCCTCGTCGCAGCATCTCAAGCCGGATGCGTGCAGAGCCCGACAGTGCCTTGTGGCGTCTCGAGCGGCTCGCAGGTGGCGCCATCAGGGCAGTTCGAAGCGTCCTGGCAGACCACGACACACTGCGTGGGGTTCATCGCGTCCGCACCGAGACCACAGATGGCCATGCCACCAGCGCCAGAAGTCGGCGTCGGGCACTCCGACATCGCGCCATCACACATCGGGGAGCAGAAGCAGAACCCCTCGAGCCCGGTGATCGCGATCGGTCCCTCGCCCGGGCCACACGCGTCACAAGACCCGTAGTCGCTCATCGTCGCGCCCGTGTCCCCGCCCCCGATGCAGAGGCACCCGATGCACATCCCTCCCCCGCACATCGAGTCGTCGATGCACTCATCCTCCGCGGTGCACTCGCTGCCCGTGTCCGCGGTCGGGTCGGTCGTGCCGGTGTCGGCGACGCCGGTGTCATCCGTCGCGTCCGTCGGATCCACGGTCGGATCCGCGGTGGTCTCGGCGGTCGGGTCGTCCGTCGCGGTGCTCGGGTCGTTCGTCGCGCTGCCGATCGTCGTGCTGATCGTCGCGCTGGCGTTGGTGTCGCTGTCGTCGTCCTCGCTCGCGCAGGCGGCGAGGGCGAAGCATGCGAGGAGCATGGTCATGCGGGTGGTGGTGGTGTGGCGAACGGCAAGCTTGGTGGTCATGGTGGGGTGCCCTTGCCGCCCGCGGCGGCGTCGTCTCGTAGCGGTGACGTGACCCCCCGGGGAATGGAGGGGCAGCGATGCACGGGAAACTGCCATAACCCGCGCAATCACGGCGCAGCCATCTGCGCCCCTCGGATGTGCGGTCTCCGACGTCGGCGTCGGGAACCTCGAGGGGCGTCGCAACAACGCGCCCCGCCGTTTCCGTAGACCAGGGCACCGACGGGCGCGCATGCAGGGTCGCATGCAGGCATGCGTCCCCGTCACCGACGCTGCTCGGCGACCACCAGGGCGACGCCAGGCTTCGGCCGCTTCGCGGGCCGGGACAGCACGGCGGCGGTGCAGCGGGCCGTCACCTCGCGCAAGAAGGTGTGGGCGGGGTCCTCGTTGACGCGCTCGTGCCAGTTCATGAAGGTGCGGGGGGTCGGGAGCTCGAGCGGCGGCTCGAAGAGGCGCAGCGGGAGCAGGGTCGCGGCGTGGGTCAGCAGGGCCCATGGGGCGGTGAGCAGGAGATCCGACCGCGCAGCGATGAACGGCGCGCCGACGAAGTGGGGGACACGCATCGCGACGTCGCGGACGCGGCCGTGCTTCGCGAGCGCAGTGTCGACGACCGACACGCCGCCGTCGCCCACCGGATCGATCACGAGGTGCCGCAGCGCGACGAACGTGTCGAGATCGAGGTGTCGACCGACGCGCGGATGATCACGGCGCACCGCGGACGCGAAGCCGTCCTCCCCGATCTTCCGCTGGATGAGCCCCGGCGCGCTGAGCTGCGGCCCGACGATCAGATCCGCGGCCCCACGCTCGAGCGCGTCGAGCAGGCCGGGGAACGGCTCGCGCATCGTCACCGTCACCCGCGGCGCGCGTCGTGACAGCTCCTCCAGCACCCGCGGCAGGATCTCGAACTCGGCGAAGTCGCTGGTGACGACGGTGAACGTGCGCTCGCTCGTCGCCGGATCGAAGTGCTCGGCGCTCTCGATCGCCGCGCGCATCTCGTGCAGGCTCCGCGACACCACGCGGCCCAGCCGCTCGGCCCGCGGTGTCGGCACCAGGCCCTGACGCCCCGCCACCACCACCGGATCGTCGAGCAGCGCGCGGAGGCGACGCAGCCGATGACTCATCGCCGACTGCGTGATGCCCTGCGCCGCCGCGGCGCGCGTCACGTTGCGATGCGCGATGAGGGCCTCGAGCGCGACCAGCAGGTTCAGGTCGAGATCGGCGGGAGCATGTTCCGCGTTCATGGCGTCTATGAATCGCATGATTTGGACGAATGGCAACCCTCGCGCCAAGCTCTCGCCGATGCCGACGCTCGCCGACGCCCCGCGCCGCCTGATCCGCCTCCTCGTGCTCTTCGGCGCGGCCGGCTGCTCGCCCGCGCCGACCCCGATCGCCGCGGAGCCGTCCGCTCCGACGCCACCACCCGCATCACCGCTGGGTACCCTCGACCCGCCGGCGCCCGGCGCCGCGGAGCTCTCCGGCACCGTGGTCGAGCGGCTCGCCGCCGGTCGTTACCACTACCTGCGCATCCGCAGCGCGGACACCGATCGGTGGATCGCGACGATGGGCGCCGGTGCCGACGTGGGCGCGCGCGTCGTCGTGCGCAGCTTCGGCCTTCGCCGCGACTTCGACTCCCCGCGCCTCGGACGGCGCTTCGACGAGCTCACCTTCGGCAGCGTTCGGCTCGCCGACGGATCGACACCCCCCACCTGACCCGAGATGACCATGCAACGACGGATGCACTCCAACCACGCCTTCTTCTCCTTGCTCTGCTTCGCGGCCCTCGGCATCCCCGGATGCGCCGGGGACGACACCGACGAGGACGTCGACGACACCTCGGTCGAGACCTCGGGCGACGGCCCCGCGACCACCTCGGGCGACGACGCGGGGACCTCGGGCGCCGACACGAGCACGGGCGACGACACGAGCACGGGCGACGATCCGTTCGCGGCGTGCGACCGCGGCACCCTCGAGGCCGACCTCATGGGCGCCGACGCGATGGGCAACCCCGTGCCGCTCGCGTGGTTCGGGCCCGGGGCCGATCCCATGACCGGCGAGCTCGTCGACGACGGCGACAGCTTCGTCGTGAGCTCGACCTACCTGGCGATCAAACCCGAGGGCGCGGCACAGCAGGCCTTCGGCGAGTCCATCGGCCCGATGATCCCCGAGCTGCTCGCCAACCCCGGCGTGGTCGCGATCCAGCTCGGCACCTCGATGCAGTGCTCGAGCGCGCGGACGTTCACGGTGTGGCGCGACGAGGCGGCCATGATGGCGTTCGTCGTCGGCGACGCGCACGCCAACGCGATCGCACGCACCCCCGAGATCAGCCGCGGCGGCAGCGTGGTCACGCACTGGACGGCCACCAGCATCGCCGAGATCACGTGGGACGAGGCGCTGGCGCGGGTCGCCGCCGACGACGGCCCGTTCTATTGATGGGGCCGGCACGCCGCGCCTCGGGCATACTGGGCCGGCGTGATCACGAGGTCCCTGTCGATCCTGGTCCTCGCCATCGGCCCCGCGTGCGGCGCGAACGACGGTTCGCCGTTCGTCGACGACACCGCCGAGGGCGAAGCGGGCCCGGCGAGCGACCCGTCGGGGACCGGCACGGGGACGCTGGGCGACTCGACCGCGGCGGGCAGCGATGATCCGAGCGGCCCCGACGGCACCGGCGATCCCAGCGACACCGACGGCAGCACCAGCACGGGGGCCGACGACGGTGGCGGCGACGGCATCGGCGAGTGGGAGGACGCGCCAGGGGCCTGCCCCGAGGGCACCGTGCCGATCGAGCTCGCGACGATCGAGGAGCTCAACGCCGCATCGCGCGGCGAGGAGCCGTTCGTCGATCCGGCGCCGGGCACCTGCTACTTCATCCTCGACGGTGACTACGTCGGTGGCGAAGACCCCGCGCTGTACATCCTGCACGGCGGCACGGCCGAGCAGCCGATCTACTGGATCGGCGAGAGCCGCGAGGGCGTCCACATCACCGGCCGCATGACGATCGACCAGGACGCCAGCCACGTCGTCGTCTCCAACCTCACGTTGGACCTCACGGGCTACGAGAACGACGAGGCGTTCAACACCGCAGACATCGGCGAGGTGCAGGACGTCGCACTCGATCACATCACCTTCACCGGCGACTGCGCGACCGGGAGGGACGGCGGCCACATCGAGAGCAACGGCGCCATCGATCTCCGGATCGAGGCCTGCATCATCGAGCGGTATGGCCGCTGCGGTCCCGAGGGCCACCAGGACCATGGCATCTACCTCGCGGGCGGCACTGACATCACCATCGTCAACAACGTGATCCGCGAGAACGCCTCGCGGGGCATCCAGATGTACACCCAGGGCGGGATGTACGGGACGCTCGACGGGATCACCGTGCTGCGCAACCGCATCGTCGCCAACGGCCACGGCGATCAGGAGGACGGCATCGTCATCAACGCCACCGGCACCGGCACGATCGCGAACGTCTCGATCCTCCACAACCTCTTCCACGACAACTTCTTCTCGGGGATCCGCTTCGCGGGCCCGGTGACCGAAGCCATCTCCGTCGAGTTCAACACCTTCGCGAACAACAGCGCCGGATCGAGCGCCGAGGGTCGCTCGGAGATCAACATCGACGAGGCCGGGACCGCCGCAAACGCGACGATCACCGGGAACATCTTCGCGGTCGGCAACACCCTCATCAATGACTGCTACGGCGCCGCGGCGATGGGCTTCTCGATCGAGGACAACATCGTCGACGGCCCGATCACGGGTGGAGACGCCGGCTGCGTCGGGGCGGTGATCGCCGAGGATCCGGGGTTCGTCGACGCGGCCGCAGGCGACTTCCACACCACGAACCCCGCGGTCGCGAGCTACGGGGCGTATGCCCCTGCGCAGTGAGGCTCGAACCGGCGAGGCACACGCTCACAGCCGGTAGCGGCGGTACGGGCCGCTCTCGAGCACCTCACCCGCGACCACACCGGGGCCCCGGGCGATTCGTCCCAACCCACTTGCCGACGGACTGCACCATCGCGCATCCTGCCATCGTATGGATCGTAGATGGTGGAGTTGTGGGATCGTGGTGGCAGCGGCTTGTGGCGACGACGTGTCGTCCGCCGACTCCGACACGTCGAGCACGGGCATGGCGGCGTCGGAGGATCCGGACTCGAGTGGAACCGAGTCTCCGTCGCCGACGATGTCGTCGACCGCCGACGATTCGTCGTCGGGCACCGAGAGCAGCACGGGCGATGACGTGCCGATGCCCACCGACGCGCGGGTGTTCTACACCATCACGCAAGGCACCGAGGAGCAGAACGGCACGTGGCTCGTCGACGTCGTCGCAGGCGCGCTCGGTGAGCCGACGCGCGTCGACGAGGACGTTGCGTATCCCGTGTCGGCGTCACCCAGCGGGCGTTGGATGGTCGACGGCGGTCCGGGAGGATTGCCCGGCATGCCGATCCACGTGGTCGGGCAGAGCATGTGGCCGAACGGCCAAGCGTCCCCTGCCTCGACGAAGTTGGCCGAATCCGGCCACATCTGCGGCTGATCCGGGACAGGCTGGGCTCGGCCACGAGCGACTGGTCTTGGAGGCACGAGTGGGGTAGCGTGCGGCCGTGGGAGGAAGGTCGATGCGAGGAGTTTCGCGACAGCGCTCGGATGCGGGCTTCGGTTTCGTGTCGGAGCACGAGCGCCGGCAAGCCGAGCTGTTCTTTGCGGACTTCATCGGCGCGCCGCCGGGTCCCCGGCTGCCGCGGGAGATCGCTGGCTCCGAGCAAGCCGAGGAGTTTTTTTCGGACTTGACCGGCCAGCCGCGGCCACACCGCCCGCTGCGTTGGACACCGAGCGCCGACCAGTACGTCGAGGATAACCCGCAAGCTCATATCGACTCGGTCGATCCCCACTTCGCCCCCATCGTCGAGAGCGCGGACATTCGCTATTCGGTGCCGGCGGGGGTTTCGGGGCGAGTCACGTTGCGCATTTCCAGCGCGACGTACCCAGGCACCACCGTATTCCAGCGCGATCTCACCGCCGCCGAGAAGGCGGTCGGCGCACACACCGTCACGTGGGATGGTTCCGCGACGGTCGGTCGCCTCGCTGGAGGCGTCGCGACGCCGGCCTTCTCCCCGTACACCGTCACCATCGTTGCCACGGGCGGGGCATCCAATGCCGGAACGATCGCCATCCAGGTCCATGACATCGAGATCACGACCACGGCGCCCGCAAGCGACCGGCTGAACATGAGCCGCCCCGCGGATGTCTTCGATGTGACGGCGACCGTGAAGGTGAAGCGGAAGAACAACACTGGCGTCGTCACGAGGTGCGCCGTCGATCTCGTGTTCTCGTATCGCGATCCCGCCGGCGCGAATGGAACCGCCGCAGCGACGTTCACTCCGACCGGCGGGTCTCCGCTCGGGAAGGTCGGCAGCGCGACCGCTACGCTCTTCCGAGCGAAGGCGGGCTGGCCGGCGACCAGTCCGAACTCCTTCCGCACCACGGCGAACGTGCCAGTCTCGACGGCGGCCGGAGCCAACCAAGCCAAGGCCATGGTGACCTTTGCCCCCTCGGCGGCGGGCGGGGATACTTACTTGATTCGCGCGACGGTATTCGCCGCGAACGGTACGACAGAGTTGATCCACCGCGAATCGCGGCAGCTCACCGTGTGGCGTCGCGTCGAGTTCAGGCCGTTTGAAATGACGGGCCAGCGGCACATCTCGACGCACGGAACGGATGCGATCATGGGCGGGTTCTACAATCCGGCCCCGGCGGCGAACAACACGTTCGTGGAATATCACCTCGGCGCTGTCACCGTCATTCCGGCAGCGAAGTCGGTTCGCTACATCGGCCTATGGGATCGTGCGTCATCGTCGATGCTGAGCTGGGCGACCCACCAGACCAAGCTCCCTGCGGAGACGCCCACGGCGGCCCAGACGACGGCCGCCAATGGTCCAGCGGGTCCCGCTCGAACCGCGGCTCGGGCTGCGATCCAGGTGAAGGCGAACGCCTGGAAGGACCGCATCATTGCGCAGTACAACGCTGGCATCACGAGCTGGGCACCGGACGCGGCTGTGCCGGCCAACGCGATGGTCGCCGTCGAGTTCGAGCACCCCAAATACTCCGTCGACGCCCCGGCCGCCGACGGAACGACGTCCGAATGGACGGCGTTCCCGTGGCTCACGATCACCGTCGAGGGCAGCACGCTGCACCCCGATCGGCGATGGGTGCTGGGTCAGGGCGTGTCTGTGGGCGGGCGCGCGTATGTCATGGCCGGAATGTCTGCGGCGCGCACTCGAGTTGCCATCGCGCACGAGGCCGGGCACGAGACCAAGAACCAATTCCCCCGTGCTCAGTTTGGTGGAGGCGACCATAGCGCGGCCGCCGGGCTGATGGACACGGTAGGCTCGGTCGCTGCCTTCACGGCGCGGGAACGGCAGCTTCTGAAGGGCTACACCTAAACGACTTGCGGGGCGATTCTTCGTCTCGCTGGAGGGCTCATGGACGTCGGAAACGCTGCTCCACATATTTCACTCAGGACATCGACGGGCCGCGTGGGGATGGCAACCTCACTGATGGTCGCAGTGCAGTACACCAACGCAAGCAATCGCGAGATGCACTTCCGAGAACCTGCCAAACGATGGGAGACGCGGCTGCAGATCCGTGGCGAAGAAGGCGAACCGCACGAGGTACGCCTCGGTCGCCTCACGCGTGTACGGACCCAGCATGGTTCGCGAGTCGTCGTGGAGCCGGCGAACGACATCGACCTTCCTCCCGGCGGCCGCTTCGAGTTCGAGCTCGACGTGGGGGAGAAGTGGCCGGAGTTGCTGCCTCCGGGCCGACACTTCATGCGGATCGTCGATGAGCTGTGGGATCCTCCGGCTCGTTCCGAGGAAGCCGAGGTCACCATCGTCTGCGATGCCGCTACGCCGCCTCGACTCTTCGCGCTCCTTCGTGACACCCAGCGAGGCGACGAAGCACGCCGCTTCGCTGCGACGTGGCTGGACGCCCTGAACCCGGATCTCAATTTGCGCGAGGCGATGAGGGGCTCGGCCGAGGCCCTTCACTCCGCCATCAGGCGATCCGAAGCGTGGTGGCGGCAGCAAGACGGCAACTCGCAGGTTCTAGCGCGTCTTTCGGCGCTGTCGAACGCGCGTTCACGTCGAGCGTGACACGTCGCGCGAGGACAGGGGCAGACAGGACCGGACCCCGGCCCGACGGAGGCGCGCGTCGCTCAGTCTTCGACGGGGCCATCGGCGGCGACCTTGCCGGGTAGCGCGACGCCTTCGATGAAAGCCATGCGTCCACCCGGCCGCGGGCGTCCTATGTTGGTCCCCGCAGGAGCCGCTGCGTGAGCGGTTTCCTCAGGCTTGAAGATTCGTACGTAGCGACCGCGTCCTGCGAGTGCGGGGCGGAGCACGATCGGGCGCGGGATCCGGGGTTCGTCGACGCGGCCGCAGTCGACTTCCAAACCACGAACCCCGCGGTCGCGAGCTACGGGGCGTATGCCCCTGCGCCGTGACGCGGGGACTAGCCGCGGAACGGGCCGCCCGGCACGCCCCAGGCCCAATGCGGCATCGGTGCATCCTCGACGGCCTCGGCCCCGGGCTGCGAGTTGATCACCGCCAGCCGCGAGCCCCACTCGAGGTAGGCGACGAAGGCCGAGCGGAACTCGGGATCGTCGGGCAGCCCGACCTCGTCAGCGACATCGAGTAGCAGCGCGATCCACCGCCGGCGCTTGGTCTCGTCGAGCGCGCGGGCGAGGTGCTTGCGGATCATGTGTGGGTGCCCACCGTGCTCATCGCTGTAGCGCGGTGGGCCGCCGAAGACCTCGGCCACGAACGCGGCGACATGGGCGGCGTGGGCAGGATCCATGCGGGAGAACACCGGCGCGAGGAGCTCGTCGTCCGGCACGCGCTCGTAGAAGCGGGTGAACAGACGCTCGAGCGCCGGCGCGCCACCGGCCCAAGCAAACAACGTGGGCGGGGCGTCGGCGGCAGCCATCGCGCGCCAGACTAGGAGGCCCGACGATGCATCGCAACCGTGACGCGACCTGCCCGATGGGCGAGGCACACGCTCACAGCCGATAGCGGCGGAAAAGCCCGCTCTCGAGCGCCTCGCCCGCGACCACGCCGCGCGTCGGGTCGACGCCGAGCACCCCGAACAGCCGAGCGATCGGCGAGCCCGACGGATCGCCGTCGAGCACGCGCCACGGCGACGGGCCGATCAGATCGCGCTGCCAGAGGATCTGACCGGCGTCGCCCCCGTAGGCGAACACGTGCTCGCGCGCAGGCGCGCTCGGGCGCGCGGGCTCGAACAACCAGGCCCATGCGTCGTACGGATCGTCGCCGCGCTCGTGGATGCACGACAGCCACACGCGCGCGCCCGACTGGTCGGCGATCCGGCGCAGGGCCGCGAGCGCCGCGCGCCTCGGCGCCGGGTAGAGCCGCGCGTCGAAACCACAGGCGTCGACCGGCCCGCGGTCGTCGGCACCGACCACGCCGCGGGGCAGGACGGCGTCGCGACCGTCGGCGAGGTCGGTCTCACCGGGGTTCCGCTCGGCGCCGAAGCTGTCGACGAGATCGAGGCACACGCCCTCGACGTCGCGCACGGCGAGCAGACCGTGCGGCGGCGTCGCGACATGCGGCGTCCCGGGCGCGAAGCGATGCACACGCCCGCGGAACGCCGGGATGCCGCTGAACGCGGCGATCGCCGCCTCGTTCGCATCGGCGAACACTGTGGTCTCGACGGTCATCGATGGCACGCCGCTAGGGCACGTAGCGCGACCAGAACTCGAGGGTCGGCTCCGAGATCGGGTGATCGCAGTGCATCGCGCCCTGGTGCACCAGCGAGTCGACCGCGAAGCCCATGCCCTCGAACTCGGCGATGCTGTCGATGATGTTGGGCGCGAGGAAGTCCTCGGTGCCGTAGTTGAAGTAGATCGGGATCGCGTCGCGCGTCGC
This sequence comes from Deltaproteobacteria bacterium Ga0077550, assembly GCA_001464385.1. Taxonomy (GTDB): domain Bacteria; phylum Myxococcota_A; class Polyangia; order Nannocystales; family Nannocystaceae; genus Xiheibacterium; species Xiheibacterium aquaticum. The sequence continues at coordinate 123 of LNFB01000010.1, read as the reverse complement.
GGCGTCGGTCATCGGATCCCAGGCCCATCCGAACGAGACGCCCGAGCCGCCGCAGCTCGCGGCGAAGACCCCGGGGACGCGGTGACCGACGTGGGCGATGAACGAGCTGGCGAAGAACCACGA
>LNFB01000009.1 GCA_001464385.1 Deltaproteobacteria bacterium Ga0077550 | reverse complement strand
GCTCGCTACCGGGCATCTTCATCGCCGTCGTGATCGGGCTGCCACGCTTGCCGCGGATGCGACCCTCGGTGACCGTCACCGGAATCGGCTCCACGAGCTCGTACTTATAGCCGCGCGACGGGATCTTCATGTTGTAGGTGCGCTCGTCGACCTCGAGGTTGCGACGCACGCCGACGGCGACCTGACCGACGCGCGTGTACGTGCGGTGCTGCAAGATGAACGAGAACATGCGCACCGCATCCATGTTGTAGAGGCGATGACAGCCGTGCGAGAAGCGGCGCAGGATCGACATGTAGTCGACGCTGCCGTGGGTCCGGATCGAGTTGTCGTACTCGGAGGTCACGTTGCCGGCCTCGTCCTTGTTCTCGCGGATGTGATACGCGGCGACCAGGCCGTACGCCGAGCGGTAGCCCGGTCCGATCTCGGGGTAGTTCACGTCGCGACGGAACTTGCCCTTGCGCCAATAGCCCTTGATCAGCTCGGCGGGTGGCGTCGTCGCGGGCGGGATCCACACCGGCGCGGCCATGATGTCCTTCCACACCCGCGCGCCGACGTCCGAGTTCTTGTACTTGAGCACGACCTCGCCCTCTTCGAACTCGTTGCGCCACGAGCCGATCGTCGTGCGCCAGTGAACCAGCGGGATCTTCTGCCCCTCGTAGTTCACGTACAGCGTCAGGTGGGGGTAGCGCTGCCGCGGCTGCGACTTCTTGTTGCCGAGCTCGTCGTAGGGGAAGTCGTACCAGATGTCGCCGCGATCGATGAGCGTCTCGAACTTCATCTCGGCGCCGTAGTACTCGGGCAGCGCCGGCAGCTTCACCGCGACGAGCAGCTTGCCGAAGGGCCCGCTGTCGTCCTTCGCGACGCTCGCCCACGACGCGAGGGTCGCCTGCGCGGCCTCGGGCGTCGCGACGCCGAGCTCGGTGACGGCCGCCGCGGTGAACTCGGCGACCAGATCGCGCAGTGGCTGAGGCGTGCCGGCCTTGTCCTTCCAGCGGAAGTCGGGCTTCCACGCGGCGGCCGAGCCGTCCTCGACGATGCCCGCCGCCGACACCACGCGCTCCTCGATCATCCGCAAGAGCCGGCCGTGCACGGCCTGCGCCGGGGTCTTCGCCAGCATCGCGACGTTGTCGGCCTTGAAGTGGCCCCAGCCCATGATGTCGTGCTTGCGCTCGAACGCCGCGAGCGCGTGGGTGGTCTCGGAGTCGAACACGCCGTACTCGACGGTGCCGCGCCCGCCGTTGCTGCCGTACATACGCTCGCAGACGAAGCGCTTCTGCGCGTTGGCGATGACGTCGACCTCGGTCTGCGCCGCGCGCCACGTGCGGTACACCGCCTTGGTCTTCGGGTGGGTCGCGGCGGCCGCGAGGCCCTCGGGCGTCGACACGTCGAGCTTGGCCTTCTTCGCCTTCTTGAAGAACGCCGCCTTGGCCCACCCCGCCTCGCGCACCCGCTTGGACTGCGAGGCCTTCGAGTACGTGATCGTGCCGTTGAAGTTGGCGAACACGCTGGGGTCGTAGCCCTCCTTCACCAGGCACGGCTCGACCTCGGTCGCGAGCGCCTGCCACTCGTCCCAGATCACCGAGAGCGTCGGGGGGATCCCGTAGAGCTCGAGGTAGTTGCGCTCGTGGGGATCGAGGGGCTCGCCCCACTGATCGCCCCTGTCGTTGGCGAGCGCGAGGTACCGCTCGCGGTAGTCGTTGGTCTGCTTGTCCTCTTGACCGGGGGTCTTCTCGGTGAAGATGTACGGGGTCCAGGTGTCGCCGAGGTCGACGACCGTGAAGCCGGTGGCCTCGGCCTGACCGATGTCGACCGCGCGCGGCGTCCCGGCCTCGAACCGCCACGCCGAGCCCGCGGGGTGCTCGCGATGGCTGGTCTTCCCGATGGGTCCGAGCGCGACCGGTGCCGCGGGCTTGCCGTCGGCCGTGGTCGCCGTCCCACCGTCGCCGCCCGCCGGCGCGGCCTCGGGATCTTCACCGCGGGTCGTCTGCGAGCAGCCGGACGCCCCGACCGCGACGGCGAGGAGCACCGCGCCCAGGCGCCCACCGAGACCTGCGGCTGCGCCGCGAAAACGCCCAGAGTTGCCGCCTGCGTGTGCCACCGTCACGTGATCCGATCCTAGCCGCTGGGGTGCCGACGCGCCAAAGCTCGGCCAAAGTCCCCACTCCTCGGGGCGGCGGTGGCCCATCGAAGGACGGCCCAAATCGCCTCAGTCGGCAGGGTTGGGGAACTTTACAAGCCCGGCGCGCCGTGACACCGTCCGGGGGTCACGATGCGGCCGCAACACGTTCTGCGTTTCCTTCTCGTCAACGGTCTAGCGGTCGGTCTCGGGGCGACCGTCGCGACGTCGTGCATCGCCGTCAACTACCCGACCGTCGCCTTCCGCTGCGACCCTCGGCAGGGCGACAACTGCCCCGACACGCACTTCTGCTGCTCGGACGATCCGTCGACGGCCGACGGCCAGCTGCCGGCGTACGTGGGCAAGAACATCCCCGGCTCGTCGACCCCGCTGTACGCCGACACGGCGAACCGCGCCGGCACCTCGGGCATGTGCGTGAACCGGGACGACGTCGGCGCGATGCAGGGCCTGCTCGATCCCGCGGCGGCCGACTGCCCGATCCCGTGCAACCCCAAGTGGGACGCGGGCGACGTGGCCGCCGTGTGCGGAGCCACGCGCGTGTGCTGCCAGACGGTGGAGCTCGAGGACAAGGACTGCGTGCAGGAGAACGGTGTCTGGCGCGCCGTGACCGGGGCGGACATCGGCGACAAGGACGTCGTGCCCCTGACGAACTGGAACAACGTCGCCCACGCGACCCACCAGGATCCGAACGGCACGGTGTGCCTCGCGCTCGCGGGCGGTGACACGAAGAGCGCGGCGTTCATCGAGTGCATCACCCACCTCACGGTCGCCGACCAGCGCGGCTTCTGTATGGGCCTCCAGGCCGGGCAGCAGTGCCCGACCAAGCAGCCGACCTACGTCGACGTCTGCACCGCGAAGAACGGCACGCCCCCGCCCGCGGGCGGCTGAACGCCGTCGCCGATTCCGATCCGTGCGCGAAGGGACGCGACCTCGCGCGTGCGTCGTCACGTCTGGCGTCGAGGCAACGGTCGGACGCTCGGCGCCCTGCGTGCGGGGACGACCCGCGGCGCGGGTCCTGCGCTGGCCACCTGTCGTCGGGGCTGGCCGGATCCCTCGGAGGCCCTCGCAGCGGCGCTAAGGCCCGGTTCTCCGCACGTTCGGCGTGATACGCGTCCAGCGCGGCGGCGACCCCGGACGGCGACCCCGGTTGCGACCCGGCCCAGTTCCACTACATTCGGGCCCCCGGTGCGGCCGACGCACCGGCCTCCTCCTCCTTCGGGACCACGATGTCGCCCAGTTCACGCAAGCCGACTCCGACACCTTCGACGAACGGGCGCAAGTCCGATGGTGCTGCCAAGGCGAGCGCCAAGGCCGACAAGGCCGAGGGGACCAACGGCAAGCGGCGCGTCGTCGCGGCGCCCGTCGTCGCGGTGAGCAAGCCGGCCAAGGCGACCGCCGCCGCCCCCAAGGCCGCGGCCAAGGCCGCCCCCAAGGCCGCCAAGGTCGCCGCGAAGGTGGCCAAGGCCCCGGCGCCCAAGGCCGGCAAGGCGGCGGGCAAGGTCGCGGCCCGACCGGCCCCAGGCGGCGAGCTGGACGGCATCACCGACGAGGAGCTCGCGGACGTCGACGCCCCCGCGCGCCCGTTCAAGCGCGGCAACGGCCGCCAGCTGGTGATCGTCGAGTCTCCAGCGAAGGCCAAGACCATCAACAAGTACCTCGGCGCCGACTTCGTCGTGCACGCCAGCGTCGGCCACGTCCGCGACCTGCCCGAGAAGTCGCCCAAGGGCGAGAAGCAGCCGGTCCCCGGCGTCGACCTCGAGCGCGACTTCCGGCCCACCTACGTCGTGCTGGCCGGCAAGCAGAAGACGGTCGCCGAGCTCAAGCGCCTCGCCAAGGACGCCTCCGAGGTCTGGTTCGCAACAGACTTGGATCGCGAGGGCGAGGCGATCGCGTGGCACCTCGCGCAGGTCCTCGGCATCAAGCCGTCGGCCGCCAAGCGCGTGGTCTTCAACGCGATCACCAAGACCGAGGTCCAGCGCGCGTTCGCCCACCCGCACCCGATCGACGAGGCCAAGGTCAACGCCCAGCAGGCGCGCCGCATCCTCGATCGCATCGTCGGCTACCAGGCCTCGCCGCTGCTGTGGAAGAAGGTCGCCCGCGGCCTGTCGGCCGGCCGCGTGCAGTCGGTCGCCGCGCGGATCATCGTCGAGCGCGAGCGCGAGATCCGGGCGTTCGTGCCCGACGAGCGCTGGGAGGTGTCGGCTCTGCTGACCGCCGCGGTCAAGAAGTCCGAGGCCATGGGCAAGCAGTGGCTCGCCCTGCTCGACCAGAAGGACGAGCGCGGCAAGGGCCCCACCGTCAAGGTGAAGAACGCCTGGCTCGGCGAGAACGGCGGCTTCGAGGCGTCGCTCGTCGAGGTGGGCGGCAAGAAGTTCGAGCTCGGCTGCCCGGCCGACAAGCCCAAGGATCTGAGCGCGGACGTCCACAAGGTCGCGCTCGCCGTGGGCCTGGTCGCGCCCGAGGTCACCACGGTCGAGGATCCGTCGGGCAAGGGCCCGGCCAAGTTCGTCCGCACGGTCACCGGCAAGGTCGGCGCGCACGTCCGCTACCGCGTCACCAACATCGAGACCCGCCGCACCAGCACCAAGCCGTCGCCGCCGTTCATCACGTCGTCGCTGCAGATCGCCGCGGCCAACCAGCTCGGCTTCACGGCGCAGCGCACGATGCGGGCCGCCCAGGCGCTCTACGAGGGCGTCGAGATCCCCGGCGAGGGCCAGATCGGTCTCATCACGTACATGCGCACCGACTCGGTGAACCTCGCCGAGGAGGCGGTCACCGAGGCGCGTGGATTCATCGGCAAGATGGGCCCGTCGTACCTGCCGGCCGAGCCCCAGCGCTACAGCTCGTCGAACAAGGACGCGCAAGAGGCCCACGAGGCGATCCGCCCGACGTCGGTCGAGCGTCGCCCCGAGGACGTCGCGTCGGCGCTGACGCAGGATCAGGCGCGGTTGTACGACCTCATCTGGCGCCGCTTCGTCGCCTGCCAGATGATGCCCGCGCAGTGGGACTCCACCGCGGTGACGTTCGAGCGCAGCGACGAGAAGACCGGCGCGGTGCTCCGCGCCACCGGCCGCGTGCTGGTGTTCGACGGCTTCTACCGCGTCGCGGGGGTGCCCCTGGCCTCCGACGAGCAGACCCTGCCGACGCTGGCCGAGAAGACCGAGACCGCGGCCTTCGCCATCGACGTCGAGCAGAAGTTCGGCAGCCCGCCGCCGCGCTACACCGAGGCCTCGCTGGTCAAGACCATGGAGTCCGAGGGCATCGGTCGCCCGTCGACGTACGCGTCGATCATCGGCGTCATCCAGGATCGCAAGTACGTCGAGCAGGTCGAGCGCCGGTTCTTCGCCACCGATCTCGGCGAGGTCGTCACCGACAAACTCATCGAGGCGTTCCCCAAGCTCATCGACGTCGGGTACACGCGGCAGATGGAGGCCGAGCTCGACAAGATCGAGGACCAGGACGCCGACTGGGTCGCGATGCTCCACGCATTCTACGGGCCGTTCTCCCGCGCGCTGGAGACCGCGCACGAGGACATGACCCACGCCAAGGCGGAGATCCAGCCGGCGCTGTGGAAGTGCCCCAAGTGCGGTAGCCGGACCTGCTACCGCTTCGGTCGCAACGGCCGTTTCCTGTCGTGCACGACCTACCCCGAGTGCGACTACTCGGCGCCGATCGACCGCGAGGGCCGGCCGCTGCTGCCCGAGATGGTCGACATCGCGACGCCCGAGGACGGCTCGCAGATGGAGCTCCGCAACGGCCGCTTCGGCCCGTTCCTCGCGTCGGTGAACTACCCGAAGACGAACTTCGTGCTCAACCTCGACAAGAAGGGTGGGGTGAAGTTTCCGTCGCCGCCGCCGCTCGTCGTCGAGGAGCTGCGCTGCCCGAAGTGCAACTCGGCGATGAACCTGCGCCGGGGCAAGCGCGGGCCGTGGCTCGGCTGCTCCGCGTTCCCGAAGTGTCGCGGTCGCATGGCCTACTCCAGCGTCGACGAGGCGCTGCAGAAGAAGCTCGAGAAGCTCCTCGACAAGCACGACAAGGACCACCCCAAGCTCGAGATCAAGTCGATGTCGGGCAAGCCGATCATCGAGGGCACGCCGGTGGCGTCCCTGCTGTCGGCGGGTCGCGTCGTCGAGCTGCAGGTGCACCCCGAGGCCGCGAAGGAGCTCGGCGTGCCGGTCGCGGTGCCACCGGGCAAGCGCGCGAAGGCGTGAGTCGGGCGGCGACCGCGAGGGCGGGCTCACGCCTGCTCGCGTGCGCTAGACTGCGGATGGCCTGCAACGATCGGCTCTTGCGGCCGAGTTGGCTGACCAGACATCCGGAGGCATTTATGGTCCGTCCCCACGCGTTCTCGCCGATCGTCCTCATCGTGGCCTGTTACTCGCCCAATGTCCCGGTCACTTCGGGCGCCGGCTCCGACGACAGCGGCGCCGGATCGACCGGCGAGGGCGGTACGAGTGGCGCGCTTGGGACGATGGGGTCGGACACAGCGGACGCCTCCAGCGGTCTCGGGTCGGAGACGAGCCCCGAGTCCTCCAGCGGGCCTGCGGTCGCCGTGTGTGGAGATGGCCAGGTCGAGGGCGATGAGATCTGCGACGACGGGATCAACGACGGCGCCTACGGCGGGTGCGCGCCGGACTGCACGGGCCTCGGGCCGCATTGCGGCGACGATGTCGCTCAGGCGGTCGAGGATTGCGACGACGGCAACTCGACGAACGGTGACGGCTGCAACAACGATTGCGTCGAGAGCGGAACAACGCTCTGGACACGAACGCACGACGGCGATGCGCACGAAAACGATCACGCGAACGGCTGCGCGGTCGCTCCGAATGGTGACGTCATTGTTGTGGGAGAGCAGGGACTCGACGCCGACGCAACCGAGTCCTGGATCCGGCGGTACACCGCCGACGGCGACGAGGTCTGGACGCAGACGTTCATCGTGGGCGGCAACTCAACCGCGTATGGCGTGGGGGTGGATGACGTTGGTGCGACCTACGCGTGCGGGGGACACCAGATCGGACAGACTTGGACGATCTGGGCGCGAAAGTTCGACATCGAGGGCGCTGGCGTCTGGACCCACACCTACGACGGTCTTCCGAGCGGAATGGACCAGTGCCGCGACGTTGCCGTCGACGAAGACGGAGATGCAGTTCTGGCGGGGATGTATGCCACGCCGAGTGACAGCCTCGATATCTGGATCCGGCGGCTGGACGGCGACGACGGTGATGAATTCTGGACGCGGACCTTCGATCACGAGGGAGGCCCGGATGATGCCCGCGGCGCGGCGTACACCGCGGATGGGTTCATCTATGTGGGTGGCAAGCAAGGTATCGCGAATGGAAGCCAGACCTGGCTGAGGATGTACGACGCCAACGGATCGGTGCAGTGGACGCGCAATGGTGGGATCGGCGGCTGGGGGGCGATCGAGGGAGTCGCCGCGGACGCGGCCGGAAACGTGTTCGTCGCAGGCCGGGAGACGGGAACTCCACAAGAGGTGTCCACCATCTGGCTCGCCAAGTACGACGCGAACGGCGAGTTGCAGTGGTCGGTGGACGAAGACTTTGGAACGCTCGACAGCGG
>LNFB01000008.1 GCA_001464385.1 Deltaproteobacteria bacterium Ga0077550 | reverse complement strand
CGAGTCGCGGGCGCGCCCCGCCGCGCCGACCGACGACGGCGAGACGACGGTCATCGTGCGTCACGTCGAGGTGCCGGCCGACGACAACGAGCGCGGGGACGGCCGGGCGGCCGAGCCCGAGACCGCGCAGGCCCGCTTCCGCGGCGTCGCGGCCACCCGCACGCCCGCCCGTCCGGTCGAGGACGCCGCGTCCTCGACGAAGAACAAGCTGCCGGCGCGGGCGCGGATCCCCAAGCCCGGCAAGCGCCGAGTCAACCGCCGTTGAACGGCAGAAGAGGCCTCCCCATGACCGTCGTGCGCACGTTCCTCACCACGTCCCTGCTCAGCCTCGTCCTCGCCGCCGGTGCGTGCAAGGAGCCCGATCCGTACGCGTTCGAGACCCACGTCGCGAACATCAAGGATCCGGCCAAGCGCGCCAGCGGGTTCACGGGCCTCGAGGAGCTCGTCAAGACCGTCGTCACCTCGGAGAAGAAGGACGAGCGCCTCGCCGAGTTCGTCGAGAAGGTCATCCCGGTGCTCGAGGAGGTGTGGGCCGAGGCGCCGGAGCAGCACGAGAAGATCCTGCTGATGCTCCGCGACGTCGCGCGCCCGGAGGCGGCGAAGATCTGGAACAACGCCCTGTCGCTCGACGGCAGCAGCGAGGCCCGCAAGCGCTCGATGCTCGCCCTCGAGGGCATCCGCAAGGCCAAGGCGGTCGGCAGCATCGACACCGTGATCGAGCAGCTCGAGAAGCTCCTCGAGAACCCGAAGAACGACGACGGCGCCGAGGAGGAGGGCGGCCGTGTCCGCATCCTCATGTGCGAGACGCTCGGGGCGCTGCGCGACAAGAAGGCGATCAAGGTCCTCATCAAGGTGCTGTCGCAGCCGCGCGACAAGCAGCCGCCCTCGGTGCATCGCGCTGCGGCCACGGCCCTCGGCGAGATCGGCCAGCCCGGGGACAACAACGAGGTCGTCGACGCGCTGCTCACCGTCACGTTCCGCGTGCCCGACCTCGCGACGAGCAAGAACGTCGGTGTGCGGGCGAAGCAGGCGCTGGTCGCCATCGGCGATCCCGCGATCCCGCGGATCATCGACATGCTCCGCGGCAAGCACGAGGAGGTCCAGAAGCTCGCGGCCGAGGCCAGCGGCGAGCAGGCGGGCCTCAACCAGCTCGTCATCGCCCAGACCGCCGCGAGCATCCTCGGCGCGATGGGATCGCCCAAGGCCGTCGACGCGCTCCTCGAGATCTACCCGAAGAACGACTGTGTCGCGGCCGCGCCCGAGCCCAAGAAGGAGAAGAAGGAGGGCGAGGAGGAGGAGGACGGTGGCGAGACGATCGCCTTCGCGCAGCTGCGGGCCGTCGTCGCCAACGCGCTGGGCCTCATCGGTGACCCGAAGGCCACCGATGCCCTTTGCCAGTGCTCGCTCACGAGCAAGAACCCGGGCGACATGTTCGAGATCCTCGGCGCGCTCGGCCGCGTCGGCGGGACCAAGGCCGTCGACTGTCTCACCGTCGCGATCAAGACCGGCGTCTACTCCGACGATGCGGTCGAGAAGCCGTTCCTGCTCGAGCCGCGCTGGGAGTCGGCCCGCTTCGCGATCCTCGCCGCCGGTCCCGACGACCTGCCGAAGATCGAGGAGGCGATGGCCGCCGCGGCGGCCGACGCCACCGTGAAGAAGGAGCTCGACGCGTGGAAGGGCGGGCTCGAGGTTGCGAAGAAGTGCAAGGCCGACAAGGAGTGCTTCTTGACCACGCTGCGGGACTCGAGCGCGGACTGGTTCGCCCGCGAGAAGGCGGCCTACGAGGTCGCGAAGCTCGCCGAGGGCGACCCGAAGATGGCGGCCGAGATCGCCAAGGCCTACAAGGTCCGTGACGCCGACGCGCGCGTCACGATGGCGTGGCTGCCGGCGAAGATGCTTCGGGACAAGAAGTGCCCCGAGTGCGCCGCCGCGCTCCAGGCTGTGCTCGACGCCGAGAAGCTGACCACCGACGCCAAGTACCAGGCGGCGGTGCTCCTCGCGCGCGACACGATCGCCAAGCTCGGCCACGAGGACGCCGCTGCGGCGCCCGCGGCTGCGAAGAAGTAGGCCCACGGGCCCCGCTGCTCCGCCCGCGGGAACCAACGTCCCGCGGGCATGTCATGCTCGCCCATGGGTCGCTCGATGCTCGGCCGTCTGTGCACCGCCGGTCCGCTGGTCGTCGCGCTCGGCTGCGTGGGCCGCGGGCCCGGCACCGACGTCCCCGGGGATCGCGGGGCAGGGGCGGGTGCGCCGTCCGTGTCCGACCCGGCGGCCGCCTCGCCTGCGGCCCTCGTCGCGGACGCGGACCGGGCGCTCGAGGAGGAGCGGGCCGCCGAGGCCGTCGCGTTGTACGGCCGCGCCCTCGCGGCGGACAGCCTCGACGACGAGGTCACGCGCGCCGCGACGCTGGGCCTCGCGCGGGCCCACGAGCAGCTGCACGACTGCGCCGCGGTGATCCGGGCGTACGACGCGTACCTCGAGCGGTTCCCGGCCGCCACCGACCGGGCCATCGTGCACGCGCACCGCGGGGCATGCGAGGCCGAGCTGGGGCAGTGGGCGGCCTCGGCGGCGAGCTTCGCAGAGGTCGCGGCCGCCGACGCCCAGCTGCCCTCCACCCGCGTCGAAGCCCTCGCGCGGCAGGGCTACGCCCTGTTCAACCTCGATCGGTTCGACGACGCCGATGCGGTGCTCGCCCGCGCCGACGGGGTCTTCGAGCAGGCACAGCGCGACCAATCCGAACGCTTCTCGACCTACTACTTCGTCGGGATGGCCCGGTTCTACCGCGGCGCGATCCTCCACCGCCGCTTCCGCGACGTGACCATCGTGCTCCCCGAGAACGTGATGGCGCAGCGCTTCGAGCAGAAGCTCGCCCTGCTGACGGCCGCCCAGGAGGCCTACAACCACGCGATCAAGGCCAAGCACATGTTCTGGGTCTCGGCCGCGGGGTTCCAGCTCGGCAACCTGTTCGGCGAGTTCTACGACGCCCTGATGTACGCCCCGGTGCCCGAGTGGCTGGACGACAAGCAGCGGCGCACCTACTACGAGGAGCTCAAGAAGCAGCTGCGGCCCGTGGTCGACAAGGCGATCTGGGTCCTCGAGAAGAACCTCGAGACCGCGCGCCGGCTCGGCTACGAGAGCGAGTTCACCGCGCAGACGGAGGTCAAGCTCTCGCACCTGCAGCGGGTGCTCGGCTCGGGCGAGGAGAGCCTCGGCCAGCCCCACGTGCGGCTCGCGGAAGATCTCTCCGAGGGCGCTGCCGGGAGCCGTGAGGCGACCACCACCCCGGGCATCGACCGCGCCCCGGAGCCCGGTGCCGCCGGGGCCGACCGCAAGCTGTTCATCCCGCCGATGGCCCCCCTGGCGCCCTGAGGACGGCCCGCGCGGGGCGGCCGGCGGCGCCCGCACGTCCCCGTCCGCTTCGGGTTGACACTGCTCGCCCCGCGAGGATATAGACACGCCCCCGACCGCTGCGGCGGTCAAGGAGGCCAACCCACGTCTCGCTGGCGTAGCTCAACGGTAGAGCACCTGATTTGTAATCAGGTGGTTGCGGGTTCGAATCCCATCGCCAGCTCTCCGACGATGCCCCCGCTTCGAGCGTGTCCTTCATACCTGGATGGGTTCCCGAGTGGCCAAAGGGAGCGGACTGTAAATCCGCCGCGTCACCGCTTCGTAGGTTCGAATCCTACCCCATCCACCC
>LNFB01000007.1 GCA_001464385.1 Deltaproteobacteria bacterium Ga0077550 | reverse complement strand
CCCCTGACCGAGCCCCTCCGTGCCCGTGCCCGTGCCCGTGCCCGTGCCCGTGCCCGGCCCCGTCGCCCCCCGCGCCATCCCCCCCGCCGGCCCGCCCGCGGGCCCCCCGGGATCGCCCTCCCCACGCCACCTCACGCCCCGCGGACGCCAACTCCCCGCATCGCCCCCCGGTGCGCAGTTGCAACGCGGAACGACTCTTGCTATCCGTTCGCACCTTCCGCCCCGAGACGAGCCATGGCTGCCGGTCAACGCATCATCATTTCCCTCGAGTGCCAGGACTGCAAGCGCCGGAACTACTCGACGAAGAAGAACCGTCGGAACAGCCCGGAGAAGCTCACCCTGAAGAAGTACTGCCGCTTCTGCCGCAAGCACGCCGATCACAAGGAGACGAAGTAGCCTCGTTCGGTCGGCTGACCTCCCCCGCATAGGGCGTTAGCTCAGTTGGTAGAGCAGCGGACTCCAAATCCGCAGGCCGGGGGTTCGAGCCCCTCACGCCCTGCCCGTCAGACCCGACCCCAACTACCCCATCCTGAGGGGGGCACGCCGAGACGCTGCCCGCCGCCACCTACCCTCGGGAGTCCCTTGCCATGTCACGCGCGCGCCGCACCAAACGGAAATCGACCCAGACCCGCGAATTCGACGCGAGTCGCTGGGCGCACCTGGTCTTCGTGCTGGGCGCGTTCGTCGGGGCGTGGGTCCTCACCCACGCGATCGAGGACACCTGGTCGATCGTCTGGACGTACTGGCCGCAGGTCGGTCGCGAGGACGCCTTCAAGGCCAACGTCGCCGGCATCGCGATCGCGATCGCCCTGACGGCATGGGCGTGGCGCAAGCCGCACTGGTTCCAGTACATCACCGAGGTCGTCACCGAGGTCTCGCAGGTCGCATGGCCCACGAAGGCCGAGGTCCGCGTGGCCACGATGGTCGTGATCGTCATGACCCTCATCTGCTCCGTGATCCTCGCCAGCATCGACAGTGTCTGGTCGAAGGTGACCGACCTGCTCTACGGCATCTAGCGACGGGATATCCGACGACCCATGGAATGGTACGTGGTGAATACGTTCTCGGGCTACGAGAACTCCGTGAAGCGGGCGCTCGAAGATCGCATCAAGGGCAAGCCGGTGGCCGAGTGCTTCGGCGAGATCCTCGTGCCCAGCGAGCAGGTCACCGAGCGCCGTGGCAAGCAGACCGTCCGGACCCAGAAGAAGTTCTTCCCCGGCTACATCTTCGTCAACATGGAGCTGACGAAGGAGAGCTGGCACCTGGTGAAGAACACGCCCAAGGTGACCGGCTTCCTCGGCGGCAACACGCCGCGTCCGGTGCCCGCCGCGGAGATGGCCCGTGCCCTCGGCCAGACCGGCCCGGAGCCCGAAGAGACCGTCGTCGCGCCCGATGTCGTCTACAACGTCGGCGATCACGTCCGCGTCCGCAGCGGGCCGTTCGCCAACTTCACCGGCGAGGTCGAGGATGTCGACCGCGACAAGCGCAAGGTGAAGATGTCCGTTTCGATCTTCGGGCGTCCAACGCCCGTTACCGTCGACTTCTCCGAAGTGGAGCTGGTCGGCGCCTGAGCAGGTTGTCGTCATGAAGAAGGTCACCGCCATCGTCAAACTCCAGTGCAAGGGTGGCGAAGCCACACCTGCGCCGCCGATCGGTCCCGCCTTGGGCTCGAAGGGCGTCAACATCATGGAGTTCGTGAAGCAGTTCAACGCCCGCACGGCGAAGGACAAGGGCACGGTCATCCCTGTCGAGATCACGGTCTTCTCGGACCGCTCGTTCACGTTCATCACCAAGACGCCGCCCGCGTCGATCATGCTCATGAAGGCAGCGGGCATCGAGGGCGGCTCGGGAGAGCCGAACAAGGTCAAGAAGGGCAAGGTCACGCGCAAGCAGGTGCGTGAGATCGCCGAGTTCAAGCTCAAGGACATGAACGCGTTCGACGTCGAGGCGGCCGCCCGCTCGATCGCCGGCACGGCGCGCTCCATGGGCCTCGACGTAGTTGACTAGCTTTTTCCCCCCGCGGGCGGCGTGGGCGAAACGCTACGCGCTGCGCGCGGATTCCCCCCGGAAGCGGGGGGATTTCGGCGTCCGGGCATCCTCGTGGGCTCGGGGGTTGGTTGGGGAGAGGGGTGGGGTGGTGGTCGAGTGGCCCCGCCCCCTTGGTTGAGTCGCGAGCAGCACACAAAGCGGTGAGGGAGGGCGAGCAGCCCGTTTGGACCTCGCAGGAGTCGTCAGACCCATGGGTAAGAAGTTCGTCAAGGCCGATTCGGCCGTGGATCCGCAGAAGCGTTTCAGCCTCGATGAGGCGTGCAAGCTCGTCACCGAGCTGGCTTTCACCAAGTTCGACTCGACGGTCGACGTCGCCGTGCGCCTCGGGGTCAACCCCAAGCACGCCGACCAGATGATCCGCTCGAGCTGCGCGCTGCCGCACGGCACCGGCAAGACCGTCCGCATCGTCGTGTTCGCGAAGGGCGAGCGGGCCAACGAGGCCCAGGCCGCCGGCGCAGACCTCGTCGGCGCCGAGGATCTCGTCGAGAAGATCCAGGGCGGCTGGCTCGAGTTCGACAACGCGATCGCGACCCCCGACATGATGGGTCTGGTCGGTCGCCTCGGCCGCGTCCTCGGCCCCCGCAACCTCATGCCCAACCCGAAGGTCGGCACCGTGACGATGGACGTCGCCCGCGCCGTCCGCGAGCTCAAGGCCGGCCGCATCGAGTTCCGCACCGAGAAGACCGGCATCATCCACGCGCCGGTCGGCAAGGTCTCGTTCGGCCCCGAGAAGATCCAGGAGAACCTGAAGGCGCTGTTCGAGCAGCTCCAGCGCCTCAAGCCCCAGACGGCCAAGGGCAAGTACTGGAAGAGCGTGACGATCAGCTCGACGATGGGCCCCGGCATCCGCCTCGACACGAACCTCGTGCAGGCGATGGTCGAGAGCTAGGAGCTCGCCCCCGAAGGGGTCGAGCTCCTCCGTGCCCGTGCCCGTGCCCGACCGGGGCAGGACCCAAAGTCCTGCCCCGTTCGCAATTCACAAGCAGCAGTACGTCACCGCCCCCTCGACGGCGATCTCCCCGGTGAGCGTCCCGCCCGACGGTGCACAGCTCGCGTCGACCTCGGGCACCCACATGCCGTGCGTCGCCGACCCGACGTCGCCGCACCCGCCCGCCGGCATGACGTCGACCAACACGGCATTCCCAGCGCAGCCGTTGTTGGTCAGGTACGCATCACCGCCGCAGCTCCCCGTCGGTGCGCCGCACGTGCACGCGGTGCAGTCGCGACCATCGATCGCGTCCGCGTAGGTCACCAACACCTGCGTCCACGGACCCGCCGGGCACGCCGCCTCGCCCTCGACCCAGATGCACATCGAGTGGTCCCCCGGAACGCCCGGGAAGCACGTGCCGCCGTCGCACGCGTCGCCGGCCGCGGTGCCGCAGCTCCGCACGTGGCGATCCCAGCTCGGCGCGTCGATCGCCTCGGTCGCCTGCGGTGCGCAGCTCGCCCCCGCGGTCTGCAGCGCTGGTGGCGTGAGGCTGTAGTCGTTCGCCGGGGCGTTGATCGCAGTGCATGCCCCGGGCTGCAGCACGTACGTGTCCGGGTTCATCACGAACGCGAGGCAGAGGTTGCCCTCCTCGCGCAGCGTCGCCGCGCCGCAGCTCGCCCCGACGACGCCGCCGCACTCGCAATCGCAGACCGCCGCACCCTCATCGAGGTCCGCGCGCTGATCGGCGTGCACGACCTGGGGGTACTCGCCGGGACACGGCGGCGCCGCCTCGGCGCCGTCGTAGACGATGACGGGGCCCTGCCAACCCTGCGGCACCTCGGGCGCGCACTGGCCCTCGCACGCGGGCACGCCACCGTCGTCGCTGCTGCTCGGCGAGCCCGAGGACTCCGAGTCGTCGCCGCCGGTGTGCGTCGCCGTCGCGGTGGGATCGGAGTCCCCGCCCCCGCTCGAGTCGTCGCCGGGCTCGGTCGTACCGGGCGCGGTCGCGGAGCTCGACCCCGGCTCCGTCGTCGACGTGCCGTCGTCCGAGCCGTGCGTCAGCGCGCCGCCGTCGTCCGACGAGCTCGCGCCCGCCCCCGTGCCTGCGTCGACGTCGTTGCCCGGCTGACTGGTGGGGTCGAAGCAGGCGGCCAGCGGCACGCAGAAGAACAGGGCCGAGCGGAGCCGCCGCGCGGCGGACCGAGGTTCCAGGGGACGCGACATGCAGGAGTAGACCGGCGGATCCGCGAAACGATCACGCGCGGGGCGAGATCGTCGCCCGACCCGCCGACGCGCGCCGTGCCGACGCGGTGGACGCTACTGCCCGTTCCACTCGCAGAACGACACGCCGAGCGCCGCCGCGACCTCGTCGTCCTGCACGTTGGCCTGCGGGCAGGTCTCGTCGGCGCGCCACGCCTTCCACACCAGCGGATCGTGGGCCTGGAACACGTCATAGCCGCCGTCGGTCGCCTTGAAGATCGTCGGCTCGACGCACGCGTCGCCTGCGGCCTCCTGCAGCTCCTCGTTCAGATCCATGATCGAGCGGTACATCGCGTCGGTGGTCGAGTTCCAGCAGCAGGTCTTCGACTTCTCGTACACGAGCTCGGCGAACACGAAGTCCTCGAGGCTGCGGTGCTCGGCGTCGACGTCGGTGCGGCTCATGCCGAACTCCGTGTCGAGGACCTCGTACAGGTCCTCGAACGCGTCCTCGCGGGCGATACGGGCGCTGCACGACGCCGGGAAGTTGCGCAGGTGGGTCCGCTTCGCCTCGATCACGTCGAGCAGCAGGTCGCGGTGCTCCTCGGGCGTGAGATCGCCGAGCAGGGCGTCGAGCTGCGCCGGGCGCTCGCGGATCCGGTCGAGCTCGTCGTCGGAGATCCACGACGCCTCGTCCTCGGCCATGATGGTGTTCGACCAGACGCCCGAGATGGCCTTGGTCACGCGGAAGCGCTTGAGCCCGCCGTTGAACGGCGCGTAGTCGGTGACGCCGTTGCTGCCGCCGCCCTCGGGATCGCTGTAGTTGCGCTCGGTGCCCGCCGGGTTGGTCCACACCGGCTGCGCCGGCGGGAGGTTGCCGAACACGCTCTCGGCCGACATGCGGCCCTCGCCCAGGGTCTCGGCGCGGATGGTGACCATCGTGTGGCCCACGCCGCTGCGAGACGTCCGCCACAGCATCACGTCGCCGGCGCGCAAGGCCTCGGGCGTCAGGTTGAAGGTGTTGCGGCTGTCGGCGAGGTTGACCGATCCGGTGAAGATCATCGTCAGGCGGATGAGGTGTGCCGCGCGCTTGTTGAGGTGGAGCTCGTCGAGGTACGTGCCCGTCCGCGCGCCCTCGCCGATCATCGGCTGGTCGTCGCCGCTCTGCACGCCGAGCTTGCGCAGCTTGCTGTCCGTCGGCCAGCTCGCGAGGACCTCCGCGGTCGGCTTGCTCGAGTGGTCGGCGTAGGCGGTCGCGAACTTCGGCATGTTGTTCCAGACGCCGTCCCTGGTGCGGATGCCGAAGTGGCCGAAGTACACCGGCTTGCCACCGTCGAAGGCCACGACGAAGAACGGCAGGCCGTACCACGCCGCGAACGTCGAGCGCAGCATCAACGCGGTGTCGGCACAGTCGAGCTTGGCCGCTGCGAGCGTCTTGCCCCACGGCGTCGTGATCTCGAAGGTCTTCGCGGTGCCGTCGACGTTGTCGATCTGCGGCATCGAGTGCAGCCACGCCGCGTACTTCTCGTCCCACGTCAGCCCGCTGTCGGCGGGCCACGCGATGCCGGCCTTGCGCGCGGCGGCAGTCGAGGTGTCCTCCCACTGGTTGACGACCTTCCACGCGGTCGTCGAGGCGTAGTTGCCGTTCACCGGCAGGCCGCCCTCGGCGAGGTCGTCGTACTTGCCCACCGCACCGCCGGGCTCGAGTTCGTCGGCGGAGTCGAGCGGATCGTCGCCGGCCTCGGACGAGCACGCCGGGACGGTGAAGGACGCGACCGGCAGCGCGAGGGACACGAGGGCGACGAGGATGGGGCGACGGAGCACGGGTGCAGAGTGCAGCGACCTCGGATCCGGTTCACGTCGCGCGCTCCACGGTGCGATCGGTCGTGCACGACGGCTCGAAAGCGCACCGACGTCGGACGACCGCCCGCGGATCCACGGCGAGCCGGGACGCGCGCGAGATCCCGACGCGCGGCACGCGATGGCGCTGCGACCCCCGCCTGCGGGTTGGACGCGAACGTGTGAGCTGGGGCACGGATCGGCGCCAGACGTGCCCCCTGGCCCCGGTGGCCCTGCCCGGGGGGGCGCCAAGGGCCCGCATTTGCCACTTCACGCGGGCAGTTGCGCGGCGGAACGGGTCTTGCTATCCGTTCGCTCCCTTCGCCAGGGGCAGGGGGAGCCGTCCCCACATCCTGGCCCGTGGGATCGACGTTCTCGAGGAGGCCGCGCACCCGAACACGCACCGCACTGTCATGACGCGCTCGAACTGCGTT
>LNFB01000006.1 GCA_001464385.1 Deltaproteobacteria bacterium Ga0077550 | reverse complement strand
GACGGTCGCTCGCTGGCGCGAGCTGCTCGCGGGGTGACGGTGGGGGGCCGGCGCCCGGTTCGCTCGGTCACCGAGGTCCACTGGCCCGCGAGGGTCAGCGTTCTCCTGCCGCCCTACCTCTGCACGTCCGAACGATGGACCCGACGGCCCTGCCGCGGTGCGATCGACCTGCTACGCTGATCCGGCCATGAGCACTGAGGTTGCAGCGATCCTCGAGCGCGCACGCGCCCTGGGCCCGGCCGAGCAGGCAGAACTCGCCGTCGCGATCGTCGCGCTGCTCGATCATGCCGCCGACGAGCCGGCACAGGTGGAGCGCGAGTGGGCGGTGGAGCTGTCCCTCCGCGCAGAGCGGGCAGCGTCGGGCGAATCGGTTGGACGACCCTGGGCCGAGGTCCGCGACCGCCTGCTGGCGCGCCCGCGGTGACCCATGCCCGCGGTGACGTTCGAACCCGAGGCCGAAGCCGAGCTCGAGGCCGCCGTCGCGTGGTACGACGAGCATGCCGAGGGCCTCGGGCTTCGCCTCGTTCTGGCGGTCGACGGTGCCGTGGCTCGTATCGCGGCGCAGCCGAGTGCGTACCCTGAGATCCCCGGCGTTCAGGCTCGCGTCGCCGTTCGGCGTGCACGTGTCTCGGGCTTCCCGTACTCCGTCGCGTTCGTCGAACTCGACGACGATCTGCGCGTGATCGCCGTCGCCCATGACAAGCGCAGGCCGGGGTACTGGCTGAAGCGACTCGACCGATAGCTCGCAGGTGTGGCCCGAGCTCGACGCCGTCGCCTCCCAGGGCGTCGAGCTCGCCCGCGAGCTCTTCACCGACACCGTGCAGACATTCGCGGAGTACGCATACGACGAGACGATCCGCCACGTCCCCTCGACTCGCGCCCCGATCTCCCCGACGACTCGCGCCCGGCCCGGGGGTCTCGCATGCAGAGCGCGAAGTAACCCCTCGAACCCGAGATCATCGGCGGTGCCGGCCCGAGTGAGCGCCCCATGGTATCCTCGTCGCGTGCGCACGCGGATCGCATCGCTCGCGCTCGCGGCGTGGTGTGCGGCGACGAGCTCGTGCAAGTCCTCTCCCGCCGAGCCCACGCGAGGCGACGCGCAAGCACCGAGCGCGGATGCGGCGGCCGCTCCGAGCGCGATCGCGACGCGCATAGACGCGGTGATGCAGCCGTGGGCGAACACCGATACGCCCGGCTGCGCGGTCGCGGTGATCCACAACCAGAAGGTGATCCACGCGAAGGGCTACGGCATGGCCGACCTCGAACGCGGGGTGCCGATCACGCCCGACACGGTCTTCGACATCGCCTCGATCTCGAAGCAGTTCACCGCCACCGCGGTGCTGTTCGCGGCCGCCGAAGGCAAGCTCGCGCTCGACGACGACATCCGGACGCACGTCCCCGCGCTGCCGCAGCTCGGCGAGATGCCGATCACGATCCGCCACCTGCTCCACCACACCGGCGGCCTGCGCGACTACATGACGCTGCTCGTGCTCGGCGGTCACCGCTATGACGGCACCACGACCGTGCGGGACGCGATCGATGCGCTCGCGCGGCAGCGCGGCGTGGCCTTCTCGCCGGGCGCCAAGCACGAGTACTCGAACACGGGGTACTTCTTGCTCGCGCAGGGCGTGGAGCAGGCGACGAAGCAAACGCTCGGCGCCTACCTCGACGCGAAGGTCTTCGCGCCGCTCGGCATGTCGCGCACGCAGGTCAGCGACGATCACCGGCGCATCATCCCGGGTCGCGCGATCGCCTACGCGCCGCGCGGCGAGGGGTGGGAGATCGAGATGTCGCCGTGGGACCAGACCGGCGACGGCTCCGTCATGAGCACGGTGCTCGACCTCGCGAAGTGGGACGCGAACTTCTACGAGCCGACCGTCGGAGGCCAGCCGCTCGTCGACGCCTTGCTGACGCGGGGCAAGCTCGCGGACGGCACCGAGCTCGACTACGCGGCCGGCCTCGTGCACGGGGCGTATCGCGGGCGGCCGACGGTGTGGCATAGCGGCGGCTGGGCGGGGTACGCTTCCATGTTCGAGCGCTTCCCGGCGCTGCGAACCAGCGTCGTCGTGCTGTGCAACGCCGGCAATGCGCGACCCGACCTCGCCGCGCATCGCATCGTCGACATCCTCCACGACGAGGACCTGCAAGGCGAGCCGACGGTGGATGACGTCCCGCCGCCGACCCGGCTCGCGCCGGCCGAACTCGACGCGTGGGCCGGCACGTATCGCTATGCCGAGACCGGCGAGCTCGTCACCGTCGAGCGTGTCGGCGACGAGCTCGAGCTCGCGAGCGCCGGCGAACGCTACGCGCTCACACCGACGACGATCAGCACCTTCCGCATCATGACTAACCACGTCGTCATGCGCTTCGACGGCGCGACGCCGCACCGCAAGCTGGTCGCGAAGTCAGGGGCTCTCGAGGAGATGTTCACCGAGGTCGAGCTCCGCGAGCCGACCCCAGCCGAGCTCGCGGCGCTCGCCGGCCGTTACCACAGCGACGAGGTCGACGCCGAGTGGACGTTCACGGTGTCGGACGGCAAGCTCGTCGCGACCGGGCGGGCCTTCGACGGACCAGCCGTCGTCGCAGCTGGGCTCGCGGACGAGTACACGATCACGGCGATCGACACCCCGATTCGAGTCACCCGCGACAAGCGCGGGCGCATCACCGGCTTCACGCTGGCGACGAGCGTCGCGCGCGGCGTCCGGTTCGATCGCGTGCCGGCGCGATCACGTTGAGCGGGGGCGGATGCGGATCGGCGCGTGCGATTGATGCTGGTGGAACTGCCGTTCGGGTTCCGCTCGGGGGAGCATCGGGATGCGACGGTCGCTCGCTGGCGCGAGCTGCTCGCGGGGTGACGCTGGGGGACGACATCCCCTACGTTCGAGACCTCCGGCCACGACAGTTGTCCTCGTGCTCGACGACGCGCTCGTCCTCCCGCGGCTCACCACATCGCGAGCATGCGGAAGCGGCGCGTCCCCGCCGCTTCGAGCACTGCACCCAGGGCGTCCAGGAAGGGTGCGAACTCGGGGTGGAGTGGCCGCAACATGCGGACGGTCCGAAGCGCCTCCGCCGCATCGAACCATCGCGCCCCCTCGTCGCGGCCCTGGAACTCCGACAGCGGGGTGACGCCGTGGCTCAGAGCGGTGGCTTCGAGCGACCGCTCCCACCACGAACGGTCGCGCTCGTGTTCCGCGTAGAACCGATCGAGCGCCGCTGGGACGGGGTCGGGCGGCAGCCGCGTCGCGGCCACGGCGTGCCGCACAGCCTCCTGCAGCTCCGGCGGGAGCGGACCCTCGCCGTGCGCCGCCCAGTACGCCGCCACCTCGGCCTCCGACACAGCGGAGAGGTTGGGCTCGACCGGCATGACCTCGATCGCAACGTCGCACCCCACCTGCACCTCGACGGTTGAAGTCAGCTGCGGCCAGCGCCGCCGGACTCGACGCTACATCCGATCGCACCCGGTCGCAAAGTGCCCCGACGCGGCGCCCACGACAGACCAGACCACGCGGGCGGATCAAGGCGACCGTCCGCGGCCTGACGGCAGTGAGACCGGTCACGCACGCATCGTCGATCACTCGGCGGCGTGGTCCGCCAACACGGGTGCTGCCATGCCGCGCGCCCATTCCATCCTCGTCCTCGCCTCGTCCTTGCCTGCCCTGCTCTCGGCGTGCCACGCCCCGCGCGACGCCCACGGCGATTCCGCGGGCACCGAGGCCGATCCCAGCGCGCCCTCGTCTGGCGTGGATGCGACCACCGCGGGCGACGACGATGCCGACGGCGGCTCCG
>LNFB01000005.1 GCA_001464385.1 Deltaproteobacteria bacterium Ga0077550 | reverse complement strand
CGACGGGGGCGACCCCGCGGCCGCCGAGGGCGAGACCGCCGCGGCCCCGGCGACGTCGACCTCCGAGGGCACGACGATCGATCCCGGCGGCACGACCGGCGCCGAGGCCTCGGTCACCTACTACGGGCACATCAAGCCGATGTTCGACGCGCGCTGCGTCGCGTGCCACCAAGACGGCGCGATCGGCCCGTTCGCCCTCGACAACTACGAGGACGCAGCCGCGTGGTCCGGCGCCGCCGCGGCGGCGGTGCACGCCGGGACCATGCCGCCGTGGCCACCGGCTGTGGGCTGCAACGCGTACGTCGGCGAGCGCGATCTGGACGACGACGAGGTCGCGCTGCTCGACGCCGATGGGGGATCCCGCGCTCGAGGGCGCGCCGTACACCGACGGCGATCCCGGCCTCACGCGCGTCGACCTCGCCCTCGAGATGGCGGAATCGTACA
Source organism: Deltaproteobacteria bacterium Ga0077550 (assembly GCA_001464385.1). Lineage (GTDB taxonomy): Bacteria > Myxococcota_A > Polyangia > Nannocystales > Nannocystaceae > Xiheibacterium > Xiheibacterium aquaticum. The sequence goes on along the minus strand of LNFB01000005.1, from coordinate 2,335 downwards.
CGCCGGGAAACACGCCCGACGACTACCGGTGTTTCGTCATCGATTGGCCCGACGACACCACCACCACGAAGTACGTCGCGGGGTTCCGCGCCGTGCCCGGCAACGCGTCGATCGTCCACCACGTCATCGCCTTCCTCGCCGCGCCGGACGAGGTCGACGCGTACGCCGAGCTCGACGCCGCGGAGTCGGGCCCCGGCTACACCTGCTTCGGCGGCACGGGTGGGCCCTCGCGCACCTGGCTCGGGGGTTGGGCCCCTGGCGGCGCTGGCAGCGATCTGCCGCCCGGCCTGGGGCTCGAGGTGCAGCCCGGATCGAAGGTGATCCTGCAGGTGCACTACAACACGAACGTCTCGGATCCGGCGCCCGACCTCACCGGCGTCGAATTCAAGATCGAGGACACCGTCGAGAAGGTCGCGCGGGTGCAGCCCTTCGCCAACCCGCAGTGGTTGGCGGGTCAGGGCATGCTGATCCCCGCGGGCGACGACGACGTCGTGCACGAATTCCAGCGCGACATCACGCCGCTCTTCGGCGGCCCCGTGCAGGTATGGGCCGGCGCGCTGCACATGCACACGCGCGGCACGGCTGGCACGCTGTCGATCGAGCGCGCCAACGGCGACTCCGATTGCGTGCTGCAGATCGACGCCTGGGACTTCCACTGGCAGGGCCAGTACGGCCTCGCCGAGCCCATGCTCCTCGCGGAGGGCGACGAGCTGCGCCTGCAGTGCCACTTCGACAACAGCGCCGCCAGCCAGCCCGTCGTCGACGGCGTGCCCGAGGAGCCCCGAGACATCCACTGGGGCGAGGGCACCACCGACGAGATGTGCCTTGGCATCGTCCTCGTCGCACCGGCATGATGGGGCGCAGGTGAGGCGATGCGCCACGACGATCTCGCGGAGCACGGGGCTCGTGCTCGCGCTCGCGCTCATGCCCGGTTGCGCGGACGCGGACGCGGACGGAGACGGAGACGGAGACGCAGGTGATGCCGCCACGGACACCGGGGCCGAGACGACCGACGGTGGTGAGGACGCGAGCACCGGCGCTGCGGACGGGGGCGGCCGCGCGCCGCCGGTCGATCTCGTGTGGCCCGAGCTGTGGGTCGCCGATCCCGACGCCGACTTCCTCCCCGCCCACGCGCCCGACGTGATCGAGTGCGACGCGGGCTTCGGCGACGAGATCGGCCTGTTCGAGGTCGACACCGGCCTGTGCAACTACGGCGTGTTCTCGCAGCCGCTGTCGGATCAGGTCTTCGAAGGCGAGCGCGTGGAGTTCGTGTTCACGCACGACGATCTGACCGCGCCGACGCCCGCGGTGGGGCACATCGCGATCGCGATCGAGGGCGAGATGGTCTGGGAGATCGAGGTCGCGATTCCCAAGCCGTACGACATCGTGCAGGGGGAGTGGATCGCGGACCGGGGGATCGCGGCGGGGGCCGTGGTGACGCTGCACCTGCACAATCACGGGTACAACAATTGGCGGGTGATCTCGGTGAAGGCGGGGGCGGGGTAGCGCGAGTGATCAGCTCGCTGCGAGCACGATCCGAGCGCAAGCCTCGGCGTCCGACGCCGCATCGTGATGCCGGAGGTTGAAGCCGAGGAATGCAGCGACGTCGGGCAGTCGCGTCGGGCGCAGGCCCCACGTCTCGCGAGCGAGCCGCACCGTGCACTCGAACGGGATGTCCGGGACGTCGAGTCCGTACCATCGACAGCAAGTTCGAAGCACGCTGCGATCGAATGGCGCGTTGTGGGCCGCGATGAACTCGACACCGCGGAGCAGCGGGACGAGCGATGGCCAGATCTCCGCGAACGTCGGCTCACCGCGGACGTCTTCCCAGCTCAGCCCATGGATCCGGGTGAACGTGAAGTTCGAGGAGGGCGGTCGAATCAGCCGAGTCGAGCGCCGAACGATCCGCCCGCCGGTCACACGGAGGTAGCCGTTCGCGGTCTCGAAGTCGATCGCGGCGAACGTCGGGGTACGCCGGCTCATGCCCGCCCCCGGAGCCGGAAGTAGGTTCGGCTGCCGATGTCGCGGCCGTCCTTCTCATAGCGTCCCGAGCCCCACGGCTCCGCCCGACGCATGATCACGAACCAGACGCACAACCCGAACATGCGCCCCGCGAGGCCGGCGTCACCACGCGCTGCCTTCACGTAGATGGCCATGAACGGTGTGTCGCGCCAGTCGGCGCCCGGCAACCAGCCAGCGGTCGCGATCTGGTCCCCTGCGGCGTGGATTCGCTCATCGATTTCTTCGAGGACCGCATCGAACTCTCGCTCGCTAAGCCGACGTCGCACGGCGGCGAACGTCGAGGCGAAGGGGACACGATCGATCTTCCGGCCGG
>LNFB01000004.1 GCA_001464385.1 Deltaproteobacteria bacterium Ga0077550 | reverse complement strand
CTCTTCAAGAAGGGCGACCAGGTCAAGGCGATGGTGCTCAACATCGACAACACGGGCGAGAAGCCGAAGATCAGCCTCGGCATCAAGCAGCTGCAGCAGGATCCGTGGGATCGCATCCCGTACGACTATCCGATCGGCAAGATCATCGAGGTCCGCGTGCTCAAGCTCGCGGAGTTCGGTGCGTTCGCCGAGCTGGAGCCCGGCATCGAGGGGCTCATCCACATCAGCGAGATCACCGACGAGCGGATCGAAGACCCGGGCCAGATCCTCGAGGCCGGCCAGGTGTGCCGCGCCGAGGTGATCCAGATGGACGCCCAGGAGCGCCGCATCGGCCTGTCGATCAAGAGCGCCAAGCGTCAGGACGAGCTGGCCGACGCGCAGGGCTTCGCGAACGCGAGCCAGGCCGGCGCCACGCTGGGTGACGTCATGGCGAAGAAGCTGCGCGGCGAGGACGATCGTCCGAGCCGTCGCCGCTAGTCGGTCCGCAGGATCGAGACACGACGAGGGGCGACGGTCGCGAGACCGCCGCCCTTCGGCATTGGTTCGGTTCGGCCCATGGCTTCGGACGCCGATGGCGTCAGAACCGGCCCGCGAGCGCGATGCGTCGGGGACCGAGGCGGACCTGCAGCACCGTGACGCGGCGGCGCTTGGCGATGGTCGCGAGCGTGATGCCGCCGGCGAGCGCGACGACGCCGCTGGTCATCAGGGCGATCCCACCGCCCATGGTCGAGCGGACGTTGCGGCAGTCGCCGTCGGCGTCGCGATCCTCGGCGCCGCAGCGGCGGCGGATCTCGTGGCCGTCGACGCCGATGAGCACTGCGCCGCTGATCGCCGCGACCGAGCCGGCGACGAGCAGGCCGATGCCGGCCGATCGCATCGCACGGGTGCGCGAGGCCGGCGTCGTGTCGTGCGGCCCGAGGGGGAGCAGGATCGGCGGCGGCGGGGAGGGCGGGACCTCGGCGAGCGCCGCGGCGACGCTCGCCGTCTGCTCATCGAGCACCTTGGAGACGTCGTCGACACCGCAGATGAGGCACTCGGCCTGGCTCTCGACGAGCGTGACGCCGTCGTCCATGCGACCCGCCGAGATCCGGAGGTGGTAGTCGCGGTCCTCGCGATCGATCTCGGCGCGGATCCAGTGGCTGATCCGATGGGCGCTGCCCGTGCGGCTGCGACACAGCTGGGTCTCGCACGCACGGGCGGCGGCGCGCGCCTCACCCTTCGCCGTCACGATCGAGCGCGACGACAGGGTGGCGAGCATGCGCGCCTCGAGCCGCGCGCGATCGGCCGGGGAGACGTCGGGCGCGACTGCATCGCGCACCAGCACCCGTTCGACGCGGCTCGGCGCCTTCGCGTCGGCGGGCGCGGCGAGGGCCACGGTGGCGAGGAGCAGGGCCGACAGCATGTGAGGCGTCATTGCACGACGCGGGCCACGGCCCGGCGCGCGCCTTGCAGACCATGCCCGGCATGTCGGGTGCGTCGATCGAGTCCGAGCCGTCGTGGGCGTCCAGCGCGTCACGTCCCGTCGCCGCTGCGTCGACGCCGGGCACGCGCTTCTGGCGGCCTGAGCCGCCGGCGACCCGCGAGCGCAGCGATGGGGACGCGGAGCACGTCGAGGAGGGCACGGGCGCCGAGGTGCTCGAGGGCGGCGACGCGGGCACGTCGCACACCTTGCTCCCCGGCATGCGGCTGCCCGGCTCGCGGCTGCGGATCCTCGACCGCATCAACGATGGCGGCTGCGGCGTGGTGTATCGCGGCGAGCACGTCGACCTGCGGCGACCCGTCGCCATCAAGGTCCAGCGGAGCGAGCGGCTGAGCCCGGGCGCGCGCGAGATGTTCCTCGACGAGGCCCGCGCGACCTCCCGCCTCGAGTCGCCCCACGTGGTGTCGATCGTCGACTTCGGCGAGCTCGCGGACGGGCGCGTCTGGTACGCGATGGAGCTGCTCGGCGGTCGGTCGCTCGACGAGCTGATCGTCGAGGCGCGCCGCGAAGACGCGGGTCGCCTCGACGTCGCGCGCGTGGTCGCGCTGCTGCGCATGGCGTGCAAGGGCCTCGCGGCGGCGCACGCGGCCGGCTTGGTCCATCGCGACGTGAAGCCGCAGAACCTCGTGGTGGTCGAGCGCGGCGGTCGCGAGCACCTCGTGCTCGTGGACTTCGGCATCTCGGTGGAGATCGGCGCGACGCCGCGGTCGATCTGCGGCACGCCTCAGTACATGGCGCGCGAGCAGATCGCCGGCGGACCGCTCGACGCGCGCACCGACGTCTATGGTCTGGCGTGCTGCGCCTACGAGCTGCTCACGGGGCGGTCGGTGGTCGACGGCTGCACGATCCCCGAGGCGCTCGCGCAGCACGAAGAGGGGCTGAGACCGACGTTCACCGGCGCGCTGGCCGTGCCGATGGCGCTGCAGCTCCTGGT
>LNFB01000003.1 GCA_001464385.1 Deltaproteobacteria bacterium Ga0077550 | reverse complement strand
CCACGCCCGAGCCCGCCGCGCCCGAGCCCGCCGCGCCCGAGCCCGCCGCGCCCGAGCCCGCCGCGCCCGAGCCCGCCACGCCCGCGGCCGCCACGCCCGCGGCCGACGAGAGCTTCGCCGCACTTGCAGCCCGCCTCGCGGAGGACGTCGCCGCGACCGACGACCCCGCCGCGATGGGCATGGCGAAGCTGAAGGCCGCGGCCTACCGCGATGCCGCCGCGTACTTCGCTCTGGCGGCGCAGCGCGATCCGGCGTGGAAGCACGCGTTCAACCTCGCGTGCGCGGCGGCCAAGGGCGGCGACGAGACCAGCACCCGCATCGCGCTCGTCGAGGCCGTGCGGCGCGGCGGCGACAAGGCGGTCGACAAGGCGCGCAAGGACGCAGACCTCGACGGCATGCGCGGCAAGGCCTGGTTCGAACCGGTGCTGCGCGGCGAGGCGTGGCGTCCGACGGCACCACCCGAGCCCACGACACCCAGCGCCCCCGCGACACCCAGCGCGCCCGCGACGCCCAGCACGCCGACGACGCCCAGCACGCCGACGACACCGAGCACGCCGAGCGCCCCGGCGAAACCCGTGGACCGCGGGCCACCGAAGCTCGAGCTGCCGCGCGGCACCACGAACCCGATCGCACAGGGGCCCCTCGACGCGATCGCGGCGCAGCTCGCCGCGGTCCATCACGCGACACCGGTGCTCCGCGCGTCACTCGAGCACGGGGGTGCGGGCTGGGTCGTCTACGAGTACAGCCGCTACGAGGCCTGCTTGGGCGAGCAGGCGGCCGGCCTCACGAAGTCCAAGAAGCAGAAGAAGTGTCGCTCGCGGCTGCAGTGGTCGCATCCGGACGGCAACGCGGAGTGCACCGACCAGCTGCTCGCGCGCGTCACATCGCTCGATCCCCCGGTGGTTTCGACACGCACGCCGCTCGACGTGGGTTGCGCGCTGCAGCGGGTTCGGCGGCTCGACGCGCTCGACATCGATGCCGATGGCGCCCAAGAGGTGTTGCTCGACGTCGTCGGTCGCAAGACCAGCCTCGGGTTCCGGGAGTTCGAGACGGTCGAGCACACGCGCAAGGTGAAGGTGCTGCGCGTGGACGGCAGCGAGCAGCTCGCGTGGGACGAGACGCTCGTGGAGGTCGAGATTACGCCGGACGAGACCTATGCCCATCGAATCGAACTGCTCGACGAGAACGCCGACGGCCACCCCGACCTGAAGGTGTGGACGCGGCTCGTGGCCAACACGGGGATGGATCTCGACGACGAGCTGTGGCCCGACGGGCCGGTCGACGAGGAGGCCATGATGGGGCCGATCCATGTCAAGACGCGGTTCTATGATCCCAAGCAGGACATCTGGAAGAAGAAGGGCAAGTGATGCGGCGGCTCGTCGATGCATGCGCGCGCGACCGGCCCACTGATCGATGAGCGGTCCGATCGTCGTCGTACTCCGGAAGCAGGAGACCCGATCGCTGCCCGGTTCACCCCGAGAGCGTCCGGCCAGTGCGCAGGCTGCATCGAGCAGCCGACTTGCCCCATCTGAACGTCCCCGCCGCTACGCGCTACCCAGCCACGGCAGCATGTCGCCCGCGGCGTCGAACACCGCCGACGGATAGTACTGACCGCGGCCCTCGCCGACGTAGACCTGGCCGTAGCCGCCGTACTCGCCGGATTCGTAGTCGGCCTTGGGCACGCCCATCGCCGTCAACACATTGCCCAGCCATTGATTGTAGGATAGGCCGGGATTGAGGCGCTGGTCGGAGCCGTTCGACCAGCCGTACATCCCCTCGTCGGCGAGGTTGCGATAGTCGAGGTATTGGCCGGTCGCGAACTCGCCGGCGGCGCTGCCGAAGGTGACCACCGGCGTCGACACGGACTCGTGGGTGAAGAGGCCCGACTCCTGCGACCACGCGATCAACGTGTTGTCGAGCATCGTGACGCCGTCGCCCTCGTCGATGTCGAGCTTGCGCGCCAGGTCGAGCATCACGTCCTCGAAGAAGCGCTGGTGGGCCGTCCACAGCGTGCCCTGGGCGCCGCCGTCGGGGGCGTGGGCCTCGTGCGCGACGGCCTGGTGCCAGTCGCCCTGGAAGTCCGAGAAGTTGTCGGTCACGCGGAGCACCGCGATGCGGCTCGTGCCGCAGACGAACGCCGCGGCGATGACGTCGTTGAACAGCTGCCAGAATCGGCGCTGCGCGGCGGGGTCGTAGCTGAACGAGCTCGAGTTCCACTCGTCGGTCGAGTTGGCCGACGGTGGCATCACGTCGCCGCACGACACCGTGACCTCGAGCCGGCGCTGCAGCTCGTCGAGGCGCTCGAGGTGGTCGTCGATGCGCTGGCGATCGGCACTCGACAGGCGTCGATCGCTCTGGCGCAACGATCGATACTGGTCGAGCACGCGGTCGACCACCGGGGGTCGCGCGCTGGTGAGGTCGTCCTCGACCGGCACGAAGATGCGGTTGAAGAGCTCGAGCGAGGAGAACACCGGCGGCAGCTCCTGGATCGATCCGCTGCCGCTCTCGGGGCTCGACCAGCCCCACGACACCCGGCTGCCGACGATCATCGAGCGCTCGAGGGTCGTCGACAGATCGGGGTAGAACGACGGCGACCACGCCATCACCTGGTCGATCGTCGGCATCGGGGAGCCCTGCGCCACCACGCCGTCGGCCCCGTTGCCGTCGTTGTCGGCGAAGTTGCCGAGGTGCCCGCCGCGGTGGTGCCCGAGGTAGAACGGGCAGTCGAGCCCGCGCAGCACGTTGAGCTTGGCCGCCAGCGCGTCGGTCAGCACGTCGGCCGCGCCGCTCAGCACCGGCGACACGCCGGCCATGGCGCCGTCGACGGTACGCGTGAGCGCGCCGCGGCGGATCGTGCGACCCGCGTACGACTGCGTGTCGGTGAGCGTCGACGCGCCGGGGAACATGAACTCCTCCCAGACGCCGCCGTGCTCGGTCGCGAAGGCGACGAAGCGCGGGTTCGCGGCGAACGGCGGATCGCCGGCCCAGGTGTCGCGCGGCATGAGCGAGCGCAGCACCGGCAGCGCGAGGGTGAACCCACCTGCGCCCTGGAGGAAGTGTCGACGTGCGAGCAGCGGCTGTCGTGGCGTGCGCATGGTGTTCACTACTCGAAGCGGCGTTGACGGAACTCGGGGCGAAGGGCGACGGCGCGGATGACCTCGACGAGCGGCACGCCCTCGGCGAGTCGGCTGGCGGCCTCGTCGAGCATGCAGCCGTCGCCCATGACGTCCTCGGGGCGAGCCAGGGTGAAGCGCACGAGGTTGCGGGCGAGGCACGCCTGGGGCTTGCCGCTCTCGAGCATCAGCGTCGCGAGCTCGGCGGCGCCGGCGGACACCGACGTGTCGCCCGCGACGATCTGCGGGACCGACGAGGTGTCGATCGCCTTCGCACCGACGACGTTGCCCGCGGCGTCGAACAGCGTCTGCTCGGTGCGGGTGCGACCCAGCGAATCGAAGTTCTCGGTGGCGAAGCCCAGCGGATTGATGAGGCTCGCGTGGCAGCCGGCGCAGCCGCTGTCGGGCTGCTCGGTGAGTTCCTCGACGACCTCGCGCGTGGTCATTTCGTCGCTGAGCTCGGGCGGGTTGGCGGCGGCGTTGTTGGGCGGCGGCGGCACGGGCTCGCACAGCAGGCCCTTGCGCAGGAACACGCCCTTCATGATCGGGCGCGTGTTGTTGCCGCCGCTGGCGACCAGCGCCGCGCGGGTGAGCAGGCCGACGCGCGCGGGGTCGTCGAGCACCGGCGGCTCGCCGCCCGCCCACGGCGTGACGCCGTAGAGCGCCGCGACGTCCTCGGTCTTCGCGAACGATCGATTCGACAGGAACAGCTCCTCGAAGCCGCCGCCCTGGGCGAACGTGGTCCACGTCGCCATGTCGACGACCTCGGCGACCATGTTGTCCGTGGTGTCGGGGCCGGGCTCGAAGTCGCCGCGGATCGCGTCGAACAGCGCCGTGCCGACGAGCGCGTCCATCGGCGCGAGGTCGTCGAGCCACAGCCACTCGCGGTAGAACTCGCCGAACGTGACCTCGGTGCGGGGATCCGCGAGCAGCCGATCCACTTGCGCGGCGTAGCCCTCGTCGGTGAGCAGCGCCCCCGACTCGGCCGCCGCGACGAGCTCGTCGTCGGGCATCGTCTGCCAGAAGTGATACGAGAGCCGGGTCGCGATCTCGTGGCCCGACAGCCAGTAGCGATCGGTGGTGTCGACGACCGGCGCATCGCCGTGCTCGACGAAGTAGAGGAACTGCGGCGAGACGAGCATCACCGCGATGACGTCGGCGAACGCCTCGGGATCCATGCCCTCCGCCGCCCCGTCGCCGTCGTAGACGCTGCGATAGAACGCGAGCTCGTCGGGCTCGATCGGGCGCCGCATGGCCCGGGCGCCGAAGCGGGTGATGAAGTCGTCGAGGCACGCGTCGTCGTTGGCCGGGTCGGCATCGGTCGCGCACGCGCCGACGAGGGCAGCGCGGCGGGACTCCGTGGCGACGAGCTCGGCGGCCACGGTGACCGCGACGTCGTAGGACGCGTTGACGTGCTCCTGGTGGACGGTCTGATCGAGGCGACGGAACCCGCCGTGGGTCTCGCCGGCGATCGTCTCGCGCGCGTCGTCGGGGATCGTCGCGAGGAGCGGATCGACCTCCGTGAGGATCGCGTCGACGTCGCTGGCCGGCGCGGCGACGCGGACGAGATCCGCGATCGTCGTGGCGTATTGGAGCTTGCTCAGGCGACGCAGCGGCAGCTCGGGGACGAGCGCGTCGGGATCGCAGGTGAACGCGCTGCCGGCGGGGTCGTCACCGCCGGTCGGCTCGCCGTCGGTCGCGCTGTCGGTGGCGGCGCTGCCGGTGTCGCCGTCGCCCGAGGCGCCGGAGTCGTTTGCGTCGAGCCCGGAGTAGCAGCCGGTGGCCGCCGCGAGGAGCAGGACGGGGAGTGCGGCGTGGGTCGGGCGGCGGCGCGGCATCGGGGTCGGGGGTGGATACGGGGACGGGGTGGGTCGGGTGAGGGGAAATTCACGTGGCGATGCGGGCGTTCGGAGCGTGGCCGGGGATACGAAGTGGACTCGGGTGCGCGCGCGCGCGCGAACGAGCCGACGCCGCGTCTCGGCGGCGTCGTCGCGCTCCGGCGCAGACCAATCATGGCGACAGGCCGAGCTCGCGCCGCATCGCCGCGAAGTCGATCAGCCCGGGGCCGAACTCGCGCGCGACGTGGAACTCGTGCTCACGCAGCAGGGTATCGAGTGCAGCGCGCAGCTCTGGCCGTGCGGCAGCGACACGCGGCGAGTGCCCGCGCAACGCGGGAATCGGCTCGTCGAGGAAGGCCGCGTAGCGTCGTCGCAGCGCCTGGGCGACCACGGCCTTCATCTCGGCCGTGGGCTGCTGCGTCACCCGTGGGGCGGCCGACGCTGCCGCGGTTTCGAGGTCGACGAACTCGGAGTGCGGCGCGCTCAACACTCCGGGCAGCTTGGCGGTGATCCGCTGCCGCACCCGCGTCAGCCGATCGACGGAGTTGGTCTGGATGGTCATGTCCACCGGGCCGACCTCGAGGATCGCCTCCACATCACCGCGATCGCTCGCGATCACGAAGCGCGCCCGGTCGCCGTTCTCGCTCGGCGCATCGCCATCGACGTCGCGGTGGCAGCGGCGTAAACGCGTGAGCGCGACCAGCACTCGATCCCGGTTGCGCGCCTCGAACCGGTAGCCCGCTCGGGAGAGGACCACGGGCTCCCCCGAGGTCGTCGTGATCGTCGGCCGGATCGTCGCCGCCTCCATCATCGTGCTCAGCAGCCGTTGCCACGCCACCATCGCGGCGAAGAACTCCGCCGGGTCTGCAGCGGCTCGCCGTCGTCGATGCGAGGCGAGCAGACCGCAGACCTGGGCAATCGCTTCGTCGCGGAACGCGGGGAGCAGCGGTTGCGGGTGCAACGCGTCGACTGTCCACACGTCGCGGTACCGGACGAGCCGCGCCCACAGTACGAGGCGCGTGGGGAGATCCGTCGTGGCGGAGCGTTCCTCGACGTCGTACTCGGCGTTGCCGACGAGATCCCGCAGCGTCATCCCCACGCCGGAGCGGACGCTCACGACCTCGAAGATCGAGGTGAACCCATCGAGGACTGCGCCGAGGTACTCGCGCAGGTCGGGCTCGAGCGTGGGGTCCGTCGCCAAGGCCTTGCCGAGGGGCGGTTCGCCGCCGGTGCCGACCTCGTGCGACAGCGCCGCGAGCAGCGGCGCGATCCAGGCGTCGGCGTTGCCCCCCGCGGCGGTCAACGCCTCGATCTGCCGCGCCACCGCGTCGTCATGGTGCCGCGCTCGGCCCGCCCGCAGCTCCGCGAATCGCACGCCGAGCTGACGCGCGAGGATCAGCGCCCGCTCTCGCGCCGGCGTCCCATTCGGGATCGCGAAGCGGTGCTCGGGGCGATGCAGCGGATGGTGCTCCAGCGTCTCGGGGCGATCTGGGATGCCCTCGACGAGCACGACGTTGTGCTCGCGCTGCCCGACATAGCCATCGACCACGTATTCGAGCCAGCGGCGCGGGTCCCCCGCGCCACGCATGATTCGGAGGTACACATCGGGGTCCAGCCGTACGCGGAGCTCCCCCGCCGCGCGTTCGAAGTAGTCGATCCACTCGGGGTCCGCGCCATCGAGCACGTAGGGCGTGGGCCAAGCGAGGTGCGTGGCGTTGCGTACCTTCGCCTCGTCCTCGGAGAGCGACGTCGGACGTACGAGCAGCAGATCACCGACGAGGATATGAAACTCCTCGGCGAACTGGAGCGAGACTTCCAGGCGCGTCACGAGCTCGCGCGCCCGGTACGCCGACGAGTAGCCG
>LNFB01000002.1 GCA_001464385.1 Deltaproteobacteria bacterium Ga0077550 | reverse complement strand
GAAGGCGTCATGCACGTCACCCGCTTCCGCTCGGCCGAGGTGCTGCGGTGGGACGACGCGCTCGCGACGTTCGTCCGGTTCGTGGTGCCGTCGATGGTGGATGGCAACGGCGGTGCGTGGAAGGCCTCGACCGCGTGGCGCGCGATCGCGATGCCGACCGGATGGTTGATGCTCCACCAGCTCGCCAGCGACGTGCAGATCAACCTCGACGCCTCGGTGCCGTATGGCGGTCATCCGGCGGGGTGCAACTCGGTGGTGCAGACGCAGATCACGACCGTGGATGGCAGCGGCGCGCTGCGGACCCTCGGGCGAATCCATGCCGTGGCGCTCGTGGTCGACGTCGCCCTCGACGCGAACGGCGGCACGCTCGCGCTGGCGGTCGCGTCCGGCTGCGGACCGGAGTGCGTCACCTCGCAGGTCGCGTTGCTCGACACCGCGGACCTCGCGGAGGCTTCGACGCTCGACTGCATCTCGCCGACGCTGGTGCAGCCCGGGCCCGCCGCGGCGCAGATGACCGCGGTCGGGTTCTTGGCCGACGGGACCCTGGCGGTGCAGCAACGCGAGCCGTCGGCGCTGCACCTCGTCGGTCCTGCGGGCGAGACGAGCACGATCGACCTCGGCGGGGCCTCGGTCGAGGACACCGGCCATCGCCTCTTCCACGAGACTGCGGTCGCGGCCGTGTCGTGCGCCTCGTGTCACCCCGAGGGCGGCGACGACGGCCAGGTGTGGTGGCTCGACCAACGCCGTCACACGCAGGCGATCGACGTGGGCCTCGCGGGCACCGCACCGTTCCATTGGATCGGCGACCTCGAGGACTTCGCGGCGCTCGCCGAGGAGGTGCACCAGGGGCGCATGGGCGCGCTGCCGCTCGACGCGGCGCAGGCCGACGCGTTCGAGCGCTGGGTGACACACCGGCGGACCGCTCCGTCGCGCGTGCCCGACGAGCAGAGCGCACAGGGCGAGCTCGAATGGACGCGCTACGGCTGCGCGCGTTGCCACGTCGACGCCGTCGTCGGCGGCACCTCGGTGATCCTCGACGCCGACAACGAGGCGCTGCAGGTGCCGCCGCTGTCCGGGGTCGACCTCCATCCGCCGTGGATGCACGACGGCCGCAGCCACACGCTCGCCGACGCGGTCCGCGAGATGATCGTGCGCACCACACCGGGTGCTGCGCCCACCCCCGACGAGATCGCCGCGTTGGTGGCTTACCTCGAGACCCTATGAAACCCGCGCCGCATCCCTACGCCGTCGTCACTCTTCTCGTGGCCATCGGGTGCACGTCGCCCGACGATCAAGCGCTGGGATCCGGTCCGACCAGCACCGGTCACGACACCACGGGCGAAGGGATCCCGTCGTCGTCGTCCGACGATGGGTCGGTCGAGCGCGCACCCGAGTGTCGCGAATCCTTCGACTGCCCACCGGGCGTCGATTGTGTGGATGGTCGCTGCTCGAACGATCCCTGCCCCAGCGGCTGCTGCTCACCTGCGTGCTGCGAATCGGACTGCCCCGCCAATTGCGTGTCCGACGACCACTGCCGAAGCAACGAACGCTGCGCCGCGGGGGCGTGCCTGCCGGCGGCCACGGTGTGCTCGACCAGCCCGATCTTCGACGCCTCCACGGAGTCGACGTGGAGCGCGCTCCCGCCGAGTCGCTCGATCGCCGCAGCCCACACCGACGCGGACACCGAGCGCGAGCTGCTGCTCGGCACCAGCGACGGGCTGCTGTGGGTCGATCGCGAGCTCGGCGTCATGCCCATCGGTGGTGGCGAGTACGGACCGGTCGTCGTCCACGACCTCGACGGCGACGGCGACGACGACCTCGTCGCGCGGCGCGATGACAGCGCGACGCTCGAGGTGGTGCTGCGCACGGCGACCGGCTGGGCGTCCGGGACGTCGGTCGCGGCGCCGTCGGAGCAGCACGTGCTCGGACGCATCGTCGCCGACGACGACTGGGTCGATCTCGCCTGGGTCGACGTCACCTCGGGGACCCCGCGTGCCTTCGTCGCCGCCGGCAACGGCGACGGCACGTTCGGCACCGCGGTCGAGCTCGAGGTCTCGCTCGACCTGCCATGGCTCGGCATCGCCGACTCGTGGGTGGGCCTCGACGACCAGAACCTGTTCGTCCACGTCGCGGGCGGCATCATGGTGATGCAGCCCGACGACGACGGTGCGCTGGAGCCCTTCCAACAGATCGACGACGACGTGGCCGAACCTCCGACGCTCGGGCTCGCGGCCGCGCGGTTCCTCGGATCGAGGCGCGACGTGCTGACGTTCCACCCACTGGAGGGCACCACGGTCGTGCACGTCGTGACCGGGCAGAGCCCGACGGTGTTCGTGCCACTCGAGGCCCACGCGGTCGCCGTCGACGACGACCACCCCGTCGTGGTCGCCGGCGAAGAGTACGTTGGGCTGGTGCAGGGGGGTGAATCCCCGTGCTACGCGGTGGTCGGGGTGCCGGTGTCGGCGACGGCCGCGGCGATCGCCGACGTCGATGGTGATGGCGCGTTCGATCTCGTGCTGTCCGACGCCGAGCGAACCCACGTCCTGCTGCAGAGGTCACCATGAGACGCTTCGCCTGCCGCTTCGCGTTCGTGGGGGCGCTCGTGTACGCGCTGGTGCCGGCACCGGCCGAGGCCTGCGGCGAGCCCGAGGATCAGTGCGACTGGACCCCGCAGCCGGTGCCCGACGGGGTCGCGCCGACCGCCACGGCGATCCCCGCGGACGGCGAGCTCGAGCTCGTCGTCGATGGTGGCAACGACAGCGATGCGTGGTCCCTCGCGGTCGAGGTGTACGACGCGCTCGGCGTGGCCGTCCCCGGCACGTTCATCGCGCGGGATACCTTCGGTCGCACGACGTGGCGCCCGAGCGCGCCGTTGCGGCCGGACGAGCGCTATCTGGTCGTTGCGCGGGTCGTGACCGAACCCAGCGGTCCGTACCCCGAGTGCGACGGGATGGCGTTCGAGACGGTGATCGACGCGCTCGCGCCCGCGGGCCCGAGCGAGCCACCCGAGGTCACGTTCTCCACGTCGTGGGAGGTCGCGCAGGAGGGCGCTGGCCTGGGCACGCTCGCGTGCTGCGACGGCGCGTCACCGCGGTGGGAGTACGAGTCCGATCCCTCGTATGGGTGCAACGGATCCGGCGAGGAGCTCCGCTGGCCCGACGATGGCTGCTTCGTCGTGGACGGCCACGGCAGGTTGGTCGTCGAGTACCGGATGGTCGCGGTGGACGGCACGGACCCGAGCGAGCGCTGGCTGATGCGCGTCGTCACCGAGGGGAACGTGGCCCACGACGACGACCGCGGAGGCGACGTGTCGACCAGCCAAGGCGCCCCCGGCTGTGCGCGCGTCGAGCTCCGCGATCGCGTGCTCGGGACGATCCACGCCGAGACCTACTGCCACGGCGACGACGACGACACGGAGCGCTTCGGCGAGATGGCCGTCGATATCTCGGAGTCGCTCGCCGAGCACTGCGAGGGCGCGCCGTACGTCTGCGAGGTCGTCGACAACGAGTGGGATCCTTGGCGCTGCCGCACCTGGCCGGTGCGCGAGGATGCGCCGTACATCGACTCGCCGCTGGCGCCCGAGGTCGAACCGGGGCCGGTGCCGCCCTTCGCGGATGGCGGCTGCGCGGTCGCGGGGAGGGATGGGGGGTGGTGGGCGGTCGGATGGATCGCGGCGGTGGTGCTGGTGCGGGGGAGATCGGGGAGTCGGCGGTCTACGCGGGCGAGCCGGCACAGCGCACGCGCACGCGTTGCTGCGCGGGAATCGTGATCGTGATCGGGGTGACGTCGCGGGTGTCCGTGCGCGTGCACGACCCGTAGCTGTCGCAGCTGGTCGAGCTGCGGCTGATGTCGATGACCGACGAGCCGGTGCGCTCGGGCTTGTACTCGAGCTGCGTCACGCTCGGGACCTGGCCGGCCTCGCAGGTGCGCTGGGCGACCTTGTCGACCCTGGCGGCGTTGCCGTGGATCTCGAAGGTGTGCTCGTCGATCTGCCGGGTGATCGCGCAGCCCGAGCTCCCCAGGACGGCGAGGGCGAGCGCGGCGCCCACCTGGCGGAGGGGGCGGCGGAGGGGGCGGTCGATGCTCATGCCCGTGATGTGGGGGCCTCGGAGATTCCGATCCCGGAATCAGGGGCGAGATGACGGCGCAGCCGGGCGGGATCGAAATCCCCCCGCAAGTCACTGCGGCCGTGACATGCCGAGCCCGCGCCGTTGGTCCTCGATCGCCGCCACCTTCGCGACCGCGGCTGCGAGCTGCGGGTACAACCCCGAGGTGCTGCACCACCTCCCCTGCGATCCGGCCGAGGCCTGCACGGGAAGCACCGGCACGGAGGGCGCCGAGCCCACGTCGAGCAGCACCGCCGAGGTCACGACCGCGACGAGCACCGTCGATCCCGCGACGACCGTGGATCCGGATGGTTCGAGCAGCGCAAGCGAGGGGACCTCGACGAGCAGCGCGTCGAGCAGTGACGGCGGGCTCGAGGAGAGCAGCACCGGTGCACCGGTCGACAACATGTATGCGCCGTGCGACGCCGACGAGCAGTGCACCAGTGGGTATTGTGCCGCCGGGTTCTGCACGACGGTGTGCTGGACGCAGATCGAGGGCGAGACCCCGTGTCCGCCACCGCCCGACGATGCGGTCGGCGTGACGATCACCTGCGGTCGTATCGACCCCGCGCCCGAGGGTGGCGGGCCGTGCGAGGGCTGCTTCGACTGTGGGCAGTACTGCATCGCGGTCTGCGACGGCGACTCGATCTGCCCCAGCGGCTCGAGCTGCGTCGACGATCCCTGCGGTCTAGAGGACCACTGCACCTGAGCTTCGCTCAGGTGACAGACCGTGACGGTGACGGGCCGTGCTTCCACGGCCCGTCGCAGCGCCGCGCGGTCACGCCGGGCCCGTGTCCCACAGCGCCGTGTCGCCTTCGTAGACGACGAGGTTCCCGTCGTCCTGGAGGACCAGGTACGCGCCCGGATTCCCGTGGGTGCCGATGTGCCAGATCGGCGCGCCATCGGTGCCGTACAGCACGAGGTTGCCGTCCTCCTGCATCACCAACCCCGACGGCGACGTGCCGTACGTCTCGGAGGTCCAGAGCGCGACGTAGTCGACGACACGCAGCACGATGTTGCCGTCGGTCTGCAGCTGCATCTGGAATCGATCATCGCAGGAGTACAAGATCTGTCCGGGCACCATGACTTGGCCCGGGACGAGCACGCCGCATCCGTCGACGGGGGGTGGCGGCGGCGTCTCCGGCGGCGTCTCCGGGGGTGGCGGCGGTGCTCCGTTCCCCGCGGTGCGTTGCCACGTCGCCATGAAGGGATACGGATCGACCGCGTCGCTGTCTCCCGGAGCGGCCTCGAAGTGGAGATGCTCGACCGACGTTCCGGTCGAGCCCATCAGCGCGATGACATCTCCCTTCCGGACTCGTGTCACCCCTTGGTCGGCCTTGCGGAACTGCGTCGAGTGGATGTGGCCGTAGTAGTAGCGCCAGCCGCTGTCGCCCCGGATGGAGATGCTGTTCCCGGAGAACTCGGGCGTCTCTGCCGCGGTCC
>LNFB01000001.1 GCA_001464385.1 Deltaproteobacteria bacterium Ga0077550 | reverse complement strand
AGGGGGGGACATGCGGCGCAGACGGCTCGGCTTGGGTGCGATCCTCCAGGCGATGGCGTGTGGCGGTGCCGTGACGGAGGCGGCCACGGACGGCTCGAGTGGGTCCGCCGACACCGCGGGGTCGCCGGGCGCCGCCGAGTCCGGCGGGTCGGTCACGGGGGACGACGGCCTCGAGGCATCCACGTCCGCCGCCCCTGCGTCGAGCTCGAGCGACGCCACTGCGACGTCCGCGGAGAGCACCGACGCGTCCGTCGGCGAGTCGTCCGGCGAGAGCACAGGCGCAGGCGCGCTCGGATGCGACGAGCTCCCGTTGTGCGACGGGTTCGAGGGCGACGCGGCCGGCGGCCCGCCCGATCCTTCACGGTGGAGCGTCGTGTCGCCGGATTGCTCGGGCACCGGCACGCTCGCGATCACCGACGAGGTCGCGCACGGCGGCACGCAGTCGGTGCGCATCGACGGCGGCGGTGGATACTGCGACCACGTGTTCCTCTCGCACGGGCCGGCGATCGCGGACGCTGCCGGCGGCGAGGTCTGGGTGCGCGTGTGGCTGCGCCTCGCGCAGGCGCTCGGCCCCAGCCACGTCACGTTCGCGGCGCTGACCGACGCAGCCGACGGTGGAGCTGCGCTGCGCATGGGCGGGCAATCGGGGATCCTCATGTGGAATCGCGAGTCCGACGACGCGACGCTGCCGGCCCTCAGCCCCACGGGGATCTCGATGAGCGTCGCGCCTGCGCCGGGGGAGTGGACCTGCGTCGAGTTCATGATCGACGGGCAAGGGGGCCGGCTGTCGACGTTCGTCGATGGGGACGCCGTCGCGGCGCTGCAGGTCGACGGACGTCCGACGGCGGACGTCGACCAACAGTGGTTGCAGGCGGGCGCGTGGAACCCGGAGGTCGTCGACCTGCAGCTCGGGTGGGAGAGCTATGGTGGGTCGACGATGGTGTTGTTCGTGGATGACGTCGCGGTGTCGGGGGCGCGCGTGGGCTGCGAGGGGTGAGGGGAGGTCGGCCGAGGCGTTCCCTCGCGATCGTCGAGGTCGCCCCGGCCGTTCCTTGGGCCGCCGCTTCAGCGCAGCAACCTCGCGCCCGCGCCGGCCGTACGCGGCGCGAAGGTCGATGCGGACGGCGACCCTTGGGCGAACGCGAGCCCGCTCAACGCACCTGCCCACGGGATCGTCGATTTGTTCGGGATGCCGATCGATGCCATGGCCGCGCGCGAGTCGAGGTTCGAGATCATCGGCATCGGCTCTCCGCCGAGCCCGGACACCAGCGCGAAGTCGGCCGCGTTGATGTTGTACGGCACGAATTCCCCGGTGCACCAGCCGAGCGCCACCGGTGCCGTCCCCCATCCGATCGGGCCGCTGAGCGCGATGTCGGTGCAGCCGTCGCCGTCGAAGTCCGCCGCCAGCGGCACCACGTTGGCGGTGGCCGCCCAGGCGGGGAAGCTCGCCAGCCCCGAGTTGACCACGGTGAACGAGCCATCGCCGTTGGACCGCGCCACCGGAATCGAGGTCCAGCCGGGGACGCCCACCAGCGCGAGGTCCGTGTCGCCGTCGCCGTCGTAGTCCCCCGGCAGGAGCGTGGTCTCGGGCATCTGCGCCCATGCGGGGAACGAGCCCGCGCCGCCGTTGGTCACCCACCAATCGCCGCTGCCGTTCGCGAACGCCACCGGGACCGTGCCCCAACCCCAGCCCCCGACGAGCGCGATGTCGGTCAAGCCGTCGCCGTCGTAGTCGCCCGGTGCGACGCGGATGCCCGGGGTGGCCGACCACGACGGGAACGACCCCGCCGGGTAGTTGGTGACCGTCATCGCGGCGCCGCGTCCGTTGGCGAAGGCGACCGGGATCGACCACCACGCGCCGACGCCGACCATCGCGAGGTCGGTCGTCGCGTCGCCGTCGAAGTCACCGCGGACCACGTGCGCATCCTCGGTGGTCGCCCACTCCGAGAACCCGGCGGCCGCGGAGTCCTGCACGGTGAACTGCCCGCTCGCGCCGTCCGAATAGGCGATCGTCACCGCCGAGACGCCGCTCATGCCCGTCACCGCGACGTCGGTCCGGGCGTCGCCGTCGAAGTCGCCGGCCACCGTCACCGCGCCGCCGCGAGCGACCACCTGGGTGAACGCTGCGTTGGCGTAGGTCGTCTGCGCGAA